>NZ_CANBCC010000048.1 GCF_947366995.1 uncultured Aquabacterium sp. | reverse complement strand
TGCCGGAACCTCGGCACGGTAGAACTCGTCGGGGATCTGGATCAGCAGACCGGCACCGTCACCCATCAGCGGGTCGGCACCCACGGCACCACGGTGGTCGATGTTTTCCAGGATCTGCAGACCTTGCTGCACGATGCTGTGCGCCTTCAGGCCCTTGATGTGCGCCACGAAGCCGACGCCACATGCGTCGTGCTCGGCATTGGCATACATGCCATGTTCGGCGGCTGCCTGGATTTCTTGGGCGGTGGCCGTGAGGTTCACGGCAGCGTCAGTGGGGAACATCGTTCCCGAAGTCGCCTGAGACATGGGGGCGCTCCAGAGTGAGTGTGACAAAACAACACGGGGAGAGTGGAGGATAACCCGAAGCGCCGAGCGTCACAAGCAGTAATAAATAGGGTCAGATCCCAATTAAAAAGTGACCGTCGAATTGGGTCTCGAAAATTAGGGACAGATCAACCGCCAGCCGATGTGGCGGCCAACGCCGTTTTCCTCGGGCGCCCCCGGGGACGCGGCCGCACGGGCCGCCCGGCCAGTTGCTGCAGTGCCAGCTGCTTGGCTTCGTCTACCAGCGCCCATCCCTTGTGCATGGCATCAGCGAGGCGTTGACACTCGGCCTCTGAAAGCCCTTCTTCCAAGCGGCGGCGCCAGGCCGCCTCGCGCTCGAACGGCGTGTTGCCCAGCGCCCAGAACAGGGCATGGTCGGCGACCAGTGGGTCCGTCATGAGGCCGAGGTGGTGGCGGGCACTTGACCATCGCTCGTCGTCTTCGCGGTGCACCAGCCCGGCGCGCACGCCGTGCTGCTCGACAAAGACCATGGCGGGCAGCAAGAACTGCACCGGATCCAGCACCGCTGCCCGGAAGCGCCCGGACCACAGTCCGCCATGGCGGCCGTGACGCCGGTTGTAAGCCGCGACATACCGCCGGCCCAATGCCTGCATTGTCAGACTGAGGCTGTCCTCCTGCATCGGGGTGGCGAGCAGATGCAGGTGGTCGGGACACAACGCGTAGGCATGCACGGCCAGCCCGTGGAGGCGGGCCGCTTCGCGCAGCGCGCCGAGCAGCGCCGCACGGTCGGTGTCGTCCCGGGCCAGCAACTGCCCTTCGTGCACACGCTGCACCACCAGATGGGGCCAGCCGGCCACACCAAGCCGAGGCAACCGGGCCATATGAACGCTCTCCGGAGTGGATCTGTCCCCATTATCCACGGTGACGTCTTCGATGCACAGGGCCCCCATTCACGGGGCTCATACGGCCGTTTGAGGAGTTCCCCGCCTGTGCAGCCCCGCCCAGCCTCTCTACCCTTCGCCACGTCGGGCGTTGCACAGCCCGCGTCCAACGGCTTTCTGACCCCCCGGAGCTCTGCACACATGGCCACCTTGTCTTCGTCCCCCTTGAGCGCGGTGGCCGCCACACACCTGTCATCCTGGCTGGGCCACCTCGGGGTCAGCCCGGCCGCGTTCGACGACACGCTGGGTTGGCTCAATCCGCTGTGGACCGTGCACCGACTGCATGCCCGCGTGGTGCACCGCCGAGCCGAAACGGCGACCGCCACGACCTTCGAACTGCAGGCCGGACCAGGCTTTCACGGACTCCGGGCGGGGCACCATGTGATGGTGGGCGTCGAGATCGCAGGCGCATTCCACCGGAGGGCCTACTCGCCGCGGGCGGTGCCGGGACATCCCCAGCGCTTCGCCATCACCGTCCAGCGGCAGGCCGGTGGCCTGGTGTCCAATCATCTGCACGACCGCATCCAGGTGGGGCACCACGTGACCGTCAGCGCCCCGGACGGCGCGTTCACACTGCCCGCTGCCACGCCCCCGCGGCTCTTGCTGATCGGGGGCGGCAGCGGCATCACGCCGTTGATGGCGATGCTGCAGCACCTGCACCGTGAAGCCCCGGCCACCCGCGTGACGCTGATCTACTTTGCGCGCAGCCGGGCGGAGCGCATCTATGCCGAAGCGCTCGACGATCTGGCCCGGCAATGGCCCGCCTTCCGCTATGTGCCCGTCGACTCGACCGCGCACACAGCAGCCGGCGGGAGGGAGCCCGCTGCCGCACCGGCCCTGCTGGACGAAGCCCTGCTGTCGCGGGTGGCGCCAGACTGGGCCCGCACCCCCACCTGGTGCTGCGGCCCTGCCCCGCTGATGGCGGCGGCACGCACGCTGTGGCAGCAGGCTGGGCAAGCCGGGCAGTTGCACCTCGAGGCCTTCGGGCCCGTGCGCGCCGAGGGCGGCGCAACGACCCGCCACGCCGTGCACATCCGGCGCGCGCCGCACACCCACCGGTTTGAGGCGCCGGGCCACACCACGCTGCTGGAAGCCAGCGAGCAGGCCGGCCTGCGGCTCAAGCACGGCTGCCGGCAGGGCCTGTGCCATGAATGCACATGCCGCCTGCACAGCGGCGCCGTGCGCGACCTGCACAGCGGATCCCGGATCGACGGCGAAGGCCAGGCGATCCGGCTGTGCGTCAGCAGCGCCCTCACCGACCTCCAGCTTGAGTCGCTGGGTTGAGAGACCCGCCCCCAACACCATGACCCACTCCTCCTCCTCCACCGTGCAGATCGGTCCGCGCACCCCGGCCGAAATGGCCGCGTTCCAGCGTGAACTGGACGCGATCGGCGACGACACCCGGCGCACGCTGGGCGAGCGCGATGCGCGCTACATCCGCGGCATCCTGACGCTGGTGCGCGTCACCGAGTTGCTGGGCCGCGCGCTGCTGGCGATCGGCCCCTTCCCGCCCACCTGGCTGCTGGGCACGGCCCTGCTCGGCATCAGCAAGGTGATCGACAACATGGAGTTGGGTCACAACGTGATGCATGGCCAGTTCAACTTCATGAACGACCCGCGCTTCCAGGGCGACACCTTCGACTGGGACAACACCTGCCCGAAGGAGGAGTGGCGCCACTCGCACAACTACACCCATCACACCTGGACCAACGTGATTGGCAAAGACCGCGACTTCGGCTACGGCCTGCTGCGCCTGTCGAGCGACCTGCGCTGGAGCTGGCTCCACCTTTTCCAGTTGCTGCTGACCCTGCTGCTGGCGGCCTTCTTCCAGTGGTTCGTGGCCATTCACGACCTGCAGATGGACAAGGTCGTCATCGGGCGCAAGAAGTGGGCGGAATGTCGGCCACAGTGGCTGCTGGTGCGGGCCAAGATGTGGCGCATCGTCAAGCGGGACTACGTGGTGTGGCCGCTGGTGGGCGCGGCCATCGGTGGGGCCACGACGGGCGACGCGCTGGGTTTCGGGCTGGCCGTCCTGGCCGGCAATGCGGGCGCCAACCTGATCCGCAACCTGTGGGCGTGGGCCATCATCTTCTGCGGGCACTTCACGGAAGAGATCTACACGTTCACGCGAGAATCGGTGGAGGGCGAAAGCCGCGGGCAGTGGTATCTGCGCCAGATCCTCGGGTCCAGCAACATCAACGGCAGCCCCCTGCTGCACCTGATGAGCGGCAACCTGTCGCACCAGGTGGAGCACCACCTGTTCCCTGACATCCCGGCCAACCGCTACGCCGAGATGGCCCCACGCGTACAGGCCGTGTGCGCACGCTACGGTGTGCCGTATCACACCGGCAGCTTTGGGCGGCAGTTGTGGACGGTGCTCAAGCGCATCGCTCGCTACAGCCTTCCGGGCGGCCCCCAGCGGGCAGTTCACATTGCCCTGAAGCCGATCGCGGCCGAGTGAACGGGGCTTGGGGCGTCGCCAACAGGGCGCCCTCAGGTCAAACCAGGAAAGGCGCGGCCATTGGCCCGCCTTTCTGCCTTTCCGGCCCCCTCTGACGGGAAAAGGCCCGGCATCACCCCCCTTCAAATCGCTTTTGTCAGGTTTTTTCTGACACGGCACGCAGTCCTCAGCCGACGCGGCTTACAGCGCCGCTCCTATTCAGAAATCCGGCCCCGGTCACCAGAATCCATTCCATGCCGACACCCATCGGCGAAACAAGACCGACAAGCCCGCCTTCCAGAACCTTTAGGAGTCCAAGATGACCAACGAACAAGTCCTGATGGAAATCCGCGAAGCCAACCTGCAGTACCTGATGCTGGCTCAGAGCCTCATCCGCGCAGACCGCGAGCAGGCGCTGTTCCGCCTGGGCATCTCGGACGAGACCGCTTCGCTGCTGGCGCTCCTGACCCCCGCCCAGGTCCTCAAGGTGGCCTCGAGCAACACACTGATCTGCCGCATGCGCGTCGACGACGACCTGGTGTGGGCGCTGCTGACCAACCATGGCAAAGGCACGGCCAACGACGCCGTCAGCCGCCTGCATGCTTCCATCCTGATGGCCGGCCGCCACCAGGAAGCTGCCTGAGCTTCAGCCACCTCGACCGCCCCCGCCCACCGCCTGCAAGGAACCGCCATGCGCAACAAGAGCCTGCTGACCGAAGCCAAGCAGATCGAACGGGCCGTCACCCTCATCAAGCTGGGTGCCCGCCTGCAGGTGCTGGAATCGGAAACCGACATGTCGTATGAGCGCCTGCTGCGCCTGTACAAGGAAGTGGCGGGCAAGTCGCCCTCCAAAGGGCAGCTGCCTTTTTCCACCGACTGGTTCATGACCTGGCAGCCAACATCCACGCCAGCCTGTTCCTGAACATCCACGAATACCTGAACAAGGCCGCCGAGATCGATGACATCGACGCCATCATCAAGGCCTACCAGCTCTATCTGGAACAGACCGAGGTGCAGGGCCTGGAGCCGCTGCTGTCGGTGACCCGCGCCTGGCGCCTGGTCAAGTTCATCGACACGGGCATGCTGAGCCTGACGCGTTGCACGCAATGCGGCGGACACTTCGTCACCCACCCGCACGAGATGGCCCGCCACTTCGTGTGCGGCCTGTGCAACCCGCCGGCGAGGGCCGGCAAGGGCAAGGCCGCCGGCGGCATCCAGCTGCACTGACGTCGCCCCGGCGGTCAGCCCTCAAGTCTGCCGCCCACACGCCGATACCCCATCAGGCGGTTCGACAGCGAATCGCCCTTTGCTTGTCTCCTCTGGGCACGACCGAGGACGGACGTGCTCTTGGCGGGCCCGCTTCGGGCCCGCCTTTTTGCTTGGTGCAAACGCGGCGCGCTTGCCACCAGGTGAAACCTGAGCGGGATAAGCAGCGGGAGTGCGGCGCTGTTTCCGGCATCGGCCGCCACCCTGCTGACCGAAGATGCCGACATGACCAGTACCTGACCCACCACCATGTTCGTCGCGATCGGATACATCGTCTGCCTGGGCTGCATCTTCGGCGCCTACATCATCCACGGGGGCAACATGGGCGTGATCATTCACGCCATGCCGACCGAAATGATGGCCATCGGTGGGGGTGCCATTGGTGCTTTCCTGGTGAACAACCAGCCCAAGACCGTGAAGGCCGTGCTCGGGCAGTTCGGGCCCCTGTTCAAGGGCTCGAAGTACACCAAGGACCGCTACATGGAGCTCATGGCGATGCTCTATGAAGTGCTGCAGAAAATCCGCAAGGAGGGCCTGATGTCCATCGAGAAGGACGTCGAGGACCCGCACAACTCCGCTCTGTTCGGCAAGTACCCGACCGTCGGACACGACCACCACGTGATCGAGTTCGTGACCGACTACCTGCGCATGATGGTCTCGGGCAACCTGAACGCCCACGAGATCGAAACCCTGATGGACAACGAGATCGACACCCACCACCACGAGGGCCACGCGGCCTGCGCCGCGGTGGCGCGTCTGGCCGGCGCCCTGCCCGCCTTCGGCATCGTGGCCGCGGTGCTGGGTGTGGTGAACACCATGGGCTCGGTGGGCCAGCCCCCGGCCGTGCTGGGCGGCATGATCGGCTCGGCCCTCGTCGGCACCTTCCTGGGCATTCTGCTGGCCTACGGCGTGGTGGAGCCGCTGGGTGGCTTGATGGAGCAGAAGCTGGACGAAGGCACCAAGGAATTCCAGGTGGTGAAGACCGTGCTGCTGGCTTCGATGCAGGGCTACGCGCCCCAAGTGGCCATCGAGTTCGGCCGCAAGGTGCTGTACTCGACCGAGCGCCCCACCTTTGCCGAGCTCGAAACCCACGTGAAGAAGAAGTGATCCCGATCACGTCTTCTGCCTCCTCGCATACCGTGAAAGCCCGCCATGGCCGGTGACTCCAAGAAGGTCCAGCCGATCATCATCAAACGCATCAAGAAGGGTGGCCATGCCGCCCATGGTGGTGCGTGGAAGATCGCCTATGCCGACTTCGTGACCGCCATGATGGCCTTCTTCCTGTTGATGTGGCTGCTGGGCTCGACCACCGAAGGCGACAAGAAGGGCATTGCCGACTACTTCAACAGCCCGTTGAAGGTGGCGTTTTTTGGCGGCAGCGGCGCGGGCGACGCGACCTCGATCGTCAAGGGCGGCGGCAACAACCTCAGCGAAACCGTGGGCCAGGTGAAGAAGGGCAGTTCGGACGCGGCCGAGGAAAAGCGTCGCCGCCGCGCCATCCGCGCCGAACAGGCACGCGCCGAGGCCGAGCGCCTGCGGGTGCTCAAGCAGAAGGTGGAAGAGGTGGTGGCCAACGACGACCGCCTCGCGAAGTACCAGAGCCAGATCCGGCTCGACCTCACCGCCGAAGGCCTGCGCATCCAGATCGTGGACGACCAGAACCGCGCCATGTTCGACAGCGGCTCCAGCGACGTGCAAGGCTATATGCGCGACATCCTGCGCGCCATCGGCGGCGTGCTGGACGAAGTCCCCAACCGGCTGACCATCGAGGGCCACACCGACGCCAAGCCCTTCAGTGGCGGTGAGCGCGGCTACAGCAACTGGGAACTGTCGGCCGATCGAGCCAATGCGTCACGGCGTGAACTGATCGCCGGCGGCCTGAGCGGCGCCAAGGTGCTGCGGGTGCAGGGGCTGGCCGCCAGCATGCTGTACGAAAAGGACAGCCCGGAAAGCCCGCTGAACCGCCGCATCAGCATCATCGTGATGAACCGCGAGGCCGAAGACAGGTTCTTTGGCGCCGCACGTGCCGAATCGGTCACGGCCGAGGACGATGAGCCCCCCTCAGCCCCGCCCGAGTCGGACATCCGCCCCTCAAGACCCGACCTCACCGGCCGATAAGCCTGCAATGAGCCCGGCGGCCACGCCGGCACCAGACCCAAGGACGACCCCATGAGCCAACCCGCTGACATGAAATTCCTGATCGTGGACGACTTCTCCACGATGCGACGGATCGTGCGAGGCCTCCTCAAGGAGATCGGCTACATCAACGCCGAAGAAGCCGAGGACGGTGCGGTCGCACTCAACATGCTGAAGAACGGTCGCTTCGACTTTGTCGTCAGCGACATCAACATGCCGAACATGAACGGCTTCGAGCTGCTCAAGGCCATCAAGGCAGACGATGGCCTCAAGCACCTGCCCGTGCTGATGGTGACCGCCGAAGCGAAGAAGGAAGACATCGTGCTGGCGGCCCAATCGGGTGCGGCGGGCTACATCGTCAAGCCCTTCACCAAGGCGACGCTGGAAGAAAAAGTACAAAAGATCATGCAAAAGCTCGCCACCACGGCCTGAGCAACAAGGGAGCCGACGATGAAAGTGGACCTGCCAGACAACATGCAGATGCCGGCGGCCTCGCCGGAGATCTTCCAGCAACTGGGCACGCTGACCCGCCAGTTGCACGACACGATGAACATGCTGGGGGTCCTGCCTGGGCTGAAGAACAACGTCGACGACCTGCCCGACGCCCGCAGCCGGCTCAACTACATCGCCAACAAGACGGCCGAGGCCGCCGAGAAGGTGCTCAACCTGGTCGACACCGCCAAGGCGGACCAGGAGCACATCGCCAACGAGACACGCAAGCTGGCCTCGCAGATCACCGCAGACCCGGTCAAGGCCGTGGCGAGCGGCGCAGTATTCAACTTCGTGCAGGACGTCGAGAAGGTGACCCACCGGGTCGACGGCCACCTGACCGACATCATGATGGCGCAGGACTTCCACGACCTGACCGGTCAGGTCGTGGCCAAAGTGGTGCGCCTCGCCTCCGACCTCGAATCCCAATTGGTCAAGCTGCTGGTGCAGGCCGCGCCACCCGAGCAGGCCCACAAGGTCGAAGCGGCCCTGACGGCCCATCTGGTGGAGCCCAAGCTCGAGGGTCCGGTGGTCAACCCCGAAGGCCGCACCGACGTGGTCGCCAACCAGAGCGAGGTCGACGACCTGCTGGCCAGCCTGGGCTTCTGACCCGGGACGCCGGCGCCATGCGACAAGGCCACCTCCGGGTGGCCTTCTGCTTTTCAGAACTGGCTCACGTTTGCATTGCCATGGCGTCACGCACGGCACTCACTTGCCGCCGCGACACCGCCAGCCACTCCATCGTCGGGCGCACCTGCACGGCCCAGCCTTCGCCGCCCTCGTCCTCGTCGGGCCGACGCTCCAGCGCGCGCATCGCCTGGCGCGCCACCAGCGCATTGCGGTGGACCCGGATGAAGCGCTCACCGACCTGGCCTTCCAGCTCCGTCAGCGAGTCAGTCAACGTATGGCTGTCATGCAGGGTGCGCAACACCACCAGCTTCTGCTCGGCCTTGAAGTACAGGATGTCGGCCAGCGGGATGCGCACCACGCGTCCGCGGTCCTGCACCACGAACACCTCGCTGTCTGCCAGTGCCTCGGCCTCGCGCGGCACCATGGGTGGTCGCAGCGCCCGCACCCGCTGCAACGATGCTGTCAGGCGGTCCAGACGCACGGGTTTGGTGAGGTAGTCGACCGCGGCCAGGTCGAAGGCACGCAGCGCGTGCTCGGCATGGGCGGTCACGAACACCACCGCGGGCGGCTGCCGCAGGCTCCGCAACCGCGCGGCCAGCGTCATGCCATCCAGCCCGGGCATCTGGATGTCGAGCAGGACCAAGTCGACCGGCTCGCCGCGATCGTCCTGCTCCTGCAGCCACATCAGGGCGGTGACCGGCTCGCCGAACTCGGCTGCGACCTCGGCCATTTCGCCGGTCTGCCCGACCAGAGCGCGGATGCGCATGCGCGCCAACGGCTCGTCATCGACCAGGGCAATGCGCAAAGGTGAGATGTCCTGACTCATGTTGCGAAGGGGATCTGACCGGATCGACTCAGGGACGCGTACGCCGCAGCGGCACGCTGAGCCGTACCACATAGACACCGGGTTGACGCTCTCCGTCACCGCGCTGCAAGCCCGCCTCGAAATCGGCCTCCACATCGTGCATCAGTTTCAGCCGCTGCCGCACGTTGCGCAATGCCATGCCGTGCCCGGGCCGGGCCACCCCAGGAACCGTCAATGCAGCTGGCACGGAGTTGCGCACCGAGAGCTCGACACGGCCCGCCTGCACCCGGCTGCGGACCACGATCCAGCCCGCTTCCGGCGACGGTTCGATGCCGTGGCGCACGGCGTTCTCCACCAGCGGTTGCAGAATGAGCGCCGGCAGTTCGGCCTCGGCTGCGGCTTCGTCCAGTTCCCAGCGCACCGTCATGCGATCGCCGAACCGCAATTGCTCGATGCTCAGGTAGCGGCGGGCGAGATCCACCTCGTCGCGCAGCGTCGAGCGCATCGTGGGCGACACCAGCGCCTGGCGAAACAGCTCCGCCAGGTCTTCCAGCACCGACTCGGCCCGCTGCGGGTCGATCTGCACCAGCGCGATCGCCGTGTTCAGCGTGTTGAACAGAAAGTGCGGCCGGATGCGTGCCTGCAACTCGGCCAGCCGGGCCGCGGCATGCGCGGGCAACTCGCTGCGGCTGCGGTGACGCAACCACGCCAGCCCCGCACAGGCGAGCGCCGCCCCCGTGCCCATGGCGGGCAGCAGAGACCACACCAGTGAACGGGGCACCCCCAGCAACCAATCCAGCCACAACCCTTGTGCGGCCCCCACCAGCCCGCTGACGGCCCCCAGCGAGCCCGCCACCCCCCACTGCACAGGCTCGCTGCGCTGGTCCAGCCAGCGCCGGCTGGCACAGGCCACCACCAGCCACAGCAGGCTGCCAGGCAGTGCCACCACCGAACCCTGCATCCAGCGATTCAGTGCGTCCGGCAGGCTGGTGGAACCAAAGGACGTACCCAGCGCCACCACCAGCTGCACGCCCAGCACCACGCGCAGCACCACCCCGACGTGGCAGACGTCGAAGGGCGAAGGGGGTTGCGGGCGCGGCGCCGTTTCGGTGGTCCCGAATTGCGTCAATGCGAACTGTGTGGACACCGCCCAGGCAGGCGGCTCGCCCGCCGCGCTGGCGCCAGGGGCGGCATGCTCCGTAGAATCCATGGTTTGCACATTTTGCGCGAAGCGCGCGTCCGGATCACGCCCCATGAGCACCAACCAACTCGACAAGAAGTCCCAGGCCTGGTCGGCCCTGTTTTCCGAGCCCATGAGCGAGCTGGTCAAACGCTACACCGCGAGCGTGTTTTTCGACAAGCGCCTGTGGAAGGCCGACATCCAGGGCTCACTGGCCCACGCCGACATGCTTGCAGCGCAAGGTCTGATCTCTGCCGACGACCTCGCCGCCATCCAGAAAGGCATGGCGCAGATCACGGCCGAGATCGAATCCGGCCAGTTCGAGTGGAAGCTCGACCTGGAAGACGTGCACCTCAACATCGAGGCCCGCCTGACGCAGCTCGTGGGCGATGCCGGCAAGCGCCTGCACACGGGCCGTTCGCGCAACGACCAGGTGGCCACCGATGTGCGCCTGTGGCTGCGCGGCGAGATCGACGAGATCGGCGTGCTGCTGACCGAGTTGCAGAAGGCCCTGGTGGACGTGGCCGAGCAGAACGCCGACGTGATCCTGCCCGGCTTCACGCACCTGCAGGTGGCCCAGCCCGTGGCCTTCGGCCACCACCTGCTGGCCTATGTGGAGATGTTTGCCCGCGATGCCGAGCGCATGATCGACCTGCGCAAGCGGGTCAACCGTCTGCCGCTGGGCTCGGCCGCGCTGGCCGGCACCAGCTACCCTCTCGACCGCGAGCGCGTGGCCCGCACGCTGGGCTTCGAAGCCGTGTGCCAGAACAGCCTGGACGGTGTGAGCGACCGGGATTTCGCGATCGAATTCACCGCCGCCGCCTCGCTCCTGATGGTGCACGTCTCGCGCCTGAGCGAAGAGCTGATCCTGTGGATGAGCCAGAGCTTCGGCTTCATCGACCTGGCCGACCGCTTCTGCACGGGCTCGTCGATCATGCCGCAGAAGAAGAACCCCGACGTGCCCGAACTGGCGCGCGGCAAGACCGGTCGCGTGGTGGGCCACGTGATGGGCCTGATCACCTTGATGAAAGGCCAGCCCCTGGCTTACAACAAGGACAACCAGGAAGACAAGGAGCCGCTGTTCGACACGGTCGACACCCTGAAGGACACACTGCGCATCTTCGCCGAGATGGCCGCCGGCATCACCGTCAAGCCCGAAGCGATGGAGCGCGCGGCCAAGAAGGGCTACGCCACCGCCACCGACCTGGCCGACTACCTGGTGAAGAAGGGCCTGCCCTTCCGTGATGCGCACGAAGTGGTGGCCCACGCCGTGAAGGACGCCATCGCGGCCGGCGCGGACCTGTCGGAGCTGCCGCTGGACAAGCTGAAGGCCTACAACCCCGCGATCGAACAGGACGTGTACGAGGTGCTGAGCCTGCGTGGCTCGCTGAACGCCCGCAACATCCTGGGCGGGACGGCACCGGAACAGGTGCGTGCACAGGTGGCACGCCACCGCGCACGGCTGGGTTGAGGCAAATGCCCTCGTGCGGCAAACCGCACGAGGACCCCCGCTACACGGTCAATGTGCGCGGCGACGACGCGCCACGGCGACCGCCAGCAGGCCAGTCAAGGCCAGCGCGTAGGTTTCCGGCTCCGGCACCGGCGGCGTCGCCAGCGCAGCAGTCCACGTCATGCGCGTGGCACCCGGCGTGAAGTCGAGAAACAGGGGCAGCGCCGAGGCAAACCCGGGCGATTCGACGTCCAGCGACAGCCCGCGGATGCGGAACGCGGCATGCATGCCCGTGCTGAAGGTGAAGGTCTCACCGGCATCGAAGTCGCCGTCCAGCACGGTGCCATCCTCGGCGAGGATGATCATGTCGGAGAAACCGCTCGGTGCCGTCACGCTGATGAAGGTGCTGCCGCCTTCCAGGGCAATGTCGAAGCCCTCGGCGACAGGCGGGTCGTACCAGCGACGGGTGACCGGCGCGTCGAACACGAACTGGCCTTCTGCCGGCATGAACGGCAGGATGGGCACGCCCTCACTGCTGCCCACCTCGACACCGCCCACGCCGCCAAAGCCGAACAGGAAGGTGGCGGCGGCACCCGGGTCCCCGACGCTGGGTTGCCCCAGCGAATACAGGTTGGCTCCCAGCGCTGCGAGCTTGGACACCGCAGCCGCCTCGTTGGCCGCGCTGCCGTAGTAGATGTTGAAGATACGGCTGGCACCGGCTTCGAGCGGACCGAAGGCGAAGTCGAACACCGAGCCATGGTCATTGGGACCGGAGCGCGTGAAATCGGTGTTCACCGTCGTGCCGTCGATGTAGCTGGCTGACCAGGATGGATTCGATGAAGCAAAGCCGTTGTCGCTCGCGTAGCGCACGTTGCCACCGTTCGTCGTCAGGTTGGCGGTGACGCCGGTGTGGCTGACGTACTCGGAGAACTGTGTCGGAGGGACGTCCCAGTCCATCACACGGCGGTACACCAGGTTGTCGACCCGCGCGCCCGAGTTGTTCGTGATGGTCACCTGATTCTGGAAGACATCGGCCGCCAGCGAAGGCCCATAGGCCTGCCGCACGGACACGCCGATGCCCGCCATGTTGACGTGCGAGGTGGCCGTCGAGCCGGTGGCGCCGAACGTGTTGCCCGAGCCGAACCCGCCCGAGCCGCTGCTCTGGTTGGCCCAGGTCGAGAAGCTGCCGCCGGCCGTCTCGACGGAGACGCCCCAACCCTCACAGAAGCAACCCGGGGAGATGGCATCGCCTACCCCATCACGGTAGACACCGTACGTAGCGAACCCGCCTGGCCCGTTTCCTGAAAAATTCAGCTCGCCCGTGTCATTGACGCCCAGCGTCGTATTGCCATAGGTGATCAGTGCACCCGCATGCGCGGCGTGGCCGGCTGCGAGCAACGCGGCGCCAGCGGCCAACGCCGTGACGACATGGCTCAAGTTCTTCATCGACAAACCCTCCTCTTTGGATCATGTAAAAGTCACAGACTTGTCAGAATAGACACAAATCACGGGAAGCGAAGGCGCCCCCTCCCCCGCTCCGAGGGGGCGGATGGGGCCCGGAGTGTGACGGCATGTTTCGAAGGTGTGGCCCGACCGCCAAAACACCCGAGGTTTGCGTTGTCGCAAGCCAGCGCGCGACCTCGCTGGCTAAGCTGCGTCTTCCAGCACGGCGCCTGTCTGACCGCGCCCTTCCAAGAAAGTCGCCCATGTCCAGCCTTGTTTGGTCCGATGCCCTGTCCCTCGCCATGCCCGTCATGGACGACACGCACCGCGAGTTCGTCGATCTGCTTGCTGAAGTGCAGGCGGCCGATGACGCCGCGCTGCTGGCCCGCTGGCAGACGCTGATCGATCACACGATCGATCACTTCGGGCAGGAAGACCGCTGGATGGAAGCCACCGGGTTCGCCCCCGGCAGCTGCCACATGACCCAGCACGCGGTGGTGCTGAAGGTGCTGAAGGAAGGCGCCGAACTGGGCGCGCAGGGCAACCTCGCCCCCATTCGGCAGATGGCGCACGAGCTGACCATCTGGTTCCCGCACCACGCGCAGACCATGGACGCTGGCTTGGCCCTGCACCTCAAGAGCGTGGGCTACGACCCGCTCACAGGGCAGATCGCCCAGCCTGAAGCCCTGCCCGAGCAAGCCATTTCCGGTTGTGGGGGCAGCTGTGGTGGCCACGGAAGCGATGCCGAAGTCGCCCAGGAAGAAAGCCAGCAGGCGGCCTGAGCCCCCACCTGCCTTGACACAAGCTCGCGCACCTCGACGTGCGCGGCTTCAAAGACAAACGCTCAGGGAGAGACGGCCGAAGTCGGGCCGCAGGCCCCGCAGGATCAGGCTCGGTCGGTCGCCGCCAGCCTGGTCCGCACGGCCTGTTCAATGCCGGCGGCATCCAGGCCGCACAGGCTCAACAAGCGCGCGGGCTCGCCATGTTCGACGAACTCGTCGGGCAGACCCAGCATCAGCATGGGCTTCGTGATCCCCGCCGCCGCCAGCGCCTCGGCCACCGCCGAGCCCGCACCGCCCTGCACGCAACCTTCTTCCACCGTCACGATCAGGTCGTGCTCGGCGGCCAGCTGCTTCACCAGCTCTACATCGAGCGGCTTCACGAAGCGCATGTTGGCCACGGTGGCGTCCAGCGCCTCGCCGGCCTGGAGGGCCGGATACAGCAGCGTGCCGAACGCCAGGATGGCGACGCGCTGGCCGGCCGCCGGCGCCGCCGCCTGGCGGCGCACCTCGCCCTTGCCCCACGGCATGGGCGTCAGGTCGGTGGGCACGGGCACGCCGGCCCCTGCGCCCCGCGGGTAGCGCACCGCCACCGGGTGGTTCTGCGCATACGCTGCACTGAGCGCCTGCCGGCACTCGGCCTCGTCGGCCGGGGTCAGCATGCTCATGTTCGGGATACAGCGCACGAAGGCAATGTCGAAGGCGCCCATGTGCGTGGCGCCGTCGGCCCCGACAATCCCCGCGCGGTCGAGCGCGAACACCACCGGGAGGTTCTGCAGCGCCACGTCGTGGATCAGTTGGTCGTAGGCACGCTGCAGGAAGGTCGAATAGATGGCCACCACCGGCTTCAGCCCTTCGCAGGCCAGGCCACCAGCGAACGTCACGGCATGCTGCTCGGCAATGCCCACGTCGAAATAGCGACCGGGGTACTTCTGGTGGAACTCCACCATGCCCGAGCCTTCGCGCATGGCCGGCGTGATGCCGACCAGGCGGCTGTCGGCGGCGGCCATGTCGCACAGCCACTGGCCGAACACCTGCGTGAAGGTGGGCTTGGGCGGCTCGACCGGCGCCGGCTTGACCAGGCCCACGGCCGGGTCGAACTTGCCAGGGCCGTGGTAGGCAAT
This sequence comes from uncultured Aquabacterium sp., assembly GCF_947366995.1. Classification (GTDB taxonomy): domain Bacteria; phylum Pseudomonadota; class Gammaproteobacteria; order Burkholderiales; family Burkholderiaceae_C; genus Aquabacterium. Next base: position 15,183 of record NZ_CANBCC010000048.1, on the reverse strand, counting down.
CGGGTCGGCTTCGGCCAGCTTGTAGCCATAGCCCTTCTTGGTCACCACGTGCAGGAACTGCGGGCCTTCCAGCTCGCGCAGGTTTTCCAGCGTGGGGATCAGGCTGTCGAGGTCGTGGCCGTCGATCGGGCCGACGTAGTTGAAGCCGAATTCTTCGAAGATGGTGCCGGGCACGACCATGCCCTTGGCGTGCTCTTCCAGGCGCTTGGCCAGCTCGAACAGCGGCGGCGCGTTCTTCAGCACCTGTTTGGCGCTTTCGCGGGCGGCGGTGTAGAAGCGGCCCGACATCAGGCGCGCCAGGTGGCGGTTCAGCGCCCCGACCGGCGGTGAGATCGACATGTCGTTGTCGTTGAGCACCACCAGCAGATTGGGCATCTTGCCGGCATGCGGCACTCCGGCGTTGTTCAGGGCCTCGAAGGCCATGCCGGCGGTCATCGCGCCATCGCCAATGATGGCCACGGCTTTGCGCGCCTCACCGCGCAACTGCGCACCCAGCGCCATGCCGAGCGCCGCCGAGATCGAGGTGGACGAGTGCGCCGTGCCGAAGGTGTCGTACTCGCTCTCGTCGCGCCGCGGGAAGCCGCTCATGCCGCCGAACTGGCGCAGCGTCGGCATGCGGTCGCGGCGGCCGGTCAGGATCTTGTGGGGATAGGTCTGGTGGCCCACGTCCCACACCAGGCGGTCATGCGGCGTCTGGAAGACGTGGTGCAGCGCGATGGTCAGTTCGACCGTGCCCAGGTTGGACGACAGGTGCCCGCCCGTGCGCGACACGCTTTGCAGCAGGTACTCGCGCAGCTCTGTGGCCAGCTGCCGCAGCTCGGACCGCGACAGGTGACGCAGGTCGGCGGGCTGATCGATCTTCGACAGCAGGGGGTAGGTCATGGTCGTCATCCTAGGGGGGATTGCTTGTTCTGGGTGCGGGCGAGGGGCACGTCAATCAGTGGTCACGGCGCACGATGCGCTCGGCAAGGGCGGCCAGCGGCGCGGTCGCCTCGGCGCCCAGTCCGCTGCGGGCCAGCGCATCCAGCGCCTGCTGCAGCAAGGCATTGGCTTCGGCGCGGGCGCCTTCCAGGCCCAGCAGGCTCACGTAGGTGGGCTTGTTGGCACCGGCGTCCTTGCCCGCGGTCTTGCCCAGCTTGTCGGAGCCCTGGGTGGCGTCCAGCACGTCGTCCACGATCTGGAAGGCCAGACCCATCGCGTGGCCGTAATCGGTCAGGGCGGCCCACGCCGTCGCGTCAGCCGCCACGCCGCCACACGCAGCGCCCATCTGCACGCTGGCGCGCAGCAGCGCGCCGGTCTTGCGCTGATGCATGTCGCGCAGAGTGGCCTCATCGAGCGCCTGGCCCACACTGGCCAGGTCGATGGCCTGGCCACCGGCCATGCCCGACTCACCCGAGGCACGCGCCAGCAACCGCACCAGACGGGCCTGCAGCACGGGGTCGACGCCAGCCCCCTCGCCTTCATCGGGCGTGAGCACCTCGAAGGCCAGCGCCTGCATGGCGTCGCCGGCCAGCATGGCACAGGCCTCGCCGTAGGCCACGTGCACCGTGGGCTTGCCCCGGCGCAGCACGTCGTTGTCCATGCACGGCATGTCGTCGTGCACCAGCGAATAGGCGTGAATCAGCTCGACGGCACAGGCCGCACGCAATGCCGCCTCGGCCCCGGCGGGCGTGCTGCAGGCGCCCACCGCCTCGGCCGCCGCCTGCACCAGCAGCGCGCGCAGGCGCTTGCCACCGTCCAGCACCCCGTAGCGCATGGCCTCTCCGAGGCGCGCGGGCGCGCAGGCTGGCACCCAAGTGTCCAGGGCGGCCTCGACGCGGGCAAGCACATCGGCCGACCAGCGGCCCCACACGGCGGATCCGGTCATGCGTCGTCCCAGGGCTTGAGCTGGCCGTCTTCCAGCAGCTTCACCTGCGCCTCGACGGCCTCCAGGCGGGTGCGGCAGAACTGCAGCAACTGCGCGCCGCGCTGGTAGCTGCCCAGCAGTTGCTCCAGGGGCAAGGCGCCGCTTTCCATCTGGCCGACGAGCTGTTCGAGCTCGGCCAGGGCCGCTTCGTACGTCGCGGGCAGCGCGACATCGGCAGGGAGGGAACCGGCGCCGCCGGCGGGGGACTTGGCCATGGTCTTGCCTGAGGTGGGGCCCGGCTTGCGGGCAAACGCGTATTCTATTTCGAGGCGCCCAGGCCCCGCGCGTTCCCTCGGTACTGTCGCGCGCGCTCGCACCCTCGGGCACGGGGCATTTCCGTCCCTTCAGCTTGACCGGGATCAGGCGCCCGCTTTGCCTCGGGGAAAGCCCGCAGGTACAATGTACGGTTCCCCGGAATGGTCCTCATTGATGGCATTTCGGGTTTTTTGTGGCCCCTTGCGCCCGGCGCCGTCCTTCCTGACGGTTCACCGCTGGCCTGAGGGATTTATCAAACCTCTGGACGCCGCACGGGCCCGCCCCGCCAGCAGCCAGAGGGGGTTGACATTGGTTTTTGGAGATCCTGGGGATCATGTCCGACCTGAGTCCTGCGCTCACCGCCCTTCGCCGCAGCCGCACGCAGCTGCCCGTGTCCGTCTACTTCGACGAATCACTGTACAAGGAGGAGCTCGAACGCATCTTTCAGTCCGGTCCGCGCTACCTCGGCCACGCCCTGAGCGTGCCCGAGGTCGGCGACTACTATGCCCTGCCCCAGGAAAACGAAGGCCGCGCGCTCGTGCGCACGAAAGACGGCATCGAGCTGATCTCGAACGTCTGCCGACACCGCCAGGCCATCATGCTCAAGGGCCGCGGCAACAGCCGCAACAACATCGTGTGCCCGCTGCACCGCTGGACCTACTCGCACAAGGGCGAGTTGATCGGCGCGCCGCACTTCGACCACGACCCGTGCCTGAACCTCAACAACTACAAGCTGCGCAACTGGAACGGCCTGCTGTTCGAGGACAACGGCCGCGACATCGCGGCCGACCTGGCCGGCATCGATGCGCGCTTCAAGCCGGGCGGCGACCTGGACTTCTCGGGCTACGTACTCGACCGTGTTGAGCTGCACGAGTGCAACTACAACTGGAAGACCTTCATCGAGGTCTATCTGGAGGACTACCACGTCGGCCCCTTCCACCCCGGCCTGGGCAACTTCGTGACCTGCGACGACCTGCGCTGGGACATGGCCAAGGAGTACTCTGTGCAGACGGTGGGCGTGGCGTCCACCTTCGACCGCCCGGGCTCCGACGTCTACAAGAAGTGGCACGACGTGGTCATGAAGTACCGCGGCGGCGAGAGGCCCACCCAGGGCGCCGTGTGGCTGACCTACTACCCGACAATGATGGTCGAGTGGTATCCGCACGTGCTGGTGGTGTCGAACATGTACCCGCAAGGCCCACAGAAGACGCTCAACGTGGTGGAGTTCTACTACCCCGAAGAGATCGCCGCCTTCGAGCGCGAGTTCGTCGAAGCCCAGCAGGCCGCCTACATGGAGACCTGCATCGAGGACGACGAGATTGCCGAGCGCATGGACGCGGGCCGCAAGGCCCTGCTGGCACGGGGTGACAACGAGGTCGGCCCGTATCAGAGTCCGATGGAAGACGGCATGCAGCACTTCCACGAGTGGTACCGCCGCGCCATGGCCTGGCCGGCCGAGTCCGACGACCGTCCCTGATCCCCGCCCTTGCGCGCCGCCTTCAACCGCCTGACGGCGCCGTGGCTGATGGTCACGGCCACCGTGCTGTTCGCGCTGATGGGCGTGTGCGTGAAGATGGCCTCCCAGACGGCCTCCACCGGGGAGGTCGTTTTTTTTCGCGGGGGCGTGGGCGCGGTGCTGATGGGGCTGCTGGCCTGGCGCACGGGCCTGAAGCTGCGCACAGCCGTCCCGATGCTGCACCTGCAGCGCGGGGCCTCGGGCGTCTCGGCGCTGGCCATGTGGTTCTACACGCTGGGCACGCTGCCGCTGTCCACCGCGGTCACGCTCAACTACATGTCCTCGGTGTGGATGGCGGTATTCCTGGTGCTCCAGGTGGCCTGGCGCCGCTGGCGAGGCCAGGCCGCGCCCGCCGTGCCGGTGCCGCTGCTGGTTGCCGTCGCCATCGGCTTTCTCGGGGTGACGCTGGTGCTGCGCCCCACCATCGAGCGCGATCTGTGGCTGCCCGGCCTGATCGGTCTGGTGTCGGGGACGCTCTCGGCCACCGCCTACTTCCAGGTTGCCAGCCTGGGCCGCGCGGGCGAGCCCGAGGTCCGCGTCGTCTTCTACTTCTCGCTGTTCGGGGCCGTGTCCGGCCTGCTGATCAGCGCGGTCGAGACCGTTTACCAGGGGCACGGCTGGACACCGCCCACCGGCGCCACGCTCATGTGGTTGTTGGGCACCGGTCTGTTCGCCACGCTGGCCCAGGTGTGCATGACGCGCGCCTATGCGCGGGGCAACGCGCTGGCGATGGCGAGCCTGCAATACCTTGGCATTGCACACGCCTTCGTGCTCGGCGTGGTGCTGTTCGACGATCCGGTGCACGGCATCGCGGTGCTCGGCATGGCGCTCATCGTGCTGGCCGGCATCGGCGCCACCCAGGCCAGTGCGCCGCTGAAAGCGCGGCGCTGAGGGCAGTCAGCGCGCCGCCGGCTCAGCCGGCGCGGGCTCGTGTGCGTGGTCCTGCGTGTGCGCGTGGCCTGCGGCATGGCCGTGCTCGTGCAGACCGCTGACGATCAGACCGATCATGCCCAGGCCCACCGCCAGCCACACAATCTGCAGGGCGGTGTCTCGCCAGTGCAGGCGCTTCTGGAGCTGCGGGATGAGGTCGGCCACGGCCACGTAGATGAAGCTGCTGGCCGCCACCACCATCATGTAGGGCAGGTAGGCCTGCCACGGTGCGATCAGAAAGTAGCCCAGCACCCCGCCGACCACCGCCGCCAGGCCTGAGATCATGTTGTAGGTCAGCGCCCGCAGGCGTGAAAATCCGGCGTTCACCAGCACGATGTAGTCGCCTACCTCCTGGGGGATCTCGTGGGCGATGATGGCCAGGGCGGTCACCGCGCCGATGTGCGGATCGGCCAGAAAGGCGGCCGCAATCAGCACGCCGTCGCAGAAGTTGTGGATGCTGTCGCCGATGAGCACGCTCCACCCGCCGCGCCCGGCCTGCTCGGCGTCGAAGCCGTGGTGATGGTCGTGGTCGTCGTGCTCATGGTGATGACCGTGGCGGTACAGCTCAGCCTTTTCCAGCAGGAAGAAGAACATGAGCCCGCCCAGCAGCGTGAGAAACAGCGAGTGCGGTGCCACGTCGCTTTCGAAGGCTTCAGGCAGAACGTGCAGCAGGGCCGTGCCGAGCAGAACCCCTGTGGACAGGCTGACCAGGTGACGGACGATGAGGCCCAGCAAGGGCGCCGACACGGCCGCGGCCAGGCCGACAGAGATCACGCCGCCGAGGAGGGTGACAGCGACGATGTAAAACAGGGTCATCCAGTGATCCTAGCAAACCTGTCAACACCGCCCCGGCCGCCTTGACCGGACTGTCATGCAGTCGGAGGACAATACGGCGATGGACACACTGCTGCGCACCAAGACGGGCAAGGGCCAGGGCACCCTGGAAACCAGCCGCTTCCCCCATCTGCTGGCCGCCATCGACATGGGCTCCAACAGCTTCCGGCTTGAGATCGCCGAGCTGAGCAAGGGGCGCTACAAGCGGGTCGATTACCTGAAGGAAACCGTGCGCCTGGGCGCCGGACTGGATGCCCGCGGCCTGCTGACCGAAGAAGCCACGCAGCGTGGCCTGGCCTGCCTGGCGCTGTTTGCACAGCGCCTCAAGGGCTTTGCCCCGTGGCAGGTGCGGGCCGTGGCCACCCAGACACTGCGCGAGGCGCGCAACCGTGATGCCTTTCTGCAACGCGGCAACCTCGTCCTGGGCCACCCTATCGAGGTGATTTCCGGCCGTGAAGAAGCGCGCCTGATCTTCCAGGGCGTGGCCCGACTGCAGGCCAGCGAACTGCCCCGTCTGGTGATCGACATCGGCGGGCGCTCCACCGAAATGATCCTGGGCCATGGCCGCACCCCGCAGCGTACCGAGTCCTTCGGCGTGGGCAGCGTGAGCCTGTCGCTCCAACACTTTCCTCAGGGGCGCTACACGGCCGAGGCCTTCCGCGCTGCGCAGATTGCCGCCGGCGCCGAGCTGGAAGAGGCGCTGACGCTGTTCCAGCGCGACCAGTGGCAGGAGGCGCTCGGCTCATCGGGCACCGTGGGCGCGGTGTCGCAGATCCTGGCGGCCAATGGCATCACCGACGGCACGATCACCGCCGACGCGCTGCGCTGGTGCATCTCGCGCTGCATCGAGGCCGGCCACCAGGACGCGCTCAACCTGCCGGGGCTCAAGCCCGAGCGCAAGGCGGTGCTGGGCGGCGGCCTGAGCATCCTCTACACGCTGGCCATGCAGTTCGACATCGAGGCCTTGCGGCCGGCCAAGGGCGCGCTGCGCCAGGGCGTGATCTTCGATCTGGAAGAGCGCGTGGAGGCCGCGCGCAACCACCGCCTGCCCGACCCGCGCGACAGCTCGGTGCGCGAGCTGCAGCAACGCTTCCAGGTGGACACGCTGCAGGCCGAACGGGTGCGCCAGCGCGCCCTGCAGCTGTGGGGCAGTCTGCGGGAAGGACAGACATCGGGCGAAGGCGAAGACGTCCGCGAACTGGGCTGGGCCGCCGCGCTGCACGAGATCGGCATGATGGTGTCTCACCACGACCACCACCGCCACAGCGCTTACCTGCTGGGCCATGTCGATGCGTCGGGGTTCTCGCAATCGCAGTTGCGCCGGCTGGCCACGCTGGTGCTGGGGCAGCGGGGCGAACTGATCAAGCTCGCCGAGTTTCTGCACGACACCGCGTTGATGAACCAGGTGCTGTGTCTGCGGCTTGCGTTGATCCTGCATCACGCACGGGTCGACCTGCCGGCTGAAGTGGCCGCCCTGCGGCATGGCCGCACGCGCACGCGCCTGATGCTGTCACGCCGCTGGGCCGAGCAGCACCCGCGCACGCTGCACTTGCTGAACGAAGAGGCCCTGCGCTGGGCCCGTCAGGGCGACCGCAAGTTCGAGATCTCGCTGGCGGACTGAGCCCGCTCCAATGACGGCGCTCAGCGCGCCGTCTTGCGGGGCGCGCGGGGGCGCGTCTCTGCCATGGCGCGCTGATAGGTTCGCGCCCACATCGGGTGGCCCGATTCGGTCTTGCTCAGCGCAAAAGCCGGGTCCGCGGCGCGGGCGGCCTTGAAGGCGTCCAGGCACAGCTTCTCGCGCTGGCTGGTGCAGTAGATGAACGCCAGGTGCTTGTGCGCGCTGGCACGGTCTGCCGAGGCGGCCAGGCCTTCCTTCAACGCCAGCTTGAGCTGCACTTCCGCCATCGCGTACTTGCCGCCCTGATACGAGCGCACCCCTTGCGCAAGGGCCTGCTCGGCCGCAGGCGGGGCAGCCGGCGAAGCAGGCGGCGGTGAGGCCGGGGCGGCCGCTGCCGTCGGGGTGGCCGATGTCAACGCAGGCGGCGCGCCCGGGTCCACGCCCGGGCGGGTCGGGCCGCTCTGGCAGGCGGCCAGCGCCAGCAAGGCCGGCACGGTCAGCCAGCGCGCCTGACGCGCCCATGCAGACACTGCCCCTCCCTGGGGCCGACGGCTTGATACAGACTTCATGGTGTGTGGGTTCAGAACTTGTGGCGAATGCGCAGCTCTCGACCGGGCTGCACCTCGACAGTCTGCCGGAAAACGGGCGCTTCGCCGTTTCGGACGGTGATGGTGTACCGCCCTGGTGCCAGCTTCAGCTGATTGAGAGGCGGCGTGACGCCCTTCACGTCGCCGTCCACCGCCACCTCGCCCCACGGGCTGATGGCCAGGCGGACAGTGCCGGGCGCCGTGTCCATAGGCAGGACCGGATCGGAAGCGCTCGCGTTCGCGGTCGCGGAGGCCGATGGGGCTGCCACCAGCCGCACCCCACGCGCGTCAGAGGCGGAGGCGACTGCCGGCGCCGCTGAAACGGTGGCGGCCTGGGATGCGGTGAGGGTCGCCGGCAGAGCAACATGCGCGGCGGGCGCGGACGCGACGTCGGGCCCGCTCACCGTGCCGGACTGGCTCGCCCACCAGGCGACCCCTACCAGCCCGAACAGGGCCATGCCGCCGCCAAGCAGCAGCCGACGCCGGATGCCGCCCGAATCCACCCACGCCGCAGCGTCTCGCCCCACCTTCGGCAAGGCCTCTTCCCGGTGGCCAGTCAGGCCTTCCTGCGCCCGCTCGGCGATCTCCAGCCAGTCACGCAGCTCCTGCGCGAGCCGCCGGGCCGACCGCGTGCGCTGGTCCGGATCGCGCGCCATCGCGCGCTCGACGATGTCCGACAGTGCCTGGGGCACGGCGGGGTTCACGGCGTGCACCGGCTCGCGCGGCCCGTTCAGGACAGCATCGGTGATGGCCTCGAGCGTGTCGCCCGCAATGGCGCGACGTCCGGTGAGCAGTTCGTACAGCACCGCGCCCATCCCGTACACGTCCACGCGCCGGTCGACCGGCAGACGGCGCATCTGTTCGGGCGCCATGTAGTACGGCGAGCCCCCGGCAATGTCCTGAAAGCGGCTCTGTGGGTCATCGCGCTGGGCCAGCGACTCCACCTGCCGGATGCGGGCAATGCCGAAATCCAGCACACGCGGCTGCGTGCGGCCAACCATGAAGATGTTGGCAGGCTTGATGTCGCGGTGGATGACGCCCTTGTGGTGCGCATAGCTCAGCGCATCGGCCACCCGCCTCACGATCAGCGCGGCCTGGATGGGCGAGGGCTGCCACCCCGTTTGCAGCAGCTGCCGCAGGTCCTTGCCCTTGAGCAGCTCCATCGCGATGTAGGGGCCGCGCTCGCTGGCACCGGCGTCGTACACCGTGACGATGTGCGCGTGGTTCAGGCTGCCTGCCGCCTTGGCCTCGTTCAGGAAGAGCGCATCGAACTGCGCCCGGTCGGCCTGAGGCAGGTCGACATGCAGCGTCTTGATGGCAATCAGCCGCGACAGCAGCGGGTCGTATGCCGCATAGACCGTGCCCAGTCCGCCCTCGCCGATCACGTACTTCAGCGCGTACCGGCCGATGTGCCCGATGCTGGGCAGCAGGTCCGGGCGCTCTGCCGGCGTGGGATCAGGCAGCGGCCGGGTCTCGGCCACTGTGTCGCGGTCGTCATCCGCCGCCGCGTCCAGGTCGAGATCGAGTGGCGCGTTCAGCGCGGGGCGGCTCGGCGACGTGGACACGGAACGGCGATCTCCTGTGGGCGCGACCTCAGCGGGAACCGGATCGCGCGGCCTTGACTTCCTCCGGACGGAGATCCGGCGCCAGGTGGTCCAGCACGCCATTGACGTACTTGTGGCCGTCGGTTCCCCCGAAGGTCTTGGCCAGTTCGACCGCTTCGTTGATGGCGACCTTGTAGGGCACTTCCAGGCAGTGCGTCAGCTCGTACGCACCCACCCACAACACCGCGTGCTCAACCGGCGACAGTTCTTCGACCGGCCGATCGAGGAACTTGAGTAACGTTGCATCCAGTTGCGCACGCTGCTCGATGCAGCCATGCAGCAGCGCGTCGTAGTGGGCGCGGTCGCACTTGGCGAAGTCGTCCTGCTCGCGCACGTGGGCGTCGATCGCGCCCGGGTCACGCGCATTGATCTGCCACTCGTACAGACCCTGCAGGGCGAACTCGCGCGCACGGCGGCGCGAAGACTTGGCACGGTCGCGGCCGGGCACGCCGCCCTTGCGGGCAGGGCGGCCTTCCAGCGGCTTGGGGGTGTCAGACGGGGCGCTCACAGCAGGTCATCCAGCAGGTTGGCCATCTCGACGGCAACACGGGCCGCATCACGGCCCTTCTCTTCAATGCGGGCTTCGGCCTGGGCGAGGTTCTCGACCGTCAGGATGGCGTTGGCGATGGGCACATGGTGGTCGAGGCTGACGCGGGTCACGCCGGCGCCACTCTCGTTGGCCACCAGTTCAAAGTGGTAGGTTTCGCCGCGGATGATGCAGCCCAGCGCCACGAGGGCGTCGAAACGCTCGCTGTCGGCCATGGCCTGCAGGGCCACCGCCACCTCGAGCGCACCTGGCACGGTCACGTGCTGGATGTGCTTGCGCACCACGCCCAGCTTCTCGAGCTCGTCGATGCAGACCTCGGCCAGTCGGGAGGTCAGTTCGTCATTGAAGCGGGCCTGGACGATGCCGACACGCAGATCGTGTCCATCGAGCCGGCCGGCTTGTCCTTTGTCAGCGCCTTGCATGGTGGGATTCCGTAAAGAGCGAAAAGTGGAGGAGAAAAGAGCGAGGGGTACCGCGCGAGGTCAGTGTCCGGGCATGGGGTGCTGGCTGCCGTCGGCCTTCATGAAGCCGACCACCTCCAGGTTGTAGCCCATCATGCTCGGCAGCCGCTGGGGGTTGCCCAGCAGGCGCATCTTATGCACGCCCAGGGCACGCAGGATCTGGGCGCCCACGCCATAGGTGCGCAGGTCAACCGGGGTCTTGGGACGGACGGCATCCGGCTCGGGCAGCAGGCGGCCCAGCAGGCGTTCGTTGTCGTCGCCCGCGTTGAGCAGCACGATGACGCCGCGGCCGGCTTCGCGCAGGGTGCTCAGCGCCTTGGGCAGCGGCCAGGCGTGACGGCAGTTGCCCGCGTCCAGCCAGTCGAGTGCCGAGAAGGGTTCGTGCGCGCGCACCAGCACCTCGTCGTCCGGGCCCCAGCTGCCGACACTCAGCGCCAGGTGGACGGCGCCGGTGCGATCGCGGAAGACCTGCGCGTCGAACTCGCCCTCGGGCGTGGCCATGGTGCGCGTGCCCAGCCGCTCGATCAGCGACTCGTTGCGGCTGCGGTACTGGATCAGGTCGGCGATGGTGCCGATCTTCAGGCCGTGCTCCTGCGCGAACACCTCGAGGTCCGGCAGGCGCGCCATCGTGCCGTCGTCATTCATGATCTCGCAGATCACCGACGAGGGCGTGAGGCCAGCCATGCCTGCCAGATCGCAGCCTGCTTCAGTGTGACCCGCACGCATCAGCACGCCGCCATCCTGTGCCTGGAGCGGAAAGATGTGCCCTGGCTGCACCAGATCCGACGGCTTGGCGTCGCGGGCGACGGCAGCCTGCACGGTGCGCGCACGGTCGGCGGCCGATATGCCGGTGGTCACGCCTTCGGTGGCCTCGATGGACACGGTGAAGGCGGTGCCGTGTTTGGTCCCGTTGCGGGTGGCCATGGGCGGCAATTGCAGACGCTCGCAGCGCTCGCGCGTCAGCGTCAGGCAGATCAGGCCACGGCCGTACTTGGCCATGAAGTTGATCGCCTCGGGCGTGACGTGGTCGGATGCCAGCACCAGGTCGCCTTCGTTTTCGCGGTCTTCTTCGTCAACGAGGATGACCATGCGACCGGCGGCGAGTTCGGCAATCAGCTCGGGAATCGGGGAAATCGGCATCTGGACATTGTAGAGGGGGCGCCGTGGCGTTTCCGGGAAAACGCCCGGTTCTCCCCGCTGAAATCAAAGATCAAAGGCGATGACGGGAACGGCGCTCAGCCCCCCAGCTTGCCATCCGACGACAGCATGCGCTCGACATAGCGGGCGATCAGGTCGACCTCGAGGTTGACCGGGCTGCCGGCCTTGAGCGCACCCAGCGCGGTGTTCGCGATGGTGTGCGGAATGAGGTTGATGTCGAAGGCGGTCTGGCCGTCGGGCAGGTCTTCGACGCGGTTGACCGTGAGGCTGACGCCGTTGACGGTGATCGAACCTTTGTAGGCCAGGAAGCGGCCCAGCTCGCGCGGCGCATGGATGCGCAGCAGCCACGATTCACCCACCGGCTCGAACACGGCGACGCTGCCCACGCCATCCACGTGCCCGGTGACGATGTGGCCGCCCAGGCGGTCATGCGAGCGCAGGGCCTGCTCGAGGTTCACGGTGCCCAGCGTGTCCAGGCCCGCCGTGCGCGCCAGGCTCTCGGCCGAGACGTCGATCGTGAAGCGGCCGGCTGCCACGTCGAACGAGGTGACCGTCATGCAGGCGCCGTTGATGGCGATGCTGTCCCCCAGGCCCACGCCGTCGAGGTAGCCGGCCGGGGTCTGCAAGGTCAGGCGGCGGCCGTGCTCGGGCGCGTGGCCCAGCGGCTGGGAGTCGACGATCTGGCCCACGCCAGTGATGATGCCGGTGAACATGGTGATGAAGTCGGTGTGCGGTTGGTGGTGGGGCTGGTCAGAACAGCTCACGGCCGGGCGGGCGGGCCACGATGCGCAGGTCGTCGCCCACGAGCGCCGCGTCGACGAAGCGCAGTGTGGTCGCGTCGGCCAGTCGGGCCAGCGGGGGCAGGTCGGCCAGCGCGCGGCCCGGCCCAATGAGCTTCGGCGCAAGATACAGCAAAAATTCGTCGACCCACCCGGCCTGGATCAGGCTAGCGTTGAGTCGGGCGCCCGCTTCCAGATGCAGTTCGTTGACACCGCGGTCCGCCAGGTCGGACAGCACCCACGCGAGGTCGGGCCGGCCGCCCTCGCCCGCCGGCGCGTCGACCACGGTGGCACCGGTGTCGGCCAGGGCCTGACGACGGGCGGCGGCCTCGGAGCCGGGCTCGGCCGACCCATACACCAGTGCGCTGCCCGGCGCCTGCAGCAGGCGGCTGCCCGGCGGCGTGCGCCAGTGGGTGTCGAGCACCACGCGCCAGGGCTGGCGGGGCGTCTGCACGGCGCGCACATCCAGCCGGGGGTCGTCGTCCAGCACCGTGCCGACACCCGTCATCACGGCCGTGGCCCGGGCGCGCCAGGCGTGGCCGTCGGCGCGGGCGTCCGGGCCGGTGATCCACTGGCTTTCGCCGTTGTCGAGCGCGGTGCGGCCGTCGAGCGAGCCGGCGATCTTCATGCGCACCCAGGGGCGCTGGCGCACCATGCGCGAGAGGAAACCGATCATGGTGTCGCGGGCGGCCCGGGCCTGCGGGTGACCGGGGGGCAGCAGCGTCACGTCGATGCCCGCGGCGCGCAGGCGTTCGACGCCGCGGCCGGCCACCAGCGGGTTTGGGTCAGCCAGGGCCACAACCACACGCGCCACGCGCTCGCGGACCAGGGCATCGGCACACGGCGGCGTGCGGCCGTGGTGCGAACAGGGTTCGAGCGTCACGTAGGCCGTCGCGCCGCGGGCATGGCCGCCGCGCGCATGGAGGTCGGCCAGCGCCGTGGCCTCGGCGTGGGGCCCGCCCACTTCGGCCGTGTGGCCCGTGGCAATCACCTGGCCGTCGCGCACCAGGGCGCAGCCCACCGGCGGGTTGGGCGCAGAGCGCCACAGCGCCTTGCGCCCTTCGGCCAGCGCCAGCGCCATGCCTTCGAAATCGTCCACCTGCCCGCCTTTCGCGATACGTCCACCACAGCCGGCGACGTGTCAGCGATAGGACTCGTCGTCGGACGCAATTTCTATCACGAGGTGAGCCGCCTGCGGCTGGCCGTGCCGCTGCCCGGGTCGCATCGGGGTGTCGGGCAGGCGGGTCAGCGCCCGGGCCACCCAGTCGCCCGGTGGCTCCGCGTGCAGCAGGCGCCACTGCACGATCTGCCCCTGGTCGGACACCCACAGCGCAAGGGTGAGGCGGGCCCGGCCCTGCTGCTGAAGCAGGGCTTCGTCGAGCCACCAGCCCGTTTCCGGCGTGGGCACCACGTCCAGCTCGTCTGCCGGGCGAAAGGCAGTGGGGTGCCAACCGGGTGCCGGAACGATGCCGGATGGCGTCCCCGTTGCCGGCTTCTCGGGGAGGGCATCCGGGACACTGTGAGGCACCTGCTCCAACCCCTGAGGCAGGCCCGGCCTCGCAGCGGGCAGCACGGCCTCGTCCGGGCCGCCGGCGGGCCTGGTCACCATCCGCACCTGCCAGCCTGGCGCGAACTGCGCCGCGCGGGGCGCCACCTGCGTGGGCCCCGCGCGCCAGGCCCACCACCCGGCGGCATGCACCAGAGACACGCCGACCACAATGGCCACCAAGGCGCGCCTGCTGGCCAGCCGCACCGGCCACATCGATGCCACGGCGGTGCTCATGGGCAGCGCCATCGCCTGTTCGTCAACGCCAGCAGGCCGCCACGGCCGCCGCCGCATCGGCATACCGCGTGTCATACGTGGACGCCACCACACCCTTGACCCCCTTGCCCGTGAGGGTGGGATTGCCACAGGGGTCGGCCGCCATCGGTCCGCTCGCGGCCCGCGTGGCGGTCAGGGTGTAGGACTGGCCATCGCCCGCCACAGCCACGGCAAGCGTGTAGGCCGTGGCGCCCTCGCCTGCTGGCGGGCTGGTGCTGAAGGGCTGCGCGGCAAACAGGCCCGCCACCGCATTGCCCGCGGTGTTCTGGTCGTAGCGGTAGGTGTCGCTGTAGAAGCGCTCCATCCATTGCTGCGCCAGCACCATCTGCGTTTTCACCTGGGCACGATGGCCTTTGGCTACATGCTCGGTGTAGGCCGGGTATGCCACCGCAGACAGGATGGCCACCACGGCCACCGTGATCATCAACTCGATCAGGGTAAAGCCGGCCGCTGCGCCCGCGCGATGCGGCAGCGTGGGGCGGAGAGTCTCACTGCAAGGCAACATCACTGGGTCCTCATTCCTGGAATTTCGCGCCACTGGATGCGCAACTGGTTCGCGGGGGCGCACATGTTGGCGTCCGTGCTCGCCCCCAGCCGGCGGGTCTTCATCTTGCCCGGCGGGCATACCGAGGTGGCGTCCGTCACGCAGGTGCCATCGGTGCACAGCTTGCGCACCGAGCCGTCGCTCACGTTGATCACGCGCTGGTCGTTGCTGTCTACGCCGTAGGGGTTGACCGCCGTGGTGGTGGTCCCGTCGGCGTTGGTGATGTTGACCTGCCGGAAGAGCCCCGGTACCGGCAAACCAGAGACCGGGCTGAGCGCATACACCGATGCCAACGGGGCCACGCTGCACGACTGCGACTCGTCGCCGGCCGGCCGCACGGTGGTGAACAGCATGAAGGTCTGCCGGTTCACCGGCGACGCGATCACCGCCTCCCCTCCCGTGGGGAAGTCGAAGAACCAGCCATCATGGGTGTTCGGGTCGAAGCCGGAAGCGACCTCGGTCGAACCCACGGGCACCACGTTCGCCCCCACCCGGCGCGCCAGGTAGATGGAGCCCGTGGTGGGGTCCCGCACCAGCAAGCGCTCGAGGAATGCCGTGCTGCCCACCGTGCGGGCGCCCGTCCCCGGCAGCGCGCGAGGCGTGCTGTCCGCAGCCGGCGGAT
>NZ_CANBCC010000047.1 GCF_947366995.1 uncultured Aquabacterium sp. | reverse complement strand
CGCTTTCCAGGCGTGCGACTTAAACCGCTCATCCACCTCTCCGAAGCCCGCTACTTTAGCATGCTTCGCGTCAGTTGACCGGCGTCTTCTTGCCGTCCTTGTAGCCGTACAACGTCATGGCGGGGTTCTTCAGCTCGCCATTCGACTCGAACTGCACCTTGGCCGTCACGCCCTGGTAGGCGGCCTCGACGATCTTCGGACCGTACACCTTCGGGTCGACCGAATTCGCGCGCTTCATCGCGTCCACCAGCACCATCGTGGCGTCGTAGGTGTAAGGCGAATACACCTGGAACTGACCCGGGAACTTGGCGTCGTAACGGGCGCGCCAGTCCTTGCCACCGGCCAGCTTATCGAGCGAGGCGCCGCCCACCGCGCACACCACGTTACCCAGCGTGCGAGCGCCGCTGGCCAGTTCGATCAGCTTGTCGGTACAGATGCCGTCGCCGCCGAACAGGTAGGTCTTGGTCAGACCCAGTTGCTGCATCTGGCGCAGCATCGGGCCGGCTTGCGGGTCCATGCCGCCGAAGAAGATGCCGTCCGGCTTCTTGTTCTTGATGGCCGTCAGGATGGCCATGAAGTCCACCGCCTTGTCGTTCGTGTACTGCTGGCTCACCACCTCCATGCCCAGTTGCTTGGCGGTCTTGGCGAACACTTCAGCCACGCCCTTGCCGTAGGCCGTGCGGTCATCGATGATCGCGACCTTCTTGAGCTTCAGGGTGCCATGCGCGTAATTGGCCAGACCGGCGCCCAGGGCGTTGTCGTTGGCCAGCAGGCGGAACACGTTCTTGTAGCCCGGCTTGGTCAGGTCGGGATTGGTGGCCGAGGGCGAGATCATCGGCAGGCCGCACTGGTTGTACACCTTCGAGGCCGGGATGGTGGTGCCCGAGTTCAGGTGGCCCACCACGCCGTTGACCTTGGCGTCACACAGCTTCTGCGCGGCCGCCGTGCCCTGCTTCGGGTCGGCTGCGTCATCTTCGGCCAGCAGTTCGAAGGTCACCTTCTTGCCGCCGATCGAGATGTTCTGCTTGTTGAGTTCGTCGACCGCCATGCGTGCGCCGTTCTCGTTGTCGCGACCGTAGTGCGCCTGAGGGCCGGACACCGGGCCCACGTGGCCGATCTTGACCACAGTCTGGGCCTGGGCGGCGCCGCCGGCCGTGGCCAGGGCGGCAAACGATGCGGCAGCCAGGGCCACGTGGCGCAGGCTCGGGGAAGGGGCAAAGCGAAGGGTCATGTCCACCTCGTCGGTTGGGTTGAAAGCGTTGGGGTACGGTTCACAAGGCACCGTGGTTCAGCGCTGGCGAAGCTTCGCCATCTCCTGCGCCACGGACCGGGCCACCACGTCTCGCATGGTGCGCCCGAGTTCTTCACGCAAATCGCGCACCAGGGCTTCGCTGTGGCGCGCGAGGATCGGCCCGATGGCCTCTCGAAGCCGAAAATCGAGCAGCCCATCGATCTGCTTCTGTACGTCGTTCAGCACGCGCTGCGCGATCTGCGCCTCGGTGATGTCGGCACGCGTGGGGCCGCCGACCGCCACGGGCAGCACGGGCGGCTCCACCAGCGGCGTGTCGATGGGAGTCCCCACGACCAGGTTGGAGATGGGCGCCCACGCCGGCCGCGCGTTCGGAAAACCGGATGTGACGACCGGCGCAGATACGGTCTGGCCGACGCCCGCCCCGTCGACAGGCAGGTCGATCACCTCGGTCAACGTCGGCACATGGGCCGGCGGGCGGGGCGCCTGGCTCATTCCTTGACCTCGTGCGGCTGCACCTGCCAGCCCATGGCTGCGTACTGCTTCCACCGCTGCCGCCCCAGCTGACGGTCCTCCGGCTCGCTGGAGACAATGTCGAACAGCCGGGCATAGCGGTCCATGCCGGCCGGCAGCCCCTGGCCCACGTTCACCAGCACGCTGCGCTCACCCGGCGCAGTGGCCGGGTCGGGCGTCAGCCAGATGGCCGTGTCGTGCTGACGAGCGGGCAGATCGCCCGGCGCCGTGGCCAGCACATGCGGCAGGAACTCCTGCTCGTCGAATGTCCAGAGCTGGCGATCAAGCGTGCGCAGGTTCGCCTCATCGCCCGTCACCACCACACGGGCGCCGGCCTTGTACGCCTTGCGCAGCAGGCGGCAGGCGTAGGCCAGCTTGTCGCCCACCCCGTGGTGGAACTCGACCTTGCCAGTCTGGGCGGCGCTCATGGTGCGCTCAGGCCTTGTCCGCAGCGACGCCCACGCGGGTGGTGCGGGGGCGCGGCGTGCGGGTCGGTGCGGCGGAGTCCGCATCCTGCCGCTGTTTCGCCACGCGTGGCGAGCCATCGGCCTTCGCGGGCTTCGCTGCCTTCACAGCTTTCGCCGCCTTCACGGCGCGCGGCGCGATGGCATCCTTGCCCGCTGCCGCCTGATCCAGGATGAATCGGGTCAACAAGCCGACCGGACGGCCGGTGCCGCCCTTCGCGCCGCCCGACTTCCAGGCCGAGCCGGCGATGTCGAGGTGGGCCCAGCGATAGGCCTTGGTGAACTTGGCCAGGAAGCAGGCCGCCGTGATGGCGCCGCCTTCGCGACCGCCCACGTTGGCGATGTCGGCGAAGTTGCTCTTCAGGCCCTCGGCGTACTCGTCGTCCAGCGGCATGCGCCAGGCGGTGTCCTGTGCCTGCTGGCCGGCCTTGAGCAGTGCCTGAGCAAGCTCGTCGTCGGCCGAGAACAGCCCGCTGTGCTGGTTGCCCAGCGCGATCACACAGGCGCCGGTCAGCGTCGCGATGTCGATGACGGCGGCCGGCTTGAAGCGCTCGGCATAGGTCAGCGCGTCGCACAGGATCAGGCGGCCTTCGGCGTCGGTGTTGAGCACCTCGATGGTCTGGCCCGACATGCTGGTGACCACATCGCCCGGCTTGGTGGCCGTGCCACTGGGCATGTTCTCGCACGCGGGCACCAGGCCGATCAGGTTGATGCGCGGCTGCAGTTCGGCCACGGCGCGGAAGGTGCCCAGCACGCTGGCTGCGCCACCCATGTCGAACTTCATCTCGTCCATGCCGGCGCTCGGCTTGATGGAGATGCCGCCCGTGTCGAACGTGATGCCCTTGCCCACCAGCACCAGCGGCGCCTGGCTGGCGGCCGCGCCCTGGTAGCGCAGGATGATGAACTTCGGCGGTTGCGCCGAGCCGTTGGTGACCGACAGGAAGGAGCCCATGCCGAGCTTTTCCAGGGCCGGCCGGTCGAGCACCTCGACCTTGAGCGACTTGAACTCGCGCCCCAGGCGCTTGGCCTCGCTGGCGAGGAAGGCCGGCGTGCAATGGTTGCCAGGGCGATTGCCCAGCTCGCGCGCCAGCGTCACGCCTTCGGCCACGGCCTGGCCTTCCGTCAGGCCGCGCTTGACGGCCGCGGCATCGTCCTGCGTACAGGCCAGCGTCACCTTGCGCAGCTGGCCGGGCTTGGGCGCGCTGGGCTTGGTGTGGGTGTACACATAAGTTGCATCGGCCACGGCCAGAACCAGCGCGTGGGCATGCGCCGCTTCCAGCGTCACACCGGCGGCGACTGCGAGGGCGGCATGCACCGCACCGAGATCCTTGATGTGGGCCAGGCCCTTGCCAACGGCGG
This sequence comes from uncultured Aquabacterium sp., assembly GCF_947366995.1. GTDB lineage: Bacteria > Pseudomonadota > Gammaproteobacteria > Burkholderiales > Burkholderiaceae_C > Aquabacterium. Next base: position 26,910 of record NZ_CANBCC010000047.1, on the reverse strand, counting down.
CCTTCAACGCCTTGGGCGTGGCATCGGCCGCGGCCAGCAGCACCACGCGGGAGGCCTTCACGCCCGCCGGTCGATGCACATACAGGCTTTTGCCCGCCTTGAGCGCGAAGTCGCCCGCGGCGATGGCGTCCTTGGCGATCTGATCCAGCACCGGATCACCCGTGCTGCCCTGATCGGCCGTGAAAACCACCAGCAGCGCATCGGCATTGAGCTGGGACAGGGCAGGCCCGTGGGCCACGGTGGAGCGGTAGTCCATGCAGTGCAAGTCCATAATGGACGGATAGACAGATCCAAGCAATGTTATTCGATTCCTCCGTGCGCCGTGAACTCTGGCGCAGTTTCATGGCCACGCTGGTGGTGCTGCTCACCGTGGTGCTCACCATGGTGCTCATCCGCATCCTGGGTCAGGCCACCAAGGGCGCTTTTGCGCCGGCCGACGTGAGCCTGATCCTCAGCTACACCGTGGTCACACAGCTGCCGGTGCTGCTGGCGCTCGCCCTGTTCGTGTCGGTCGTGTCGGTGCTCAGCCGCATGTGGCGCGACAGCGAGATGGTGGTGTGGCAGGCCAGCGGAGCGCGGCAATTCAGCTTTCTGCGCCCGCTGCTGCGCATGGCGTGGCCTATCGTGGCGCTGGTGGCCGCCAGCACGCTGGTGGCGCGTCCGTGGGCGTATGACCAGACCGAGGTGCTGCGGCACCGCTTCGAGAAGCGCTCCGACATGGCGCGCATCGCCCCGGGTCAGTTTCAGGCATCGGCCGATGGCAAGCGCGTGTTCTTCATCGACAGCCACAGCGACGGCCAGACCACCGGGCGCAATGTCTTCATGGTGCTGACCGATGAAGGCACCGAATCGGTCGTCACGGCGCGCGAAGGGCAACTGCAGGTCGACAAGGGCATGCGCTACCTGATCCTGAACAACGGCGAGCGCATCCAGACCCGACTGGACACGGGCGAGATCACCAGCGCCCACTTCGACCGTGCCCGGGTGCTGGTGGGCGAGGCGCCGGACGCCGGCTCGGCTGCTCCGGAGCTGCGCGCCATGTCGACCACCGACCTCCTGGCCGACCGCAGCCGCGAGGCGCGCGGCGAACTGGTCTGGCGCCTGGGCCTCGTGTGGGCTGCCCTCAACATGGTGCTGGCCGGCCTCGCCCTGGCCGCCGGCAACAGCCGCCGCAACAGCAGCTGGAACCTGGTTTACGCGCTGCTTCTTTTCGTCGTCTACTTCAACCTGCTGACGCTCACGCAGTCGTGGGTCACACAGGGCAAGATGAAGTGGGCGCCGGCCGTGCTGGGCGTGCATGGCGGGCTGACCATGGCGCTGCTGGCCCTGATCGCCTGGCGTGACGGCGCCTTCCGCATGCTGGGCCGCCGCCCGCAGGAGGCCCGCGCATGAAGACCGTTCGCCGACTGATCTTCGGCACCATCGTGCGCCACGTGGCGCTGGTGGCACTGGCCTTCTCGGCCCTGTTCTTCTTCATCGACTTTGTCGACGAAGTGCGCAACCTGGGCCGTCTGGGCTACAAGCTGCACCACGTGCTGTGGACCTGCGTGCTGATGCAGGGCGCCCACCTGTATGACCTCTTCCCCATCGCGTTGCTGATCGGCGCCATCCTGGCGCTGTCCCGGCTGGCGCAGACCTCCGAGTTCACCATCCTGCGCACAGGCGGCCTGGGGCCCGGCCGGGCGCTGAGCCTGCTCGGGCTGCTGGGCGTGCTGGCCGCGGCCATCATGGTGTGGATCGGCAATTGGTACGTGCCCTGGTCCGAGGCGCAGCTGCAGGTGCACAAGGCACAGTTCAGCACCCGCCAGGGCCTGAAGCTGGGCCAGTCGGGCGCCTGGCTGCGTGAACGGCGCGCCCAGCCCGATGGCAGCACCCACCTGATCACGGTCAGCGTGGGCAAGGCCGTGCGGCAGGACCAGTTCGGCGACGTGCGCATCTTCGAGTTCGACGACAGCGGACGGCTGCTGCGCCGCCTCTCGGCGCGACAGGCCGACGTCAGTGCCGGCGGCGACGACGTCGGCTCGGTGTGGCAGCTTCGCGAGGTGAACGAGACACTGTGGCTCACGCACGACCTGCTGGGCGAGGAAGCCGTGCGCGAGGGCCGCCCCGTGGTGCGCGAGCAGACCCATGTGCAGCTCGCCTGGCAGAGCAGCCTGACACCGCTGGTGGTCTCGGCCTCGGTGCTGCCGCCCGACACGATGTCGACCATGGCGCTCTGGCGCTACACCCGCCACCTTGCCAGCAACGCGCAGGCCGCACAGCGCTACGAAATCGAGTTCTGGAAGAAGAGCTTCTACCCCGTGGTGTGCCTGGTGATGGTGGCGCTCGCCCTGCCCTTCGCCTACCTGCATGCGCGCAGCGGCGGCATGAGCCTGAAGATCTTTGGCGGCATCATGCTGGGCATCAGCTTCGTGCTGGCCAACCACATCAGCAGCCACCTCGGCCTGTTGCACCAGTGGCAACCCTGGCTGGCTGCCGCCGCACCGAGTGCGCTGTACCTCCTGCTGTCCATGAGCGCCTTCGTGTGGCTCGTGCGTTACCGTTGAAAGCCCCCGCCATGTCTTCCTCTGCCTCCGGCATCCTGCTGTTCGCGCACGGCGCCCGCGACCCGAACTGGGCACGCCCCTTCGAGGCCGCCGCGGAAGCCCTGCGCCAGCGTGCGCTGGCTGCAGGAGATGCCGCGCTGGCCGCGCACATTCGCCTGGCCTTTCTCGAGTTCATGTCGCCCGACCTGCCGGCCGCCGGCCGTGAACTCGCCGAGGCGGGTTGCACCGCGGTGACGGTGGTGCCGCTGTTTCTGGGGGTCGGTGGGCATGTGCGCAAGGACCTGCCCCGCCTCATGAGTGAACTGGCCGAGGCCCATCCCGGCGTGCAGTGGACGCTGAGCGCCGCCGTGGGCGAGACGACGCTGCTGATCCAGGCGCTGGCCGATTCGGCCTGGCAGCTCGCGCACCCCGCGCAGCCAGCCGCCTGAGCGACACCGGCACGGCAGTCCAGCAGCCACCATGAACCTGCACCAGTTCCGCTTCGTCTGGGAAGCCGCACGGCGTAACCTGAACCTCACCGAAACCGCCAAGGCGCTGCACACATCGCAGCCCGGCATCTCCAAGGCCATTCTGGAGTTGGAGGAAGAGCTGGGCGTCGACATCTTCGTGCGCCACGGCAAGCGCCTGCGCCGAGTCACCGAGCCCGGCCAGCAGGTGCTGAAGTCCATCGACATCATCCTGCGCGAGGTGGCCAACCTCAAACGCATTGGCGAGGAGTACGCCATGCAGGATGCGGGCACGCTCTCGATCGCCACCACGCATACCCAGGCGCGTTACGTGCTGCCCGAGCCCGTGGCCGCGCTGCGGCGCAAGTACCCCAAGGTGGCCGTGAGCCTGCATCAGGGTACGCCCGAGCAGGTGGCCCGCATGGTGCTCGATGAGGTCGCCGACGTGGGTCTGGCCACCGAGTCGCTCAGCGACTTTCCGGAACTCGTCACCCTGCCCTGCTATGAATGGCAGCACGTGGTCGTGATGCAGGCGGGGCACCCGCTGGCCCAGGTGCCGCGCCTGACGCTGGAGCAGCTGGCCGCCGAGCCGCTGATTTCGTATCACCCCTCCTTCACCGGCCGCAAGCGCATCGACCAGGCCTTTGCCCAGCGAGGGCTCACGCCCAATGTGGTGATGGAGGCGATTGACTCCGACGTGATCAAGACCTATGCACGGCTGGGCATGGGCATCGGCCTGGTGGCCGAAATGGCGGTGAAGGACGACCCGCTGATGAACACGCCGGGCAGCGAACTGGTGGCGCGCCCCGTGGGCCACCTCTTCGGCCCCAACCTGGCGCGGCTGGCCTTCAAGCGGGGCGCCTACATGCGCCAGTTCGTGCTGAACTTTGCCGAGCTGGTGTCCGACCGGCTGACCCGTCAGCTGATCCTGCAGGCCATGCAGACGCCCGCCGGCGCACCCCGCGAAGGCAGCGACGCCGGCATGTGACCGCACTGCCGCCGCGGCGGCATCTGATCACGCTTTGCCGATGTGCGGCGTGTCACTGTCGTCCACGTGGAACGGCAGTGGGTCGAGCGTGCGGGGGGCACTCGGCAGCGGATCGGTGACGCGCACCTCGGAGGCCGCCGGGTCGGGCTCCGGCGCGGTCAGGTCATCCAGATGAAGGTCAAGGCTGATGCTGGGACGGGCACCGGGCTGCGCCTTGATGGGCCGGGTGGCCATCAGCGGCGCGACCTCGTCGGATTCACCGCGCACGGTCAGCTGCGATGCGGGCTGCGCACCGCCCATCTCGGGCAGCAACAGGTCCACGGCCTGGCGGTCTCGCGACTCACGCTCGGACAGATCCCGCGCCACGGCGTACAGGAACAGCAGTTCGCGGTAGGCCGGCAGGTCAAAGGTCTCGGCGTCGTGATCCGGCCGGGTCAGCGACTTTTCGAGCACGTCCATGGCCCGCGCCGGTGTCGACCACAGACCCTGCAGGCGTTCGATCACCCCAGGGTAATCGGCCAGGCTGTGCCCCTGCTGCAGGTCGGCCTCCCAGGCGGGCGCATAGCCATTGAACCGGGCGTTGAAGTCGGCTTGCACGCGCTCGTAATCGGCACGCTGGCCGAGGCGCTGGTAGATCTCGAGCAGCTTGAGGTAAGGCAGCGGGCTGCCTCCGGTGGTGCTCTGGACGTGCCCTTCGAGGAGGTCGATGGCCGCATCGTCCTGACCCAGCACCACAAAGAACTCGGCCTGCTGTTCGAGGTCGATCAGCTCTTCGACGGACACCTCACGCAGGGCCTCGCGCTGCACCGGCGAGCCCATCGGCACGGGCGCCGGGGCAGGCGGTGGCTCCAGCGTGACGCTCGGCGCGGGCACAGGTGCCTGAAACACCGGAGCGGGCGCGAACGGAGCAGGTGCAGGCACGCTCCAGTCCGGCTGGACCGACGTTGCGGGGTGTGCGAGTTCGCCCTGGAAGGTGTCGACCTCGGGCGCATGAAGGCCCTCCGGACGGCGCACGAAGTCGACCGAGGTGCGGCTCAGGTCGTCGTCCACACCGGTGTCGCGCGCTTCGCTGTTCACGGCAGACGCCATCCAGTCGGACGCGGCGGCTGCGCGATGGGCACGCCACAGCCGCCATCCCAGCCACAGCACCAGGGGCAGCAGGACCAGCACGAGTGCTCCGAGGCCAGTGACCAACCAGCCGGGGGCCGCCTCGCTCACGGGGGCGGTGCTGGCCAGTGCAGCCTTGGCTTTGTCGCTTTCGGCCTGCAGGGCGACCAGCCGCTGCTCGAGTTCGGCGAGGCGCTGGCGGTCACGGGCCAGTTGTTCGGGGGTGGCGTTCAACGCTTGCCACAGCGCGGCAGCGGCCGCCCGACGCTCCTTCGAGGCGGGTGAATCGTCGAGGGCGGCCGTGCCGAGCGTGGCCGTGGGCCGCAACTCGGGCAGGACCAGTGCATCCTGCTCGACCGGGTCGAGCAGCAGTCGGCTGCCCGTGTCGGCCTTCGCCGCCTTCGGAGCCTTTGCTGCTGCCCCCATCGAGGTGGACAGGCCGCCAGCACCGGGGGAGGCCATGCCCCCCGCCTCACTGGCGGGCGAAGCGGCCGCACGCGTCGCAGGCGCGCGAGCAGCCGTGCGGGCGGCGGTGCTCGATGCCGGGCGACGGGTGGACGGGGCAGCAGCGCCCCCCGCATCCGCAGGGGCGGGGTTGTCCGAGGGGGCGGTGGCAGTGAGCGGAGCGGTCTCGGCCGCCGCCAGCGAGGGCGGGTCGACGAAGAGCACGAATTTGCGGGTGACGCGCGCCTGACAGCCGGCAATCAGGTAGACCGTCACCACCGGCTCGTTCAGCACGCCTTGCGTCTGCAAGCGCAAGGTGGCCTCGGAGGCACCGACTGCGCGTTCGACTGCAAGGGACACCGCGCCGCGAGGCAGTTTGTCTTCGCCCACGTAGACGTCGCTGGCAAGGCAATCCTGGGCAAGGTCTTCGCCGGCTTCAAGGCGGATGGGAACCTGCATCTGCAGGCGTTCGCCGAGGATGGCGCGGCTGACGGGGCGACCGAAGCCCAAGCCGTGAGACGCAATCGGCACGAAACCCAGTGCCACTCCAGCGAGAACCGCGGCCGACACCTTGTTGCAATGAATCATGAGGGTGTGCTTTGAGGCCAGTAAACCACTCTAGCATGAAGCGAAATGCATCCCGGGGGCGAGAATCGCGAGGGATTCCCAGCAGTTTCCATGAATCAACACGGCAAACCAGGCATGACCACTGAACTGCAGACTTCGCGCCACGGCGCCACCCTCGTGCTGACCCTGCACGGACCGGCCAACCGCAATGCGCTGTCACCCCAGGTGTACGCCGCGGGCATCGAGACACTCGGCATGGCGGAGGACAACCCCGACATCGCGGCCGTGGTGCTGACCGGCTCCGGCGGTCACTTCTGCAGCGGCGGCGACCTGGCGCGCCTGGGGCACAACCGCGACCACGATCTGCCCGCACAGGAAGCGGCCATCGGCGCCTTCCATCAATGGGTGGAGGGGCTGCACAGCTTCCCGAAACCCGTGATCGCGGCCATCGAGGGACGGGCCGCAGGAGGGGGGGTGTCGCTGGCGCTCGCGTGCGACCTGATCGTGGCGGCCGAGGACGCCCGCTTCACGATGGCCTACAGCCAGATCGGCCTGTCACCCGACGGTGGCACCTCGTGGCAGCTTGCGCGCCGGGTGGGGCGCGGCCGGGCGCTCGCGTGGCTATGGGACGGCGGAACGCACAGTGCGCAGGACTGGGCCGCGGTGGGCCTGGTCCAGCGGCTGGCGCCGTCGGGCACGGCGCTGTCGGCAGCCCTCGCGTGGGCAGACGAGCTGGCCACGTTGCCGGCGGGTGCCGTGGCCAGCATCAAGGAACTGGTGAACGAGGCGGATTCGCGCCCGCTGCATACCCATCTGCAGCAAGAGCAGACGCACTTTCTACGCAACCTGACCCAGCCTGCGGCGGGCACCGCCATCGCAGCCTTCCTGCAACGGCGCAAGGGCTGAGCCGGCGCCCAGCCGAGGCGCCTGCGCCTCAGCCCTGGGCGATGGCGCGGCAGCGGGCTGCGGCCCGGTCAAACAGCCCACCGACGAAGTGCAGCTGCGCTGCCTCAAGGTTCTGCCCGCTCATGCGGACGGTGAGGATGCCGCGGTTGAGCGTCAGCACCAGCAGCAGCGCGTCCGTCCACCATGACGTGGCGGCCGCATCAAGCTGGGCCAGCATGTCTTCATCAAGCCAGGCGCGCGCCACCTCTTCGGCGTTGCAGAACAGCGCAAACCGGCGCGCCAGCACGGGCGAGGCGGCCATCGAGATGCGCGGGTGCATGGCCAACCAGCGCATTTCCTCGGGGAGCGTGTGGTCGACCTGGGTCTGCATCGCGTTGGTGTAGCGACTGAAGACGTCGGTCTCGAGGGTCTGGGTGAGCACCTTGCTGAGCAGCAGCATCTGCACGTCGTGCGGCAGACCGGTGTCACTGCGAAAGCGCAGCTCCTGACCTACGATGTAAGGCCGCTGCGACGCGCCCCACTCGACGCGCCAGCCGGCTTGGGTGCTGACGACAAAGCCCCCTGCCCCCCGGCTGTCCTTGACGCGTTTGAGCTGATGCCCTTCGGCCTTGGCCCAGGCGGCCAGCACGTCGCCATCGGCGCCTGCGCCGCCCCGGGCACCCAGGAGTCGCTTGATCGCGGCAAACATGGATGACGACAGTCCCTTGTGCGTGGAACGGCCCGCCGTACGGGCCGGGCCCGCGGCTGACCGCCGGTTGAATGGTTGGCCTGTCCGGAGGGACTCGAACCCCCGACCTGCTGCTTAGAAGGCAGCTGCTCTATCCAGTTGAGCTACGGACAGCCAGCGCATGCACGTGGCATGTGAACGAACAGTTTACGCGATGGCCTCCGCTCCCATCGCCGTATGAACGCGCCAGCGTGGTCGCCCGCCCACGCTGGCCCTGGCAACGCGGAGAAAATGACCTCCATCCTCATCATTCCGACCAAAGCCCCGTCATGAGCACACCCCAGACCCATCAGATCGTTGTCAGCGGCATGAGCTGCGCCCATTGCGTGAAGGCAGTGACCCAGGCGGTGCAGGCGCTGGACCCCGAAGCGCGGGTTCAGGTGGACCTGCCATCCGGCCAGGTGACGGTGGACACCGCGCTGGACCGCGCCCAGGTGCGGGCCGCCATCACCGAAGAAGGGTACGAGCCGCAGCCCTGAGCAGGGCTTACCCCAAGGGGCGCCCCGGCCCCAGACGCCTTTTGCACACCCTGAATGGGTGAGGAGGGGCACAAAACCCGAGCCCGCCCCGGTTTTCAGGGGTTTCGGGTTGCGGGCGGGCATCGATACAGTTTGATACAGGTGGCGTAACCCGGATGCGTTACGCCAAGGTGAGCACCAGGGCCGTCGGTGCTTTCCTCTCTGTTCTGCTGTGGCCCCGAGGTAGATGACCATGCCAAGCCGTTTGAAAACCCTACTGCCGCTGCTCGTGATGCTGCTGGGCGCGCCGGCCATGGCGGAGCTGACGGTGACGTCCGGGTTCGACAGCGGTGCCAGTTCGGTGGGCCCCCAGGCCGCGGCCAGCCAGGCGTCTTTCCTGAACTCGACGGGCGGCCGCGTGATGCTCGATTTCGAAGGCGACATGCCGGCCGGGCTCGCCATCCGGGGTGGCCGGGTGACGGACGATTCAGGCTGCCGGGCGGCGCTGTGCGGTTTCAACACCACCGAGGCGGGCAGTCAGTTCCTGCTTGCGCCGGGCAAGAAAGGCACCATCACCTTCACGTTCGGTGAGGGCGTCAGCTACTTCGGCGCGTATTTCTCGGGTCTGCAGCTGGCCACGGGCACCCTCACCTTCCAGGACGGCGTGCGCCAGGAGATCAGCCTGCCCTACGGCGACATCTCGCTGGGTGGCATGGCCTTTGTGGGCTTCCACAACCCGGGCAAGCTCATCGGCTCGGTCAGCTTCTACACCGGCAACGACATCATTGCCATCGACGACGTGGTGTACGGCCGCGGGCCCGTCGCTGCAGTGCCGGAGGTCGGCACGCTGGCGACCATGGGCCTGGGGCTGCTGGCGATCGCCGGCCTCAGGCGGGGGCGCGCTGAGCGGGCGAGCGCGCGCCAGCCGGTTTGACCGAAGGCGCGTCCTTGGCCGCGCCGAGGCGGAAGACCTGCACCGCGCGCTCCAGCGTACCGGCACGCCGTTGCAGCGACTGACACGCGGCTGCGGTCTGTTCCGCGAGCGCCGCGTTCTGCTGGGCCGACGCATCGAAGCTGGCCACGGTGCCGTTGAGCGCCGCAATGCCCTGAGACTGCTCGGTCGTGGCCTGCTGGACGTGGGCCACCAGACCGCTGACCTGCTCCACGGCGTCCACCATGTCGCGGATCACCTGCTGGGTCACGCGCACGCGCTCGGCACCGTCGGTCACCTGGCTCACGGACGCATCGATCAATGAACGGATCTCCCGGGCGGCCTCGCTGGACCGATGTGCCAGCGATCGCACCTCGGCGGCCACCACACTGAAGCCACGGCCTTGCTCGCCAGCACGGGCCGCCTCGACCGCGGCGTTCAGCGCCAGGATGTTGGTCTGGAAGGCGATGCCCTCGATCACCTGGTTGATCTCGGCCACGCGACGCGAGGAGGATTCAATGTGGCCCATGGTCTGGACGATCTCGCCCACGGCCTCGCCGCCGCGCTTGGCCACCGTGCTGGCACGCGTGCCGAGGTCGGCCGCCTGGCGGGCGGCATCGGCCGTGCCGCTCACCACGCCGGTCATCTGTTCCATGGTGGACGCGGTTTTCTGCACCTCCGCCGACTGCTGCTCGGTCCGGCCGGACAGGTCGTCGCTGCCGGAGGCGATCTCACGCGCGCCGTCCTTCATCGCATTGACCTCGCTGCGGACATCTTCGACGATGGCCTGCATGTTGAGGTTGATGAGCCAGAGTCGCCGCAACAACTGCCCCAGGGGGTGACGGCGCATGAAGCGCACGTTGCCATTGAGGTTGCAACCGGCAATGTGGGCGGCCAGCTCGCCCGCGCGGTCAAGCGGCCGGGCCACGTAACCGTGGAACCACCAGGTGGCCAGCGCAGCCGGTACCAGGGCAGCAAGCCATTGTGCAAACCACGGCAGGCCCAGCGTCGTCGCCAGGACAGGCAGCAGCGAGACCGCGAGGATGACGAGACCGACGCGCTGCGTGAGCGTGAGGCGGTGCACGCGGTGGGGCCAATCGCGCCAGCCCACCAGGCGCATGGCGCCGGCATGGATGCGCACGGTGTGGCGCCCGGTGGCGCGCTCGGCGGCCACCCGGGCGTACAGCGCCTCGGCCTTGGCCACCTGCTCCCGCGTCGGCTTGATTCGCACGGACATGTAACCCTTGGGCTTGCCGTCCTCCATGACGGGGGTGACGTTGGCCAGCACCCAATAGTGGTCTCCGCTCTTGCAGCGGTTCTTCACCACGCCGGTCCAGGGCCGACCTCGGCCAATGGTGCTCCACATGTCCTTGAAGGCTTCCGGTGGCATGTCGGGGTGACGCACGACGCTGTGGGGTTGCCCCATCAGTTCGTCGTACCCGAAGCCACTGACCTCCAGAAAGGCACCATTGCAGTGCGTGATCCGTCCTTGCGGATCCGTGGTCGATACCAGTTTGTACTCTGCCGGGAAATCGTGTTCGCGCCCGGTCACGGGCGGAAGGTGTGTTGTCATGGTCCATCCCTCAGGACATGTCGCCGTTGTCCCCGGCGCCACCATGACGGGCACCAGGAGCCTGTTCCAGTATCGGCGGCTGTCCTCGAAACCAAATGGTGCGCCCCGCGCACATGCACGAATTCGTGCACGGTTTCAGTGCGATTTGATCTAAGTCAAACGCTAACCGGGCGTTGCGCGCGGGGGTGGACGTCAACGCAGGCGCGTGCGTGCCAGTCGGCGCGCGTTGGCGGTGGCCTTGCGGTGCACGGGGGCCAAGCCTTGGTCAATCACGCCGAGCGAGGCGCGGTGCCAGGCCTCGCCTGCCTGAAGCAGCGTCTGGCCAGGATGGGCGCCGCCAGGCACCGGCCAGCAGACCTGCCACAGCGAGAGCGCAAGACGCTGCTGCGCCTGCATCGCGTGGGTCCACATCGCCATCCAGGACTGCATGAAGGCCACCTGCTTTTCGGCGACCATGCCGCTGAATTCCTTGTGGTCGCGGGCGGACAACACCGGCCCCGCGAGGGCCATCCGGACCACACGATGTCCGATGACCTGGGGCACGGCGACGGCGAGTTCGTGCCCGCGCGTGACGAGGCTGACTGCGGTGACGTCTTTGCGGCGAGCGGGCATGGTGTTCCTGAAACGAGGGTTGTGAGCGCTCAGTATGCAAGCCACGCGCCCGCCATGTGCACGAGCTGCACCGGGCATGTCGATTGCCGGGACAGGACACGATCCACTTCAACGGAGAACACCATGAACCGCGATCAGATCAAGGGTACCGTCAAGGACGTCGCCGGCAAGGCACAGGCCGAAGTCGGCAAGGCCGTCGGCAGCCATGAACAGCACGCCAAGGGCGTGGCCCGCCAGGTCGAAGGCAAGACCCAGAAGACCTATGGCGATGCCAAGGAAACAGTGAAGAAGCAGCTGGACCGCTGATGCACTGGCGTGTGCGCTCCATCACGGAGCGCCGCGCAATGCCGGGTGCCGCGTCGATCTGACCGGCCACCCGGCTGCTGTTTGGCCGATCCACGGCCTTGCTCGAACGGCACCATGGCGCATGTCTGTGGCGCCTGGAACTCCCGGTCCATCGACACCGCCTGCGGAGCGACACCCGCAACCGATGTCCTTTGATCGGATCTGTTTCCGGGGTCCCCGCCATGTCTCGTGCCCGTTCGTTTCTCGCCCTGCCCGGCACCGCCCGCGCGCATTGGCTGTTCAGCCTGCTGCTGGTGGCGTGCACCCCGGCGAGCGCCCACATCAAGTGGTTTGCCGAGGTGCAAGTGCGGGATGCGCCCCGTCCTGTTGTGGCCGTGATCGGTCAGCCAGGCTTTGTCGCCCTGGCGGCGTGTGCGCTGTTGACAATGATGCTGGTGGCGTCCACCGAGGCGTGGCTGCGCCGTCGCACGGTCGGTGTTCCTGGACGCGCACTGCATGGCGTGGTCAGCGACAGGATCGCCTTACGCGTCATTCGGATCGGAACGGGCCTCTTCTTTCTGGCCAACGCGCTGTACTTTGCCGACAAGCCGGTGCTGCTGACACCCGAGTTGACGGCCGGCGCGCCCTGGACGACGGTGCTGCAAGTCGCGACTGGCGCACTGGCCCTGCTGGGTCGCCCCCGGCTGGCCGCCATGGGCCTGGTGGCGCTGTTCGGGCAGGCCATCGCGCAGTACGGGGCTTTTCACCTGATCGACTACACGCTTTTTCTCGGGGTGGCGGCATGCCTGTGGCTGTCCGACGCCCCGGCCGCGCTCCAGCGCCGTGCGCTGACTGCCTTGCGGCTGACGGTGGGCCTGTCCCTGCTATGGGGCGCCATCGAGAAATGGATGTATCCGCAGTGGACCTTTCCCCTTCTGTGCGGCGACGCCCGGGCGCTGCTGATGGGTCTGACGCCCGACTTCTTCATGCAGGGGGCGGGCATGATCGAGTTCTGCACCGCCACCGCCATCGTGGTTGGTGGGGTCGCGGGGCGGCTGGCGTGCGTGCTGCTTCTGGCACTGATGATCGCGGCCATGCCGATGTTCGGGCCCATCGACGTGATCGGGCATGCGCCCTTCGTGCTGGGATTGGCCGTGCTGGCCTGCGTCCGCAATGGCGTGGCAGACCGATTCGGCACCGCGGACACCCATCGCCATGTCCTGCGCTGGGCCATGGCGTTCGGCGCGATGCTCGCCACCCTGCCAGCGCTGTACGTGGCGGCGCACGGTCTGCTGATCGAGGCTGGAGACTGGACCTGGCTGCCGCTTTCTGTGGCGCTTCCCGGCGTGTTGCTGGTGGCCTGGCCGCTCACGCCGCGCAGCCCGATCCACTGGCGGCGTCCCCCTCCGGCTGCCTGGAAGCCCACGCGCAGCCCGCAGGTGGGCTGGGCGGCGTCACGCCAGGGCGGTTGAACCTGGTTGGAAGAACAAGGGCCGAAACGAAAAGAGCCGCAACGATCCAGACCGTTGCGGCTCCATTACTTGAACGTGGTCGGGGCGGTGGGATTCGAACTCACGACCCTCTGCTCCCAAAGCACTTTTTCCTTAGTCCAAGGAGGCCCAAAGACTTCCACCAGCCACGGGGCAAACCATTGCAAATCAACAGGTTAAGCGAAACGATTGTCCACCGATGACCACACCGGTACACTTGGAGCCAGCCAGAAACGGCAACCGAACGGCAACCAAGGGAACAGATGGCCATCACAGACAAGGACATGCAGCGCAAGCCCACCGACAAGGATCAATGGATCGCTGACGACTGGGGGCGAGGTGATGGCAGGTTTCTCGGCAGGATCACGCCGAGCGGGCGGCGCTGCTTTTACTTCCGCTACACCCTGCCGGACGGCAAGCGCGACACCCTTGCAATCGGCGACTACAGCAAAGACGGGAAAGGTGGGTTGACGGTGGCCGATGCCCGAGCCGTCGCCCTTGGCTGGTCAAAGCTGTACAAGGACACCGCCGTAAGGAAGAACCTGCGCGCGTACTTCGAAGAACAGCGGAAAGCAGAAGAAGCCGCCCGACTGGAGCGCGAGCGTGTGGCAGCAGAGGAAGCGGCACAGCGCGAGCGTGAGGCCAGCGAAGCCGCACGGCGCATGACTGTTAATCGGTTGTTCGAACGCTGGCAGTCAATCGAACTTCTCCCACGCAAGAACCGGGCGGGCAAGAGTGAAGGCCGCAAGGACGGTGGCCAGCAAATCAAATGGCGGTTTGACCTGCACGTGTTCCCGGAAATCGGGGGCAAGCTGGCCGAAGAAGTCAGGCGAGCTGACGTGATGGCGATCCTTGATCGGCTATCGTCCGAAGGCAAGAGCCGCACACACAATCTGGTGTTGACCGAACTGAGGCAGATGTACAAGTTCGCCCAAGTGCGTGAACTGGTGGCCCATGACCCGACGGCGGGAATCAAGCGCAAGGACGAAGGCGAGCGCAAACGATGGCTGACACCCGAGGAACTGCGCCAACTGCATGACGCCCTGCCCCATTGTGGGCTGAACCTGCGCACCCAGCTAGCGGTTTCCATTCAACTGTCCACGGCTTGCCGTATTGGCGAACTGGCCAAAGCCAAATGGTCAGACGTTGATATGGACGGGCGCGTGTGGCGCATCCCTGCGGAGAACTCCAAGAACGGAAAACCCCATCTGGTTCACCTGTCTAGCTTTGCGATGCGCCACATCGAGCAATTGCACGCGCTGAAGGAAGCCGACACGCCCTACCTGTTCCCGACTTTCGAAGGAAGCGTGAAAAAGGGGAACCGCGTTTGCAAGGGGCACACCCTGCCCACATCTATCAACAAGCAACTGGCAGACCGGCAACGTGCCAGCGAATCCACCCGCACCCGGCGCACCCCACACACCACGGCGCTGGCGCTACCCGGCGGGGCTTGGAGCACACACGACCTGCGGCGCACTGCTGCGACGCTCATGAGCCGCCTGAATATCCGCATCGAGGTCATTCACAAGTGCCTGAATCACTCGCTAGATGACGAGCTAGCCACCATCTACATACAAGACGACATGATGGACGAGCGGCGCAACGCCTTTGAGGCCCTTGGGAGCCGCCTGGATTCGATCATGAGCGGTCAGACCGCCACCAACGTGGTGCCAATGAAGTCTGTGGCGTAAGTCACCACCTACGCCCGGTAGGTTTTGACCGGGCAACAAGCGGGGCCAGCATGTGCGGGAACACAGCGCCAGCCCCTGACCACCACCCACCTGACAGAGAGGTGAACCAATGGCTACCGTACATCCTATTCGTAGTGCAACCGCGTCGCTTCACGAGGGCATCGTGATCGACACAGACACGCCCGCAGTGATCTTCAACCCTGCGGCTGATGCAGGGGCGCTGATGAGCTTCGCTCATGGGCAACTGTCCATCATGGAAGGCATCCTGTTGCATATGTCGTCCAAAGATCATGGCGACGACCCTATTGCCGACCCCCTGCTATCGCTAATCCGGCCAGCAATGGCGGCGCTACAGAACGCGGCGGCAAAGTTGAACAATCCCGCCTGACCCAACCACAACCACCCGGCCCCCTTGGGAAACCTTGGGGGCTTTGTCTTTGGTGCGGCTGTACATCTGTACAGTCCGTGAGAAAGTGTGCAGAATAGACCGCGACAGGCCGCGAGGGTCTGTCATTCATTCAAACCAAACCTAGAATGAGTTGGCAATGTTCATTTGCGATCAAGAGCGTGCGGCGTCTTACGCCAATTACCGAATCCTTCGAAAAGCTGGGGCGGTGGTCTGTTTTGAACCAATGGCGGTGCGCGGTGAGCGAATCACGCAGCGCGAGCTGGCATGGACGACCATTAGCGACGGCGCACCCGAAGCGGGCGGCGGCGGCGCATCTGCTGCAACCGGCATCGAGGGCGGCGCACCTGCTGGCGCTGGTTCGGATGACGACGACGACGGCGGCGACGCCGACCCCGAGCCAGCCCGACGGCGACCACACACCAACGGAACAGCCCCCGTCAGCGGCGAAACCCTGCTTAGATTGCGCGGCGTACAAGCCCGCGTGCCACTGAGCAAATCAGCGATCTACAAGCTGATCGCAGAAAACAGATTCCCCCAGCCGATACGACTTAGCGCACGGTGCAGCCTTTGGCGCGCATCGGAGATTGACGCGTTCGTTTCAAGCCTGGCTTAACGGGGGAAAGCATGACCATTCAGCACGCCAAAACGGCGGGCCTGTGCGCGTCCGTGCGCCAGTCCCCCGGCAATAGCCTGTTCTCACACACATTCACGGAGCGCCAAAGAAAAACCGCCGGGGCCTTTGGGGGGCACACCGGCGGGGGCTATCAGAAAGCTACAGCCGAAGTTTGCCACTCAGCGGCAAACAGCGCCAGCACCGGGAGGGCCGCACGATGAGCGACGCCATCCAACGATTCACAGCGGCGATTGTTTCGGCTGGGCTCACACCACCCGACACCCTCCACCCGGACGGCAAGCTGCACCGATTCAGCGCCAGCGGCAAGCGCGGCGACGATACCGGGTGGTATGTCCTGCATCTCGACGGCGTACCGGCTGGGGTGTTTGGCTGCTGGCGGCTGGGCGTCACAGAAACGTGGTGCGACAAGGCCGACAGCGCCATGACGGTGACGGAGCGCGAAGCCCACCGGCAGCGCATCAAGGCCATGCAAGCTCAGCGCGAAGCCGAACAGGCCGCACGCCAGCGAGAAGCGGCAGCAGAAGCCGCTAGACGCTGGCAGGACGCGAAACCATGCACCGGACACCCCTACCTATCCGGCAAGGGGATTCAAGCGCATGGCGCGCGATCTGACGCGGCTGGCGGGCTGCTGGTTCCCATGCGCGACACGGCAGGCACCTTGCACAGCCTCCAGACCATCACGGCAGACGGCGAAAAGCGGTTTCTGCCTGGTGGCCGGGTGAAGGGCTGCTATCACGGCATCGGCAAACCGAAGGGCAACAAGGTGATCTTGTGCGAGGGCTTCGCCACGGGTGCAAGCGCACATGAAGCGACCGGCGACGCTGTGGCCGTTGCCTACAACGCGGGCAACCTGAAGCCGGTGGCCGTGGCGCTGCGGGAGAAGTACCCGACCCTGAAAATCATTGTTGCAGCCGACGACGACTACAGGACAGAAGGCAATCCCGGCATCACGAAAGCCACTGAGGCGGCGCAAGCCGTGGGCGGCTGTGTCGCGGTGCCTGACTTCGGAGCCCACCGACCGGACGGTGCAACCGACTTCAACGACCTGCACCAACTGCGCGGGCCTGAAGCGGTGCGGGCCTGCATCGAGGCGGCGCAACAGGTGGGGGCAAGCATGTGGCCCGAGCCGATGCCACTACCGGACCCACTGCCAGCCGTGCCACGGTTTGAGCCCGAGCTTTTGCCCGAGAGCTTCAGAGCATGGGTGATGGACATTGCCCACCGGATGCAATGCCCGCCGGACTTCCCGGCAGTGGCGGCGCTGGTGGCTGCATCCAGCCTGATCGGGGCGCGTGCTGTGGTGCAGCCGAAAGCCCGTGACGATTGGCGCGTGGTGCCGAACTTGTGGGGCATGACAGTGGGCAGGCCTGGAGTGAAAAAGAGCCCTGCCCTATCCGAAGCCCTACGCCCCCTCAGTCGCCTTCAGCAAGCAGAGTTTGAGCAATGGCAGGCTGCGCACGACGCATGGGAACTGGATTGCAAGGTCGCCGAACTGGCGAGCGACGCAAATGCCAAGAAGGCAAAAAGCCTGGCGGCGAAAGACCCAGCGACAGCACGCGCACTTCTAGAGCCCACCGACTTGCCAGCCGAACCCATTGCACGGCGGTACGTCATCAACGATGCAACGGTGGAGAAGCTGGGCGAACTGATGCAGCAGAACCCCTGGGGCATCCTGTCCTACCGGGACGAGCTTTACGGGCTGCTGACGGGCCTGGACAAGCACGGGCAAGAGGGTTCACGGGCCTTCTACCTGCAAGCGTATGACGGCAATCAGGGCTACACCTTTGACCGGATCGGGCGCGGAACAGTCCACGTTCCCCGCGTGTGTCTCGCGATGATCGGCGGCATCCAGCCTGGGCGGGTGCAAGAGTACGTGCGAGGGGCTGTGGCCGGTGGCGGTGCCGATGATGGGTTGTTGCAGCGGTTCGGGCTGGCTGTGTGGCCTGACACGGCGGGCGACTTCGTACACGTTGACCAGTGGCCGGACTCCGAAGCAAAGCAAGCCGCGTGGGCTGTGTTCGAGCGCCTGGCGACGCTGGAACCAGTCAGCGAAGACGAGCCCCATTCATGGCGCTTTGATGCAGCAGCACAGGCCCTGTTCGTTGAATGGCTGGTTCCATTTGAAACCGAGCTTCGCAGCGACGACCTGCACCCGGCGATGGTTTCGCACCTGTCCAAGTATCGGAAGCTGATCCCGGCGCTGGCGCTGGTTTTCGCCCTGATCGACACACCGGACAGCGGCGGCGTGATCCATGAGCGTGAATTGATGCGGGCGCTTGCGTGGTGCGACTACCTGAAGCCCCACGCCGAACGGTTGTACGCAGCAGCCGTGATCCCTGAGACAGCCGCAGCGGATGCTCTGCTGAACAAGATCAAGGCGGGCAAGCTGACCGACCGAAACGGCGTGGTGATGGAGTCATTCGCACCGCGTGACGTGGCGCAAAAGGGCTGGGCCGGACTGGCAACCCCTGATGCGGTGAGGAAGGCGGCTGACGTGCTGTGTGACTTCGATTGGCTGCGCCTGGACACCGGGCAGAGTGGGGCAAAGGGTGGGCGACCTGCGGAACGCTACCTAGTCAACCCGGCGGCGCTGACTTGGAGGGCTGCGGCATGAGGTGGCTTGAACGACTCAAGAAAACAAGCACGGGCACTAAACCCCACCCTACAAAACCTACAGAACCCGGTTTCGTAGGTTTCGTAGGTACCCCTTTAGGGCCCATGCAGGAATCATCGAGTGATCCAGCGCCAGCGAACGACGAGCGGCACACCATCACGGCAGACCGCGAAGCCATCGAGGAACGGGCGGCAATCATCGAGTTTGACGGCGGGCTATCTCGCATCGAGGCCGAAGCCCTGGCAGGCATCACGCCTGATCCTGACCGGCATTGCTGGCCACACACCACGGCGATGAACACAGCCGAGATTGACACGTTCTCGGCACGGGTTCACCTGTTCACCCGGCATGGCCTGGACACCACCGAAGCCGAGAAGCTGGCCGACAGCCTGGCGACAAGGGACAGGCAGGCCGATGACCGGCGCGTGTGCCTGGAATGTCGCAACCTGCGGCGCAGTGGTGGCCTGTGGCGCTGTGGCCAACCGCACCGGGCCGGATGGGCTGGCGCTGATCTTCCCGGCGATCTGGTCAACCTGCTGCAACGGTGCGAGGGGTTCACATCATGAGCATGGCAAGACGATTCCACGGCAAGCCGGTAACGCGGCTGATCGTGTCCGTTCCCGACAACGTGGTGGCCGCAGTGGATAGGCTGCTGAGACTGTCCCCACATCACCCGGCGAGAGGCAACCGCGCGGAGTTTGTGCGCCTGGCCATCACCGAGAAGCTAGCAAGGGACAAGAGGCCATCCGATGATTAATACGCACCTTAACGCGCGCGCGCGAGCCATCAACGGTAAGGACACGGTAAGGCCAGAGCGACGCGGCAGGCATGGCCCACCAGCCCGATGCCGCCCGCCTGACATCTAAAGTAGTGCGAAGTAGTGACGCCACCCTAGCCCGGTGGCGTCCTTGCTAACAGCGGCGAAACAGCGAAAAACAAAGCGGGGGCAAACGGAGCCCGCGCCGACCACATCCTGCACGGCGAGGTGCAACCGCCATAAAGAAAGGCGAAGAAAGGCGGCGCACCTGCGGCAACGGGAAGGGCGGGTGCAAAGTCGGCACGACCAGCCCGGAAACCGAACGGTAAGCCCACCATGCAGTAACCGCGACTTTCCGGGGGGCGCGTCAAGTCGCACCGGATCAAGGGCACGGCAAGATCACGGCAAGGTGAAGTTATCGGAGCCCTACGCGCGCGCGCGCGCGAGGGCTTCAGTCTGCATCGGCGCAGAGTGGGGGCGGGTCGAATCTTGGGGGAGACAAGGCCGGTAACCGCACGGTAAGGCACGCGCGGAAAAAACCACCCACTTGAAAAACAATCAACAAATAACAAGGGCTGGCGCTGGTGGCCTGCGATCTGCACATCCCCATGACGGCATGACCTGGCCAAAGTGAGCCGAAGCCACTTCGACCAGCGCCAGCACTGCGGGCCGATTACGGGAGATTCCCGCATTTGCGACACAGGCCGAACGGCGAGCCCCTGCGCTCGATGCAGGTGGCGCACGAGAAACGGCAACCGAACGGCAACCAGCGACGGAAAAATGAGCCCAAACGGAAACGGGCTAGCGCCAGACGACGCTAACCCGTTGATTTATTGGTCGGGGCGGTGGGATTCGAACTCACGACCCTCTGCTCCCAAAGCAGATGCGCTACCAGGCTGCGCTACGCCCCGACTGAGCCGCCATTGTAGTCGGCAATTGCAGCGCCCCGCAGCTGCGTGGTGGATCGGCGTCAGGCGTTGAGCTGTGCCCAGGTCTTTTCCAGCCGTTTGACACTGACAGGCTGGGGCGTGCGCAGCTCTTGTGCGAACAGGCTGATGCGCAATTCTTCCAGCAACCACCGGAATTCGTCGAGACGCGCGTCGTGCGTGCCCTTGAGCTCGGCCAGGCGGCGCGTGTAACGCTGGTCCAGCGGGCGCAATTCGGTCAGCCGCTGAGCGTCGCGGGCCGCATCGCCCTTGAGTTTGTCCAGGCGCAGCACCACCCCTTTCAGGTAACGCGGGAAATGCTGCAGTTGCGCATATGGCGTCTGCACCACGAAGCGCTTGGGCATCAGGCGCTGGAGCTGCGCCGTGATGTCGTCTGCCACGTCCTTCGGAGGGCGGGCGTCCTTCAGCTTGCGCAAGGCGGCAGCGTACTCGGTCAGCACGGTGCTGGCCAGGCGGGCCACTTCCTGGGCGATGAGGTTCAGGCGGGTTCGGCCTTCTTCGACGCGGGCCTTGAAGCTGGCGGCATCGGTGGGCAGCGGGTCGGCCAGATAGGCGCGGTCGAGCGCCACGTCGATGATCTGCTCGCGCAGCTCGTCCGCCGTGCCCAGGCTCATGTAGGCCATGGCCATCTTCTGCAGATCCGGGATGTTCTTTTCCAGGTACTTCAGCGGCTCCCGGATCTGCAGCGCCACCAGCCGGCGCAGGCCCGCGCGGTGCTTCGCAGCGGCGACATCGGGCTCGTCGAAGATGTCGATTTCGACGTGGTTGCCCTTGTCGATCAGCGCCGGGAAGCCCACCAGCGTGTGGCCGCCGCGCTGGATTTCCATCAGTTCGGGCAGTTCACCGAAGGTCCAGTCCGTCAGCGGGGTGCTGGCCGCGGGTGAGTTGCTTTGCCCGGCGGCCGTGCCGCCCTTCGGCGTGGTGGTGGGTGCGGCCGAAGCCGCAGTCTGGCCGGATCCGCCGCGCGCGACACGGGTCGCCTGAGGGGCGCTCCGGGCATCCAGCGGCGACGCTGCGCCGTCAGCAGCCAACGCCCCCTCACCGCCCTGCACCACTTCCTTGGCCTTCAGCGCAGCCAGCGCCTGAAACGCGCCGCGCGCCAGCGAGCCCAGCTCGGCTTTGAGCGCCGGCAGGTTGCGGCCCATGCCCAGCTGGCGGCCGTGCTCGTCGACCACGCGGTAGTTCATGAACAGGTGGGGCGGCAGCATGTCGAGCTTGAAGTCGGCGCGCTTGATGTCGAGCTGCGTCTTGTCGCGCACGGCCTTGAGCAGCTGCTCCATCAGGCTGCCCTGCCCGAACTCGGCAGCCTGCACGAACGATTCGGCGTAATCCGGCAGCGGCACCAGCCGCGCGCGCGGCTTCTGATGCAGGCTCTTGACCAGCGCCAGCACCTTGTCCTTGAGCATGCCGGGCACCAGCCATTCGCCGCGCTCATCGCCGACCTGGTTGAGCGCGAAGATGGGCACGGTCACGGTCACGCCGTCGCGCGCATCGCCGGGCTCGTGCAGGTAGGTGGCCGCGCAGTCGACACCACCCAGGCGGATCACCTTGGGAAAGGCCGCACTGGTGATGCCGGCCGCCTCGTGGCGCATCAGCTCTTCGCGGCTCAGGTAGAGCAGCTTGGGGTTCTCGCGGCTGGCATGGCGGTACCAGCGCTCGAAGCTGTGCCCGCTCATCACGTCGGGCGGAATCTGCGCGTCGTAGAAGGCGTGGATCAGCTCGTCGTCCACCAGCACGTCCTGGCGGCGGGACTTGTGCTCCAGCTGCTCGACCTGCGCGATCAGCTTGCGGTTGTGCGCCAGGAAGGGCAGACGGGTCTCCCATTCCTGGCCGACCAGGGCCTCGCGGATGAAGATCTCGCGCGCCTCGCGGGCGTTGACCAGGCCATAGTTGACGCGCTTGTTGTTGTAGACGACCAGGCCATACAGCGTGGCGCGCTCCAGCGCGACGACCTCGGCGGCCTTCTTCTCCCAATGGGGCTCCAGCAACTGCTTCTTGAGCAGGTGCTGGCCCATGAAGACGAGCCAATGCGCGTCGATGTTCGCAATGCCACGGCCATACAGCTTGGTGGTTTCGACCAGTTCGGCAGCCAGAATCCACCGCCCCGGCTTCTTGCTCAGGTTGGCGCCCGGGTGCTTCCAGAACTTGATGCCGCGCGCACCCAGGTACCACTCGTCCTCGTCGCTCTTGACGCCGACGTTGCCCAGCAGGCCGGACAGCAGCGAAAGGTGCACCTGCTCGTAGGTGGCCGGCGTGCCGTTGAGACGCCAGTTGTGCTCGGCCACCACGGTGTGCAGCTGGCTGTACACGTCGCGCCATTCGCGCACGCGGCGCGGGTTGATGAAGTGCTCGCGCAGCAACGCCTCGTACTTGCGGTGGCTGAGCTTGTGCTTTTCCGGCTCGCCAGGTGCGTGGTGCCCATGGCCACCGCGGCTTTCATCCAGCCACTTCCACAGCTTGAGCGTGCCCATGAACTCCGACTTCTCGTCGTCGAACTGCTTGTGCTTCTGGTCGGCCTGCTGTTGCTGGTCGATGGGCCGGTCGCGCACGTCCTGCACGCTCAAGGAAGCGGCGATCACCAGCACCTCGGCCAGGGCCTGGCGGTCCTTGGCTTCGAGGATCATGCGGCCCACGCGCGGGTCGAGCGGCAGCTTCGCCAGCGTCTGGCCCAGCGGCGTGATCTCGTTGTTGTCGTCGACGGCGCCCAGCTCGTTGAGCAGCTGGTAGCCGTCGGCAATGGCCTTGCGCAACGGGGGCTCGATGAAGGGAAAGTCCTCCACATGCCCCAGGTGCAGCGACTTCATCCGCAGGATCACGCCGGCCAATGAGCTGCGCAGGATCTCCGGGTCGGTGAAGCGCGGACGCGCGTTGAAGTCCTTCTCGTCGTACAGGCGGATGCAGATGCCGTTGGCCACCCGGCCGCAACGGCCCGCGCGCTGGTTGGCCGCCGCCTGGCTGATGGGCTCGATCTGCAGCTGCTCGACCTTGTTGCGGAAGCTGTAGCGCTTGACACGCGCCTGCCCACTGTCGATGACATAGCGGATGCCGGGCACCGTCAGCGAGGTCTCGGCCACGTTGGTGGCCAGCACGATGCGGCGGCCGTTGCCGGTCTGGAAGACACGGTCCTGCTCCTGCTGGCTCAGGCGGGCGAACAGCGGCAGCACCTCGGCCACCGTGCGGTGCTCGGCCAGGTGTTTACGCAGGTGGTCGGCCGCCTCGCGGATCTCGCGCTCGCCGGGCAGGAAGACGAGGATGTCGCCGCTGCCCTCGCGCCAGAGCTCGTCCACGCCATCGGCAATGGCCTCGTTCAGGCCGTACTCGCGGCTTTCCTCGAACGGGCGATAGCGCTGCTCGACCGGGAACAGCCGGCCCGAGACCATGATGACGGGCGCAGGCCCCTTGGCCGATTCGAAGTGCTTCGCAAAGCGCTCAGCATCGATCGTGGCCGAGGTGACGATGATCTTGAGATCGGGCCGACGTGGCAGCAGCTGGCGCAGGTAGCCCAGCAGGAAGTCGATGTTGAGGCTGCGCTCGTGGGCCTCGTCGATGATGAGGGTGTCGTAAGCGCGCAGGTCCGGGTCGCCCTGGGTCTCGGCCAGCAGGATGCCGTCGGTCATCAGCTTGACGGACGAACCGGGCTGCAGCCGGTCCTGGAAGCGCACCTTGTAGCCCACCACCTCGCCCAACGGCGTGTTCAGCTCTTCGGCAATGCGCTTGGCCACGCTGGAGGCCGCAATCCGCCGCGGCTGGGTGTGGCCGATCAGCTTGGGGCGTTCATGCCGCCGGGCATTCGGATCGCGCACCTGTCCCCAGCCGCCCCGCCCCATGGCCAGCGCGATCTTGGGCAGCTGCGTGGTCTTGCCCGAACCCGTTTCGCCGCAGACGATGATGACCTGGTGGTCGCGCAGGGCGGCCTCGATCTCGGCGCGTTTGCCGCTGACGGGCAGCGATTCGGGGAAGGTGATGGGCGGCAGGGTGGACACGAAGCAAGGCAGGCGGCAAAACGCGCATTATCCCAAGCCGGCCAGACCGTGCCGCAGCAAGGCGTTTTCGTGAATTGAGGCACGCCGGGCCACTTCACGCCTTGAAATCGGCCGCCGGCTGTCGATTACCCTGTGGTCGTGAATCGTCCTGGTGACACCACCCCTGTGCCCACTGCCCCCTGCCCTGCTCTGGCCGATCTGGTTCTGGGCTCCGACCGGCGCATGCGTCGGTCGCTGAGCCTGATGCTGATCGCCAACAGCCTCTACCCGGTGAACGCAGTGCTGGCGTGGTGGGCAATACGGGCCGGCCACATGGACGCGCACATTGGCGCCGTGCTGATTGTCTACATCCTGGTCGGGCCGATGCTGGCTTATGCCGCCATCCGCTCGGGCTGGAGCCGCCGTTTCCGCGATCCGATGCTGGTGTTCCCGATGTGTCTGTTCTGCATCGGCAGCATCATCCTGGCCTTCGGTGGCATGGTGGTGCAATTGCGCGGGCTGGTGCTGGCCATCCTGCCGCTGGTGCTCATGCTCGGGCAGTTCAGTCTCCCTCCATCGCAGATCCGGGCCCTGGGGCTGCTGTCCGTGCTGGGCATCGGCCTGGTGACGTCGGGGCGCTGGCTGACCACCGCGCCAGTCGAGCACGAGTTCGCGCGCGACGTGGTGCAGATGGTCTACATCGGCGGGGTGCTGCTGGTGAGTTCGAAGGTCGCACAGCTCGTGAGTCGGCTGCGACACGATCTGGTACGCAGCCAGACCGAACTGGGCGACGCCCTGGCCCGTGTACAGCTGCTGGCCACGCGTGATGAGCTCACCGGGCTGCCCAACCGGCGTCGCATGGACGAGATCCTGCTGGAAGAGACACGGCGCCATGCACGCCACGGCACGCCCTTCAGCGTGGCGCTGATCGACCTGGACCACTTCAAGCGGATCAACGACACGCTGGGCCACCATGTCGGCGACGAGGTGTTGCGCCGCTTTGCCGAGCGTGCGCGTGCCGCACTGCGAGAAATCGACGTGCTGGCCCGCTGGGGCGGGGAAGAGTTTCTGCTGCTGTGCCCTGGCAGCCACGCAGAGCAGGCGGCGGTCGGCCTGTCGCGGCTGCAAGCCGCCCTCACCGCCGAGCCCTTGCTGGCAGAGCACCCGGACGTCCGGGTCACCTTCTCTGCCGGCCTGACGGACCACCGGCCAGACGAGCGCATCGAGGCCAGCATCGAACGGGCCGACCGCGCGCTCTATCAGGCGAAAGACGCCGGGCGCAACCGGTGGGTGCAAACCCCGTAACATGGAGCCCTTGCACCGTCTGGCCTGACCGGCCCTTTTTCGCCCCCCCTTGCGCCCTGCCATGGATCTGGTCTTCCCCCACACCTTTGTGCCCTGGTTCCGTTCCGTGGCGCCCCACATTCACGCGCACCGTGGCAAGACCTTTGTCGTGGGGCTGTCGGGCGAGCTGATCGCCGCCGGCAAGCTGGAGAGCTTCGTGCAGGACCTGGCGCTGATGCAGGCCATGGGCATCCGGATCGTGCTGGCACACGGCTTTCGCCCCCAGTTGGAAGAGCAGCTGCGCCTGAAAGGACAGGAGTCGAAGTTCAGCCACGGCATGCGCATCACCGACGCCGTGGCGCTCGACTGCGCCCAGGAAGCCGCCGGCCAGCTGCGCTACGAGATCGAGGCCGCTTTCTCGCTGGGCCTGCCCAACACGCCCATGGCGGGTGCCTCGGTCAGCGTGATCTCCGGCAATTTCGTGACCGCCCGCCCGGTGGGCATCGTCGACGGCGTCGACTTCATTCACACCGGCCTGGTGCGCAAGATCGACGCCATGGCGGTGCGCCGTGCCATCGACACGGGCGCCCTCGTCATGCTCTCGCCGTTCGGCTTCTCGCACACCGGCGAGGCCTTCAACCTGAGCATGGAAGACGTGGCCACCAGCGCCGCCATTGCCTTGAAGGCCGACAAGCTCATCTTCGTGACCGAGGTGCGCGGCATCCTGCAGAGCATCGTGCAGGACCCCGCGCGCGCCGCCGAACTGGAAGCCCGGCAGCACGACCCGGACGTCGAGATCGACCAGGAACTGGCGCTGGCCGACGCGAAGCGCCTGCTGGCCGCGCTGCCCAACCCCCTGCAGCCCACCGACACGGCCTACTACCTGCAGCATGCGGTGAAGGCCAGCGAAGGGGGCGTCGAGCGCGTGCACATCATCCCGTACAAGGTGGATGGCGCCCTGCTGATGGAGGTGTTCACGCACGATGGCGTGGGCACCATGATCGTCGACGAGAAGCTGGAAAGCCTGCGCGAAGCCACGCCGGACGACGTCGGCGGCATCCTGCAACTGATCGAGCCATTCGAGCAGGACGGCACCCTGGTCAAGCGCAGCCGCACCGAGATCGAGCGCGACATCCACCAGTACACCGTCATCGAGCACGACGGCGTGATTTTCGGCTGTGCGGCGCTCTACCCCTTCCCCGAGGCCAGCACCGCCGAGATGGCCGCCCTGACCATCTCGCCCAACGTGCAGGGCCAGGGTGACGGCGAACGCATCCTCAAGCGGATCGAGCAACGCGCGCGGGCCATGGGCCTGTCGACGCTGTTCGTGCTGACGACCCGGACCATGCACTGGTTCATCAAGCGCGGCTTCGCGCCGGTCGACCCCGACTGGCTGCCCGAGGCGCGCAAGCGCAGCTACAAGTGGGACCGGCGCTCGCAGGTCCTCGTCAAGAAACTCAAATTACCCCTCTCACCTTTCCCTGGTCTGACTCCATGGCACGCACCATCCAATGCAAGCACCTCAACAAGGA
>NZ_CANBCC010000046.1 GCF_947366995.1 uncultured Aquabacterium sp. | reverse complement strand
CCCCAGCATGCCCAGAACGGCGAGCAGAACCGCTAAGGCCCATTTGGGGCCGGTCCAGAGCATATTGGCTTGTGGATTCATTGCCGTGATCAGATCAGGAAGAGAAACGCCGCGCGTTAGAAATTGATACAGAGGCGCTGAAATGCAAAAAGCCGAAACTACGATGTAGCTTCGGCTTTTTTTGTTTGGTGGGTCCTGAGTGACTCGAACACTCGACCTACGGATTAAGAGTCCGCTGCTCTACCAACTGAGCTAAGAGCCCGACTGCGTCAGCTTGCGCCTTGCATTCGTTGCCAACAACCGTGTTGTTAGCGAAGACTTAGATTGTAGCGTGTTTTTCGCTTCGTTCGCTGTCTGTTGTGATTTTTCATCACACTTCAGAGGGTGGTGGGTCGTGCAGGATTCGAACCTGCGACCAACGGATTAAAAGTCCGCTGCTCTACCGACTGAGCTAACGACCCGCCCTGCGAAGCCTTAAATTCTAATACGCTTTTCAGCTTCCGATCAAGCGATTCAACATTTCTGCTGCGGCCACCATGCCGAAAGTGGCGGTCACGGTCACGCTTGAGCCGTAGCCATGGCAGTTCAATGAGCCATCGCCCCCAGGAGCCACCTCACAACTGTCCTGCGGAGGCAACACGGGCTCGCGCGAAAACACGCATGTCACGCCCAGGCGCCCCTTGCGCGCCGCACTGTGGCGTTGGCGCAACCGCTGACGTACGCTCGACAGCAAGGGATCGTGCGTCACGTCGGCCAGATCGGCCACTTCCACGCGGTGTGGCTGCGTCTTGCCCCCGGCCGCGCCCACGCACACCACCGGCTTGCCGTGCTGCGTGGCCCAGGCCGCCAGCGCCGCCTTGGCGCGGACCTGGTCGCAGCAGTCGATCACGCCATCCACCTGGGTCGGGTCCAGCAACACGGCCACATTGGCTTCGTCCACGAACTCTTCGACGGCCGTCACGGCGCAATCAGGATGGATGAGCGCAAACCGCGCCTGCAGAGCATGCACCTTCGCCTGGCCCAACGTGGTCTCCAGCGCATGAACCTGGCGG
This sequence comes from uncultured Aquabacterium sp., assembly GCF_947366995.1. Lineage (GTDB taxonomy): Bacteria > Pseudomonadota > Gammaproteobacteria > Burkholderiales > Burkholderiaceae_C > Aquabacterium. Next base: position 30,178 of record NZ_CANBCC010000046.1, on the reverse strand, counting down.
TTCACGTTGGACTCGGCAATGTGATCGAGGTCGACCAGCACCAACCCCGCCACCCCGCTGCGCGCCAGCGCCTCGGCCGTCCACGAACCCACGCCGCCCACGCCGATGACCGCGATGCGGGCGGCACGAAGCCGCTCGTACCCCGTGACGCCGTGCAGGCGGCGCAGGCCGCCAAAGCGCCGCTCGGGATCCGGCCGACTGGCCGCAGCCAGCCGTTCGGCAGACGTGAGCCGGGCCTCCAGCGCCTCGGCCTGCAATCCGGGCGCGCCTTCCTGCTCATCGGACATGTCAGCCGCGGGCCTTCTTCGGCGCCGGCTTGGCCGCCGGCATGGTCAGCAGGCGATCACGGGCCGCCTGGGCCGCCTCGGTGCTCGGGTAATGCTTGACCAGCTCTTCCAGCGTCCGCCGCGCGGCCTCGTTGTCCTTGAGCTCGCCATGGCAGTTGGCGATGGACAACAACGATTCGGGCGCACGGGCGTGATCCGGGCTCTTGTCCAGCAGCTGCCGGAAGGAGGCGATCGCCTCCTTGTACTGCCGCTGGCCATAGTGCGCGTTGCCGAGCCAGTACCACGCCGACTCACGGTAGCCGGTCGACGGATAGCGCTGAAGCAGGCCGTTCAGGCCCGAGATGCCGGCGGCAAAGTCGGCCGCCCGCAGGCGGGCCAGGGCCTCGTCGAACAGACGCTTCTCGTCCGGGTCGACCTTGAAGGTCTTGCCGTCCACCGTCAGCGTCTGCGGCTCCAGCTTGCGCACCCGCTCTTCCACCGAGGCCTGCGTGTCCTTGAGCTTGCGCTGGACCTCGGCGAGGTCGCGCGCCAGCACTTCATCGTGCCCGCGCTGTCGCGCCAGATCTGCACGCAGCTGCTCGACCTGGGCATTCATCTCGAGCAGGCTGCGGCGCAGCTGCTCGATCTGTGCGTTGAGCGCACCCAGCTTGCCGGCCATCGCATCGGCATCCTGCGTCCGCTGCTGGCGGATGTCGAGGATGGCACGGCGCGCGTCTGTGTCTTCGAACAGGGCGGCCTGGGCGGCCGAGCCGATCAGCGCGGCCGTGACGGCCAGCGCCAGCGTACGAAGCCGGTGTGCAAAGGGCGGAAGCAGGGTCATGGTGCGGTCAGGCGAGCGGTGAACAGGCAGGCGGGTGCATCAGACCGCGGCTCAGCGGTCCTTGATCTCGGCGCGGCGGTTCTGGGCCCACGCTTCCTCGTTGCTGCCCTGCGCGGCCGGACGCTCCTTGCCGAAGCTGACCGACTCAACCTGGTCGGCCGACACGCCCAGCAGCGTCAGCGACTTCTGCACGGCCTCGGCGCGCTTCTGGCCCAGCGCCAGGTTGTACTCGCGGCCGCCGCGCTCGTCGGTGTGGCCTTCGATGACGACCTTGCGGGTCTTGACGGCGTTCAGGCGCTTGGCGTGGCCGTCGATGGCGCCACGGAACTCGTCCTTCACCACGAAGCTGTCGAAGTCGAAGTACACGACGCGGGGCAGACCGCCGGCGTTGGCGCTGTTGTCCGACGGCGGCACCACCACGGGGGCGACGGCGTTCGAGGGCACGGCGCTGTCATTGGCCGAGCCGGCGCCATTGGCCGTGGTGATCGGGGCGGGGCCCTTGCCAGCCTGGTCGTCGAGCTTCACGGACGAGCCGCAGCCGGCCAGCCACAGGGCGCTGCTGCTCAGCAGGGCCAGGCTCAGGGTGCGCAGCGCAAAACGGGGGGTGATCATGGGTGGTACTCCTTCAGCAAACAGTTGGAATGGGACAGGGTCGAAGCGGGAATCAGGCTCAGCGCTTGAGAGGGGGCGCGGCAGGGCCCCACACGGGCTCGCGCACGTCGGCTTGCGGGGTGGTCAGGCGGGCCTTGATGCGGCCGTCCAGCGTCGTGGTCATCAGCACGTCGCGGCCGCCGGAGCGGGTCGCATAGATGATCATCTTGCTGTTGGGTGCAAAGCTCGGGCTTTCGTCGTCGCGGGTGTCGGTCAGGGCCTTCACCGTGCCGGAGGCCAGCTCCATCAGGTGCACGCGGAAGGCGCCGCCATCGGTCTGGCCGATGTAGGTCATCCAGCGTCCATCCGGGCTGAGTGCCGGGCTGATGTTGTAGCTGCCCGAGAACGTCACGCGCTGGGCATTGCCGCCCCCCACCGGCATGCGGTAGATCTGGGGGCTGCCGCCACGGTCGCTGACGAAATAGAGCTGGCTGCCATCGGGCGTCCAGCAGGCCTCGGTATCGATGGCGCCGCTCTGCGTCAGGCGGCGCAGGCCTTCACCGTCGGCCCCGACCACGTACAGCTGCGAGCCGCCATCGCGGCTCAGTGTCACGGCCAGCTGGCGGCCGTCGGGCGACCACGCGGGCGCGCTGTTCGTGCCCTTGTAGCTCGCCACCACACGGCGCCGCCCGCTCATCACGTCCTGCGTGACCACCACGGCCTTGCCGCCCTCGAACGACACATATGCCAGCTGGCGGCCATCGGGCGACCACGCGGGCGAGATGATGGGCTGCACGCTGGTCAGCGGAGCTTGGGTGCCCTCGCCATCGGCATCGGCCACCACCAGGGTGTGGCGCGAGCCTACCTTGCTGACGTAGGCGATTCGCGTCGAAAACACGCCCTTGTCGCCGGTCAGCTTTTCGTAGATGTCGTCGGCGATGCGGTGCGCCGCCTGGCGCAGGTCGGCCGCAGGCACGACCAGGCTCAAGCCGCCCAGGTCCTGCCCCTTGACCACGTCCCACAGGTGGTAGCGCACGTCGTGGCGGCCATCGGCCAGCACGGTGACGGAGCCCGCCACCAGGGCATCGGCGCCCTTGCTGCGCCACTCGCCCATCGCGGGCCGGCTGGTGTCGTCCAGCGCACTGGCCGTCGCGTCGATCGAGCGGAAGAGCCCGCTGCGCTCGAGGTCGGCCTTGATGATGGCGGACAGCGGCTGGGGCGAGCGGGCCTCGTCGCGGAAGCGTCCGATGGCGATGGGGATCTGGGTGGCGCCGACGCCCGCGATCTCGACGCGGAACTGAGCCAGGGCCGGCCCGGTCAGCCCGAGCGAGGCGCCGCCGAGCAGGGCCGTCGAACCGAGCAGCCGACCAAGGGCTGCGCGGCGCGGAAGGGATGCATGCATGGGTCGGGCTTTGGGAATGGTGAGAACCCTGGATTGTGCCGCACGCACCGTGCGAAGTTCCCTGCGCCCCTGTCCAGACCCCGGACGAACCGCGTGAAGCTGTGTGAAGCGCGGGACGGCTTCACCCTCACGCCCACTGTGTCACAGCAGCACGATGTCGTACTGCTCGGGTGACATCGACGGCTCGGTCTGCAGCGACACCGGCTTGCCAATGAAATCGCTCAGGCCGGCCAGGTGGGCACTTTCCTCGTCCAGGAACATCTCGACGACCGCGGCACTGGCCACCACGCGGAACTCGCGCGGATTGAACTGGCGCGCCTCGCGCAGGATCTCGCGCAGGATGTTGTAGCAGACGGTGCGCGGGGTCTTGACCTGGCCGCGGCCTTCACAGGTCGGGCACGGCACGCACAGCAGGTGGGCCAGCGACTCCCGGGTGCGCTTGCGCGTCATCTCGACCAGACCCAGCGGCGAGAACCCGCTGACCGTGCTCTTGGTCCGGTCGCGCGCCATCTGCTTGCGGAGCTCCGCCAGCACGGCGTCGCGATGGTCCTCGCGCAGCATGTCGATGAAGTCGATGATGATGATGCCGCCCAGGTTGCGCAGGCGCAGCTGTCGGGCGATCGCCTGGGCCGCTTCCAAGTTGGTCTTGAAGATGGTGTCGTCGAAGTTCCGTGCGCCGACGTAGCCGCCGGTGTTGACGTCGATCGTGGTCAGCGCCTCGGTCTGGTCGATGATGAGGTAGCCGCCCGACTTCAGGTCGACCCGGCGGGCCAGCGCGCGCTCGATCTCGGTGTCGATGTTGTAGAGGTCGAAGATGGGGCGCTCGCCTTTGTAATGCGCGAGCTTGCCCACGGCACTGGGCGTGTACTCCTGGCCGAAGGCCACCAGCGCCTCGTGCTGGATCAGCGAGTCGATGCGGATGGTCTGGACCTGCTCGGTCACCAGATCACGCAGCACGCGCTGAGCCAGGTTCAGCTCCTGGTAGAGCAGCGTGCCGGGCGGCGCCTTCAGGCCGTGTTCGCGGATGGTCGCCCAGGTCTTGCGCAGGTAGCCAATGTCCATCGCCAGCTCTTCGTCAGTGGCGTCTTCGGCATTGGTCCGCAGGATGAAGCCCCCGGGGCGATTGCGTCCGTCCTTGGCGTCGGCCGCGCCGATCAGGCGGGTCATGCGCTCGCGCAGTTGCTCGCGCAGCTCGGGCGAGCCGATCTTCTGCGAGATCCCGAGGTGGTCGTCCTGGGGCAGGAAGACCAGCAGGCGACCCGCCACGCTGATCTGCGTCGACAGCCGCGCGCCCTTGGTGCCGATCGGGTCCTTGATCACCTGCACCATCAAGGTCTGGCCCTCGTGCACGCGCTTTTCGATCGGCGTCTGCGCATCGGCCGAACGCGAAGCAGGCCGTACCGACGGGTCTTCACGGTGCAGATCGGCCACGTGCAGAAATGCCGCGCGCTCCAGCCCGATGTCGATGAAGGCCGACTGCATGCCGGGCAGCACCCGCACGACCTTGCCTGCGTAGATGTTGCCAACCAGCCCCCGCTCGAGCGTGCGCTCGACGTGCAGTTCCTGCACGGCCCCGCTCTCGATGAGGGCCACACGGGTTTCCTGGGGAGTCCAGTTGATGAGAATGTCTTGGGATGCAGGCATGGGGGCAATTTACCCCATGCCACGCAGGGCCGTGTTTGTCAGCACATGCCACCCCGGCTCACCGGCCTTGGCCGAGGCCAGGAGGCCCGCTGCGACCTGGCTGGCGGCCACGGGTTTGTACGGGGCAGGCATCAGCCAGCCCAGCGCCAGACCCACCCGCTCGCCAAGCCGAAACGCGGGCCGCGCGCCCGCCAGCAGCGAGGGCTGGGCCACCGACACGTGCTCGAACCCGAGCTCACGCACCGCTTCCTCGAGTTCACCCTTGACGCGGTTGTAGAAGATCCGGGACGTGGCCCGTGCGCCCACTGCGCTCACCAGCATCGCGCGTCGGGCGCCCTGCGCGCGGGCCAACTGCATCACCTCCAGGGGGTAATCGAGGTCCACGCGGCGAAAGGCCGGCCGGGAGCCCGCCTGCGCGATCGTGGTGCCCAGTGTGCTGGCCACCCAGTCTGCATCGAACCACTCGGAGTGCTGCACGAGCCGCTCGAAGTCGATCACCCCGATGCGCAGCTTGCCCACGCCCGGCATGGCCTGCGGCGCCATCCTCAGCAAGGCTTCCGCCGACACAGGTCGGCGCACCAGCGCCCTCACCTCGCCGATGTCGGGATCGGCCAGCAGCTGGCACAGCAGTTCATGGCCGACCAGCCCGGTGCCACCGACCAGCAGCACGGTGGGACGCCGTGCCACGGTGCGATCGAACGGTTCCGGATGGGCTGTGGGCATGGCGGGTCCTGGTGGCGTGCGCAATCAGAACGACCAGCCCAGCGGCTTGAGCAGCTCGGCGGTCTCGTACAGCGGCAGGCCCATGATGCCGCTATAGCTGCCGTCGATGTGTTCTGTCCAGGCGCCGGAGCGCCCCTGGATGGCATAGGCGCCCGCCTTGCCCATCGGTTCACCGCTGGCCACGTACCGCGCGATCTCGGCATCGTCGAGGGCCCGCCAGCGCACATGCGAGGTGGAAAGGCCCAACCGTCCGTCCACCACCACGGCGGTCAGCACGCGGTGCGACTGGCCCGACAGCCGGCGCAGCATGCGGGCGGCATCAGGCCCGTCGGCGGGCTTGCCCAGGATCTGTGCGCCAAGGGCCACCGTGGTGTCTGCACACAAGATCGGCGCTGCGGGCCACGCGGCCGGGTCCCGGTCCTGTCGGCGCGCCAACCGGTCGACGGCGGCCTGCCATTTGGCGTGGGTCACGCGCTGCACGTAATCCTCGGGCGACTCGCCCTCACGCTCGTGCTCCAGCGCTTCGGCGTCTTCATCGTCATCCGGCAGCAGCAGCGCGTGGCGCACACCCAGCTGGTCCAGCAGCTGCCGTCGACGGGGGCTTTGCGAGGCCAGGTAGAGCCACGGTTGCGCCGGGGCGCTGGGCGAGAGAGCTTCAGACATGGCGCGATGCTAACCGCGGGCGCACTGCGGCGCACGGCCGGCATGTCAGGGGCGTGCGCGGTCGCAGACGGCGGGGTCGAGGATCACGGACTGCAGCCAGAGCCGACGCTGGGGCGCGAGGCGCAAGGGCCAGGTCTGGTGCTGCACCGGGCCCAGCCATGCCCCCCGCGTGCGCGCCATCAGCTCTGCCGGCGGATCCTGCGGTGCGTCCATGTCCACCCACGCGGCCACGCACGTCCAGGGGGTGGTGGCAAAGCCTTGAGGCGGCGGTAGGTCGGGTGACACGGCGGTCCACGTGAGATCCCGGCCATCGGCGGCGGACAGGATGCCCGCCAGGTGGTCGTCGCCCGTGATGACACGCAGCGGCTCGCCATGCCACTGGTGCAAGGCATGCGAGAAGGCGACGGCCGGACGATCCGTCCAGCAGTTGCGGCAGCGCTGTGCGGTGCGCTCGGGCTCCCACCAGCGCAGCGCGGAGACCGCGATCGACAGCAGCGCCATGCTGACGGCCACGCCCACCAGCCGGCGCGGCCAGCGGGGATCGGTGGTCTGGCGGGCGTGCTGTTCGGCCACTTCGCAAGCCCACAACACCAGCCACACCGTGGCGCCGGGCAGCACAGGCCACAGCCAGCGGGGCGTGAAATGCGCGCCCTTCAGGGCGGTCACCACACCGGCCAGCACCAGCAGGCCGATCGGCGTCTGCGCGGCAAGCCATCGCAGGCCGCCGGGCAGCACAGGGCGTGGCAGCCGATGGCGCCAGCGCAGGCCCCAGGCCACCCCCGCCAGCAAGGCCGGGGTCAGCATCAGGTACTCCAGGGTGCCCAGGGCCAGTTGCAGCGGTGGCTGCCAGGGCGGCACTGCATCGCTGGGCATCAGCACGCGCCGCGGCAAGTCGCCCACCTCGCGTTGCACCCACCACCATTGGGCGTAGGGTCCGAGCAGGGCCGCGAACAGCAGCAAGGCCAGGCCGAGCCAGGCGAGATGGGCCAGCCATCCGGGCCGCGGCGCCTTCAGCCCCGTCTGCACCAGCGATTCAGACGGCGCGTCGTCACGCGTGCGCCACTGCAGCCAGGCCCACGCCAGCACCGCCGAGGCACACCACAGCGCGGCATTCAGCTTGGCCAGACAGGCCAGTGCTGCAAGCAGCCCGACCACGGGCCACCAGGCCGGACGCCGAAGCGCCTTGACGGTGGCCGCCGAGGCCCAGGTGGTCAGCGCGGCGGCCAGCACCGTGTGGGTGAGGCTGTCATGCACTCGCCACATGGCCAGCAGAAAGCCCAGGTGGGCCACCACCACCAGCGCCTGGCGCCCCGCGGACGCCCCGCACGCACGAGCCAGGGCCTGCGTGCCGCCCAGCCACGCAAGCAGCACGGCATACCGGGCTACCTCGAGCGCCACCGGCCAGCTGCCCCCATCGGGCCGCAGTGCCAGCAGCATCCAGGTGTAAAGCGGTGGCTGGCGTGTGCCATAGCCGAGCTGCCAAGACTGGGCAAAGTAGACCTGCTCGGCACCGTCGATGTCGAGCCCCGCCACACTGCTCAGCTTGACCGCAACATAGCTCAGCAGCCAGACCAGCACGGTCAGCCACGCGGCCCACAGCGGCCGCCGCCGGACGAACTCAAGCACGGTGGTAGGGATGGTTGTTTCTCAGGGACCAGGCCCGATAGAGCTGTTCGAGCAACAGCACGCGCGCGAGCGCGTGGGGCAAGGTCATGTCCGACAGGCGGATCGCCTCGTCAGCCGTCTGCTTGAGCGACGGGTCGATGCCGTCTGCGCCGCCGATGATGAGGGCCACGTCGCGGCCGTCGTGCAGCCAGGCTTCCGTCCGTTCGGCCAGCTGCAAGCTGGTCAGACGGCTGCCCCGTTCATCGAGGATGACGCGGCGCACACCCCGCTCGAGCACCGCCTCCATGCGGGCCGCCTCGGCCTGCATGATGGCGGCAACCGGCCGCCCCTCACGGGGTTCGGCCTTCAGCGCGCGGACTTCCACCTTCCAGTCGGACGGGAAGCGCTTGAGGTAGTCCTCGCACGCCTCGTTCGCCCAGTCCGGTAGGCGGTGCCCGATGGTCACCACCGTGAACTTCATGACAGGGTCTTACCGGTCAGCAGCCACCCGCGCTCAGCGGACCGTCTTGCGGGCGGGCGCCTTCTTGGCAGCCACCTTTTTGGCGGCCGGCTTGCGGGCCGGGGCGTTCACCACGACCTTCTGCAGCGCTGCCTTCTTGGCAGGGGCCTTCTTCGCAGCCGTCTTGGTGACCGGCTTCGTCGCCGTCCGGGTCGGTGCCTTCTTGGCCGCCACCTTGCCAGCCGCAGCATTGCGGGCCGGTGCCTTGGGTGCTGCCTCGGCCACGGCCTTCACGGTCTTGCGTGCTGCCGGCTTCTTTGCTTCAGGCTCGGCCGCCTTCTTCACGGTCTTGCCAGCCGCAGCCTTGCGCGCGGGCGTGGTCGCGGCTTTCTGAGCCGCCGTGGTCTTGCCGGACACCTTGCGGGCCTTCACCGGCGGGGCATCCTCATCGAGGTCCATCGGCTCGGACGCCTTGACCAGGCCGGCCTTGGCGGTCTTGAGCTTGATGGCCACGGGCTTCTCGCCCCAGATCTCTTCCAGCTGGTAGTACTGGCGGATGGCGGGCTGCATCACGTGCACCACGGCCGCGCCACAGTCCACGATGATCCATTCGCTGTTGTCCTCGCCCTCGGTGCGCATGACCTGGAAGCCAGCGGCTTTCACGGCCTCGCGCACGCTGGACGCCAGCGCCTTGGTCTGGCGGTTGGACGAACCGGTGGCGATGACGACGCGCTCGAACAGCGGAGAGAGGTGTTCGGTGTTGAACACGACGATGTCCTGAGCCTTGACGTCTTCGAGGCCATCGACGATGGCGCGTTGCAGTTTGCGGATGTCCATTCAGCGGGGGGTGCCAGGGGCGTAAAGTTGATGATCGGCAATATAGCGTGCCACGCCGCTTGGCAGCAGTGTCGGCACCAGGGAATCGGGGGGCGCGCCGTCGGCCAGGCGGGCGCGAATGTCGGTGGACGACACCGGCATGGGCTGCAGCGGAAGCCTCACGACGCGGTGCGCATGATGCGCCAGGGCATTGGGCGTGGCGAGCGCCTCGCTGCCGCGGCAGGCGACCGCCAGGGTCACGCGCTCGATCAGCTCGGTCCAGCCCTGCCACGTCGGCAGGTTGGTGTACTGGTCCTGTCCGATCAGCAGCACCCATTCGACCGGCTGCCCGGCCGCATCCGCACGGGCCTGAAGCGCCCGCACGGTGTCGAGGGTGTACGAAGGGCCGGCTCGGTCAACTTCGATGCGATCGACCACAAAGCGTGGTTCGTGCGCCGTGGCCGCGGCCACCATGGCGAGGCGGTCTTCGGCCGGCGCGAGCTGACGGGCCTTCTGCCAGGCCTGGCCCACCGGGATCCAGCGGACCTCATCGAGCGACAGATGCGCCAGCGCCAGCTCGGCCAGCGCCACGTGCGCCGCGTGGACCGGGTCGAAACTGCCGCCCATCAGACCGATGCGGCGAGGCGGATGGCCAGCAGGTTTCAAGGATTCAGACCCAGTCCCGGGCGGGCAGGAAGTCGGTGTACAGGCAAGCTTCGGCCGAGCCGGGCTCGGGGTGCCAGTCGTAGCGCCACTTCACGACGGGCGGCATCGACATCAGGATGCTTTCGGTGCGGCCGCCGGACTGCAGCCCGAACAACGTGCCCCGGTCCCACACCAGGTTGAACTCGACATAGCGGCCGCGGCGGTAGGCCTGGAAGTCGCGCTCACGCTCGCCATAGGGCTGGGCGCGACGGCGCTGCAGGATGGGCAGGTAGGCGCCGGTGAAGGCGTCGCCCACCGAGCGGATCATGGCGAAGCCGCCTTCCATGCCAAGCTCGGAGAAGTCGTCGAAGAAGATGCCCCCCACGCCGCGGGCCTCGTTGCGGTGCTTCAGGAAGAAGTACTCGTCGCACCAGGTCTTGAAGCGCGGGTATTTGTCGTCGCCGAACGGCGCCAGCGCGTCCTTGCACACCTGGTGGAAGTGGCGGGCGTCCTCTTCCTGGCCGTAATACGGCGTCAGGTCCATGCCGCCGCCGAACCAGGCCACGGTGGTGCCATCGGCCTTGTGGGCGGCCAGCATGCGCACATTCATGTGCACAGTGGGCACATAAGGGTTGCGCGGGTGGAAGACCAGCGACACGCCCATGGCCTCGAACGGGCAGCCAGCCAGCTCAGGCCGGTGCTGCGTGGCCGACGGCGGCAGGCTCGGGCCCTTGACGTGCGAGAAGTTGCAGCCGCCCCGCTCCAGCACGTTGCCCTCTTCCACCAGGCGCGAGCACCCGTCGCCCTGCAGGCGCTCCTCCGGGCCTCGCACCCACGCATCGCGCACGAAGGGTTTGCCGTCTTCGGCCTCGAAGGCCGAGATGATGCGGTCCTGCAGGTCCAGCAGGTACTGGCGGACGGCCGCGGTGTCGAAGTCGCTCATGGTGCGGGCTCGGTGCGTGGGAACTCAGCGGGCCTTGATGGCGCGCCAGCCGATGTCGGAGCGGAACTGCATGCCGTCGAAGGCCAGCCCGCGCATGTAGTCGTAGGCACGCTGCTGGGCCAGCTTGGCCGAGTCGCCCAGCGCCGTCACGCACAGCACACGGCCGCCACTGGTGCGAACCTGGCCGTCTTCGCCCATGGTGGTGCCGGCGTGGAAGACCATCGCGTCGTCGGCATCGGCCGGCAGCCCGGTGATGACGTCGCCCTTCTTCGGGTCGAGGGGGTAGCCGCCTGCGGCCACGACCACGCCCAACGCAAAGCGGCGGTCCCACTGCAGTTCGACCTGGTCAAGCGTGCCGTCGGTCGCGTGCAGCATGACGTCGACCAGGTCGCTCTTCAGCCGCATCATGATGGGCTGGGTTTCCGGGTCACCCATGCGGCAGTTGAACTCGAGCGTCTTGGGGTTGCCCTGCGCATCGATCATCAGGCCGGCGTACAGGAAGCCCGTGAACGGGATGCCGTCCTTGGCCATGCCGGCGAGCGTCGGGTTGATGATCTCCTGCATGGCCTTGGCGTACACGTTGGGCGTGACCACGGGCGCGGGCGAGTAAGCGCCCATGCCCCCCGTGTTCGGGCCAGCATCGCCGTCCAGCAGACGTTTGTGATCCTGGCTGGTGGCCATCACGGCCACGTTCTTGCCGTCGGCCATGATGATGAAGCTGGCTTCTTCACCGGCCAGGAACTCTTCGATCACCACACGGGCGCCGCCCGCGTTGTGCTGCACACCCAGCTTGTTATCCAGCAGCATGAAGTCGATCGCTTCATGAGCTTCCTGCAGCGTCATGGCGACGACCACACCCTTGCCTGCCGCCAGGCCGTCGGCCTTGATGACGATGGGCGCGCCCTTGGCGTCCACATAGGCGTGGGCCGCGGCGGCGTCGGTAAAGGTTTCATAGAAGGCCGTCGGGATGCCGTGGCGCTTCATGAAGTCCTTGGCGAAGGCCTTGGAGCTTTCCAGCTGCGCGGCCTTCTGCGTGGGGCCGAAGATGCGCAGGCCGCGGGCGCGGAATTCGTCGACCACACCGGCCGCCAGGGGGGCCTCCGGGCCGACCACCGTCACGGCGATCTTGTTGGTCTGCGCGAAGTCGGCCAGCGCCTTGACGTCGGTGATGGGCACATTCACAAGACGCGGATCGCGCGCCGTGCCACCGTTGCCCGGTGCCACATAGACCTTCTGGGCCTTGGGCGACTGGGCGAGTTTCCAGGCAAGGGCGTGCTCGCGGCCGCCCGAACCGATGACAAGGATGTTCATAGAAAGGATCTCAGTTCAGTTCGGCGTTATGGAACACATCCTGAACGTCGTCCAGGTCTTCCAGCACGTCCAGCAGCTTCTGCATGCGGGCGGCATCGTCGCCCGCCAGCTCGATGTTGTTCTCGGCGCGCATCGTCACTTCCGCCATTTCGGCCTTCAGGCCCGCACCTTCCAGGGCGTTCTTCACGGCCTCGAAGTCGGCCGGGGCGCTCAGCACCTCGATCGAGCCGTCTTCGTGGGTGAGCACGTCCTCGGCGCCGGCTTCCAGCGCCACTTCCATGATCTTGTCCTCGCTGGCGCCCGGCGCAAACAGGAACTGCCCGACGTGCTTGAACTGGAAGGCCACCGAGCCCTCGGTGCCCAGGTTGCCGCCGTGCTTGCTGAAGGCGTGACGCACGTCGGCCACCGTCCGCACGCGGTTGTCGGTCATGCAGTCGACGATCACGGCCACGCCGCCGATGCCGTAGCCCTCGTAGCGGATTTCTTCGTACGTGACCCCATCGAGGTTGCCCGTGGCCTTGTCGACGTTGCGCTTGATGTTGTCGGCCGGCATGTTGGCCGCCTTGGCCTTCTCGATGGCCAGACGCAGACGCGGGTTCATGGCGAGGTCGCCGCCACCCTGACGCGCGGCCACGATGATTTCACGGGTGATGCGGGTCCAGACCTTGCCGCGCTTTTCGTCCTGACGGCCCTTGCGGTGTTGGATGTTGGCCCACTTGGAATGACCGGCCATGGCGTTGTGCTCCGGGTGTTTTGTATGCTGAGAACGACAGCGCGCGCCCTGCCTGCCGACAGCGCGCGCACGGGTGTGGCTCTGATTCAGAGCTGAGTGATACTGTGATTTTACCGTTTGGCCGGCCCGCTCCCGCCGGGCACGGCCTCGCCGGTCCGTTTTTTTCAGTTTCCCGGGAGCCTTCCGTCATGGCCGATCCGATCCTGCTCGCCCGCCACGGCGACACCGCCTGCCACCTGCTGCCTGCCCTGGCCAACCGCCATGGCCTCGTGACCGGCGCGACCGGCACCGGCAAGACGATCACGCTGCAGGCTCTGGCCGAGCGCTTTTCGGCCATCGGCGTGCCCGTGTTCCTGGCCGACATCAAGGGTGACCTGACCGGCATCTCGCAGGCCGGCACCGTGAGCCCCAAACTGGCCGCCATCCTCACCGAGCGGGGACTGGACACCCCCGAATCGCAGGCCTGCCCCACGACGCTGTGGGACGTGTTCGGCGAGCAGGGCCACCCCGTGCGCGCCACCGTGTCGGACATGGGGCCGCTGCTGCTTGGCCGCATGCTGAACTTGAACGACACGCAGGAAGGCGTGCTGCAGCTGGTCTTCAAGATCGCCGACGACAACGGCCTGCTGCTGCTCGACCTGAAGGACCTGCGCGCCATGCTGCAGCACGTGGGCGACAACGCGAGCCAGTTCACCACCGAGTACGGCAACATCAGCGCCGCCAGCGTGGGCGCCATCCAGCGCGGCCTGCTGCAGATCGAGCAGCAAGGCGGTGACCGCTTCTTCGGCGAGCCCATGCTCGACATCCGCGATTTCATGCAGACCGTGGATGGCCGGGGCGTGGTCAACATCCTGGCCGCCGACGAGCTGATGAACGCCCCGCGGCTGTACGCCACCTTCCTGCTGTGGATGCTGTCCGAGCTGTTCGAGACCCTGCCCGAGGTGGGCGACCTCGACAAGCCCAAGCTGGTGTTCTTCTTCGACGAGGCCCACCTGCTGTTCAAGGACGCGCCAAGCGCGCTGATCGAGCGCATCGAGCTGGTCGTGCGTCTGGTGCGCTCGAAGGGCGTGGGCGTGTACTTCGTGACGCAGAACCCGCTGGACGTGCCCGACACCGTGCTCGGTCAGTTGGGCAACCGGGTGCAGCACGCGCTGCGTGCGTTCACGCCCCGCGACCAGAAGGCCGTGAAGTCCGCCGCCGAGACCATGCGCGCCAACCCTGGGCTGGACATCGCCACCGCCATCACCGAGCTGGCGGTGGGCGAGGCGCTGATCAGCCTGTTGGACGAGAAGGGCCGCCCCAGCGTGACCCAGCGCGTGTTCGTGCAGCCTCCGGGCAGCCAGATCGGGCCGATCACCGCCGAGCAACGCCAGGCGCTGCTGGCCGGGTCGCTGGTGGCCGGCGTGTACGAAAAGGCCGTGGACCGCGAGTCGGCCTACGAGAAGATCAAGGGCCGCGCGGCCCAGGTGCCGGAAGCATCACCCGCACGGGGCGCCCCTCGCTCGATGCAAGAGGAGGCCGCCGACGCCCTGCGTGGCGGGGCAAGCGAAGCGGCACGGGGCGCAGCGACGGACGCGGCGGGCAGTGCCGGCGGCTGGCTCGGCGACGTGGCCGGCGGCCTGCTGAAAGGCAGTGGGCGCAAGGATTCGATCCTCGAAACGGTGGCCAAGTCGGCGGCGCGCACCATTGGATCGACCGTGGGCCGCGAGATCATCCGCGGCGTGCTGGGGTCGCTGCTCGGCGGCGGCAGCCGACGCCGCTGAGCCTGTCAGCCCGCGGGTCGGCGCGGGCCGGGCAACTCAATGCCCGTGGTGGCCGCGGCGCTCATCATGGCCCCGCCAGCCCCCGTGGCCACCATGGTGGTGATGTCCGTGGTGGCGGTGGTGATGCCCCCACCAGCGAGCGCCATGAACGTGGCCGGGATGCCCGTAGTACGCCGGCGGGGCATACACCACGGCCGGCGGCGGCGCGTAAACCACGCGCGGCTGGTGCACGACGACGGGCGCCGGCATGACGACGTGCGGCATGCCGCCCACCACCCCGTATGGGCTGTTCGAGAACGTGGTGCCGACCCGGCCGGCGCCGTGCATCGGCGTGTCCACATTGACCGACCAGTAGACGCCACCTCCCGCATGGGCAGAGGCCGCGGCACCCAGCGCGAGCACGGCGGCGCCCAGGGCGCGGGCCAGATGGGCAAGAGGGCGAGTGTTCAGCATGTTCATCTCCTCGGCGTCCGCCAGCCGCCCGAAGGTCGGGTGGCCGCAGCAGGCGCATGTGTCTACAACGACACGCAGCGGCTGCGGGATGACAGGGAGATGTAAAGACTTGTGGCGCGCGGCCACGCCGTTTCAGTGATGGTGGGCGTCACTGCGCGCGATGGCGAGCAGGTGATCGACCTCGGCCTGGTGGTGCACCGTGTTGTGCCGGTGCCAGCGGCCGATCAGGAACATGGCGCTTGCCACCACCAGCCCGAAGGCGGTGATGGCACCGTAGGCAGACAGCCCGGAGTTGGTCAGGGCGCTGTAGCCCAGGCCCAGCAGCAGAATGCAGGCCTGTTCGTTGAAGTTCTGCACGGCGATCGAACGCCCCGCGCCCATCAGGTTGTGACCACGGTGCTGAAGCAGCGCGTTCATGGGCACCACCAGGAAGCCACCCAATCCACCCAGAATGATCAGGAAGGGCACGGCGACGCCGACGTCGCGCAGGAAGTTCATGCCGAGCACGAGCACGCCCATGGCCACGCCCAGCGGGATGACGGCCGTGGCGCGGTCGAGCTTCATCTTGACGGAGGCCACAACGGCGCCCACGGCCGTGCCGATGGCCACCACGCCGACCAGGGACGAGGCCTTGGTGGTGTCGTAGCCCAGCGCGACGGCCGCCCAGGCGAGCACGATGTAGCGCAGGTTGCCCGACACGCCCCAGAACAGCGTGGTGGTGGCCAGCGAGATCTGGCCGAGCTTGTCGCGCCACAGGCGGCGATTGCAGTCGGCGAAATCACGCACCAGCTCGATCGGGTTGCTCTCGAAGGGCTGCAGCGCCGTGCTGGTGCGCGGGATCCGGAGGTTGAATCCGGCGGCCACCACGTACAGCAGCACCAGGGTGGCAATGGCCGCCTCGGGTGGCGTGCCGACGCCGGTGTCGAGCATCGGGAAGTCCAGGCCCAGCAGGTGCGGTGCGATCAGCGGCCCCATCAGTTGCCCACCCAGCACCACCCCCAGGATGATGGAGGCAATCGTCAGCCCTTCGATCCAGCCGTTGGCCTTCACCAGCTGGGAAGGCGGCAACAACTCGGTCAGGATGCCGTACTTGGCAGGCGAGTAGGCAGCCGCACCGAGGCCCACGACGGCATAGGCGATCAGCGGGTGACTGCCGAACAACATCATCAGGCAGCCGACCACCTTGATGCTGTTGGAGAGGAACATGACCTTGCCCTTGGGCCAGGCGTCGGCAAACGCGCCCACGAACGGCGCAAGCACCACGTAGAACAGCGCGAACATGGGCACGAGGGCAGCGCGCTGCCACTCGGGCGCCCCGCCGGACTTGAGCAGCTCGACGGCGGCGACGAACAATGCGTTGTCGGCCAGCGAGCTGAAAAACTGCGCCGCCATGATCGTGAAAAAGCCTTTTTTCATGCGCGAGCGTCAGGTGCAACGGTTCAGGTCAGACGGGAATTCAGCCACGCGAGTCCGCCCCTCGGGCGTCACGGTCAGCAAACCGCCGGTTATAGCATGCGGTCACCAGGCCCGGCGTGACGGTGGTGTGCGGTTGAACCGCCTGCCCATGCGGGTTGACCCGAGGCGGGCTGCGGGCGCTGGCAGAATGGCTTCATGCCGCGCCCGATTGAAGCCCTGATCCACCTTGACGCACTGCAGCACAACCTCGGCCGCGCCCGAGCGTGCGCCCCCGACGCACAGGTCTGGTCGGTGGTCAAGGCCAACGGATACGGACATGGCCTGACGCGGGTCTTCGAAGGCCTGCGCGCCACCGACGGCTTCGCCCTGCTGGACATCGACGAAGCACGGCGCCTGCGCGAGCTGGACTGGCGGGGGCCCATCCTCCTGCTGGAAGGTGTGTTCGAGCCCCGCGACCTGGAGATGTGCTCGCGACTGGGCCTGTGGCACGTGGTGCACTGCGAACAGCAGATCGACTGGCTGGCGCAGCACAAGACGGAGTGGCCGCACCGGGTGTTCCTCAAGATGAACACGGGCATGAACCGGCTGGGCTTTCGGCCGCATGCGTTTCGTAACGCCTGGGCGCGGCTCAGCGCGCTGCCGCAGGTTGACGAGGTGTCGCTGATCACGCACTTTTCGGATGCCGATGCGCCGCGCGGCATCGCACACCAGGTGGAGGTCTTCCAGGCCCACACCGCCGACCTGAGCGGCGAGCGCAGCCTGTGCAACAGCGCAGCCGTGTTGCGCCATGCCACCGACCCCACGGTGCGCGGCGACTGGGTGCGGCCGGGCGTGATGCTCTACGGCGGCGTGCCTGACTACCCCGAACACGATGCGGCCCACTGGGACCTGCGCCCCGCGATGACGCTGCGCTCGCAGTTGATTGGTGTGCAGCACCTGCAGGCCGGTGAAACGGTGGGCTACGGTAGCCGCTTCACCGCCAGCCAGGCCATGCGCATCGGTGTGGTGGCCTGTGGCTATGCCGATGGCTACCCGCGCCATGCACCCGATGGCACGCCCGTGCTGGTCTGCGGGCGACGCACCCGACTGGTCGGGCGCGTGTCGATGGACATGCTGATCGTGGATCTGGGCCCCGTGCCCGAGGCGCAGATCGGCAGCGAAGTGACGCTGTGGGGTCAGGGGCCGCACTGCGAGGGGCATGCCACGCGGCTGGACGTCGACGAAGTGGCCCACGCCTGCGGCACGATCTCGTATGAGTTGATGTGCGCACTGGCGCAACGTGTGCCGGTCACCGTGCTGGAGCCCCACGCCGCCTGACTCAGCGTCCCTTCTGCGCTCCCCCGCCTCTCCTCCCCACCGTCACAGCCCCTCCAATGCAAACCGACGACCAGAAACACCAGCTCCGCATGACCGTGCTGATGACGCCGGACATGGCGAACTTTTCCGGCAATGTCCACGGCGGCGCCATCCTCAAGCTGCTCGATCAGGTGGCCTACGCCTGCGCGAGCCGCTATGCCGGCTGCTATGTCGTGACGCTGTCTGTGGACCAGGTCACCTTCCGGCAACCCATCCACGTCGGTGAGCTGGTGACCTTCCTGGCCTCGGTCAACTTCACGGGCACGTCGTCGATGGAGATCGGCGTCAAGGTGATCGCCGAGAACATCCGCACCCAGGTCGTGCGCCACGCCAACAGCTGCTTCTTCACGATGGTGGCCGTGGACGACCAGGCCCGCCCGACGGCGGTGCCTCCGCTGACGCCGGCCACGCCCGATGAGCGCCGCCGCTACGAAGCCGCCAAGCTGCGCCGCCAGCTGCGCCAGGAACTGGAACGCCGCTTCAAGGCCATTCAGAAAGGCGGCGCCGACGCACCCACGCCCGACGACGTGACCTTGACTGCGCCACCTTCGGCCTGATCAGTCGGCATCCCCCTGGGTGGGTTCCTCCGGACGGGGGGATGGTGCCCCGCCGCCCGACCCTTGCCTCGCCATCGCCGACAATCGCCGCATGGCCAAGGACAAGACGATCTACACGTGCAGCGAATGTGGCGGCACGAGCCCGAAGTGGCTGGGCAAGTGCCCGCACTGCGGCGCCTGGAACACGCTGGAAGAAACCCGCGCCGAGCCGGCCGTCGGCAAGAACCGGATGCAGGCCCTGGCCCGCGGACTGAATGCCGCGCAACCGGTCACGACCCTGTCCGACATCGAAGCCGCCGACGTGGCCCGCACGCCCACCGGGCTGGAAGAGCTGGACCGCGTGCTGGGCGGCGGCATCGTGGCAGGCGGCGTGGTACTGATCGGCGGGGACCCCGGCATTGGCAAATCGACCCTGCTGCTGCAGGCGCTCGAGGCGCTGTCACGCCAGATGCCGGTGTTGTATGTGACGGGTGAAGAAAGCGGCGCCCAGGTCGCCCTGCGCGCGCGCCGCCTGGGGTTGGACGGCTCGCAGGTGCGCGTGCAGGCCGAGATCCAGCTGGAGAACATCGTGGCCACGCTGGAGGCCGAAAAGCCGGCCTTCTGCGTCATTGACTCGATCCAGACGCTGTTTTCCGATCAGCTGTCCTCGGCGCCAGGCTCGGTGGCCCAGGTGCGCGAATGCGCAGCCCACCTCACGCGTGTGGCCAAGGGCAGCGGCTGCACCATGGTGCTGGTGGGCCACGTGACCAAGGAAGGCGCCCTGGCCGGGCCCCGCGTGCTGGAGCACATCGTCGACACGGTGCTGTACTTTGAGGGCGACACGCACAGCAGCTTCCGCCTGATCCGCGCCATCAAGAACCGCTTCGGCGCCGTCAACGAGATCGGCGTGTTCGCGATGACGGACAAGGGCCTGAAGGGCGTGACTAACCCGAGCGCGATCTTCCTGTCCACGCACAGCGAGCCGGTGCCCGGCTCGTGCGTGCTGGTGACGCTGGAAGGCACGCGGCCCATGCTGGTCGAGATCCAGGCGCTGGTCGACAGTGGCGGCCCCAGCCCCCGCCGCCTGAGCGTGGGCCTGGAGCGCGACCGCCTGGCCATGCTGCTGGCGGTGCTGCACCGCCATGCGGGCATGGCGTGCTTCGATCAGGACGTGTTCGTGAACGCGGTGGGGGGCGTGCGGATCAGCGAGCCGGCGGCCGACCTGGCGGTGCTGCTGGCAATTCAGAGCAGCCTGCGCGCCCGCGCGCTGCCCAAGGGCTTCATTGCCTTTGGCGAAGTGGGCCTGGCCGGCGAGGTGCGCCCGGCCCCGCGCGGACAGGATCGACTGAAGGAAGCCGCCAAGCTGGGCTTTTCGATCGCGGTGGTGCCCAAGGCCAATGCGCCAAAGAAGCCCATCGAGGGGCTGACCATCCACGCGGTCGAGCGCGTGGAAGAGGCGATGGAGCTGGTGCGTTCGTTGATGTGAGGTGGCCGGCTCAGCGCCGGATGGCCTGCCGCAGGTTCAGGCCAGAAGCAGCCAGCGCCCCGAAATAGACCACGGCGGCGGCCACCAGGCAGCCGGCCATCGCGCCGATGCGCACCAGCGGCTGGCTGCGCAGCGCCACCCAGTCCAGATGAGTGGACGCCAGCCACAGACCGATGCCGAGCAGGGCCGTGGCCCCCGCCACGCGCAGTGCAAACAGCGCCCAGCCCGGCGCAGGCTGATAACGCCCGGCCTTGCGCAGCCCGATCAGCAGCCAGCCCGCATTGACCAGCGAGCCCAGGCCGATGGACAGCGCCAGCCCCGCATGGCCCAGCCAGGGCACGAACACAGCGTTGAAGCCCTGGGTGATCACCAGCACCGTGATGCCGATGCGCACCGGCGTGCGGATGTCCTGCGTGGCATAGAAGCCGGGCGCCAGCACCTTTACGCCGATCAGGCCCATCAGCCCGACGCCGTAGCACGACAGCGCCAGCACGGTCTGCTGCACGTCGGTCGGGCTGAAGCGGCCATAGTGGTACAGCACGGCCACCAGCGGTTTGGAGAACACCAGCAGGGCCACCGCACTGGGCAGGGCCAGCAGCAGCACCAGGCGCAAGCCCCAGTCGAGCAGGCCCGAGAACTTGTCTGTATCGCCACTGGCCTGCGCGCGCGACAACTGCGGCAGCAACACCACGCCG
This sequence comes from uncultured Aquabacterium sp., assembly GCF_947366995.1. GTDB lineage: Bacteria > Pseudomonadota > Gammaproteobacteria > Burkholderiales > Burkholderiaceae_C > Aquabacterium. The sequence continues at coordinate 9,830 of NZ_CANBCC010000046.1, read as the reverse complement.
AGCGCCACGCCGAGCATCGCGGTGGGGAACTCCATCAGGCGGTCGGCGTAAGTGAGCCAGGACACGGCCCCCGCGCCCAGGTGCGACGCGATCTGCGTGTTCACCAGCAGCGACACCTGCGCCACCGAGACACCCAGCACGGCCGGCGCCATCTGCCGCAGGATGCGGCCCACGCCGGGGTGATGCCAGGCCGCCTGGAAGCGCGACCAGGTCAGACCGATGCGGGGCGCCATGCCGATCTTCATCAGCGCGGGCACCTGCACGCCCAGCTGCAACAGGCCGCCCACCATCACGCCCACCGCCAGTGCGTACACGGGCTCGATGCCACGGGTGCGGAAGAACGGCGCCAGCAGTGCGGCCGCGCCGATCATGCTCAGGTTGAGCAGCACCGGGGTGACGGCCGGCACGGCAAAGCGGCTCCAGGTGTTGAGGATGCCGGCGCTCAGGGCCACCAGCGACATGAAGCCGATGTACGGAAACATCCAGCGCGTCATCACCACGGCCTGGTCGAACCCCCCGCTGTCCTGCAGGCCCGAGGCCATCAGCCACACCAGCACCGGCGCGCCGACCGACCCCACCACGCAGACCACCAGCAGCGCACCGAACAGCACCGTGCCGACGGCGTTGACGAGCTCGCGGGTGGCCTCGTCGCCCTGGCGCGTGCGGCTTTCGGCCAGGATGGGCACGAAGGCCTGCGAGAACGCCCCTTCGGCAAACAGCCGGCGCAGCAGGTTGGGGATGCGGAAGGCGACGTTGAAGGCGTCGGTGGTGGCGCTGGCCCCGAAGGCCGCGGCGATCAGCAGTTCGCGGATCAGGCCGGTGATGCGCGACGCGAGCGTCATCACCGAGACAATGGAGGCGGACTTCAGCAGGCTCATCGACCGATTATAGGAAGCGCCCTCCCCCGCCCGGCCTCGCCCCCTTGTCCGAGGGTGCCAGCTCGCGTTATACTCGCCGGCTTTCCAACCAACTCGCCTTTGTGGGGTGCGAAGCGGTGCAGGCCATGCCTGTTGATCCGAGCATCTACAGGGCCACAAGATCATGGCATCTGCATCCAAAGCCAAGAAGACCGTCCGCATCGCCTCGGGCCGCAAGCGCGTCCGTCAGGACGTCAAGCTGAACGCCGCCAACTCGGCCCTGCGTTCGAAGTTCCGTACCGCCATCAAGGGCGTGCTGAAGGCCGTTCAGGCCGGCGACAAGGCCAAGGCCTCCGACGCCTTCAAGATCGCTCAGAGCGTGATCGACTCGATCGCCGACAAGGGCATCTTCCACAAGAACAAGGCCGCTCGCCACAAGAGCCGCCTGTCGGCCAAGATCAAGGCGCTGGCCGCCTGAGTCTTTCCGACCCCATGAAAAAGCCCGCTGCGTGCGGGCTTTTTTGCGTCCGGATCTGCATCAAGGGGAGCGCGCTTCGCCCTCCCCTCGGCGAACGCGCCTCAGGCGCGCGGTGCGTCAGGCAGCAGACACGCCTCGACGACCTGCAGATCGTTGTCGCGGGCAAAGTTCATGACGAAGTCCCAGGCCATGGGCTCGAGTTCGCGCAGCGCCTCGTTGACGACCACGCACTTGACCTTGCCCATTGAGGTGGGCACGCAGTAGGGGGAGTAGCCGATGTGGGCGCCAGGGCCCATGTTGCGCGCGCCGGGCCGGAAGCATGACATGGCACCGGCCAGTCGCTCGGCCCAGTCGCTTGGCCGGAAGGTCCGCCCGTCGCTGGTCACGCCCTGAATGAAGATTTCACGCGGTTTCTGGGTGGCTGTGGGCTTCGAGGGCGACGACACGGTGGCGCTTCCGAGGGCTGTGCAATGGGTAGATTGACAGGCGTGGCGGCAGATCGTGTCTGGCCTCCACAGGAAACAAGGCCCGACTCGGAAGGTGTCCCTTGGCGTAGCCTTGACCGGACGCTGGAAGGATCACCCTCCGGCCCCGGCTGAATCAAGTCTTGTATAAGACTCGACAGACGACATTGTCGCCCACCTGCCCCTTTGGCGCAACCCGGTAAACCAGAAGCTGCACAGCATGCCGGGCCGTGACAGGCTGCTGACAGGATCACTGCGCAACCAGCTTGGGTGACCGCGGGCTTTTCCTTAGAATGGTGCGATGGCGCAGTGCCTGCTGCGCCATTTTTCTTTTGACCCCGCTTCGAGACCCATCCATGAACGCCCCTGTGTCGATGCCCCACGTGATGCCCACCTATGGCCGGCTGCCGGTTGCCCTGTCGCACGGCGAAGGCGCCCGCGTCTGGGACACCGAGGGCCGACGTTATCTGGACGCGCTCTCGGGTATCGCCGTGAACACGCTGGGCCACAAGCATCCGCGCCTGGTGGCCGCGTTGCAGGATCAGGTCGAGAAGATGATCCACTGCTGCAACTACTACCAGGTGCCGCTGCAGGAAGAGCTGGCCAGCATGCTGGTCGAGCGCTCGGGCCTGACCAACGTGTTCTTCTGCAATTCGGGCCTGGAAGCCAACGAGGCCGCCCTGAAGATTGCGCGCAAGTACGGCCACGACAAGGGCATCGACCGCGCTGAAGTGGTGGTGTACGAGAAGGCTTTCCATGGTCGCTCGATCGCCACGCTGTCGGCCACCGGCAACCCCAAGGTGCATGCCGGCTTCGAGCCGCTGGTCGAAGGTTTTGTGCGCGTGCCGCTCAACGACATCGCCGCGCTCGAAGAAGTGGCCCGCACCCGCCCGAACGTGACGGCCGTGTTCCTGGAAGTGATCCAGGGCGAAGGTGGCATCAACCCCGCCCGCACCGAGTACCTGCAGGCCGTGCGCGCCCTGTGCGACAAGCAGGGCTGGCTGCTGATGCTGGACGAAGTGCAGTGTGGCATCGGCCGCACCGGCAAGTGGTTCGCGCACCAGTGGTCTGGCATCCAGCCTGACGTGATGCCGCTGGCCAAGGGCCTGGGCTCGGGCGTGCCCATCGGCGCCGTCGTGTGCGGCCCGAAGGCGGCCCATGTGCTGAAGCCGGGCAACCACGGCACCACCTTCGGCGGCAACCCGCTGGCCATGCGCGCCGGGGTCGAAACGCTCAAGACGATGGAGGCCGAAGGGCTGATGGCCAACGCCGCCACCGTCGGTGCCCACCTGATGGCCGCCCTGAAGCGCGAACTCGGCGACCTGCCGGGCGTGAAGGACATCCGCGGCCAGGGCCTGATGATCGGCATCGAGTTGGACCGCCCCTGCGGCGTCATCCTGAGCCGCGCGCTGGAAGCCGGCCTGCTGCTGAGCGTGACGGCCGACACCGTGGTGCGCCTGCTGCCGCCGCTGATCTTCACCACCGCCGAGGCCGACGAGTGCGTGGCCATCCTGGCCCCCATCGTCCGCACCTTCCTGTCGGAAACCCAAGCGTGAACACGCCCCGCGTCCCCACCATGAAGCCTGGACACAGCCTCATCAAGCATTACCTGCAGTTCAAGGACCTGCGCGCGCCCGAGTACGCCTACCTGTTCGAGCGCGCCGCCATCATCAAGAAGCGCTTCAAGAACTACGAGAAGTACCAGCCGTTGGCCGACCGCACACTGGCGATGATCTTCGAGAAGGCCAGCACGCGCACCCGCGTGAGCTTCGAAGCCGGCATGTACCAGATGGGCGGCTCGGTGGTGCACCTGACCACGGGCGACAGCCAGCTGGGCCGCAGCGAGCCGATCGAGGACAGCGCCAAGGTGATCTCTCGCATGGTCGACATCGTGATGATCCGCACCTATGAGCAGGCCAAGCTGACGAAGTTTGCGGCCAATTCGCGCGTACCGGTGATCAACGGCCTGACGAATGAATACCACCCCTGCCAGATCCTGGCCGACATCTTCACCTACATCGAGCACCGCGGCTCGATCCAGGGCAAGGTGGTGGCCTGGGTGGGCGATGGCAACAACATGGCCAACACCTGGCTGCAGGCAGCCGAGCTGCTGGGCTTCACGGTGCACGTGAGCACACCCAATGGCTACGAGGTGGATCCGGCCGTGGCGGGTGTCTCGAATCCGGACTGCTACAAGGTCTTCAAGGACCCGATGGACGCCTGCCGTGGCGCCGACCTGGTGACCACCGACGTGTGGACCTCGATGGGCTATGAGGCCGAGAACGAGGCGCGCAAGAAGGCGTTTGCCGACTGGTGCGTCGATGCCGAGATGATGGCCGTGGCCAAGCCTGACGCGCTGTTCATGCACTGCCTGCCGGCGCACCGTGGTGAAGAGGTCGAGGCCGACGTGATCGACGGGCCCCAGTCGGTCGTGTGGGACGAGGCCGAGAACCGCATGCACGTGCAGAAGGCGCTGATGGAGTACCTGCTGCTGGGGCGCATCGGCTGAACGCCTGACTGCGCTGCACCATGTAGAAGGCCCGCTTGATGCGGGCCTTTTCACATGCGGCGCTGAAGCTCAACGCACGGTGCGGAACACGGAGACCGAGGCCACCAGTGCATCGGCCTGTTGGCGCAGGCTGGCTGCCGCGGCAGCCGTTTCCTCCACCAGCGCGGCGTTGTGCTGCGTGGCTTCGTCGAGCCGGTTGATGGAGCTGTTGAGCAGACCGATGCCGCTGTTCTGCTCCGAGCTGGATGCTGTGATCTCGCCAACCAGCACGGTCACGCGGCGCACCTGCTCCACCACGTCACCGATGATGGTGCCGGTGTTGCCGACCAGGGCCGTGCCCGTGTCCACCTGCTCGACGCTGCTGGTGATGAGTTGCTTGATCTCGCGGGCGGCCTCAGCGCTGCGCTGCGCCAGGGTGCGCACCTCACCGGCCACGACCGCAAAGCCGCGCCCCTGCTCACCCGCGCGGGCGGCCTCCACCGCGGCGTTCAGCGCAAGGATGTTGGTCTGGAAGGCGATGCCATCGATGACACCAATGATGTCGGTGATCTTGCGGCTGGCCTGCTGGATGCCGGACATGGTGTCGACCACCTGGTGCACGGCATCGCCACCTTGCCCCGCCACGCGCGAGGCGCTGCCGGCCAGGGTGTTGGCCTCGTGCGCGTGGTCGGTGGTCTGCTTGATGGTGGCGGCGATCTGCTCGACGGACGAGGCGGTCTCGGCGATGCTGGCCGCGGCCTGTTCGGTGCGGGCGCTCAAGGCCTGGTTCCCGGCCGCGATCTCGCCGGTGGCCTGCTGAATGGCCTGGGCGGCCACACGCACTTCGCTCACCGCCTCTTCGATGTGACGCAAGGCAGCGAACATCTTGGCCGTGACCGGGCTGGCAGGCGTTTCGTGGGCCACCGAGAGGTCGACGGTTCCATCTTCACTCTGGATGCGCTCGGCGACGTTCATCAGTTGCTCGGCCACGCGGAAGTCGGCCCGTGCCCGCGCTGCCAGAAACAGCAGGATGGCCGACTCGGCCACCACATACAGCGCGTGCTCGACGACGCGCATGAAGCTCGGCTCGGTGAAGCACATCGGGCCCCAGCCCCAGGCCTGGAACTGGTTGAAGCTCAGGTGGTGGACGGCGATGGCGCCAGCCCCCAGCAGGACGGGCAAGGACCGGCGGTACACCACGAGCACGGCCATGAACGCGAAGACGGCGAAGTGCGCCTCGTTGTGGCCGCGTGACGTGTGGATGAGCAGCGCCACCATGGCCATGCCGAGTACCGGCAAAGCGCACTGGCTGAGCGCCTGGCCATTGGAGGCCCGGGACACCCCCAGGCCGGCAAGGAGGATGAACAGGCCGACCGTGAAGGTCAGTGCCAGCCCTCCGTAGGGCACGGTGTAGGCCAGCGCCCCGAGCCAGGTGACGCCGATGGCCGTCAGCACGACGGCGTCAGAGCCGCGGTACCAGGGAGATGCAGGCAGCGAGGAAACAGAAGCAGACAGGCGTGAAGACATGATGAGGCCCCCTCCGAAAGGGAAGGTGGACTCATGGATTTCGGACAGCGCTGCTCGGACTTGAGGCGTCGTGCAACATTTTGAGACACTTTTGCACGACGCCGTTCAATTGTTCACGCCCTGTGTGGCGCGGCGGGTCAGAACCGGTAGGCGAGACGCAGGCCGCCCCAGTGCCGCCCCTGCACCACGATGGGTGCGGCGGCCTCTTTCAGCAGGACGAACTGACCGCCGCCCATGTCGCGACGGTAGGTCTGCAGCAGGAAGGGGCGCTGGTTGCGCGCGGAAGCGAGGCCCGTGCGGTCGTTGAAGATGCGACGCCAGCGGCTGTGCGCGGTGTTCCAAACGACATCGCCCGCGCGCTGCGGATGGCAGTACGCCCGGTTGTGGGTCGAGATGTAGCCGTTCCGATCGGCCGCAATGCAGAACACCACACCGGGCAGCGCGTTCAGGACGGGCTCCTGCACCTCGGGGAACAGTTCGTCAGTCAGCCGGTTGAAGCGCGTGAGGTGCTGCGCCGGAGCGCTGCCGGCCACCGGCTTGTAGGCCTCGTCGAACAGGTCGGCCACGGTCACCCTTCCGGCGGCCACGGCCGCTTCCAGTGCCTGACTGATGCGGGCTGCGGTCTGCTGCGCCAGGTCGATGTAGGGCGAGTCGGCGGTGCGCACGCCACATGAGGCGAGGTGGTCCATCAGGCGCTCGGACACACCCAGCACGCTCTCGCTGCGGCGCAGGGCCACGTCGAGCACATCGCGTGTCTGGCGGACCTCGCCTTCCATCACGCCCACCTGCTCGGTGATGCCGCTCGAGAGGCTGCGGCTGGCGTCAGCCGCACCGTTGATGCGTTGCACGCCCTGCTCCACGGCCTGCAGCGCGTGGTGGAAGCGCACGCGGCCATCGCTGGTGCGGGCATCGGCTGCGGCCGAGTCACTCAGGTCGCTGGCCAGCGACTGGATGCGCTGATCCAGTTGCGACACCGTGCTCATGATGGCCTTCGAGATGGATTCGACCTGCGTGGAGAGGTCCTTGACGGCATCGGCCACGACCGAGAAGCCGGCCCCGGCCTCGCCCGCGCGCTTGGCCTCGACGGAGGCATTGAAGGCCACCAGTCGGGTCTGCAGGGCCACCTGGGTGATCTGCCGGGCCGCATCGGAAACCTGATGCAGGGTGTCGACCACACCGGCCACCTCGCGACCGACGTGGGCCACGCTCTCGCGTGCCTGCTGCATCGCGCCCTGGCTGCCGTGCGTCTCGACGCTGATCTGGTCCTGCGAGCGGACGATGTCCTGCAACTGCCGCAGCAGGTGTGTCAGGGTTTCGGACTGACGGCGCGCAACAGCGGCCGTGTCTTCGAGTGTGCCGCGCAACTCGGCGGCTTCGCGACCGAGGCCGCTGGTGTCTTGCTGCAGCGTCTGGGCAAGGGCATGAACCTCACTGCCCGGCCCTTGAGTCGGCTCGACAGACGCAGGCTCGACGGAGGCAACGGGCTTGCGACGGAAGGACATCAGCATGGGGCACCTTGGAAGGAAGGCAGGCGGGAGGGGATAAAAGACGCCTTACCACTCGCGCAATTTGACCCTCAACCGAGCGATCGACTGACTGTGCAGTTGGCAAACCCGTGATTCGGTCACGCCCAGCACCGCGGCGATTTCCTTGAGGTTCATGTCCTGCTCGTAGTACATGCTCATGACGTACTGCTCGCGCTCGGGCAGGAGCTTGATGGCCTCGACCAGGGCGTGGCGCATCCGGTGATCCTGCAGCAGGCTCAGAGGGTCGTTGCCCTCGTCGGCCACGTGGCGGTCCAGGTAGTCGTTGTCGCCGTCCTCGCCGCTCATGTCCTCGAGGTAGATGAGCTGCGTGCCACGCACCTTGCCGAGCATCTCCTGGTAATCCCCCAGGTCCATGCCCATTTCCTTGGCGATCTCGCTTTCCTGCGGCGCGCGGCCCAGGCGCTGCTCCAGCCTGTGAACGGCCGATTCGATGTCGCGTTGTTGCTTGCGGGTGCCGCGACTGAGCCAGTCGGCGCCGCGCAATTCATCGAGCATGGCGCCGCGGATGCGTTGCGTGGCGAAGGTCTCGAACTGCACGCCCTGCCCGGCATCGAAGCGGTTGAGGGCGTCGGTCAGGCCGATCATCCCCACCTGGATCAGGTCGTCGATCTCGACGTTGGCCGGCAGCTTGGCAATCATCAGATGCGCCAGACGACGCACGAGCGGGCTGTACTGACGGAGCATCGAGTCGAGGTCGAGTCGTCCTTTGGCGGTGTACATGCGGGCTCCGTGTTTTCAGTTGATCGCGGGGGTGGCGCACGTTGGCAGCGCAGCCCCGGGGGACATCAGGTGGTCGAATGCGGCGTCGCTGAGCGCGTGCTGAAGGGCACCGCGCAGCAGGGTGGCCGCCAGTTCCTGAAGACGGCCGGTGGGCTCGACTTCGGCCGGTTCGTTGGCATCGAGGCGCACCGTGCTGCGCTGCGCCATGCCAAGAAAGGCATCGGCGCATTGCGACAGGCGGTGCGCGATTTCATCGGCCAGGGGCGACGCCTCGGGGGCGCACACCAGCAGGTCGTAGGTGGGCCAGCCGCCCCGCTGCCCCAGCAGCTTCACGGCGGCGTAGGCGTCGCGCAGGCTTTCAGCGCGGTCACGACTGTAGACCAGCGGCACGACGTGCTGACCGCGCGCCCGCTCGGCAAACAAGCGCACGGTTTCGCTGGCCGTGGCGTGCACGAGGATGACGTCGGCCTGCGGCGCGGCTTCTGCCAGCGCGTCGAGCAGGGTGGCGCACGAGCCCTTGGCATCCACATGGCGCAGCGGCAGACCGCGTGCGGGCATGTAGCTCACCAGATCCGACAAGCGCTCGATGCCCTCGGCCAGATCGAAGGCCACCAGCTCGCCGGGCTCGCGGGCCTGCGGGCTGGCGTCCACCACCAGCGTGTGCAGGCCGAAGCCGGTGTAGGCGCTGCACAGCCGCTCCAGCACCTTGCCGCCGCAGCCGGCCGTGGGGTTGGCCACCACCGGCACGAGACGGACCACACGCGACGCAAACATCCGACGCAGGCCCTGGGCCTGGTCGACCTGGTGCAGTCGCCCCTGCTCAGGGCTGCGTTCCGGTTGGCGTGCGTTGCGCATCATGGGGGTCGCAGGATCGGGGAAACAGAAAATCAAACGGAACGCTGGGGGGCCACGGGCTCGGCTGCCGGCGACGTCGAGAACACCAGGCTCACTTCGGCCGGATCCAGGCGGTAGGCCGGGTTCAGGCTTGCGCGCAGTGCCCGGTGCACCAGCGCCTGCGACGACAGACGATGCCAATCTTCAGGCACGCGCTGCCCGTTGGCCACGCCCAGCACCCGCAGTTTGTGACGGATTAACGCATCCAGGGCCGGACCGAGCTTCACGGCCTCGTCCAGCTTGGACAGCACGATGCCGGCGCAGGCCGAGGCCTGGTAGGCCACCAGCGTGTCCTCGATGGCGTCGCCCTGCGTGGCGGCGTTGATCACCAGCAGCTTCTTGATGCTGGGGTGCGACAGCATGTCGAGCAGTTCCTTGGCGCGGCTGTCGCGCTGGGCCATGCCGGCGGTGTCGATCAGGATCAGCTTCTTGCTGGACAGCAGGTCGAGCAGGTCTTCCAGCGCGGCGCGGTCGTGGGCCATGTGCACGGGCACGCCCAGGATGCGGCCATAGGCGCGCAGCTGTTCGTGGGCACCCACCCGGTAGGCGTCCAGCGTGATCAGGCCCAGGTTCGAGGCGCCGTGCTTGGCGGCGAACATGGCGGCCAGCTTGGCGGTCGAGGTGGTCTTGCCCACGCCGGTGGCACCGACCAGGGCGAACACGCCGCCGCGGTCTTCGATGGCCGGCTCGGAGTCAGCGGTGTGCAGGTTGCGCTGCAGCACCTGCGTCGCCCAGCTCAGCTCATCGGCCTGGCCACTGGCCACTTCGGCGGGCATGGCGTCCAGCATCTTGCGGATGAGCACGGTGGAGAAACCGCCGTCCAGCAGCTTCTGAGCCAGCTGGGCCTGGGCCGGG
>NZ_CANBCC010000045.1 GCF_947366995.1 uncultured Aquabacterium sp. | reverse complement strand
CATCAACTTGCGGGGTGTGTTTCGCTTCCCGGTTGACCGCTATGCTGACCAAATCTATGAACGGGAAATCGCTTGAGGTAAGCCAGTGAGGAATACCCGGTGCCGAAATCATCGATGGACAGCGCAAACCCGGCCGAGGTCAGGGCGCGCGTGACCTCCACGGCACGTTCCGGGTCGCGCATCATGCCCGACTCGGTCAGCTCGAGCTCGATTGCAGAAGACGCTGCACCGGATTCGCGAGCGATCCTAAGACACCGGTCAACGAAATCGTCGTCCTCAAATTGTTTCGCGGCCACATTCACCGCGACCCTTCCGGGCAGCGGACACCCTCGTTCCTGCCAATGCCGCACCTGGCGGCATGCCCCGGCGAGCGCCCATTCGCCCAATGTACCGATCAATCCCCGTTCTTCCGCGATCGGGATGAATTCGGCTGGGGAAACCATGCCCCAATCCGCATCATGCCATCTCGACAGTGCCTCGGCGCCTACGATTTTGCCGCTGGGCAAATGCACCTGGGGATGATAGTGGAGTTGCAACCGTCCGGCGGCAAGCGCGGTTTCCAGGCGATGGACGATTTCCAGCTTCCTCGCCAAATCCGTACCCATCTCCGAACGGTAGAAGCGATAGCCCCCGCCGCTGGCCTTGGCCCGGTACATGGCGATGTCGGCGTGTTTGAGCAGCTCCTCGGCCGAGCGTCCATCTTCTGGATAGAAAGCAATGCCGATACTTGCCTTGAGCGCAAAAAACCGTCCATTGATTGCGAGAGGTTCGGCGAGCGCTTTTTGGATACGTTCGGCGATGAGGGCCGCGGCCGACTGGTTGGCCCCCATTGCAATCACGACGAACTCGTCGCCTGCCAGGCGCGCCAGGGTTTCCTCCTCTCGCAATGCGGCCTGAAACCGCCGGGCGATCTCGATGAGCGCCCGGTCGCCGATGGCGTGCCCCTGGGTGTCGTTGATCTCCTTGAAGCGGTCGAGATCCAAAAACAGAAGCGCCACCCGCTGTCCGTGGCGCTGGGCGCTCGCCAGCGCTTGCTTGAGCCGATCCAGGAACAACGCCCGGTTGGGCAGGCCCTGCAACGTGGTGGTGCGGGAGGACACGCCGGGGCTGAGCACCGTCGCGTTCATCGATCCGCAAACCATGGTCGCGTTGAGCGGCAACCCACAGGTGCGCGAGGTGGCCGATGACGCCGCGGCGCGGCTGGCTCGCGTGCGCGAACGCCTGGCGGCGGGATGAGGAACGCGGACCGGCGTCAGCGGCTCAGCACCCACTTCGCCAGCGTATCCAGCTCGGCCGGCGTCAGTCCCGGGTACGGCGGCATCGGCACCGTGCCCCACTTGCCGGCGCCGCCCGCGCGGATGTTGGCGGCCACCTGCTGCAGCGCATCGGCCTTGCCGGCGTATTTCGCCGCGACCTCCTTGAACGCAGGGCCCACGACCTTCTGCTCGACGGCGTGACAAGCGGTGCAATTGTTGGCCTTCAGCAGCGCTTCGGGCTGCAGCGACGCAGCGGTAGTGGGGGTTGCCGGTGCAGCGGTCTTCGGGGGCGGCGCGGCGGCCACCATGGCGGGTGCCGGTGTGGCAGCGGTGGTCTGCTCGGCGCCGTAGGTCTTGACGAGGTAGTCGACCATTGCCGGAATGTCCTCGTCGGAGAAGGGCGCACCGAACGGGTGTTTCATCTTCTTCACCGTGGCTTCCCAGTAGCTGCGCGGGGAGGTGGACGGCTGGTACTGCACATATTGCGCCGAATGACAGGTCATGCAGTTCTGCTGCACCAGCCGGTAGCCCGGCAGCTCGCTGGGCTTGTATGCGGCCGTCTCAGCGGGCAGCGTGATGTCCAGCGCGAAAGCGGCAGGCAGCGCGGCCGTCGCCGATATGATCCCCACGAGAACGCGCAGGCAGTAACGTTGTTTTGTGCTCATGCCTGTTCTCCTCATGCCGCGACGACGCGCGTGGTCTCGACGACGTTGCGCATGTAGCCGGCCGGGTTCCACAACGCGGACAGCGGCTGGCTTTGACCGATGCGGTTGACCGCGCGCACCTTCAGTTCATGAGCGCCTCGCTTGCTCGGCTTGAAGGCCACACTCCACTCGCGGAAGGAATACTTGCCCAAATCCTTGCCGAGCCGGGCTTCCGTCCAGGTGTGTCCACCATCGGCGGAGAAGGCGACTTCGGTGATGCCGAAGCCGCCGTCGAAGGCAATGCCGCGCACCACCGTCTCGCGCCCAACGCGCACCTTGTCGCCGTCGCGCAGGCTGGTGATGAACGAGCGCACGTTGAACCGGTTGATAGGCACGGTCTTGGCTGGCGCCTTGCCCGGCTCCACGCAGGCGCAGGCGTTGTCGGGAATGCGGTAGGCCGTACTCATCCAGAACCCGTCGAACGCCTTGTCCAGCACTTGAATGTCGGACAGGTGCTTGACCCAGTAGGTGCCGTAATGGCCGGGAACGATCAGCCGGACCGGATAGCCGTTGAGCATCGGCAGGTCCTCGCCATTCATCGCCCAGGCCAGCATCACCTCGCCGTCGAGCGCGTGGTCGACCGCGAGCGCCTTGACGAAGTCCGGGCTCTCGCCTTGCAGCGGCGGATGGTCCAGGCCATTGAAGCTCACCTGCACGGCACCGGCCTGCACGCCGGCCTTCTCCAACACTTTCTTCAGCGGCACCCCTGTCCAGCGTGCGTTGCCCATCGCGCCATTGGACAGCTGGCCGCCGTTGGCGCGCGGCGTGAAATGCCCGCGGCTGTTGCCGGAGCACTGGTTGACCGCCACCAGCTCCACCGGGTCGGCCAGACGCTTCAGGTCGTCCAGCGACAGCTCCAGCGGCGTGTTGACCTTGCCGCCCACGCGCAGCCGATAGCTTTGCGGATCGATCGAGGTGGGAATGCCGCTCCAGTGGTAGCGCACGAAGAACGCGTCGTTGGGCGTGATGACGCCTTCGTTGAAGACCGAAAACGGCGTCTCCAGCTGCGGCGGCCGGCTGGTCAGCAGGATCAGCGGGCGCTTCTGCGGAAAGGCCACCAACTCGCGCTCGCCATTGTCGAACGGCAACACGACGCGACCCGCAGTCGCCGCAAGCGCCTCGGCGGTCGGACCCATCAGGCCGGCACCGGCGCCGATGGCGCCCAAGGTCTTCAGCACACGGCGGCGCGCAGGCCAGGGGGGGGTGTCGTCACGCTCCATGTTTGTCTCCTTCTTCGAGTAGATGGGAAACCGCGCCCTATCGGGCGCTCACCAGAACTGCATTCGACGCCTGCGCCGCCGCATCACCTTCGACCACGAGAATCTGCGCGACGGAAGGCGTTTTCGACGACATGGTGGTCACCGCGTCTCGCAGCGGGCCGATCACCGTGCCGTTGGCCGCCCCGGCGGGGTTGGTCTTGAAACTCGCGATCGGCGAACGCTGGCTGCTCACATACACGTTGTACACCGTTTGCGGCTTGAGCTTGAAGAGGAAGACTTCCAGAGCGTCCACCAGCCCCAGGTTGCGCGCCACGACGAAGCCGCGGGCCTCTCCCTGCGTGGCTTTGAGCGTAATGTTGACTGGCTCGTCGTTGACGCGGGGCACGAGGTGGGCTGTGCCCGTGCCGCTGGGCACGGCGTTCGACACATAGACCAGCGCCTGCGGGGCCTGCCCCACGGGTGCGCGAGCGATCACCCGGTCGGTGGCGGTGTCGATCACGTCCACCGCGTCACCGTTTTCCAGCCCCACGTACATGCGCGTGCCATCGTCGGATGGCCAGATGCCGTGCGGTAGCGCGCCCACCGGGATGGTGGCCAGCAGCTTGGGCGTGGCGTCGGTGGTGTAGACCTTCACCACGTTCTCGCCGCCGATGGTCACGTAGGCCAGCGTGCCGCGTGCGGTCTTGGCGAACCCGAGGTGGTTGGTGATGAATCCGGTCTCGATCACGCCCTTGACCTGAAGCGTATCGGTGTCGATGCGGGTCACCTTGCCCACGTCCTTGTGCGTCATCCACACTTCCTTGAAGTCCGGGGTTAACTGCAGGAAGGGCGAGAACGGGCTGACCACCGGGATGCGCTTGATCACCTTGCGCGTGGGCACGTCGATCACGTCCACCTCCGGCGTGAAGCTGTGCACCACGAAGGCGATGTTCTTCTGCGGATGGAACAGCACCATGCCCGGCCCGGGCGCGGTTTCGATGCGGCCGACTTCCTTGAAGGTCGCGGCATCGATCACGGACACGTAGTTCTCGCCGCGCACGACCGCCCACACGTGCTTGCCGTCCGGCGTGAAGAACGCCTCGTGCGGCGAGCGGCCGATGTAGGCGATGCCTTTGACCTGGTTGGTGGCGGTGTCGATGAAGGCGACCGAATTGGAGCCGTTGGAAATCGCGACCAGGGTCTTGTGGTCAGGCGAGAAGCCCAGGCCGTGCACGTTGAGCTCACCCTTGTACAACGGCGACAGCACCTCCGGCCGCACGTTGCCCAGCCGGATCTGGCCCAGCAGCGTGTTGGACGAAGGATCGATCACCGACACCGTGTTGGTGTTCTGGTCGGCGGTGTAGACGCGATCGGCGGGGGCCGGCGCGGCCAGCGCGATGCCGCTGCACATCACCAGTTGCAGGGCGAGGAAGAGTCGTTTCATCATCGGGTTCCTTGTGTCGTTTCGGTTGAGTGGGATGGGTGCGCCGCTGCGGCCTTGGCGGCGGCATCGTCGGCATGCCGTGCAAGCCAGGCCTGCATCAGTCGAATCTCGTTGCGCTGCTCGACAATGATGGACAGTGCAAGGTTGCGCAGTTCCGGGTCCTTGGTGGACAGCAGCACAGCCTTGGCCATGTCGATGGCGCCTTGATGGTGCGGGATCATCATCACGACGAAGTCGTGGTCGGGGTTGCCGTTCATCGGGGCGGTACGCATGCCGTGGTCCATGACCGCCATCGCGTCGTCCATCAACTGGGCGAAGGACTTGGCGGTGCTGGCCACGAAGCTCGGCGGGGGCGGTGTCTGCGCTTCGGCCGCTGGGGAATGAGCATGCTGCGCCAGGGCCGGCAGGCTCGCCAGCATGGCCAGCGCCGCCATCGCCCACTGGCGGGCGGGTCTCGGTGATGTCATCTTGAAAGCGAGAGGCTGCATGGATCAGCTCGGTTGAAGTTGGGCGTAGACGGCCGTGGCGATGCGCGCCAGCTCGCCTTTGTCGATGCCGGCCGATAAGGCGTAACCGAACTTGCCGTCGATCCAATAGAACACATTGACCGGCCCCTCCTGCGCGAAGCGGAAGCCGGTATCCTGATTGGATGCTTGCTCGTTCGTGACGTACAGCGTCAGGCGCTGCCCCGTGGTGTCGTGGTACATGAACTGCGCCACCGGGCCGCTCGATCCGGGCAACAGGCGCCCGCCGATCAGTTCGTAGCCCAGTGCACCCAGCTTCGGGGGGCGGATCTTCGCGCCCAAGCGCTTGGACAGCCAGGCGACCAACTGGTCTTCCTGGTCGGCGCCGATCTCCACCGGTCGCCGCACGTCGGGGCTGTAGACCACGTGCGCGATGGCCGCTTGCCGCGGCAGGCTGCCGGCCGCCGCGTTGACGATGACCGCCGGCCCACGGGACGACTGCGCGAGCATCTCCGCGGTTTGCCATGCGCCGCGCCCCACCCAGCCGGCGCCTGCGCCGAAGAACACCAACGCAAAGCCTGCCGCCACGCGTTCGAGCGACCAGCGCGGCAGGCGTGCACCCGCGTGGCGTGCAGCGGCGCGCGTACGCGGCGCCCGGGCCGCGTGCAGCAAGGTGTCGGGGACGGCTTCGTCCAGCACCGCGCCGTACAGCGCCTTGATCGCCTGTTTGTCTTGCCGGTAGGCCTGCAAGCGCTGCGCCTCCTGCGGGCGCTCGGCCAGGTAGGTTTCGATCTCGGCGCGCCGGGATTCGGGCAACAGGCCGTCGACAAAGGCATGCAGATCCGCTTCAGTGATGGGCAACGGGTTCATTTCACCACCTTCAATGCCGTGGGTTGGATGCGTCCCTCCATCACGCCGCGCAGGCGCGCGCGGCCACGCGACAGCCGCGACATCACGGTGCCCAGCGGCACACCGAGCGTGCGCGCGATCTCGTCGTAGCTCATGTCCTCCAGCGCCACCAGCAGCAGCACCTCGCGCTGCTCGGGCGGGAGCTGCCGCAGTGCAATTTCGAGATCTCTCATTTCGAGGCCGTCGGTCTGTGAAGCCCTGACCGGCGACGCCAGCGCTTCTTCGTCCAGCGGCACGGCTACCACGGCGGGCCGGCGGCGCTGGTCCACATGCAGGTTGTGCAGAATGCTGAACAGCCAAGCGCGCATGTCGCCGTCCGGCCGCCAGTTGTCGATGCGGGCCCAGGCCCGCTCCAGAGCGTCCTGCACCAGATCGTCGGCAGCGGCGTGGTCGCCGACCAGCGCGCGAGCGTAGCGCCGCAGGCGCGGCAGGGCCGCCACCATCAGCGCGCCCGCCTCGGTCAACGCCACGTCCTGGGCCTTCATCGCGCACCGACGCCGTTCGCTGCCGTCGCCCGTGGCTGCTCAGTAACTGGCCACTGACAGTTTCGGATCGATCTGCCAGGTTTCGTTGACGATCTTGGCGTCGCGATAGGTCAGAACGTAGCGCACCTTGATCGGCTGCTTGCCCTCGAACTGCACGTTGGCCGTCACGGTGGCGCCCTTGGGGTTGGCCGATTCCTCCACCTTGTCGATCGACACCTTCAGAGTCCCTTGCGACTTGGTGAACTTCTCCCAGACCCCGCGGATCGCGTCAGCGCCCGCGTAGCTGCCATCCAGCGGACCACCGACCCAGGTGAGTTGGGCGTTGTCGGCGTAGCCCCGCATCAGCACGGCCAGATCGCCCGAGCCGATGGCCTGGAAGTGCGTGCGGGCGTCGTCGGCGGGTCCGGCGAACGCCGTGCCGCTGAACAGGGTCGCGAGAGCGAAAGCGGTGGCGGTGGCGGTGGCGGTGAGTCGTTTCATGATCGGTAGTCCTTAGTACGTGGGTGGAAGAAATGAGGTTGACATTGAGGTATACGGGAGCGTCGGCCGGTTTATTCCCGCCTGGGCGCAAAACTCATCGCCTCATCGCGGCATGCTTCACCCCAGCCAGTGGCTGACGGCCCGGTTCACACCATAGCCGCCGACCATCAGAAAACCGAACAGCGTGGCCGCCAGCAGCAAGGGCTTAAGGCCCGCTTGGCGGATGGCTCCCACGTGGGTACGCAGCCCGAGCGCGGCCATCGCCATGGCCAGCAGCACGGTGTCGAGCTGCACCAGGGCCGCGACCCATTGCGGCGGCAGCCACCCCAGCGAATTCACGCCGGCGGCGGCGATGAACACCAGCGCGAACCAGGGAATGGTGATGCGGGCCGCGCCACCCTGTCCGTCGGCCCGGTCGGCCCTTGACAGCGCCAGCAGGAACGGCGCAAGCATCATCACGCGCAGCATCTTGACGATGACGGCCGTGGCGGCGGCCGGCTCGCTGACGCTGCGCCCGGCGGCCACCACCTGCGCCACCTCGTGGATCGTCGAGCCCGCGTACACGCCATAGGCCTGCTCGGACAGGTGCAGGTACGGGTACAGCAGCGGGTAGGCGAACATCGCCAGCGTGCCGAACACGACCACCGTGGCCACGGCCACCGACACCTTGTGCGCCTGCGCGCGCACCACCGGCTCGGCGGCCATCACGGCGGCGGCGCCGCAGATCGCGCTGCCCGCGCCGATCAGCATCGAGGTCTGCCGGTCCAGCTTGAACACGCGCGTGCCCAGCTGCAGCGCGAGAACAAAGGTCAGCGCCACCATCAGCGCATCGATCACCACGCCGGCCCAGCCGATGGCGCCGATCTGCTGGAAGGTGATGCGAAAACCGTACAGCACGATGCCCGCGCGCAGCAGCCGGTTCTTGGAGAAATCGACCCCGGCAGCCGTGTGCGCGGCGATGGCCGGAAAGAACGTGTTGCCGGCCACGATGCCCAGCACGATGGCCAGCGTCAGCGCCGACAGGCCCCAGCGCCCCGCCCAAGGCGTCTGCGCCGCCACCATGGCGGCGGCGGCAAGTAGCCCCGCCAGCGCCAGGCCTTGCCACCAGGCACGCGTCCTCCAGGTCGGAGGCGCAGAGGTCGTGGCGGACAACGAGGTGGACATGGTCGGACTCCTTCACGGAAAACGTTGGCTGGCGCTTAGAGACCGCTATGAGCGCCGCGATGCACGTCAGCTTCCTGCATCTGGTACCATGAGTCCAATACATTCTTTTCAAGAAAACGTAACTTTAAGTTATGCGACTGAATCTTCACCTGCTGCGCGTGTTCTTCACTGTGGCTGAGCTGCGAAGCTTCTCGCGCGCGGCCGAGGCCCTGTTCATCAGCCAGCCCGCTGTCTCCAAAGCCGTGCGCGAGCTGGAATGCCAGATCGGCCTACCCTTGCTCGAACGTGGCGCGGGCGGCCCCAAGAGCGCCCGGGGCGTGCAACTGACGCCGGACGGTGCGGCGGTGTTCGAGCATGCACGGGGCATCTTTGCGCTGGAGCGGGCCGCGATCGAAGACGTGCAGGCGCGCGTGGGGCTGCAGCGCGGTCGCCTGCGGGTGGGGGCCAGCACCACCGTGGGTGCCTACTGGCTGCCCCAACTGCTGGCGGACTTTGTGCATCGCCATCCAGCCGTCGATGTGCAAGTGGTTCAGGGCAACACGCAGATGGTCTGCGAGGCCCTGCTCGACTGCCGCATCGACATCGGTCTGGTCGAGGGCGATGTGCACGACCCGCGTCTTGCAGCGCACACGTGGCGCGAGGAGCCGCTGTGCGTCGTCGCTGGCGTGCACTCGCCGCTGGCGCGCAGCCGACGCCTCACCGCCGCCACACTGAGCAGCGAGATCTGGCTGCTGCGCGAGCCGGGCTCCGGCACCCGCGACGTGGCCGACCGGCTGCTGCACGAACTCGCGATCCGGCCACAGCGATGCATAGAGATCGGCAGCAACGAAGGCATCGCCCGCGCCGTCGCGGCCGGCCTGGGGGTGGCACTGCTGCCGATGCGCGTGGTGCGCGAGCTGCTGGCGCTGCGTGAAGTGGCTGCCCTCAAGCTATCAGGCGCACCCAAGCTGGTCCGGCTCCTGTGGCGCGTGGAACTGAAGGGCCGTCCGCCGTCGCCGCTGGTGCTGGCCTGGCGTGAGGCGCTGGCGCGCCCGCTCGCGCACTGACCGGGCGCGAGCGGGCCGCTCTGCTGTCGTTGCCTTCAGGAGTAGTCGTCTGAGCTGCGCGAGTTACTGGCACCAGATCGCATTCACAAGCTGACCGAGCAGGAGTTCGTAGATGCCGTTTCCCGGGTGCACGCGATCCGAGACCAGGCCGTCAGGCAGGGATACGAGCACTTGGTCTTGCCTGACCGACCGCAGGCCGGCGACGACAAGGTGGAAAAGTTCGGCGAGTGGCTCTGACGGCAGCGATTCGCGGAACGCGATCCGCAGCGACGACTGCCGAAGTGGCTTATTGCTTCAATCGCCGATTCGATCTTAAAACCACCCTCCCGCGCCTGATCATCGCAGCGGCGCGTACGTGCGCTTGCCCGTTGCAGATGATCAGGTGGGCTGAGGGACATTGCTAATCAAGAGTACTTGTGGCGTCCCCTTGAAATCTACACACCAGGGCACCACATCGCAATTGTTTCCAAGCACCTGCAACGATTGAGCAGCGAACTAACGGTAGTGTGCGGTGGGCTGTGAAAACCGCCCAGCGAGACGTCTTCGCGCTCGACGAGTTGGCGGCCTATTTAAGGAAGGTCTGAACAACTCCGCCCCATTGCGCGACAATGCCTCACCGTGATCGGGGTGAGTGCGATGCAGCTGTCGTTCGGTGATGCCGAGGGTCTGGGGAGCCGCAAGCGCACGCGGCGCGAGGTGTTTTTGGCGGAGATGGAGCAGGTGGTGCCGTGGCAGGCGCTGCTGGGTCTGATCGAGCCGCACTACCCGAAGATGGGCCGTCCCGGTCGCCAGCCCTATCCGTTGGCGACGATGCTGCGCATCCACTTCCTGCAGCAGTGGTATGCGCTCAGCGACCCGGCGATGGAAGAAGCCTTGTACGACACGCCGGTGATGCGCCGCTTCGCGCAGTTGGGCGGGCTTGCCGACATCCCGGACGAGACGACGATCCTCAACTTCCGCCGGCTGTTGGAGACGCACGGGCTGGCCGAGAAGCTCTTCGAGCAGGTCAACGCCCATCTTCAGCGCAAGGGCCTGAGCCTGCGCAGTGGCACGATCGTGGATGCCACGATCATCAGTGCGCCGAGCTCGACCAAGAACAAGGCGGGCGAGCGCGATCCGGCGATGCACCAGACCAAGAAGGGCAACCAGTGGTTCTTCGGGATGAAGGCGCACATCGGCGTGGATGACGCGTCCGGTCTGGTGCACCACGTGGAATGCACGGCGGCGAACGTGGCCGACGTGACGCAGGTGTACAAGCTGCTGCACGGCCGGGAAGACACGGTGTGCGGCGACAGCGGCTACACGGGTGCCGAGAAGCGCGAGGAGCTGCAGGACGTGGACGCCGGACGTTCACCTCGTGAATCCCCCCTTGTGATCAAGGGGGTGGAAGTTACGTCCTGCACGTCAGAGCTGAGGCGCCTGACTCACCAAAATCAATGGGTCAACTCACCCCGGCCAGGTGGAGCAGTTTGGGTGGCCATAAGTGGGGCAGTTTGGGTGGCCGCCGGGGGTGAAGAGTGCCGGACAACTTGATTGCAATCAAAAAAGGTGGGCGGATTTGAAGCGAAACGGATGGCAGAGTTGGTCCATTATCCGTTTGCGAAACAGCAAAATTTGCGGTTGATCAGCATCCGAATTAAATGGGATATCACAGCTTCTGAGGCTCCTCCTCCCATCCAGACCCCCACCCGTGGGCTCGATACAGGGGTCTGAGTCGTTCGGCGATGTACTGCCTTCGGTCCGCCGCCCATGGGTGTGCGTGCCAGAAGAAATGCATGTTTATTCGCCTGCCTGGAGAAAGCACCACCCAGTGTTGGCAGATCTGGTCGATGTAGGTGAACAGGTCGGGGTAGTGCACACCGACTTCTGGTGTGTCTGCAACCATGGGCTGAAGGCTTGCGTAGCAGCGCAAGGTCATGTCCCTCAACTCAGGGGAGGCGACCTCCTCCGCCAACTTGGCCAATAACACCGTCGCGGTCAATGCGTCAAAGCTGCCAATCCTTACAAGACGCTTGAAGTGATCGTCGGTAAGGTCTGCAAGCTGAACCGCCCCGGCTTCTGCGGAGGCCAGTTGCTTTGAGTCAGACGTTGATCGCGGCCTGACTAGCGCGTTGGGAATGGTATCGGTCTTCGAACTCGGCAGGTGGCCTGTAGCCCAGGGGTGCCATCAGCCGATGGTGGTTGAACCAGGCGACCCATTCCAGCGTCGCCAGCTCGACCGCCTGCTTCGTCTTCCACGGCCCGCGGCGGTGAATCACCTCGGCCTTGTAGAGCCCGTTGATCGTCTCGGCCAGCGCGTTGTCGTAACTGTCACCACGGCTGCCGACGGAGGGTTCGATGCCAGCCTCGGCCAAGCGCTCGCTGTAGCGAATCGACAGGTACTGCGACCCCCTGTCGGAATGACAGATGAGCCCGTCCTTCTCGGTCGGCCGCCGGGCGTACAGCGCTTGTTCCAGAGCGTCGAGGACGAACTCCGTGTGCATCGAGCTGCTCTGGCGCCAACCGACGATCCGACGGCTGAACACGTCGATCACGAAGGCCACGTAGACCCAGCCTTGCCACGTCGAGACGTAGGTGAAGTCGGTGACCCACAGCTGGTTCGGATGGTCGGCCTTGAACTGCCGATTCACACGATCCAACGGGCATGGCGCCTTCGGGTCAGGCACCGTCGTGCGCTGTCGCTTGCCTCGGCGAACTCCCTGCAGGCCGTGCTGGCGCATCAAGCGCTCCACGGTGCAGCGTGCGATGGCGATGCCTTCTCGACGCAGTTGGTGCCAGACCTTGTCGGCACCGTAGACCCCGAAGTTCGCCTGCCACACGCGACGAATCTGCGGCGCCAGTTCAGCATCGCGCAAGCTGCGTCGGCACAGCAGCGCCGGGTCGCGTTGACAGGCCGCGTGCCGCCAGTACGCCGACGGGGCGATCTGCAGCACGCGGCAGATCGACTCGACCCCGAATTCTTGGCGATGCCGGTCGACGAACGCCTTCAGGACTTGATGCGGCGGTCGAGCTCCGCCTGGGCGAAAAACGCGCTGGCCAGCTTCAGAATCTCGTTGGCCTTGCGCAGTTCGCGCACCTCGCGCTCGAGATCTTTGATGCGCTGCGCTTCCGCCGTCGTCGGCCCATCGCGCAGGCCGTGGTCGCGCTCGTGCTGCTTGATCCAATTGTCCAGCGTCTGCGCCGTGCAACCGATCTTGCCGGCGATGGACTCGATGGCCGCCCACTGTGACGGGTGCTCATCTCGGTGCTCCAGCACCATGCGCACCGCGCGCTCGCGAACCTCGGGGGAATACTTCGAACTTCTCATCTTGGCTCCATCATCTCAAACGAGGGAGCCTCCTTCAAAGCCGGGGCGGTTCACCATCATCTCAAACGAGGGAGCCTCCTTCAAAGCCGGGGCGGTTCAAGCTGAGGCCGGCCTGATAGCTTGGCTTCGTCTCGCACGACCAGGACTTCGTTGACCTCCGGGGATAGCTTCTGCAGGAGCTTCAGTAATGCCCATTGATCTGGACTGGCTCCTTTGAGAATGTCCCAAATTGGATTGTCGAACCACTGCGCGGTACCCGGAAAGCGCTGCTCGGCCAACTCCACGGCGTCACCTGCATCGGCTTTGCGCCTTGGAACTCGGGCGCCACGCTCATAGCTGTCCCATTTACGCGGTCGATTGATTCTGTCCTCTGAGAACTGGATGAGGTGCGGCTCGAGCGCTTTCTCGATGGCGTAAGAGCTTGGCAAGCCCGACCGTAGCTTGAGCACATGAATCCAGAGCTGGGTGCGCAGCACATCAATCAGATTGCGAGGCGGCCGGCCAGGTTTGGGTGGGGTAATGATCTTGGGCATCTACTTGGATAGAGTACAAAAATTGCCCTTTTCTGTTCGGGTGGATCCGGTCGGTATTTTGGCGAACACTGCGTGACCAATGAACACACTGATGGTCATGAGCACCACACCTACCACGCCAACACCCCCACAGGCAACGAATCCACCTGTTCCAGCACCGCCTCCGCAAGCAATTGCACAAAGGCTGCATGAAGAACTTTTGGCTCTTCATGGGCCAATCTTGGGTGGAGAGCATCTCGCGCACGCGTTGGGCTATGGAACTCTCGCAGCGTTCAGGCAGGCTCGCCGACGAAACCAGGTGGATGTCACGCTTTTCACACTGCCCAATCGACGTGGTGTCTTTGCTTTGACATTAGATGTTGCGTCGTGGCTGGCTCACGCACGCCAGGTCAATCGACTGGTCCCAGATACGGAGGAGTGCCCTCTCAAGCTAACGAACTGAAATCCTTCGTCCAGAAACGCAAAAACCCGAGGCGGTCACCTCGGGTTGCTGCGTCCAGCCTATGGCCAGAACAAGGTTGCACTTGCTGGCTGAAGTATCGGCGCGACGTGCCCGTTCGTCAAGTGGCGGGGCGTACTGGATGAACTCACCCTCTCGGTACTTGACCGGGCACCGAACTCATCCAGGAGCATGCCAATGAGGCTTCCAGTACATCTTCAAAGAGAAATTGCACGACTGCACTTTTACGATCAACGCCAGTCCCACCGAGGTATCGCTGCCAGCCTTGGGCTGTCACACAGCACAGTGCGAAACATGAGAGTGCTGCTTGTTGCCAGCGAGCGGTCCTGGTTAGATCTGCAACCCCTGACCGACGACGAATGGCGCCAAACTCTGCGCAACGACAACCGGTCCATCGCTCAACGCAAGCTCGCGCCTGACTGGACTTGGGTTCAAGAGCAGATGCAACGGGCGGATGCCACGTTGGAAGTCATATGGCGAGAGTGGCGTGAATCTCACCCCGAAGGCATTGGCTACAGTTCGTTTACCCATGGCTACCGCACGTGGATCAAGTCTCGACACATTGTTATGCGTCGGGTTCATGTCCCTGGAGACAAACTGTTTGTGGACTTTGCTGGCCGCACGGTGGAAATCAGGGACCCTCAGGGTGGAGCGTCCACATTTGCTCAGATCTTCGTTGCCGTACTAGGCTATTCCAACTTAACCTATGTTGAGGCGGTCGCCAGCCAGACGACGGCTGATTGGGTTCAATGCCATGCGAATTGCTTTGCCGCCATAGGGGGTGTGCCCAACTGGGTGGTGAGTGATAACCTCAAAGCAGCCGTGTGGCGCCGTGAACGAGATCGTACCGTTCTCAATCCTGCCTACAGTGAATGCATGCAGCACTATGGCACGGTGGCTGTCCCGACGCGATCCCGCAAGCCTAAAGACAAGGCAAAGGCTGAAGTAGGGGTGCAGATCGCTCAGCGTTGGATCCTATTCCGGTTGCGTGATCGCGTCTTCTTCGATCTGGGGGAGTTGAATCAAGAACTGCGTCGCTTGACTCAAGTGATGAATACTCACCCGTTCAAGAAACTCGCGGGCAACCGTCTTGCTCGCTTTGAAAGCGATGAACGTGCGCATTTGAAGCCGCTACCCAATTCCGCATTCGAACTTTGTGACTGGAAATACGGTGTTCGCGCAGGGCACGATTACCATGTCGAACACGATGCGGCGTATTACTCGGTGCCTTACCGGTTGCGGGGTATGCGAGTCGATCTGCGCTATACCCGCCAGATCATCGAGATCTTCCATGCAGGCCAGCGTGTGGCCCTGCATGATTTGACGACCACACCTGGCGAGATTGTTACGGCGCCAGAACATCGTCCTGTTGCGCACCAACGAGTTCTCGAAGGTGAGCCATTGGCACTCTCAAGTTGGGCCAAGTCGGTTGGCCCGTATACCCAACTGATGATTGATCATCATCTGGAAAATCGCCCCGACTTGACCAACGGCCTGAAAGCAGCTCGCCGAATGCGAGAGTTGGCTCGGCTGTATGGCAATGAGCGGTTTGAAGAGGTGTGCGGCTATGCCTTCCCCCTAAACATCGTGTCACTGCGCAGTGTCGAGTCGATTATCAAGCAGCAAGCTGACCGTCAGCAAACTCGGCAGTCCAGCAGTGTTCCTCCCAAAGGTAACCACGAGAATGTCCGCGGCGGCTCGTACTTCGGAGGTGATCAATGAGTAGCGTCCACCAAACCCTTGCAAGACTGCGCGACCTCAAGCTGTCTGGTATGGCAGAGGCACTCAATCAGCAGATGAACATGCCGGGGCAGCAGCAACTGGCCTTCGAAGATCGCTTGGGCATGTTGGTGGAGCATGAGTGGGCTGAGCGAGAGAACCGAAAGCTGAAGAGGCTGATCAGAGGGGCCACATTGCCCGAAGGCGCATGCCTAGAGGACTTGGACTATCGGGCCAGCCGTAACTTGGACAAGGCGTTCGTTACTACGTTGTCGTCTTGTGAATGGATTCACCGCAAGCAGAACCTCATAATTCTGGGGGCCACTGGCGTGGGCAAGACTTGGCTGGCATGCGCCTTCGCAACCCAGGCCTGTCGGCTCAAGATGGCCGCGACGTTCTATCGCGCATCGGACTTGTACAACGACATTGCCGTGGCAACACTAGATGGATCGTTGCCGAAGCTAAAGCTGCAATTGAGCAAACCCCAACTGCTAGTGCTTGATGACTTCGGAATTGGCAATATGACGGTGCAGGCTGCACATGTACTGCTGGATGTAGTGGACAGACGCATGCGACATGGTTCTCTGTTAATCACCAGCCAGTACCCCGCGGACCAATGGCATAGCCTCTTCCCTGATCCCACCATTGCGGATGCGGTGTTGGACCGCGTGGTTCATCAAGCACACCGAATTCAATTGAAGGGTGACTCAATGCGTAAGCTGCAAGGACGGAAACGAATGCAAGCTGACTGAGACTGGTCGCGGTGTCGAAATGCTGACCAGTGTGCTGGTCCGGCACCGCGACCGCGATGCCAGCGTAAACGCCACTACGCTAACAACGTGACCGCTTTTCTAGCAGTGACTCGATCAGATGATGGCCGCGACCACAATTTCGTCGGCCGCAAACGATTGGACTGGGTGGTTGCGGCATTCTGGTCTAGGTGGACGCGAGGGGTTGGAATACGCACGTGAGCCTGACGCACTCTTTGTGGGTCTAGGTGAAGGTGCAGCAGCCCGCGTGGCCCAGGCCGCTGCGGTGGCTTGGGACACCAGTTTTTCAGGGAGAGCGATCAAGAGATGGCCATCTTTCAAGTCAGCCAAAAGGAGCTGAAGCGCAAGTGCCCGACCGAGATCCACCTTGCCAGCGCGTTGGCTGTCAGCTAGAGCTAATCTCATACAAGCGATCCTGGACTTCCTGCACATCGAAGGCATTGGGATCGAAGGGACGTCCGATCCATGCCGTCATGTCGCCATGCTCAGGGTGCGCCGGGTCGACGATGGCTTCCAAGAACTCTGCGTAGCCAGGCGTGTCACCCACGTCCTCAGGTGGGCAGGCACATGGGGAACTGCAGCTTGAGTTCGGCGGGCATGGTATCGACCCGCTCGACCTTGATTTTGTGGGCCAGTCATCCCCGAAGTCGTATGTCTAGGTGAACGTGGTGCTGTAGCCGAGCGCCTTGGTCAGCGTCACCTTCGATTCGTCGTCCATCGACTCCTCGGGCCAGTCTGGATCCGGCATGCCATACCGGCCTTGTGCGAATTCGAACTCATGCAGATGCCCGCCGCCCCAGCCCATGAGACGCAGCAAGACCACATGCAGCTTAGGCTATCAGATGCTGGCGGGCACCAACACGCGTCGCCAGACCTTGGGGCGTACACCCTGCAGCTCGACCTTGAGTTGCAGCACCTTGACGTTTCTCGTGGATGACCCGACGGGGCGACCTCCAGATCACACCGCGCGGCAAGGTGGTGCAGGGCGGTGTGGGGTACCGCTTTTCTGGAGCCTGGCAGTTGGTCGGGGAGGTCCGTGTCCATCACTACAGCGATACCGAGGGGCGGCCGGCGTTGGCCCACCTGATCGCACAGTACGAGCTGTCGAAGCGCACCATGCTGTATGGCTTCTGGGCCAAGGTGGACAATCGCGGCGGCGCGCGTATGGGGACTGCGTTTGCCACGTCGGCTGCGCTTGCAGGGCAGGAGCAGTCTGCTGTCGGACTCGGCGTGTATCACCGGTTCTGAGCACGCGAGCTCTGGGCGGCTGACGGTGATGCCTGACGTCAAGTAGCGAGACTGCTGTCCTTGTACTAGATTCAGGCATGGCCAAGCTGCTCAAGATCCGAAAGCGACATTGCCGGCCTATGTTGAGGCGGCAGTCACCACACCGGCGGAGATTGTTTTTTTCTGTCCGGAGGAGAGGCGTTGCCGATAAATGGCAATGCCCGGATGCTTCTGCCGAGTTGGACCATGAGATTCTTCACCTGTTCGGCATTCTGCAGGATGGTGGGCCGTTGGATCCTCCCGGGGGAGGAGATGCGTAGAGCGAAAGCTGTGAGCAAGTTATACCAAGTGGTATTTCGTTCTATTGTGGGACCCCAAAGGTATAAAAATGCAGTGAGTAATATCGGGCTGGTCTGGCGGGTTTTTCGCTGATCTCGCTTCAAGCCGATCTATCATCCGGGCATGAATGAGGAAATCGACCTGGATCTTGCGCTTAGAACGCTCCACACTTTGGCGTTGGAAGATGGGGATCTAGGCTACGCATATTGGACTTCCATAGCGGCCTTACTCAAGGACGCTTCCGCGATGAGGGAGCGTATCAAGGATCTCGAGCGGGAGGTCGTTCGACTTACCACCAAGCGTGCAGGATCGCGTGGGCAGGGGAAGCCCTCATGAGCCGGAAACCGAAGGTGCTTTGCCTGGACCTGGAAGGTACATTAATCAGCAATGCGGTCAGCCAGCTCCCTAGGCCGTTCCTGAAGGATTTTCTGGATGGTTGTGAGGTGTTATTCGAGCGTATAGCGATGTACACGAGCGTACCGGAGTCAACGTTCCGAACGATTGCGGCGCTTCTTGTCAGTGAAGGCGTAGTACCTGCCTGGTTTCAAGCTGTCGAATATATTGATTGGGAGGGGCCTGTTAAAGACCTCGCGTTTGTTGGCGAGGTCGCGCCGGATGAAGTGATTCTTGTCGACGACATCGATCTGGTCGTGCATGCGGAGCAGCGAAACCAGTGGGTTCGCGTCGAGCCTTTTGTGGCCCCCTATTCGGCTTCCGACGCTGAGCTGAAGCGAGTGCTCGGAGAGTTAAAGCGTAGGCTGGATGTGAGTAAGCCCAATTGACGGCTTGTCGATCGAGCCATGCGACTGGTCGTGATCCCCGCCGTCTCTGCTCGTAAAAGGGCCGCTCACGGACTGCTTTCGCAGCACCGAGCGGCCCTTCTTGTCCGCCATCTCGACGGCGTTGTAGCCCTTTAGCCCTTACTCAACTTGCGAGACCGTCCACAGGCCTTCCCCGCTGTGGCGACTCGGCTTGTATGAGAGCTCGAACCTCTGTGTCAGGACGTCGCTCCCGAGCTCGTCCGTACCGCTTGCCATGGCGAGTGCAGTGCCAGGCGCGAACTGGATGCGGAAGTAGGACCGGTAGCGCCCCTGCTTTCCTTCGAAGACGATGGACGGAAGAAGCCGGGCGAGCACGGCGCGAAGACGTTCCGGGGCAACTGCGCCCGTGAACAGCTCTTTGAGCAAGGTGGCGGGATCCGCTCCGAGCTGTGCCTCAGCCGCTTTGGCGTCGATGGCTGCTCCTCCTGCCTCGAGCGTGGCGAGCCGCGCTTCCGTCTTGCTGATTTTCTCTTTCAGCTGCGCATACTCCTGCTCGAGTGCTGGGTCATCTTCACTGGCATTGGCAATCATCCGAAGCAGCCGCTTGCCGCTGGCAGAAAGCTGATTGAGCCGCTGCTTACATGCTTGCAACTCATCGCGATGGTCGCCCGTGAGCCGCAGCCGCAGAGAGGCTCGGAAGGCCTCCAGAAACGACGGCGTCAGGAACG
This sequence comes from uncultured Aquabacterium sp., assembly GCF_947366995.1. Lineage (GTDB taxonomy): Bacteria > Pseudomonadota > Gammaproteobacteria > Burkholderiales > Burkholderiaceae_C > Aquabacterium. The sequence continues at coordinate 12,827 of NZ_CANBCC010000045.1, read as the reverse complement.
CTCGCAACGCATGCTCCAACAGCAGTGTCATGCCGGTGATGGCGACGGTGCCGGTCAGACGTTCACCGGGCTCTGAACGCACTTGAGCAGACGTGGTGCAACCGGCGCACAGCAACGACCGTCTGCTCTTGCTGGGTGCGGTCAGCACCAACGTGCCACTGCAGCAGCCACATGTGACCAGTCCTGCCAGAAAGTGCTTGCCGCCTCCGTAGCCTGTTCTGCTATGCGTGTTGGTGTTGCAACGATGCCAGGTTTCATCGCTCACCAATCGCAGCTCGGGGCGCGGGTAGTGAACCGGTTGAACGGCAATGCCTTTCTTGTTGGCTCTCGCCTGATAGGTTGTGGAGCCATGCCAGACGAAGACACCGCGATAGATGGTGTTGCCCAGCATGTTGCGAACGCGGCTCGGTCGCCAGAATCCTCCCTCCGGCGTGCGCTGCTTTCGCACGATTGGAATGCCATGGGTGTTGAGATGAGCCGCAATCTGATGCATCGAGCGCCCTTGCTCACGCATGGCGAAGACCTCACGTACAACCTTGGCCTCCTCTTCATTGATGACCCAGGATGTGCCGAGGCTGCGTCCGTCGCTGTCCATTGTTCGTTTGAGGTCGTATCCAAAAGGGGGGGTGGCAATCATGTAGCCGCGCTCGAGCTGGCCGATCATGCCTCGGCCAACACGTGCTCTGATTTTTCTGCTTTCTTGCTGCGCGAAGAGGCCGTGCAAACCAAACCGGAGTTGCCAGTCCGCGTCACGCGTATCGATGCCTTCGTTATGGGTGACGAGTATTTTCCGGTGGTTGTTCTCGAGCCGCCGCACGAGCAGTGCTTGCTCAACACCGTCTCTGCTCAGGCGGGATACTTCGTCCACAAAGAGGACGTCGAACTCGCCTGCGTCCCACGCCTTGAAGGCGGCGTGGTATCCCTCGAGCTTATGTATGCCAAGCTCGGTGCCTGTGATGGCACGGTCGCTGAAGATGTGCTCGTCCAACACGGTCAGACCGTGCCTTTGCGCAAGTTCTTGGCAGCATCGGACCTGGTCTTCGATGGATGTATCGCTCTGCTTGTCGTCGGAGTAACGCGCGTAAATGCCAGCTTTGAGCATGTCACCGCTCCTTCTTTGAATCGTTCAGATTGGTTTCGAACTGCATCGCTGCCAATTCGGCGAGCAAGTCAGCCAGTTCCCGCGCGGCGAGCGGCAGATCGTCAATCGGCGCTTCTCGGCGGTTGATAGGTATAGCGACGTGTTTGGGCTGGTCGCGGTCTTTTTGATTGGCTTTGGGCATGGTGATGTCCTTGGGTTCGCATGCGCTCGGCACGCGCAGGAGGACGGAAGGGCGCTTCCGTCCTCGAAGTGGGATGTGTCCTAGCGAGGCGAGCTGTGCAGCTCGCGCGCTTCAGCGCCGCGGGCGCGGTGAGAGGGCCACCACGTTCGGCGGCATGTTCTCGATGTCGGGCGTGGGTGCGTTACGCAAAGGCCGGACGATTTCCGCGCGGATCACGCGCAAGCCGGCGGGAGCGTCGTCGTGGTCCAGCGGGCGGCCGTGCAGAAGCCTCGAAACGTCTTCGGCCTTGATGTTCACGTAGCGCAGCAACTGCGAGTCAGTCTTGTGGCCGGTGATGACCTTGAGGACCGGCATGTTGCCGTTGAGCTCCAGCGCAAAGCGCGTGGCACTGGTGTGGCGCAGGTCATGAAGCCGCACGCCTTCGACTTCAGCTCGCTCACAGGCACGCTTCCAGGCTGCCTTCAGCGCCTCGTAGGTCAGCAGGAACACCCTGCTGTCAGCCGACACGGGTCCGAGCGACTCGGCGTGCTTTCGCAGTTGCTGCATCACCTCCAGCGCACCGGGGCTGAGGGGAACGGCACGCTTGCCAGCCTTGGCCGAGCGCAGGCGCAGCAGGCAGTTTTCCGCCTCGAAGTCGCGCCACGTGACATGCACGAGCGCCTCTGAGCACCGCATCGCCGACTCGAGAAGCAGGGCGAGCGCAAGCGGCACATAGGGGTTGCGGGTTGTCTCGAGCGCTTCGCAGACCCTGGACCATTCCCGGTTGGTGAGAACGCGGTCACGGCCGTTGTCGACGGTCGGCAGCTTGCGCCTGGTTGCCGGATTTCCCTCCGCGAGCTTCCATTTCCATGTGTCGCGGGCGTAGTTGAAGAACTGCCGTAGCACGGCGTGCTCCAGTCGCACAGTCGCTGCGCTCGCGCCTTCCTCAACCATGGCATCAATGAGGCTCTGGACGTCGTGGGCCGTGATGTCGGCGACGTTGGAGATCGCCAGACGCTGCCGGATGCGGTCACTTTTCTCGCTGCGGCGGCTCAGCGCATCCCGATGCCTCGAGAGCCCTTGCGGGATGCGCCGCAGTTCGGACGGCGGCTCGCAGCGCACGCTCCAGTAGACAATGGCTTGAGCGCCTTGCTCACCTGTGCCAGTCGACTGCACGGGCGCGAGTCTGAGTGTGGGCGCCTGAGCCAGGCGAAGATAGCGATTGATGCGACGAGATTCTTGCTCGCCACTCTTGAGGCCGGGTAGCCTCTCCTGTGCGTAGTCGAACAATGCCTGCGCCAAGGTGGTTTTCCATGGGCCGTCGAGCGCCGGGCGATGCGGCGCCTTCAATGACTGCTTCAGCGCTTCCTGCGCCTTGCGAGCTTCGGCCTCAGTCTGAAAGCCGGTGCGATAGATGTCCTCGCCGCGGACACGCAGTCGAAAACTCCATTTGCGGGTGGCGGGTTCGCGGTAGGGCTTAGCCATCGAGCGCTCCCGGCCGTGCATGCGGCGCTGTGCCGTGCAGGCAACGAGGGCGGGCAGGCGAGGGCATCGCCAGGGCGCAAGGGCGCCAGTCAGGGGGCAGACAAGTCACGGTCAACTCCAGTGGTTGGAGTTGCGTATAGCTTTGCCGCGGGCGCAGGTGCGCATCTTTGATCGGCCTGTTCCCGCGTTGCCGTGCGCAGTGGAGCGCAAGGCAACGACAGGGGCCTTGGGCGGTCCGCAGTCGAAAACGTCAGAAAAACGTCAGAAGACTTCTGCGAAGCGCCAACAAAAAAGGCGACCTGTGCAGGCCGCCTTTCATAACCTCTTGATCTACAAGAGATTGAATCTGGTGGCCTGGGGCGGAATCGAACCACCGACACGCGGATTTTCAATCCGCTGCTCTACCAACTGAGCTACCAGGCCTCTGGGTTTCCCCTTCGGTTTTCGCTGGCTGCGAAGCAGTGATCAGCGAAGACCTAGACTATACATCAATTTGCAGCGGTTTTCTTGCTGCGACCCAAATCGACGCCGAGCTGTTTCAATTTTCGATACAGGTGGGTGCGCTCCAGGCCCGTCTTCTCGGCCACACGGGTCATGCTGCCGCCTTCACGGGCCAGGTGGAACTCGAAGTACGCGCGCTCGAAGTCGTCGCGGGCTTCGCGCAGCGGGCGGTCGAGCTCGAAGCTCTGCTCGTGCTGCGGGCCCGTGTGAACGGGCGTGCTGACCATCGGTGCGTGGCTCATGCCGTAGCCCACCGGGGCGCGGTGCGGTTCGACGTGGCCCACCAGTTCGCTGCGGATCGGCGAGATGGTGGCGGGGCTGTTGCTCACAGCGGCATACGAAGGGGCGGCGGTGATCGGCGTGACGGTGGCCAGGTGAACCGGCGGGGTCGCGACCACGGCAGGGCGCGGGGCCGGCTTGGTCAGGCCCTGTTCCACTGCACGCAGCAGCTTCTGCATGGTGATGGGCTTCTCGAGGAAGGCCATCGCGCCGAACTTGGTGGCTTCCACAGCGGTGTCGATCGTGCCGTGGCCGGACATCATGATGACAGGCATCGTGAGCTGGCCGCCAGCCGACCATTCCTTGAGCAGCGTGACACCGTCGACATCGGGCATCCAGATGTCGAGCAGGATCAGGTCCGGCTTGCACTGTTCGCGCATCACGCGCGCCTTCGCGGCGTTCTCCGCCACTTCGACAGAGTGACCTTCGTCGGTCAGGATCTCTGATAGGAGGGCACGGATGCCCAGTTCGTCGTCAACAACAAGAATGGTGGCCATGAATGTGGAAGTGCACCGGGTATCGGGAAAACAACGCTCAGTGTCCCCGATCCGCGGTTGATTTGGATGACAGCTGTGAAAATGATAGCGAAACTTGTGCCCCGCTCCCGGGAACACCCCCTGCGGGATAGCCCGCAGCAGCGGCCACATCCCCCTGGGATTCGCCCACATTGCGCACTTTGACCAGGGCGCCGTGCTCGTCGGCGATCTTCTTGACCACCGCCAGCCCCAGGCCCGTGCCCTTGGATTTGGTCGTGATGTAGGGCTCGAAGGCGCGCTTGAGGATGTGAGGGGCGAAACCGGGGCCATTGTCGCGCACGATGAGGCGCACCGCGCGAAGGCCACCATCGGCGTGGCGGGGGGCGTCGGTGCGCACCAGCACGGTGGGCTGCCCGTGCTCGGGCGGGCGCTCTTCCAGTGCATCGAAGGCGTTCTGCACCAGGTTGTGCACCACTTGCCGCAGCAGCGTCGCATCGCCCTGAATCAACGGCAGATCCGGGGCCAGTGTCACCTGCAGTCGGCCCTGCTCAACCGCATGGCCATACAGCGCAGTCACATCCTGCACCAGCGCATTGAGGTCGAGCGGCTGCAGGCGGGCCGAGGGCAGGCGGGCGTAGTCGCGGAACTCGTTGATCAGCGTCTTGAGCGCCTGCACCTGGTTGACGATGGTGTCGACCGAGCGGCGCAGCAGGCTGCGCTCCGGCTCACCGGCGAGCTTGTCCTCCAGCTTGAGTTGCAGGCGCTCGGCCGAGAGCTGGATCGGCGTCAGCGGGTTCTTGATCTCGTGGGCCACGCGGCGGGCCACCTGACTCCAGGCCTCGGCGCGCTGGGCCGACACGACCTCGGTGAGGTCATCGAACACGATCAGCGTTTCCTGACGCGGCAGCTCGGCGCCGCGCACCAGCAGGGTCAGGGCCTCCGGGTAGTTCGGCAGCTTCAGCTCGTACGCCTCCTGCCATTGCTGGCGTTCGCCCGGCGTGGGGTCGTTGGCGTGCAGGTCGAAGCGGGCTTTCAGCGTCTGGGCGAAGTCTTCCAGGCCCGTCACATCCGACAGCGGGCGGCCGCGGTAGGCCGACAGCGGCAGACGCAGGATGCGCGTGGCGCCCGGGTTGACGGTCTCGATGTGGCCATCGGCGTCGAACACGATGACGCCCGCGCTCAGGTTGTCGAGAATGGTCTGCAGGTGGGCGCGGGCCGATTCGAGGTCGGCCACACTGCGGTCGGCCAGGGTGCGGGCGTCGGCGAGCTGCTGTGTCATGGCGGCGAACGAGCGGGTCAGGCCGCCGAGTTCATCGCCCGAGGTGAAGATGGGTTTCGGGCGCAGGTCGCCGCGGGCCACTTCGCCCACGCCTTCGGCCAGAAGTAGCAGCGGCCGGGCGAGCTGCTGCCCGAGGATGGCCGCCAGCAGGAAGGCCCCGAACACGGCCAGGATGAGGGCGAGCGTCAGCGTGCCGATGTACATGCGGCGCAGGCCTTCACGGCCGAGCGAGCGCTGCTGGTACTCACGGTAGGCCGCCTGCACGTCGAGCGCGTTGCGCACCAGGTCGGCCGGCAGTTTGAGTGTGACCATCAGGAAGTGCCCCTTGGCCTGCAGGCTGAAGCTGCGGTCGGGCATCCAGGCCAGGGCGACCAGGCGCGGGCTGGTCTCTTCCCCGGCTTCGTGCGTCGAGGGGCGGCTGTGGTCCGCGCCGTCGTCCAGTCCTTCCACCATGGCCGTGACCCCGCGGTTGCGGGCATCCTGCCGCCAGGTGAGTGGCAGGCGCTCAGCGGCGAGGATGCGCGATGCCCGGCCGCCGGCGGAATGGATGGCCTGCCCGCCTTCGTTGAGCAGCGTCACGGTGTCGGCGCCCATCTGTTCGCGCACCCGTTCGATCTCCAGCAGGCCGGGGTTGTCCGACAGGCGGTCGGCGGCCACGCGGGTCTGCTTGGCGGTGTCCCGCGTGAGGGTGTCGAGCGTGCTGCGACCCAGGTTGAGGCCGGCCTCCAGCGCACCTTCCACCCGCACGTCGAACCAGGTCTCGATGCTGCGCGAGACGAACTGGTAGGACACGGTGTAGATCAGCAGGCCGGGCAACAGCCCCACGAGCCCGAAGATGCCGGCGAGCTTGAGCAGCAGCCGGCTGCCGAACTTGCGGGCGCGCAGCCGCAGTGCGAGGCGGCCCAGGGCCAGCAGGATGACCACGCCGAGCAGCGCGGCCACGGTGACGTTGGTCCAGAAGAGCCAGGTGAAATGCGGCTCGAGCCGCTCGCTGTTCTGGGTGGCGAAGACGAGCAGGAAGGCGAGGATCAGGCCGGTGGCCGTCATGGCGACACCGGAGACGATCCACGCCCAGCGGTTGGGCTTGATCGGGCTCATGAGGGGGGCATCAGACCGGCGGCACCGGCACGCGGCGCTCGACGGACACGTTCCAGTTCGGCTGGCCGCCGAGGCCGATTTGCAGGGGGCGTGGCAGCTCGTTGGGGTCCAGCATGAAGCGGAAGGCGACCTCGTAGTCCTGTTCGTCGGCGTACGCGACGGGCTCGGCGATGCGCCAGCGGTTGGTGCGGCGCAGTGCGTCCAGCGCGTCGCCGAGCTGGTTGTACTGGCGGCTCAGGCCATCGAAGCTCACGCGCCAGTGCCGGGTGAGCGGCTGGTAGGCCAGGCGCCAGCGGCGCACGGCCCGGGCGCGGGTCTGGTCGAGCCAGTACCAGCGCGGGCGCAGCAGTTCTGCGCGTGCCACGAAGGTGACCGCCACGCCCTTGCCGAGCGCCGACTCGATGTCGTCCGGGAGATCGAAGCGCACGTCGTAGCTGAGCAGCAGGCCTTCATCGGCCCGTTGCACCGCCAGTCGGTTGAGCACCAGGCCGGCTTGCGGAGCAGCCTCGGCCAGCGCTGCACGCCCCGCGACCGCCATCGGCATGGCGAGCAGGGCGGAGGCACTGCGTTGCAGCAACTCTCGGCGGCGCATCTGGGGCATCACGCACCTGGAGGTGTACGGGTCAACAAGGCGTAGAAGAAGCCGTCGCCGCGGTCGGCATGGCCAGGGTCAAGGTATTCGACCACAGGCAGCAGGTGGCCGGGGGAGGGCAGAACGCGGGCGTCCGGCGTGCGTTGCAAAAACGCGTCGACCCGATCCTGGCCCTCCATGCGGAAGACCGAGCAGGTGCAGTACAGCAGGTGGCCGCCGGGGCGCAGCAGGGGCCACAGGGCGTCGAGGATGGCGTCCTGCGTGCGGGCCAGCGCGGCGATGTCCGATTCGCGACGCAGCCAGCGCACGTCCGGATGGCGGCGCACGATGCCCGACGCGCTGCAGGGCGCATCCAGCAGGATGGCGTCGAAGGGCTGGCCATCCCACCAGCCGGCGGGTTGGCTGGCGTCGGCAGCCAGGGTGCGGGCGCGCAGGCCCAGGCGCGCCAGCGTGTCGTTGACACGGGTCAGGCGCTCCGGGTCGGCGTCCAGCGCGGTCACGTCCAAGTCGGCCAGTTCCAGCAGGTGGGCCGTCTTGCCGCCGGGGGCGGCGCAGGCGTCGAGCACCCTGGCACCCGCAGGCAAGGCCCGGCCGCTGGCATGCACCAGCAGCGGAGCGGCGATCTGGGCCGCGGCGTCCTGCACGGACACGTCGCCCGCGTCGAAGCCGGGCAGGCGCTGCACCGGCACGCCGTGCGGCAACACGATGGGCGAGGGCGCTCCGGGCACCTCGGGTGCGGGCGGCGGGGCGTCGGTGGGCAGCAGCCCGGCTTCCACCAACCGCGCGTGGTAATCCGCCACGCTGCCATGCCGGGTGTTGACCCGCAGTGTCATCGGGGGCTGTTCCTGGTTGGCCATGAGAATGGCCTGCCAGTGTTCGGGCCAGTCCTTCTGAAGCCGCTTGATCCACCAGGCCGGGTGGTTGAAGCGCGCGAGCGGGTCTTCTTCCAGTTCGGCCAGCAGGGCCTCCTGTTCACGCAGGAAACGGCGCAGCACGGCGTTGACGAAGCCGCTGGCGGCCTTGTTGCGGCGTTTGGTCGCTTCCACAGCCTGGTCGACCAGCGTGTGGCCGGCGTATTCCGGGCCGCTGGCCAGCGCCAGTGCCGACAGCAGCAGGGCATCGACCCACGGGGCGGGTGCCTTGGGCACCAGCTTGTTGCGCAGCGCCTGGGCCAGGCCCAGCCGGCGGAGCACCGCAAACGACAGGGCCTGCGCGCCCGGACGCTGTGCGGCCGGCTGCCCGGCCAGCACGTCGGTGAGCGAGCGGCCCTCACGCACCGCGGCCACGGCCTCGGCGCACCCGGTCAGCAGCTGCCACAGCGGCAGGCTGCCGCCCGGTGGCGCGGCGTGCGGCCCGGAGGCCGGGGTGGATCGGGGCGGGGTACGGCGAGGCGGAGGCTGTTGGCGCATGGCGCGCAGTCTATGCGCTGCCGTGGCCGTGGGCAGGCCAGGCCGGCGTCAGGTGCCCAGGAAATGCCGGCGGTAGCGCGATGGCAGGTCAGCGATGCGCATGAGCATCGGCAGGTCGGCGGTGTGGAAGTCGGGGTCCCACGCCGGGGCGCCGAGCACCTTGGCGCCCACGCGCAGGTAGCCCTTGATCAGCGCGGGCGGCTCGACCTGCAGGTGGCGGTCCAGTTCGTCGACCGGCAGCGGCAGGCGGGGGCGCACTTGCAGGTCGATCGGGGCGAGGTGTGTGTGGCGCAGCTGCTCCCACAGGCTGGCGGCCACGTGGCCACCGTCGCGCATGCTGATGCTGGCGCAGCCCACCATGGTATCGAGCTCGTTGCGCACCATGAACTCGGCCAGAGCGCCCCACAGCGCCATGATGGCGCCGCCGTGGCGGTGGTCCGGGTGCACGCACGAGCGGCCCAGCTCCACCATGCGGCTGCGCATCGGGCGCAGGCGGGTCAGGTCGAATTCGGTCTCGCTGTACAGGCCGCCCACGCGGCGGGCTGCGTCCGGGGTCAGCACGCGGTAGGTGCCGATCACGTCGCCAGGCTCGCCATCGGTGCCCATCAGGCGCACCAGCAGGTGCTCGCAGTAGGGGTCGAACAGGTCGATGTCGTGACCGGGCGGGCTGCCGGCGGGCACATTCAGGCGCGCGCCCATTTCATCCGCGAAGACACGGTACCTCAGTCGTTGAGCGGCGCGAACATCTTCTTCAGAGCTTGCCCAAACGACCGCCAGGCCGGCGCGGCTGGCCGCGTCTTCACCGTGCGCTGCGCCCGGATGAAGTGACCTCCGGGCGGCACGGGTCTCGGCCGACAGGCGGGTGGACAGGTCTGCCATCGGCAGCGTGGGCAGAGGCAGGTCACGCATGGTCATCTCCAGGGGCTTCGTGGACATGAGCCTCGACTGTGGGCAGGTGGGGTGACGTGCCCATGAACCTGGCGTGACAGTTGCATGACGCACCGGCGATCCGGCCGTGATGGGTGTCAACCCTGAGGCCGCACACCCCGGGTACGGGGGTGCCCACTGTTACGATCAAGCCATGAGCATCCAGATCTTCGGCCTGCCGGTGTCACGCGGCGTGGCCATCGGCCGCGCCGTGCTGGTGGCGTCCAGCCGGGTGGACGTGCCGCACGTCTTCATCGACCCCACCCTGATCGAATCGGAGGTGGGGCGGCTGCTGAGCGCGCGCGACGTGGTGGCCACCGAGTTCGAGGTGCTCAAGCGCGATCTGCCTGCCGATGCGCCGGCGGAACTGGCGGCGCTGCTCGATGTGCACCTGATGCTGGTGCAGGACGAGGCCCTGGTGGGCGCGTCGGCCGACTGGATCCGCGAGCGCCACTACAACGCGGAGTGGGCGGTGTCCGCGCAGCTCGAGGTGCTGGCGCGCCAGTTCGACGAGATGGACGATCCGTACATCCGCGAACGCAAGGCCGACCTGGAGCAGGTGGTGGAGCGCCTGCTGCGCAGCCTGAGCAAGGGCAAGCCATCGGCCGTGCCCGATGGGGGTGAGCACCGCGACTTCGGTGGCGACGAACCGCTGGTGCTGGTGGCCAGCGACATCGCGCCCGCGGACATGCTGAACTTCAAGCGCAGCGTGTTCAAGGGCTTCGTGACCGACGTCGGGGGCAAGACCTCGCACACGGCCATCGTGGCGCGCAGCATGGACATTCCGGCCGTGGTGGGGGCCCGCCAGGCCAGCCACCTCATCCGTCAGGACGATTGCATCATCATTGATGGGGATGCCGGCCTGGTCATCGTCGACCCGTCGCCCATCGTGCTGGAGGAGTACCGCTTCCGGCAGCGTCAGAGTGAGCTCGAGCGCGGGCGGCTGGCCCGTCTGCGCCACACGCCGGCGGTCACGCTCGATGGCGAGCGCGTCGAACTGCTCGCCAATATCGAGATGCCGGAGGACGCCCCGGCGGCACTGGAAGCGGGCTCGGTGGGCGTCGGGCTGTTCCGCTCCGAGTTCCTGTTCATGAACCGCGGCGGCAACCTGCCCGATGAAGAGGAGCAGTACGACGCCTACCGCCGTGCCGTCGAGTCGATGAAGGGCCTGCCCGTCACGATCCGCACGGTCGACATCGGCGCCGACAAGCCGCTCGATGGGCTGTCGGCTGCAGAGCTGCGACATGAATCCGTGCTGAACCCGGCGCTGGGCCTGCGGGCCATCCGCTGGAGCCTCTCCGAGCCGAGCATGTTCCGTCGACAGCTGCGGGCGCTGTACCGCGCGGCGGTGCACGGGCCGGTGAAGATCCTGATTCCGATGCTGGCCAGCCAGCGCGAGATCACGCAGACGATGGAGCACATCGCCCACGCGAAGCGCCAGCTGACCGAGGCCGGCCGCTCCTTTGGCGAGGTGCAGCTCGGGGCCATGATCGAGGTGCCAGCCGCGGCCTTGACCCTGCCCCTGTTCCTGAAGCACTTCGATTTCCTGTCGATCGGCACGAACGACCTCATCCAGTACACGCTCGCGATCGACCGCGCTGACGAGGCCGTGGCCCACCTGTACGACGCGTGGCACCCTGCGGTCCTGCAACTCGTGGCCAACACCATCACCCAGGCCCGTGCCGCGGGCAAAGGCGTGAGTGTGTGTGGCGAAATGGCGGGCGACCCGGCCTTCACCGAGCTGCTGCTGGCCATGGGGCTGCGCAGCTTCTCGATGCACCCCACGCAGGTGGCGTCGGTCAAGCAGCGCGTGCTGCGGGCCGACACGCGCCGCCTGGCGCCTCTGCTTGATCAGGTTCTCTACAGCGAAGACCCCGAAGCCGCCTGCGAAAGCCTGTTGTCGCAGACGAACGGCGGGGCCTCCCCGGTGGCGCGCCGAGCCTGACCCGCTAGGCCGCGATCAGCGCTGGCCCAGCGTTTCCCAGCGCTCCAGCAACGCCAGCAGCGCCTCGTCAATCTCCTCGACGCGGGCATGCATGGCCGCCACGTTCGCGCCTTCCTTGCTGTAGATGTCGGGATCGGCGAGCTGCTTGTTCAGTTCAGCCTGTTCGGTCTCCAGCGCCTCGATGCGGGCGGGCAGCTCGTCGAGCTCACGCTGTTCCTTGTAGCTCAGCTTGCGTTTCGGCTGGGCCACCACGGCGGCTACCGGGGCCACGGCGGGCGCGGTGTCGGCGGCGACGCTCACCGGTGTGCGCGTGTCGGCTTCCGGCGTCTGCTTGACGGCGGCGGCAATGGCGGCTGCCCCCGGCTTGCCGGCCGCAATGGCCTGCGCGCGGCGCGACTGGATCAGCCAGTCTTCGACGCCGCCTTCGTATTCGCGCCAGTGACCGTTGCCCTCGGCCACCAGGGTCGAGGTGACGACGTTGTCCAGGAAGCGCCGGTCATGGCTGACCAGGAAGACGGTGCCCGGGTACTCGGCGAGCAGGTCTTCGAGCAGGTCGAGCGTGTCGATGTCAAGGTCGTTGGTGGGTTCGTCGAGCACCAGCACGTTGCTCGGCTTGGCGAACAGGCGCGCCAGCAGCAGGCGGTTGCGCTCGCCGCCGCTGAGCGTGCGCACGGGCGAGTTGGCCCGCGCTGGCGAGAACAGGAAGTCCTGCAGATAGCCCATCACGTGCTTGCGCGAGCCGTTGATCTCGATCCACTCGCTGCCCGGGCTGATGAAGTCGGCCAGCGTGGCGTCGAGGTCGAGGTGGTCACGCATCTGGTCAAAGTACGCCACGGCCAGGTTGGCGCCTTGCTTCACGGTGCCGCTGTCGGGTGCCAGTTCCCCCAGGATCATCTTCAGCAGCGTGGTCTTGCCCGCGCCGTTGGAGCCGACCAGGCCGACCTTGTCGCCCCGCAGGATGGTGCCCGTGAACCCCTTGACGATGGTGCGCCCGCCATAGGACTTGGAGACGTCTTCGAGTTCCGCCACGATCTTGCCGCTGCGGTCGCCCTGCGAGACCTCAAGCTTGACGCGGCCCACCACGTCGCGGCGCGACGAGCGCGCGGCACGCAGGCCTTCCAGCCGCTTGATGCGCGCCACCGAGCGCGTGCGGCGGGCTTCCACGCCCTTGCGGATCCACACCTCTTCCTGCGCCAGCAGCTTGTCGAAGCGGGCGTTGGCGACGGCCTCGTCGGCCAGTTCCTGCTCCTTCAGCGTCTGGTAGGCGGCGAAGTTGCCGGGATAGCTGCGCAGCTGGCCGCGGTCGAGCTCGACGATGCGGGTGCACACGTTGTCCAGGAAGGCGCGGTCGTGGGAGATCAGCAGGATGCTGCCCTTGAAGTCCTTGAGCAGATCCTCCAGCCACGTGATGGCATCCAGGTCCAGGTGGTTGGTGGGCTCGTCAAGGAAGAGCACATCGGGGCTGGCCACCAGGGCGCGGGCCAGGGCAACGCGCTTCTTCATGCCGCCCGAGAGGCTCGCAATCGGCAGGTCGGCCGAGAGGTTCAGGCGCTGCAGGGTTTCTTCGACGCGCT
>NZ_CANBCC010000044.1 GCF_947366995.1 uncultured Aquabacterium sp. | reverse complement strand
GTGACCTCAGGCCTCCCTCTCCAACCGCCTGAGCAACTGCTCGACACTCGTCCATCGATCTGACGCCGGGCGGGGACTGCCCTCGATCTGCGCGAGCGTCAGCAAGTCAGCGACGAGGCCCTGCATGCGCTCTGCCTGCTGCATCATGAGGTCGACCACCCGCTTGCGTTCGACCTCGGTCAGGGGCAGCGAGGCCAGCGTTTCAATGAAGCCCGACAGCACCGTCAACGGTGTCCGGATTTCGTGCGACACGTTGGCCACGAAATCACGCCGCATCGTGTCGGCGCGCTCGCGCTCGGTGATGTCCTGCGACAGCACCAGCTTGAGCCCCTCCCCGTATGAGCGGATGTGCACCAGAATAAAACCTTGCCCACCGCGTGGCGCCGGGCACTTGACCGCCTCGCGGTAATCCCCCGATGCCAGGTACTGAACGAACGCCGGCTGCCGCACCAGATTCGTCACCCGCTGCATCAGGTCGCGCTGCGGATGCAGGCCGAAGTGATCCGCAGCACTTGGGCTGATCCAGCTGATGTGCTCGGTCGCGTCCAGCAGCATCACGCCATTGGGCGAGGCCTCGATCGCAGACAGGAACTGGGCCAGGCGGGCCCGCTCCTCGGCAATCTGCTTGTCTTTCAGGTAGATGACGCGCTGCACGCGGTGCGCCACCTCGCCCCACAGGCCAGGCAGCTCAGGCGGTACGGCCTCCGGCGTGCGCAGCCAGTCCAACACCGCATGCCCCTTGAGTGTGTCGAGCACCGACACAGTCAGCACGGCCAGTGCCGCGCCGATCAGGCCGACGGCGGCCGGGTGGCCCACCAGGTGCCCCGCCCACCAGCCGATCAGACCGCCGCCGCCCGCCATCAACAGACGGGCGCCGACACGCGACCACAGCCACGAGTTGCTTGAATCCACGATGGCTCAGGCTGCGTCTGCGGCCAGTTGCTGGGTGAGGCGATAACCGGCCCCGCGAACGGTTTCAATCAGCTGGGCGCGGTTCACCGGCGTGAGCGCCTCACGCAGACGCTTCACGTGCACGTCGACCGTGCGCTCTTCGATGAACACGTGGTCCCCCCAGACACGGTCGAGCAGCTGGGCCCGGCTGTGCACACGCTCGGGATGGGTCATGAAGAAGTGCAGAAGCTTGAACTCGGTCGGGCCGATCTTGACTTCCTGCTCTCCGCGCTGCACGCGGCGCGTGGCCGGATCCAGACGCAGTCCGGCGATCTCCACGGCGGAGTCCAGCGCCTGAGGCGCCTTGCGCCGCAGCACTGCGCGCACGCGCGCCATCAACTCGTGCGTGGAGAAAGGCTTGGTCAGGTAGTCGTCCGCGCCGGCATCGAGGCCGGCCACCTTGTCCACCTCTTCCGCACGGGCCGTCAGCATGATGATCGGCAACTCGCGCGTGCGGCTGGCAGTACGCCACCGCTTGGCCAGCGCCAGGCCGGACTGGCCAGGCAACATCCAGTCCAGAAGGACCAGATCCGGCAGAACCCGATCCAGCTGGGCTTGCGCCGCTTCGCTGTCGGACGCCACCGTGACCTCGAAACCGGCATGGCGCAGGTTGAGCGCGATCAACTCGGCGATCGCGGTTTCATCTTCCACCACCAGCACTCGGCTCATGGTCGCACTCCTGTTTTTGTCTTATTTGATGATGTTGGCCACGGCCTCGGGCGTGTTGTGCCGAACGTCCGTGCCCTTGACGATGTAGATCACCTGCTCGGCAAGGTTCTTGGCGTGGTCGCCCACACGCTCGATGGCCTTGGCCACGAACACCAGGTCGATCGACGCCGAGATCGTGCGCGGGTCTTCCATCATGTAGGTGATGAGCTTACGCATCAGTCCGTCGAACTCGGCGTCGATCTCGTTGTCGTTCTTGATGACTTCCAGCGCCACCTGGGTGTCCAGACGCGCAAACGCATCCAGCGCCCGGCGCAGCGAAGCGGTGGCCAACGAGGCCTCGAACGACACATCGGCCACAGGCAGGCGCAGACGGCTGGAAACGCCGGTGTTGATCAGGCGCTGCACCGTGCGTGCCACGCGGGCCGCCTCATCGCCCACCCGCTCCAGATTGCCAATGGTCTTGGAGATGGCGATCAGCAGGCGCAGGTCGCGTGCGGTCGGCTGACGGCGCGCGATGATGGTCGACAGGTCAGCGTCGATGTCGAGTTCCATCTGGTTGACGCGCTCTTCGTTCTGCAGCACCTGTGTGGCCGTCTCGCCGCTGAAATGCGTCAGCGCGTAGATGGCCTGCGCCACCTGCGACTCGACCAGGCCGCCCATTTCCAGCACACGGGTGGAAATGCCGCTGAGCTCCACGTCGAACTGGCTGGAGAGGTGTTTTTCAGTCATGGAGGACACTCCTTTTTGGCTTGTTGTTCGTCACTGCGGCATCAACCGAAGCGGCCGGTGATGTAGTCCTCGGTCTCCGTGCGCTTGGGCTTCATGAAGATGTCGGTGGTGGCACCGAACTCGATCAGTTCGCCCAGGTACATGTAGGCGGTGTAGTCCGAGCAGCGTGCGGCTTGCTGCATGTTGTGCGTCACGATCAGCACGGTGTAGTCGTTCTTGAGCTCGTGGATCAGCTCTTCGATCTTGCCGGTGGAGATCGGGTCGAGCGCCGAACAGGGCTCGTCCAGCAGCAGCACTTCCGGCTTGATCGCGATGCCGCGCGCGATGCACAGACGTTGTTGCTGGCCGCCAGACAGCCCGGAACCGCTCTGGTTCAGCTTGTCCTTCACTTCGTTCCACAGTGCGGCCTTCTTCAGGGCCCACTCCACGCGCTCGTCCATTTCTACGCGCGAGAGGTTTTCGAACAGGCGCACACCGAACGCGATGTTCTCGTAGATCGACATCGGGAACGGCGTCGGCTTCTGGAACACCATGCCCACGCGGGCGCGGATCAGCGACACATCCTCCTTGGTGGTCAGGATGTCCTGACCATCGAGCAGGATCTGGCCTTCGGCACGCTGTTCGGGGTAAAGCTCGAACATGCGGTTGAAAGTGCGCAGCAAGGTCGACTTGCCGCAGCCCGAGGGGCCGATGAAGGCCGTCACCTTGTTCTCCGGCAGCTCCATGTTGACGTTCTTCAACGCGTGGAACTTGCCGTAGAAGAAGTTGAGGTCGCGCACGGCCAGCTTGGGCTTCGTGCTGGTTTGAACCTTGGCATCCATGTGCAGGGTCTCCGGTATTCAGGGGCCGCGCCTCAGCGCTGGCGGAACAGGGTACGGGCGATGATGTTGAGGGCCAACACACCCACGGTGATCAGGAACACGCCGGCCCAGGCCAGGTGCTGCCAGTTCTCGTACGGGCTCATCGCAAACTTGAAGATCGTCACAGGCAGGCTGGCCATCGGCTGGCTCAGATCCGAAGACCAGAACTGGTTGGACAACGCGGTGAACAGCAACGGCGCGGTCTCGCCCGAGATGCGGGCCACGGCCAGCAGGATGCCGGTGACGACGCCGGCACGGGCCGACTTCAGCGTGATGGTCAGGATCAGACGCCATTTCGGTGTGCCCAGGGCATAGGCCGCCTCACGCAGCGCATTGGGCACCAGCATCAGCATGTTCTCGGTGGTACGGATCACCACAGGCACCACGATCAGCGCCAGAGCCAGCACGCCAGCCCAGCCAGAGAACGAATGGTTGCGCGCAACAACCGCCGAGTAGATGAACAGGCCGATCACGATCGACGGGGCTGACAGCAGGATGTCGTTGATGAAGCGCGTGGCACTGCCCAGCCAGCCACGCTGGCCATACTCCGCCAGGTAGATGCCGGCCAAGATGCCGACCGGCGTGCCGATCAGCGTGGCCAGCCCCACCATCATCAGCGAACCCATGATGGCGTTCGCCAGACCGCCCGCTTCCTGCGGCGGTGGCGTCATCTCGGTGAAGGTGCTGATGGCCAGCCCCCCCACGCCGAGGCGAACGGTCTCGATCAGGATCCAGATCAGCCAGACCAGGCCGAAGGCCATGGCGGCCAGCGACAGGGTCAGGGCCAGCATGTTGACCAGCTTGCGGCTGGCATAGCGGCTGGCGCGCATGCGTTGCAGTTCGGCGGTCACGAACGGGCTCCTTCAGACTTCTTCAGACGGGCCAGCAGCACCTTCGAGAACGCGAGCACGACAAAGGTGATGAAGAACAGGATCAGACCCAGATAGATCAAAGAGGCCTGGTGCAGGCCTTCGCCGGCTTCGGCAAACTCGTTGGCCAGCGCCGAGGTAATGCTGTTGGCCGCCTCGAAGACCGACAGCGAATTCAGCTGGTTCATGTTGCCGATGACGAAGGTCACGGCCATGGTCTCGCCCAGCGCGCGGCCCAGGCCCAGCATGACACCCCCCACGACACCGGTCTTGGTGTAGGGCAGCACGACCTTCCAGACCACCTCCCAGGTGGTCGAGCCCAGGCCATACGCCGACTCCTTCAACAGCGCCGGCGTCACCTCGAACACATCGCGCATCACCGAGGCGATGAACGGGATGATCATGATGGCCAGGATGATGCCGGCCGACAGGATGCCGATGCCCACCGGCGGGCCCGAGAAGAAGGCGCCCAGGTAGGGGATGCCTTCGGTCCAGGCTTGGAGCGGCTGTTGCACATACGTGGACAGGATGGGGCCGAAGACCAGCAGGCCCCACATGCCGTAGACGATGGACGGCACGGCCGCCAGCAGCTCGACCGCGATGCCCAGGGGGCGTTTCAGCCACGCCGGCGACAACTCGGTCAGGAACATGGCGATGCCGAAGCTCACCGGCACCGCAATCAACAGCGCGATGGCCGAGGTCATCAGCGTGCCGTAGATCATCACCAGGCCGCCATACTGGTTCTGCACGGGATCCCATTCGGTGCGCCACAGGAAGCTGAGCCCGTACTCCTGGATGGCCGGCCAGGCTCCCACCACCAGAGAGGCAATGATGCCGAGCAGCAAGCCCAGAGTCAGGATGGCCGAGGCGCGGGCCAGCAGCGCGAAAACGGTGTCGGCCCACGGGGCGGACGGACGGCGGTCAGGAGGATTGGTCATCGGTCGGCGCTGGCTGCCCTGTCCGGGCGGGGCCTTGGCGGCATCCAGTTCAGCAGGTAGGACGGCGGTCATCAAGGGCCTCCAACGTAAGAAAACATCCGATCATCGGAACACAACAAGGCCGGACGCCTGCATGCAGGGTCCGGCTTTCTTCTTCGTTCACTCAGCGAGGGTCGCCACAGATCACTTGTACGAGACCGTCTTGCCCGAGGCGTCCTTGATGTTGGCCCACTGCTTGCGCACCAGATCCTTCACGTTGTTCGGCAGGGGCACGTACTCCAAGTCGGCCGCGGCCTTGTCACCATTGTTGTAGGCCCACTCGAAGAACTTCAGCGAGCTGGCACCCTGCTCCGCCTTGTCCTGCGTCTTGTGCATCAGGATGAAGGTGGCGCCCGTCAGCGGCCAGGCGTCCTTGCCGGGCTGCTCGGTCAGGATCTGGTAGAACGACTTGGCCCAGTCGGCGCTGGCGGCAGCCGCCTTGAAGTTGGCATCGTCCGGGTTGACGAAGTTGCCAGCGGCGTTCTTCAGTTGAACGTGGGCCATCTTGTTCTGCTTGGCATACGCGTATTCCACGTAGCCGATCGAGTTCGGCAGGCGCTGGACGAAAGCCGACACGCCTTCGTTGCCCTTGCCACCCGCGCCGGTCGGCCAGTTCACGGCGGTGCCCTCACCCACCTTGGACTTCCACTCCGCGTTCACCTTCGACAGGTAGTTTGTGAAGATGAAGCTGGTGCCGGAGCCGTCTGCACGGCGCACCGGGGCGATCGGGGCATCCGGCAGCGCCACGCCCGGGTTCAGGGCAGCAATGGCCGGGTCATTCCACTTCTTGACGTTACCCAGGTAAATGTCGCCCAGCACCTGACCGGTGAGCTTGAGCTGTCCAGGCTGGATGCCCTTCACGTTGACCACCGGCACGACGCCACCGATCACGGTCGGGAATTGCACCAGGCCGTCCTTGGCCAGTTCTTCGTCCTTCAGCGGCATGTCCGACGCACCGAAGTCCACGGTCTTGGCCTTGATCTGCTTGATGCCAGCACCCGAACCCACCGACTGATAGTTGATGCGCACACTGGTGGCGGTGTTGTAGGCGGAGGCCCACTTGGCATACAGCGGCGCCGGGAACGTGGCGCCAGCGCCGGTCACGTCCTGAGCCATGGCCGAGGCGGCGATCAGCGAGAGGGCCACCGCGGTCGCGGTGCGGATCATCTTGAAGTTCATTGTGGTACGCCTTTCAGTGTCTGCGAGGGAGCGAAAACTCGATACGGCGCAATGTAGGCACCGATTGTGACGCGTCTGTGACATGTCCCGCCAGCGTTGTCACAAACCCCCATTGCCTTCGGCCCACGCAGGATGACACGTCTGTCATGTGGCCGTCACGGTTTCGTCATGAGGGGGTTTTATCGTCCGCGGGCGCTCCATCGTCGTGGAGCAGTTTTCTCTCGGAGACACCATGATCCAACGTACCCTTCTGTCGGCCGTTGTCGCGGCCCTCGCCATCGGCAGCACCGCCGGCCTGACCGGCTGCGCCGCCACGGGTGGTCAACAGGTCACGGCCCAGGCAGCGTCTGCTGCCAATCCCGCGGCCGCCATTCGCCAACGCGCAGACCTGAGCACCCTGGCGCGCCTGGTTCAACAGGCCGGCCTCGAGACAACGCTGCAAGGCAATGTCACTGTGTTCGCGCCGAACGACGAGGCCTTCAAGGCGGTGCCGGCCGCCACGCTGGACAAGCTCGCCAAGGACCCTGAAGCGCTCAAGGCAGTCTTGAGTTACCACGTTCTGCCGACCGTGTTGAAGTCGGACGCCATTCCTGGCGCTACGCAGGTCGTTACCGCCCAGGGCGCCAAGCTGTCGCTGTCCAAGGCAGGCGATTTCATCACCGCGGACGACAGCCTGGTGATCTCGGCTGACCAGCCGGCCGGTGGCGGTGTGGTTCACGTGGTCGACCGCGTGCTCATGCCGCCCAAGAAGTAAGCAGCCGCCTGCATGACCTAGGGCCCGAGGGGCCCTTTTTTCTTGCCGCGACAGCGCCGTTGGGGTTAAGCCTGAACCGCGTTGGCCAAGGCCTGTGCGCAGGACTGTGCCAGCGCGTCATCCTGCGCTTCAACCATCACGCGCAGCAGCGGCTCGGTGCCTGACGGTCGGATCAGCACGCGCCCCCGACCTGCCAACCGTGCCTTCACGGCCTCTTGCTCGGCGGAGAGCGCGGCGCTGGCGCGCCAGTCCTGACCAGGTTTCAGGCGCACATTGATCAAGGTCTGCGGGAACAGCGTGACGCCGTCGAGCCAGGATGCGAGCGACCGCCCCGAGCGAACGACCGCCTGTAGCACCTGCAAGGCACTGACGATCCCATCGCCGGTCGTGTGTCGGTCGAGCGCGATCAGGTGCCCCGAGCCCTCGCCCCCGAGCTGCCAGCCGCGGTTGACCAGTTCCTCCAGCACGTAACGGTCGCCCACTTTGGCGCGCACGAACTCGACGCCGCGTTCCTGCAGCGCCAGCTCCACCGCCATGTTGGTCATCAGGGTACCCACCGCGCCACGCACGGTCTCGCCCTGGGCCAGACGGTCAACCACCATCACGTACAGCAACTCGTCGCCGTTGAACAACCGCCCGCTGGCATCGACCAGTTGCAGTCGGTCGGCGTCGCCGTCCAGCGCGATGCCGTAGTGCGCGTTGTGCGCGCGCACCGCGTCCACCAACGCATCGGGATGGGTTGCGCCCACGCCGTCGTTGATGTTGAGGCCGTCAGGCGAGCAACCGATGGTCACCACTTCGGCGCCGAGCTCATGGAACACCCGCGGCGCCACCTGATAGGCCGCTCCATGGGCCCCATCCACCACCAGCTTCAGCCCCTTCAGCGACAGGTTGGCGCCAAATGTCGACTTGCAGAACTCGATGTAGCGCCCTCGGGCATCTTCGATGCGGCGGGCGCGACCCAACCCCAGCGAGTCGGTCCAGCAGGGCGCCTCCTCCAGCGCCGCTTCGACCTGCTGCTCCCATTCATCAGGCAGCTTCTCCCCGCGCGCCGAGAAGAATTTGATGCCGTTGTCGCCGTACGGGTTGTGCGATGCACTGATCACGACACCCAGATCCAGCCTCAGCGCACGGGTCAGGTAGGCCACACCGGGGGTGGGCAGGGGGCCGGTCAGCAGCACGTCCACCCCAGCCGACGCAAAGCCGGCCTCCAGAGCCGACTCCAGCATGTAGCCCGAGATGCGCGTGTCCTTGCCGATCAGCACCGTGGGGCGCTTCTCGCCGCGGCGCAGCACTTGCCCGACCGCATGTCCCAGCCTCAGCACGAAGTCAGGAGTGATCGGCGATTGCCCGACCGTGCCACGGATGCCGTCGGTGCCAAAGTAACGTCGCGTCATGGGATTTTGTCTGCAAGAGGAAGATGCGGAGGCGGATTGTCGCTCCGTTTGGCACGTTCAGGATCGGCCATCCAGGCGAGCCGGCAACAGCCCCGCTGCGTTCCAGACCTTGATCCCATCCACCGTGGCCGCTACGTCGTGCACGCGCACGATGGCCGCCCCCAGCTGGATGCTGGCCAGTGCCGCAGCCACGCTCGCGACGAGCCGCTCGTCCACCGGGCGCCCGGTCACGTGACCGAGGGTCGACTTGCGAGACCACCCGACCAGCAGCGGCCACCCAAGATCCAGCAGGCTGGTCTGTGCCCGCCAGAGCGTCACGTTGTGGGCAGGCGTCTTGCCGAACCCGTAGCCCGGGTCCAGCGTGATGCGATCGTGAGCGACACCGCGGGCCACCAGGGCGCCGGCCCGCGCGGCGAGAAAGGCACGCACATCGGCCACCACATCGGTGTAGGCCGGCTCGTGTTGCATCGTGGCTGGCAGCCCCTGCATGTGCATCAGGCACACCCCACATGCGCCATGCGCCGCCACGTGCTCCTCGGCCCCGTCGTCCGCCAACGCCCGCACGTCGTTGACGATGTCCACCCCAAGGTCCAGAGCCCGCTGCATCACGCCCGCCTTGCAGGTGTCGATGGACACCGGCACACCCAACGTCAGTGCGCCCCGCAACACCTCGGCCACGCGCCGCCACTCTTCATCGACCGTCAACGTGGGCGCGCCCGGTCGGGTCGACTCCCCGCCGATGTCCAGAATGTCGGCGCCCTCGCGAACCAGCTTCTCGCAATGCGCCAGCCCCGAGCGCGCATCGGCATGTGTGCCACCGTCCGAAAATGAATCGGGCGTCACATTGACGATGCCCATCACCTTCGGGCGGCTCAGGTCGATCTGGAAACGGGTGGTCTGCCAGGTGGTCATCTGCGGAAACGGAAGGGAGAATGAAAAACGGGGCCGAAGCCCCGTTGGACAGGCGTCAGGCGCCCGAATCAGACTGCGGCCGGCGCACCATCGGCGCTGATCGGCGGCTTCGGTCCGCTCGGCCGGTTGGACGGAGGGGTCCAGTCCTTGGGCGGACGGGGATCGCGACCCTGCATGATGTCCTCGATCTGATCGGAGTCGATGGTTTCCCATTCGAGCAGCGCCTTGGCCATTGCGTGCATCTTGTCCTGGTTGTCCTCGATGAGCTTGCGCGCCGTGGCGTACTGCTCGTCGATGATCTTGCGGATCTGCTTGTCGACCTTCTGCATGGTCTCTTCCGACATGTTGGTCGTCTTGGTGATAGACCGGCCGAGGAAGACCTCGCCCTCGTTGTCGGCGTAGACCATCGGGCCCAGCTCGTCCGTCATGCCGTAGCGGGTCACCATGTCGCGGGCGATGGCCGTGGCGCGCTCGAAGTCGTTGGAAGCACCCGTGGTCATCTGGTTCATGAAGACCTCTTCGGCAATCCGGCCACCGAACAGCACCGAGATCGTGTCCAGCATGCGCGTCTTGTCCATGCTGTAGCGATCGCCCTCGGGCAATTGCATGGTCACGCCCAGCGCGCGGCCGCGCGGGATGATCGTCACCTTGTGGACCGGGTCGGTCTTGGGCAGCAGGCGAGCCACCAGGGCGTGACCGGCTTCGTGGTAGGCGGTGTTCTTGCGCTCTTCCTCGGGCATGACCATGGACTTGCGCTCGGGGCCCATCATGATCTTGTCCTTGGCCTTCTCGAAGTCCTGCATTTCCACGACGCGACCATTTCTGCGGGCGGCAAACAGCGCAGCTTCGTTGACCAGGTTAGCGAGGTCGGCACCCGAGAAACCGGGGGTGCCGCGTGCCAGGATGTCGGCACGGATGTCCTGGCTGACGGGCACCTTGCGGATGTGCACGTTCAGGATCTGCTCGCGACCACGCACGTCCGGCAGGGTCACATAGACCTGACGGTCGAAACGGCCGGGGCGCAACAGGGCCGGGTCAAGGATGTCCGGGCGGTTGGTCGCGGCGATCACGATCACACCGAGGTTGGTCTCGAAGCCGTCCATCTCGACCAGCATCTGGTTGAGGGTCTGCTCGCGTTCATCGTTGCCGCCGCCAAGGCCGGCACCACGGTGACGACCGACGGCATCGATTTCGTCGATGAAGATGATGCAAGGCGCGTTCTTCTTGGCCTGTTCGAACATGTCACGGACACGGGCCGCGCCCACACCCACGAACATTTCCACGAAGTCGGAGCCGGAGATGGTGAAGAACGGCACCTTGGCTTCGCCCGCGATGGACTTGGCCAGCAACGTCTTGCCGGTACCCGGGGGGCCGACCATCAGCACGCCACGGGGAATGCGACCGCCGAGCTTCTGGAATTTCTGCGGATCACGCAGGAAATCGACGAGCTCCTTGACCTCTTCCTTCGCTTCATCGCAACCGGCGACATCGGCGAAGGTGATGTTGTTGTTGTTCTCGTCAAGCATCCGGGCCTTGCTCTTGCCGAAGCTGAATGCCCCGCCCTTGCCGCCGCCCTGCATCTGGCGCATGAAGTAGATCCACACGCCGATCAGCAGCAGCATCGGGCCCCAGGACACAAGCAAGCTCATCAGCAGCGAAGGCTCTTCGCGCGGCTTGACATCAAACTTGACACCGCTGTTGATGAGGTCGCCCACCAGACCGCGGTCGAGGTAAGTGGCCGTGCTGCGGATGCGCTTGTCATCCGTGGTGACAGCGATGATCTCCGTGCCGCCGCCGCCTTCCTGCAGGGTCACGCTCTTGATGCGTTTGGCGCGGACCTCCTCCAGAAAGTCGGAGTAGCCGATCTGGCTGCCCCCGGTGGTGGCACGGTCGAACTGCTTGAACACGGTGAACAACACCAGCGCCACAACCAGCCAGACAGCAATTTTGGAGAACCATTGATTGTTCACCGCGGCTCCTTCAACCCGAACTCGACCGTCTCGACGCGGCGCGGGATGCGCCTGCGAACCGAAACGGATCACTGACCACCCGAAGCCGGCTTGACAAAGCCCTCAACATGCGATCAGCACAGAACATGGGGACGATTCTAGACGAGTCAAGGGAGCCCCTGCTGACTGCTATCCCCTGTCGAACCCCGGTTTTCTCGGCTTTGAAGAGGCCGATCAACAAAATCAATCGGCTTGCTGCGATGCAGCATCCGTCCCAACCCGTTTCAAACCGATACCGACCAGGAAGGTTTCCGCCGATTTGTCCCGTGAAGCCTTCGGTTTGATGGGCTTGACCACCCGGAAATGATCTCGGAACAACTCGACCAGTTGGCTGTAACCACTGCCATGAAAAACTTTGCAAACCAGGGCGCCGTCGCGCTTCAGGTGTTGCTGGGCGAAATCGATCGCCAATTCGATCAGGTGCGCAATACGCGCGCTGTCGGACGACTCGATCCCACTCAGGTTGGGCGCCATGTCCGAAATCACCACATCTACCGGACGATCACCGACAGCCTCGCGCAGTTGCGCCAGCACCTCGTCCTCGCGGAAGTCGCCCTGAATAAAGTGCACCCCCTCGATCGGCTCGAACTCCAGCAGGTCCAGCGCGATGATGGCGCCGTTCAGTTCACCCACGGCCGCGCCGCCAACGCCTCCATCCTTGGGCGCGAACTTGCGACGCACGTACTGGCTCCATGCGCCAGGTGCAGCCCCCAGGTCCACGACCAGCTGGCCCGGGCGAAGGAGATGCAGCGCCTCGTCGATCTCTTTCAGCTTGAAAGCCGCGCGCGAGCGGAACCCCTCTTTTTGCGCCATGCGCACGTAGGGGTCGTTGACATGGTCGTTCAACCAAGCCTTGTTGAGCTTTTTGCTTTTGGTTTTGACTTTCATGGCTCGATAATAGAGGGATGCCTGCAATTGAACTGACCACCACCGAGCGCCGCGCCCTGCGCGCCGACGCTCACCACCTTGACCCTGTCGTGATGATTGGGGGAGACGGCCTCACGGCGGCCGTGCTGAAGGAAGCCGATTCTGCGCTCAAGGCCCATGGCCTGATCAAGGTGCGGGTGCTGGGCGATGACCGCGCCGCCCGCGAAGCCGTGTTCACCCAGCTGTGCGACCAGCTCAACGCCGCCCCGGTGCAGCACATCGGCAAGCTGCTGGTGCTGTGGCGCCCGGTGCCCGAGAAGGCCCCGAAGGAAGAGCCGACCGACCGCAAGCCTGGCCCGCGCGAGGTCAAGATCCTCAAGTTCTCGAAGAGCGGCACGCGCCGTCCCGAGATCAAGAAGGTTCAGGTGATGGGCAACCAGCGTGTGACCGCCGGCGGTCTGATCAAGCGCGCCAAGAAGCGCCTGGCGAGCAAGAAGCCCGCCTGATCCTCCCCCTCTTGCCCTGATGCCATCCGCGCCGCCTTCGGGCGGCGTTTTTCATGGCTGGGTGGTGGGCGTCAATCCGGTCAGGCGCCAGGCCAGCACGACCACGCACAGCGTCTTGATCCAGAACAGCGCGGCCGAGATGCCATGCAGGGCGCCAAACGACAGCAGGGTTGCCTCACCCGCCTTGGCCGCCTCGATCATCGGGTGCAGCGCGAACTGGCCGAAGATCGTCAGGAAGAGCGCGGCCAGCATCAGCAGCAGGTTGCCGGTCAGGACGGAGCCTGTGGCGCCGCTTTCTGCCAGGTCGCGCACGCGGCGGCGCTCGAGCACGTACAGCAACACGGCGATGAACAGGCTCAGCCGTGCTTCGGTCGCGAAGATGCGCCCGGCACCGAGCCCGGCCAGCGGCCGGTCGAGCACCATGAAGAGGCTTGGGGCCGACACGCCGCCCACACCCAGCAGCAAGCCCGCCCAGAGGCCGGCCACTGCGGTCTGCAGTCGCTGAAGCTTCATGGCCCTTGCCTCAGATGTAGCGAACCTCGATGACTTCGTAGTTGCGCACGCCACCGGGGGCCTGCACGGCGGCCACGTCGCCAGCCTCCTTGCCGATCAGCGCACGGGCGATCGGTGAGCTGATGGAGATCAGGCCCAGCTTCAGATCGGCCTCGTCGTCGCCAACGATCTGGTAGGTCACCTGCTCGCCAGAATCTTCCTCTTCCAGGTCGACGGTGGAGCCGAACACCACGCGCCCACCGGCGTCCAGGCTGGACGGGTCGATGATTTGCGCAGCCGACAGCTTGCCCTCGATTTCCTTGATGCGGCCTTCGATGAAGCCCTGCTTGTCCTTTGCGGCGTCGTACTCGGCGTTCTCGGACAGGTCACCCTGCGCACGGGCCTCGGCGATGGCCACGACCACGGCCGGGCGCTCAACGTGCTTCAGGCGGTGCAGCTCTTCCTTCAACTTTTCTGCGCCGCGCTTGGTGATGGGAATGGTCGACATGGTGTCTCTCTCGGTGGGCACCCTGACAACAGGGCCTCTGAAATGAACCGAGCCGCGCCCCGGATGCCATCGGCAGATGGTGGCCAGGCGCGGCCCGCATGAAAAACAGAACCATGCCCGGGTCAGCGGACATGGTGTGACTGCAGTTTAGTGCAGTTTGGCGTGCAGCTCTTGCACCGAGTAGACCTTCAGGTCGTCCTGGTGTTTCAGGGCCTCGACAGCGGCTTCGCAACCCGCCATCGTCGTGTAGTACGTGATGCGGTTGGCCAGCGCTGCGGTGCGGATGCTGCGCGAATCGGCGATCGCCGTACGCGTCTCGTCCACGGTGGTGAACACCAGCTGGATCTCGCCGGCCTTGATGGCATCCGCGATGTGCGGGCGGCCATCCTTGACCTTGTTCACCGGCTTCACCGGGACGCCCGCGGCGGCGATGGCGGCGGCCGTGCCCTTGGTGGCCACGACGCCGAAGCCCAGTGCGACCAGGTCACGGGCGACGGCCACGGCACGGTCCTTGTCGCCGTCCTTGACCGAGATGCACACCGTACCCTTGGTCGGCAGACGCGAACCGGCGCCCAGCTGCGACTTCAGCATGGCTTCGCCAAAGGTCTCGCCCACGCCCATGACTTCACCGGTCGAACGCATTTCAGGGCCGAGGACAGGGTCCACACCCGGGAACTTGTTGAACGGGAAGACGGCTTCCTTGACGCTGTAGTACGAAGGCACCACTTCACGCGGGGCCTTGCCGTCCGGCGACTTCTGGGTCGACAGCTTCTGGCCGGCCATGCAGCGCGCGGCAATCTTGGCCAGCGGCTGACCGGTGGCCTTCGACACGTACGGCACCGTGCGCGAGGCGCGCGGGTTCACTTCCAGCACGTAGACCGTCGCGGCGTCCAGGCCCTTGGTCACGTCGCCCTGGATGGCGAACTGCACGTTCATCAGGCCGACCACGTTCAGGGCCTTGGCCATCAGCGCAGTCTGGCGGCGCAGTTCGTCCTGGATCTCGGCCGACAGCGTGTACGGCGGCAGCGAGCACGCCGAGTCACCGGAGTGCACGCCAGCCTGTTCGATGTGCTCCATGATGCCGCCGATCATCGTGTCGGTGCCATCGCTGATGCAGTCGACGTCGACTTCAACCGCGTCGTTCAGGAAGCGGTCCAGCAGCACGGGCGACTTCTCGGAGACGCGCACGGCTTCGCGCATGTAGCGCTCGAGGTCCTTGTCGCCGTGGACGATTTCCATCGCGCGGCCACCCAGCACGTACGAGGGGCGCACCACCAGCGGGTAGCCGATCTCGTTGGCCAGCGCGATGGCAGCGTCTTCGGTGCGCGCCGTGCGGTTGGGCGGCTGCTTGAGGCCCAGCTTGTGCAGCAGAGCCTGGAAGCGCTCGCGGTCTTCGGCGATGTCGATGGAATCAGGCGTGGTGCCGATGATGGGCACACCGTTGGCTTCGAGGTCGAGGGCCAGCTTCAGCGGGGTCTGCCCGCCGTACTGCACGATCACGCCGACCGGCTTTTCCTTGGCCACGATTTCCAGCACGTCTTCCAGCGTCACGGGCTCGAAGTACAGGCGGTCGGAGGTGTCGTAGTCGGTCGAGACGGTCTCCGGGTTGCAGTTGACCATGATGGTCTCGTAGCCGTCTTCGCGCATGGCGAGGGCAGCATGAACGCAGCAGTAGTCGAACTCGATGCCCTGGCCGATGCGGTTCGGGCCACCGCCCAGCACCATGATCTTCTTCTTGTCCGTCGGCTCGGCTTCGCACTCCTCGTCGTACGTGGAGTACATGTAGGCCGTCTGCGTGGCGAACTCGCCGGCGCAGGTGTCGACGCGCTTGTAGACCGGGCGCACGTTCAGCGCATGGCGGGCCTTGCGCACGGCGTGCTGGTCGGTGCCCAGCAGCTTGGCCAGGCGGCGGTCCGAGAAGCCCTTCTTCTTCAGGTAGCGCAGCTCGTCGGCCGACAGGCTTTCGAGCGTGCGGCCCTTGAGTTGGCCTTCGGTCTTGATGATGTCTTCGATCTGGGCGAGGAACCAGGGGTCGACCTTGGTTTCTTCGAACACCTCGTCCAGCGTCATGCCAACACGGAAGGCATCACCCAGGAAGCGGATGCGCTCGGGGCCGGGCTCGCCGATCTCCTGCAGGATCTCTTCGCGGTCGTTGCTGATCTCGGTCAGGCCGTCGATGCCGGTTTCCAGGCCACGCAGGGCCTTCTGGAACGACTCCTGGAAGGTGCGGCCCATGGCCATCACCTCACCCACCGACTTCATCTGGGTGGTCAGGCGGCTGTCGGCAGCGGGGAACTTCTCGAAGGCGAAACGCGGGATCTTGGTGACCACGTAGTCGATCGAGGGCTCGAACGAAGCCGGGGTGGCGCCGCCGGTGATGTCGTTCTTCAGCTCATCGAGCGTGTAGCCGACCGACAGCTTGGCTGCGATCTTGGCGATCGGGAAGCCGGTGGCCTTGGAGGCCAGGGCCGACGAACGCGACACACGCGGGTTCATCTCGATCACGATCATCCGGCCGTTGTCCGGGTTGATCGAGAACTGCACGTTGGAGCCGCCGGTCTCGACGCCGATCTCGCGCAGGATGGCGATCGAGGCGTTGCGCAGCAGCTGGTATTCGCGGTCGGTCAGGGTCTGGGCCGGGGCCACCGTGATCGAGTCACCGGTGTGGATGCCCATCGGGTCGAGGTTTTCGATCGAGCACACGATGATGCAGTTGTCCGCCTTGTCGCGGACGACTTCCATCTCGTATTCCTTCCAGCCGATGAGCGATTCTTCGATCAGCAGTTCCTTGGTCGGCGACAGGTCCAGACCGCGCTTGCAGATCTCTTCGAACTCTTCGGGGTTGTAAGCAATGCCGCCGCCCGTGCCGCCCAGCGTGAAGCTGGGACGGATCACCATCGGGAAACCCGAGCCACCGATTTCGGCAGTGATGCGCTTCTGCACGGCCCACGCCTCTTCCATCGAGTGCGCGATGCCCGACTTCGCGGAATCCAGACCGATCTTGGTCATGGCTTCCTTGAACTTCTGACGGTCTTCGGCCTTTTCGATCGCGTGCTCGTTGGCGCCGATCATCTCGACCTTGTACTTGTCGAGCACGCCGTGCTTGTGCAGATCCAGCGCGCAGTTCAGTGCGGTCTGGCCGCCCATGGTCGGCAGGATCGCGTCAGGGCGCTCCTTGGCGATGATGCGCTCGACCACCTGCCAGGTGATGGGCTCGATGTAGGTGACGTCCGCCGTGTTCGGGTCCGTCATGATGGTCGCCGGGTTGCTGTTGACCAGGATGACCTTGTAGCCCTCTTCGCGCAGGGCCTTGCAGGCCTGGGCGCCGGAGTAGTCGAATTCACAGGCCTGGCCGATGATGATCGGGCCGGCGCCGATGATGAGGATGCTCTTGATGTCGGTGCGCTTTGCCATTTATTTCTTCTCCGCCTGTGCAGTGGTCATGAGCGACACGAAGCGGTCGAACAGGTAGGCGATGTCATGCGGGCCCGGCGAAGCTTCCGGGTGGCCCTGGAAGCAGAAAGCGGGCTTGTCGGTGCGGGCCAGGCCTTGCAGCGTGCCGTCGAACAGCGAGATGTGCGTTGGGCGCAGGTTGGCCGGCAGGGTCTTCTCGTCCACCGCAAAACCGTGGTTCTGGCTGGTGATGCTGACGCGGCCGTTGTCCAGGTCCTTCACGGGGTGGTTGCCACCATGGTGGCCGAACTTCATCTTGAAGGTCTTGGCCCCCGAGGCCAGCGCCATGATCTGGTGACCCAGGCAGATGCCAAAGGTCGGGATGCCCGTCTCGATGAGTTCCTTGGCCGCGGCAATGGCGTAGTCGCAAGGCTCCGGATCGCCCGGGCCGTTCGACAGGAAGATGCCGTCCGGGTTGTACTTCAGCACGTCGGCTGCCGGCGTCTTCGCGGGCACCACGGTGACCTTGCAGCCGCGCTCGGCCAGCATGCGCAGGATGTTGCGCTTGACGCCATAGTCGTAGGCCACCACATGGAACTTCGCATCGGCCAGCTTGCCGAAGCCCGGCTTGCCGTCCAGCTCGGGGTTGGACAGCTTCCACTCCGTTTCCGTCCACTCGCACACGTCGGTGCGGCTGACCACCTGAGCGAGATCCTGGCCCGCCATGCTGGGCGCCGCCTTCGCTGCGGCCACCGCGTCGGCGATCAGCGCATCGGTCACGGCCTCACCGGGGTTCAGGCCCACGATCACGCCATTCTGGGCACCCTTCTGGCGCAGCAGGCGCGTCAGCTTGCGGGTGTCGATGTCGGCAATGCCCACCGTGCCCTGGGCCTGGAGGTATTGCGACAGCGTCTGCGTCTGACGGAAGTTCGAGGTACGGATGGGCAGGTCTTTGATGATCAGACCTGCGGCATGGACTTTCGCGGCTTCGACGTCCTCACCGTTGACGCCGTAGTTGCCGATGTGCGGATACGTCAGGGTGACGATCTGCCGGGCATAGCTCGGGTCGGTGAGAATTTCCTGGTAGCCGGTCAGCGAGGTGTTGAAGACCACTTCGCCGACGGTGCGACCGGCAGCGCCGATCGATGTACCGCGAAAGACCGTGCCGTCTGCGAGGGCCAGAAGAGCTTGAGGCAGGACGGGCAGCACGGGTTCATTCTCCGTTTGTTGTGCGCCCGGCTCACGCTTGGCACGACTGCACGTGCCACACAGCGGTCCGTGGCGCAGGCGTGACAAGTTCAGGTCCAGTGAAGGAAACCGATCGGAATTGCCAGGCGGGGGGTGGTTGCGGGTAAACCTTAGGAGTATAACCCAAGCTCCCCATGCCCTGTCGTGAACAACGACTCGGCCTCAGAATTCGCACCATAAGGAAGCACCATGCAAGGCGACCCCAAAGTCATCGATTTCCTCAACGCCCAGCTGAAGAACGAGCTCACCGCCACGAACCAGTACTTCCTGCACTACCGCATGTTGAAGCACTGGGGCCTCGACAAGCTGGCCAAGAAGGAATACGAAGAGTCGATCGGCGAGATGAAGCACGCCGACAAGCTGATGGCCCGCATCTTCATGCTGGACGGCCTGCCCAACCTTCAGGACCTGGGCAAGCTGTTGATCGGCGAGGATGTGCCCGAAATCCTGCAGGGTGACCTGCAACTGGAAACGGCTGCGCAAGGCACGGTCAAGGATGGGATCGCCTACTGCGAGTCGGTGCGTGACTACGTGTCGCGCGATCTGCTGCAGCACATCCTGGACGACACCGAGGAGCACATCGACTTCCTCGAAACCCAGCTGGACCTGATCGGCAAGGTCGGCCTGCAGAACTACCTGCAGTCGCAGATGGGCGAGCCGAGCTGACCCGGGGGCGGCACAAATCCATTGACTGCGAATCATTCTTATTTGATAATTCACCCATCGCCCCACTGCGGGGCCATGGGTGACAGGAATGATTGTTTGCGTGTGCCGCCGAGTGTCAGACCGGGAGATCCAGCGCCAGGCCGCAGCCGGCTGCTCCAGCTTCGACGAGCTGCAGATGGAGACAGGCCTGGCCACCTGCTGCGGCCGCTGTGAAAGCTGCGCACGCGATGTCTTCAGCCGCGCCCAGACGCACGGCACCGTCGCGCTGATTCAGGGCGCCCCGCACGTGACGCTGCAGGGCAGAACAGCCGCCTGATTCACGCCCTTTTCGTCCGGGAGCGAACTCAAGTTCGGCGCCCGGGCTGCCGATACCTCCGATAAGTGGCCAAGACAGCGCCACGGCTTCCGGGGGTTTCATGTCTTCGTTTTTTTACACACAGGACGAGTCGGCCCGCATCGACACCCGCAGTCGCACAAAGGGCCCCGACGGGAAGTCGTCCGTGCGCACGGTGCTTGCGTTGGCTACGGACACCCTCGAGACTGCCGGACTGTCATCCCCCGCCCCCCGGCGCCCCGAAGTCACGCCCCCCAGCCTGTTCACGGCACAGCGCTCGGGCTGGAGCGACTGGCTGACCGGTTTCTGGCGCTGGCTCTGGGATCTCGAGGAGCCGATGCGCGGCCCCGCCGTGCCGGCCCGCCTGCTTGCTGGCATCCGTGGCGAGTTCGTCAACGCCGTATGGGATCTGCAATCGGCCGACGCGACCCGCTTACGCACCCAGATCGAACGAGCGCGCTCGCTGCGAGAACTGTGGCACTTGCGCGCCGATGTGTTTCGGACCATCTCCACACACCGCGGACAACTCGAAGCACAGCAACGCCTGGACGGGCTGGACACACACTTTCCTGTGCGGGCATCCAAGCGCTCGGACGACAGCCGTCAGGGGCGCGCTTCACGCTGGTGATGTTTCGCGGCGAACACCGCCGCTGACGGAATGTGACCCCTTGCGACAAAGCCGGGAGGATTGCATTGCACAATGGTGTTTGGTCTGTGAAGCACCCCATGAACATCACCATTCTGGACGACTACCAGGACGCCGTCCGCAAGCTGAAATGCGCGTCCCGACTCGACGGGCTGTCCGCCAAGGTCTACACCAACTCCGTCAAAGGCATCGGCCAGCTGTCGGTTCGGCTGCGTGACGTCGAGGCCCTGGTTCTGATCCGCGAGCGAACCCATTTTCCCCGCGCGCTGCTCGAGAAGCTCCCCAAGCTCCGGCTGATCTGCCAGACCGGCCCGGTCGGCGGGCACATCGACGTCGAAGCCTGTACCCGGCTCGGCATTGCCGTGGCCGAAGGCGTGGGCGATCCGACCGCGCCGGCCGAGCTGACGTGGGCTCTGGTGATGTCGGCCATGCGGCGCCTGCCCCAATACATTGGCAACCTGAAGCACGGTGCGTGGCAGCAATCGGGGCTGAAGTCGGCGTCGATGCCCACCAACTTCGGACTCGGCATGGTGCTGGCTGGCAAGACTCTGGGAATCTGGGGCTACGGCCGCATCGGCAAACGGGTCGCGCAGTACGGCAGGGCTTTCGGCATGCACGTCACCGTGTGGGGCAGCGAGGCCTCGCGGGCGCAGGCCCAGGCCGATGGTTTCATCCCCGCCCCCACGCGAGAGGCCTTCTTCGAGGCAAGCGACGTCCTGAGCCTCCATCTTCGACTGACCCCGCAGACGCGCGGCCTGATCACGCAGGAGGACCTGCATCGGATGAAGCCGACGTCGCTGCTGGTGAACACGTCGCGCGCCGAACTCCTGCAGGACAACGCGCTGGTCACCGCGCTGAACCGGGGCCGCCCGGGCATGGCGGCGGTGGACGTGTTCGAGAGCGAGCCCATCCTGCAGGGGCACCCCTTGCTGCGCCTGGAAAACGCGGTGTGCACGCCGCACATCGGCTACGTCGAGCTCGACAACTACGAGCGCTACTTCAGCGCGGCGTTCGACAACCTGCGGAACTTCATCGC
Organism: uncultured Aquabacterium sp.; assembly: GCF_947366995.1. Classification (GTDB taxonomy): domain Bacteria; phylum Pseudomonadota; class Gammaproteobacteria; order Burkholderiales; family Burkholderiaceae_C; genus Aquabacterium. The sequence continues at coordinate 11,230 of NZ_CANBCC010000044.1, read as the reverse complement.
TGGCACGCCGACGCACATCGTCAACCCGGAGGCCCTGCGGGTTCACCACTGAGCCAGGCCCCGAGGCAGTACGTTGGAACTGGAGCGCGCCCTTCCCCGCCATGACATGGCTGCAGCCCGCTGGGCGCTGCTGGCCGGGAATTTCGTTATCGGCTGCGGCGTGATGGTGGTGGGCGGCACGCTGAACGACCTGACGCACAGCCTGAACATCTCGGTGGCCCAGGGCGGCACGCTCATCGCCATCGCGTCGGTGATGATGGGCTTCGGCGCGCCATTGCTGGCCGCGGCGGTGGCGCACATCGACCGGCGCAAGCTGCTGGCACTGACCATGCTGTGGTACGCGCTGGGGCACGCGGCCTGTGCACTGGCACCCGACTACGGCTGGCTGTGGCCGATCCGGGCGCTGACCGTGCTGTCTGCCGCGGTGTTCACGCCTCAGGCGGCCGCCACCATGGGCTTCATGAGCACGCCGGCGCACCGCGGTCGGGCCATCACCTTCGTGTTCATGGGGTGGTCGATCGCCTCAGTGGCGGGCATGCCAATGGCCGCGTGGGTCGGCGAGCGCCTGGGATGGCGCATTGCCATGGGGCTGGTGGCGCTGGGCGCACTCCTGGTGGCGTGGCTGGTGTGGCGGCACGTGCCCAAAGGCATCCGGCCTCCGGCACTGTCATGGCGTTCGTGGCGCAAGGTGTTGAGCTCGCCGCTGTTGATGGCCGTGGTGGCCGTGACGGCATGCCAGAGTGCCGGGCAGTTCTCCGTGCTCGCGTACATGGCTCCCTATTACAAGCACGGCTTTGGCGCCAGCCCCGAGCAGATCAGCGCCATGTTTGCGTGGTTTGGCGCACTGGCCCTGGCAGGCAACCTGTGGCTGAACCGGGTGATTGACCGGACCGGTGCGGCGCGCGCCGTGACCACCACCTTGGCCATGATGGCCACCAGCCTGCTGATCTGGCCTGTGGCCACCACGCTTCCTGTGCTGGCGGTTGTCATGTTGCCGTGGGCCCTGAGCGGTTTTGCCACCAACTCCGGCCAGCAGGCGCGCCTGGGCGGGCTGTCGCCCCGTCTGGCCCCTGCCCTGATGGCCCTGAACACATCGGCCATCTACCTCGGGCAGGCGGCAGGCGCCACCGGCGGCGGCTGGGTGATCACGCACCAGGGCTACGCCACCTTGCACTGGCTGGGGCTGGCGTGGGTCAGCGTGGGCTTGCTGCTGAGCATCTGGGCACACCGTGCACAGCGCTCGGAAGAAGCGCGGCATGCGCGGACCGGGCTCACCGCCGAGGCCTGACGCACGCGGAAGGCGTCAGCGCGGGTTCTCGAAGAAGACGTAGGTCGAGAAATTCGACACTTCGAAGTACACGCGCTTTTCGCCTTCGTCGACCACGCCGTTGAGGTTCTCGTCGAGCACACCGTAGCCGAAGCGGTACTCCCGCGGCGAGCCATCGTCGGTGCCCAGCGCGGTACTCAGCTTGTCGATCTTGAGGAAGCGGCGGGCAAGCTGCTGCCCGGCATACACCTCCATGACGCCGTCGGTGCCCGTCCAGTTCTGGATGTCACGCTTGATCTTGTTCTGCTGTTCCTGAGTACAGCCAGAAAGCATCGCGGTGATCGACACCAGGGCGATGGCAGCGGTTCGAATGGCGAGTGTCATGAAGGGATGGCCTCAAGAAAACCGGATGGATGCAATCAGCCGCGCTGCCGGCGTGCCTCGTACAGACAGACGCCGCTGGCCACCGAAACGTTCAGGCTTTCAACGCCGCCCATCATCGGGATGCTGACCAACTGGTCGCAGTGCTTGCGCGTGAGCTGCCGCATGCCGCTGCCTTCGGCGCCCAGCACCACGGCGACCGGCCCCTTGAAATCGGCCTGATAAAGGCTGCTCTCCGCATCGTCCGAGGTGCCGATGATCCAGATGTCGCGCTCTTTCAGCTCGGTCAGCGTGCGGGCCAGGTTGGTGACCATGAAGTACGGCACGGTTTCAGCAGCGCCGCTGGCCACCTTCGCCACCGTCGCATTGATTCCCACTGCGTGGTCCTTCGGGGCGATCACGGCATGCGCGCCCGCGCCGTCGGCCACGCGCAGGCAGGCGCCGAGGTTGTGCGGATCGGTCACGCCGTCCAGCACGAGCAGCAGTGGTGGCTCGCTCAGGCTGTCGAGCAGGTCGTCGAGCGAACGGGCCGGACTCAGGGCCTCGACCCGCGCAACCACGCCCTGGTGGCGGTGGGTGCCCGCCATCTGTTGCAGCTTGTCGTCGTCGCTGTCGATCACACGCAGGCCGGCTTCCTCGGCTTTCGCCAGAAACTGCTTCATGCGCTGATCACGCCGGGTGGCATCCACATGCAGTTCACGGATGGACTTGGGCGCCACCTTGAGGCGCACGGACACGGCATGGAAGCCAAATAGCAGTTTGAGACTCATGCCGGCATCCTAACCGGTGATGCGCCCCGCCCCGATGTGCACCGTGTGCTGGCAACGCGCCGCGATCTCACGGTCGTGCGTGACCAGGAGCAGCGTGGTGCCCACCTCGCGGTTGAGCTCGAACATGAGGTCCATGATGGCCTGGCCGGTGGCGTGGTCCAGGCTACCGGTCGGTTCGTCGGCCATCAGGATATCGGGCCGCATCACGAAGGCCCGTGCCAGCGCCACACGCTGCTGCTCACCGCCCGAGAGCACCGTGGGCCGATGCGAAAGGCGCTGCCCCAACCCCACGCGCTCGAGCATCGCGATGGCCTTGGCGCGCGCCTCGCGGTCGCCGCGCAGCTCCAGTGGCAGCATCACATTTTCGAGCGCAGAGAGGTGCGCGATGAGCTGGAAATTCTGGAACACGAAACCGACGTGCCGCGCGCGGTGCGCAGCCCGCTGGTCTTCATTGAGGGCGAACAGGTCGACGCCACAAAGGGTGACGCTGCCCTCGGTCGGCGTGTCGAGCCCGGCAAGCAGAGACAGCAAGGTGCTCTTGCCCGAGCCGGATGCCCCGACGATGGCCAGGGTCTCCCCATGCGGCACCGTGAGGACGATGCCGTGCAGAATGGTCAACGGGCCGCTCGCGTCGCCCACGGTCTTGCCAAGCCCGCGGACCACGATGGCCGGCTGGCCCACGGAAGACGCGTCGGAGTTCATCGAGGAAGAAACGGAAGTGGACATGTCGATCGACTGTACGCGACGTGCCCTGGCCTTGGGGGCCCTGGGTGCTTGGCTGGGCCCGGTGCGGGCTGCAAACAACAGGCCACCGCGCACGCTGCTGGTGGTGGGCGACAGCCTGTCAGCCGAATATGGCCTGCCGCGCGGCACAGGCTGGGTGGCCTTACTGGGGCAGCGCCTGAAAGAGCAGGATCTGCCACTGAACATCGTCAACGCCAGCATCAGCGGCGAGACGACGTCGGGTGGGCTCGCGCGCCTTCCGGCCCTGCTGGCCGAGCACAAGCCCGATGTGGTGGTGGTGGAGCTGGGCGCCAACGACGCCCTTCGCGGGCTGCCCCTGGATGGCACGCGCAACAACCTAAGCCAGATGGTGGGCCTGAGCCAGAAGGCCGGCGCCCGGGTGTTGCTGGTGGGGATGATGGTGCCGCCGAACTACGGCAAGCGTTACGCGGACGACTTTGCCGCCCTGTTCGAACGTGTGAGCACCGAGCGCAAGGTGCCGCTGGTGCCCTTCATGCTCAAGGGCGTGGCCGACAGGCCGGATGCGCGAGACTGGTTCCAGGCCGACGGCACGCACCCCTTGCCCAAGGCGCACCCGGTGATCCTGGACGTGATCTGGCCGAGGCTGCAGCCGCTGCTGCGCGGCTGACGAGACAGCCTTACTTCTTCGGGGTCAGTCCGGCGCCGAGGTTGCCGATCAGCGTTTCGGCCTGCTTGCTCATCTGCTCCTGCATTTGCAGGAAAAGGCTGCGTGACTGCTCCATGTACCCGCCCATGAAGTTCTGCATCAGCGGGTTCTGCAGGTTCATCATGGAGTTCTCGGTGAGGCGCGACTGCATGTCGATGAAGCTCTGGATGTTCTTCTCCAGGTAGTGACCCATCAGACCCTGCATGGTGTGGCCGTAGAACCGGATGATCTGCGCGAGCGCCTGGGTCGAAAACATGGGCACACCAGCGGTCTCTTCTTCCAGGATGATCTGCAGCAGGATGCTGCGGGTCAGGTCTTCACCACTCTTGGCGTCGACCACGATGAAGTGCTCGCAGCCCATGACCATGTCCTTCACCTCGGCCAGCGTGATGTAGCTGCTGGTCTTCGTGTCGTACAGACGGCGATTGGGGTATTTCTTGATGGTGCGCAGGCCCGGGGGCACCGAGCCAGGCGCTGGCCGGTCTGCCTCAGGGGCGTCATCCCGCGGGGCTTCGTCTTGTGGGCGCGGGGTGCGTGCGGCGTTCATGGTCGGCTCCTGTCAACTGAAAACCATTGTAGGAGGGGATCGCCGCGGCCAGCATGTGGGGCACGGAACTCGGCACCGCTCTTGGCGCTTTTCCAAATGCGCCCATCAAAGGCACGCAAAAGAAAAGGGCCCGCTCTTTCGAACGGGCCCTCAATTCCAGGTAATTTGGTAGGCGCGATTGGATTCGAACCAACGACCCCCACCATGTCAAGGTGGTGCTCTAACCAACTGAGCTACGCGCCTGGAAGACTTAGACTATAACACGTTTTTCTTACTTTCGTCTTGCTTTCGTCACGCCGCTGATTTGCAACACTTTCGAAAGGACCGACGCAAGCCGTGTGGTGTCTGCTGTCTGGAGCGTGAGTGTAACCGTGATTCGATCCCTCACCGCCTCGCTGTGGATGGATTGCACCGGAATCTTCGCCTGGGCCAGCACATCGCAGACATCACGCAACAGTCCGCTGCGATCGTGGCCCTCGACGAGCACGTCCACCGCGTAGTGCGCGTTGTCTGCCGCGGCCTCGCGGCCCCAGGCCACCGGGATGATGCGCTCGGGGCTGCGGCCTGCAAGCTGCCGGAAGTTGCTGCAATCGCTGCGGTGCACCGCCACACCCTTGCCGCGCGTGACATAGCCACCGATCACATCCGGTGGCGCGGGCTTGCAACAGCGAGCGAGTTGGGTGAGCAGTGAGTCCATGCCGACCACCAGCACGCCCTTGCCTCCCGGCGCACCGACGGCCTCCTGGCGCGCCAGACGCTGTGAGATCAGCTGGTCTGGATCAGGCTCGGGCTCGGCGGGCCGGAAGCTCTGCTCGATGTTGCGCAGCGAGTACTCGTCCTTGCCGACCACGTCGAACAGGGCGTCGGCACTGCGAAAGCCAAGTCGTGCGGCCAGTTCATCCAGCTTGATGGCGGTCTTGCCCTCGCGCTGCAACAGTTTCTCGACCAGTTCGCGGCCCTTGGCGATGGTCGCCTGCTGCGCCAGGGCATTGAACCAGGCGCGCACCTTCGCCCGCGCGCGCTGGCTTCGCAGGTAGCCCAGCTCGGGGTTGATCCAGTCCAGCGAGGGACCGCCCTCCTTCGCCGCCACGATCTCGACCGTCTGCCCGCTGCGCAGCTCGGTGTTGAGCGTGACCATGGCGCCGTCGACGCGGGCTCCGCGACAACGGTGGCCAAGGTTGGTGTGCAGCGTGTAGGCAAAGTCGACCGGGGTGGCGCCGGTGGGCAGGTCGATGATCTCGCCTTCCGGCGTGAACACATAGATGCGGTCGTCGAACAGACCTGCGCCCGCCTGCCCGCCTTCGGCCTCGTCGGCGTTGGCCAGATCGCGCTCCCACGCCAGAAGCTGACGCAGCACGGTCTTGCGCGCTTCGGCCACGCGGCTCTCGAAGTCGCCGGCCGCCTGCACGCCCGCATAGCCCTTGGCACCCGCCTCCTTGTAGGCCCAGTGCGCCGCCACACCGCTTTCGGCGTGGTCGTGCATGGCCTGGGTGCGAATCTGGATCTCGATGGATCGGCCCTGGTCGTCGCGCACCACTGTGTGCAAAGACTGGTAGCCGTTCGGCTTGGGCCGGGCGATGTAGTCCGAGAACTCATCGGCGATGGCGTGCCACAGTTCGTGGACGCGACTGAGCGCGGCGTAGCAGGCGGGCACATCGGCCACGATGACACGCAAGGCCCGCAGGTCGAACACGCGCTCAATGGGCAGGTGCTTGCCCTGCATCTTCTTCCAGATGCTGTAGAGGTGCTTGGGCCGCCCCTGGACCTGCGCCGCCAGGCCGACCTCGGCCAGCGCCTGCGTGAGTTGCTGTCGCAACTGCTCGATGTGCGCTTCCCGCTCGAGGCGCTTTTCCAGCAAGGAGCGGGCGATGCTGCGGTAGGTATCTGGCTCGAGAAAGCGAAAGGACAGGTCTTCCAGCTCCCATTTGATCTGCCAGATGCCCAGGCGGTTGGCCAGGGGCGCAAAGACCTGCATCGATTCACGGGCCAGCGCCCGTGGGCATGCCTGCTTGGTGTCGGCGTAATGCCGCAGCGTTTGCAGGCGAGATGCCAGACGCAGCAGCACCACACGCAGGTCTCGCGAAAACGCGAGCAGCATCTTGCGGATGCGCTCCACCTGCTCGGCGCGCAGCGGCCCGTCCGTGTCGTCGCCCAGTGCGTCGCGGGCGTTGCGCTGCACTTGCACCAGCTTGCGCGTGTGCATCACCAAGCCTACGGCGTCGTCACCGAACGCGCGCGCCACCACCTCTTCGGGGTCCGTCAGGTATTCGCTGGCGTAGACCAGGTAGGCCGCGGCCTGCAGCGACGGGGGGGCACCAATGCCTTGCAGAATGAGGCGCACACCGTCGGCATGGCGCAAGGCATCCTCACCGGTGTCGAAATGACGGCCAGCCAGCAGGGGCCCGGCAAAGGTGCGCGCCTTGCTCAACAGGTGTTCACCACCGGCCTGTTCGCCGCCCGCGGCCACATCGGCCAGCCCGACAATGGCAGCCTGCATGGCGCCGCCCGGCTCGAGCGGCGCGGTCTGAAGCGAACCGGTTCTCATGCCAGCAGAAAGTCCTTCACCACGGCAATCTGGTCCGGCGCAATGAGCGTTGGCGCATGGCCCACGCCGTCGAACGCCACCAGGCGGGCCTTCGGGCCACGGGCGGTCATGGCGAGCGCCGTCTCGGCATCCAGCAGATCAGACTCTGCACCGCGCAGCAGCAAGGTTTCACAGCGCAGCGCGTCGTACACCTGCCACAGCATGGCTTCCCCGCTGGCCGCGCTGTCGGCCGACATGGTCTTGAACGGGGCTGCAATGGCGGGGTCGTAGTGCAGCACGAACCCGGCGCCATCCGGGGCAGGACGCAACAAGGGGCGCGACAACGCCAGCCACTGCGCGGGTGTGTGCGGTCCGAAGCCGGTCGAGATGCTCCAGAGGTAGTCGGCCGCTTGCTGCTCGGTGTCGAAGCGCAGCGGCTGGCCCAGGTAGTCACCGATGCGCACCAGCGCCTCATGGCGCAGCCGCGGACCGACGTCGTTCAGCACGAGGCGGCGGTAGCGCGCACCCGTCACCTCGGTCGGCACGGTGGACAGCGCCAGACCGATGAGCCCCCCCATCGACGTGCCGACCCAGTCAATGTCCATGGGGCTGGCAGCCCCGACCTGCTGACGCAGGTGTTGCAGCAACACCACCATGTCGGACGCGTACGCGAAGACCTGGTACCCGGCAGGTTCCGCCAGCCAGTCAGAATGCCCGCGCCCGACCACATCCGGGCAGATCACCTGGTAGTTCTCGCTCAGCGCCGCTGCCAGCGCGTCGAAATCGCGCCCCTGACGGCTCAAGCCGTGAACGCAGATCAGGATGCGCGAATTGGCCGGGTCGCCCCATTGCCAGTAGGCCATGCGGTGCGTCTGAGCGTCCGTGCGGCTGGCCCCGGGACAGGTAACGTACTGAAGCGTGGGATCTGTTTGCACGTGGTTCATGGCTGGGCGTGATTCGGGTCAGATAATGGGTTGTTCACCCACATTGTCTTTGTACTAGCCGACAGGAGGCCGAGATGTTGAAAGGAAAAACTGCCCTCGTGACCGGGTCCACCAGCGGCATTGGCCTGGGGATCGCTGAGAAGCTGGCTGCCCAGGGCGCCAACGTCATTCTGAACGGGTTTGGCGACACGGCCGCGCCACAGGCCGCCGTGTCGGCTGCAGGCCAGGCGCATGGCGTGAAGGTCGGCTTCCATGGCGCCGACATGTCGAAGCCGGCTGAAATTGCCGAGATGATGGCGTATGCCGATCAGGCTTTTGGCGGCGTGGACGTCCTCGTCAACAACGCCGGCATCCAGCACGTGTCCAACGTCGAAGACTTTCCGATCGAAAAGTGGGATGCGGTCATCGCGATCAACCTCAGTTCTGCCTTCCACACCACGCGGCTCGCCATCCCCGGCATGCGGGCGAAGAACTGGGGGCGTGTGATCAACCTGGCCTCGGTGCACGGGTTGGTGGGCTCGGCGGGCAAGTCGGCCTATGTGGCGGCCAAGCACGGCATCGTGGGCCTGACCAAGGTTGTGGCGCTCGAAACGGCGACGACCGGCATCACAGCCAACGCCATCTGCCCTGGCTGGGTGCTCACCCCGCTGGTGCAGAAGCAGATCGACGACAAGGCGGCACGCGAAGGCATCTCGCTGGCCGAAGCCCAGAAGGGCCTGCTGGGTGAGAAGCAGCCTTCCCTGCAGTTCGTGACCCCGGCGCAACTGGGCGACTTGGCCGTGTTCCTGTGCTCGTCAGCGGGTGACAACATCCGCGGTGCCGCCTGGAACATGGACGGCGGCTGGGCGGCTCAGTAATCGGGCATGACCCTGACACCTGCAACCCTGGGCGAGGCGCCAGGGGGCCGGGCGCCGGGTGCGCCTTACGCGCCGCATTACGACGACTTCTATGGCGAGCCCGGGGACACGTGGGCCCGCGCCCGGGATGTGTTCCTGCACGGCAACGGCCTGCCGGGCCGATGGCAGCAACGCGATCGCTTCGTGATTCTGGAAGCCGGCTTCGGCCTGGGACAGAGCTTTCTGGCCACCTGGCTGGCCTGGCGTAACGATCCTGCCCGCTGCGACGAACTCATCTTCGTCTCGGTCGAGCAACACCCGCTGCAGATGGCCGACCTGGCTGCAGCCCATTCTGGCCAGACGGGCCCGGCCGCCGAATTGGCCGCCCGCCTGCAAGCCGCCTGGCCCCCGCTGACGCCCGGCTGGCATCTGCTCGATTTCGATGAGGCCGCACTGCCTGCAGGCGGCAGCGGCCGGCGGCCGCATGTTCGGTTGATGCTCGGGCTGGGCGACGTGAACCGCCTGCTGCCGACACTGCTGGCCCAGGCCGACGCGTTCTACCTTGATGGCTTCGCGCCCGACCGCAATCCGGCCATGTGGGACGAGCACCTGCTGACCCGCTTGAACCGCCTGGCCGCTCCGGAAGCCACGCTCGCCTGCTGGACGCACACGCCGGCCATTCGCAGCGCACTGGCTGCGGCCGGCGTCGAGATGGCCATTACGCCGGGCGCAGGATGGGGTGGCGAGGCGCTGTGCGGTCGCCATGCGCCACGCCATGTGCCCGCCCCACCAGCTGGCGGGCTGTGGCACGCGCCGCCCGCGCAGCATCGGCACGCGGTCGTCGTCGGCGCGGGGCTGGCGGGTGCGAGCGCCGCGCTGGCGCTGTGCGAGGCCGGATGGCGCGTAACCCTGCTCGATCGCGAAAGCGGCGCTGCGCGGGCCACGTCCGGCAACCCGGGCGGGCTGTTTCACAGCATCGTGCACGGCGAAGACGGCGTGCATGCGCGGGCGCACCGGGCCGCCGTGCTCGCACTCTGGCAGAAGGCAGGCAACTGGCTTTCGAACGGTCGGGTGCGCGGCCAGCCCCATGGCCTGCTGCGCCTTGATCCGAAGACGGAGGAGGCCACGGCACGCGCCACGTTGCGTCGTCTGGGCCTGCCAAAGGACCACGTGACCTGGCTGGCGGCCGATGAAGCGGCGCAGCGCTGTGGTGTGCCCGTGCCCTGTGGCGGATGGTGGTTTGCACAGGCGGGCTGGCTGCACCCGGCCGGGCTGGCCGAGGCGATGCTGGCGTCGGCTGCCGCGTGCTTCCCGGGGGCGCTGACGGTCCAATTCGGCGCCGAAGCCGCCGCACTGGAACGCAACGACGACACAGGCCAGTGGCTGGCGATGTCGGCCTCCGGCGCCACACTGGCGCAGGCGCCCACCCTGGTCCTCGCCAACGCGCTGGGCGCACCCACGCTGCTCGGCACGCTGCGAGACGAATTGGCCGTGGCCGTGCCGCCGCTGAGCGCCGTGCGAGGGCAGATCACGGCCCTGCCCCACCCAGCGGGCCTGCCTCAGGCGCCCATTGCCGGCAGCGGCTACGCGCTTGCACTCGACACGCAGACCTTGCTGTGCGGCGCCACCAGCCAGCACCACGATGCCGACCCCGCCGTGCGAGAGGCCGATCACCACCACAATCTGCAGCAGGCCAGGCGACTGGGCCTCTCGGGCCTGCCTTCCGAGGAAGACGGTGTGGACGGGCTGTATGGGCGCGTCGGCTGGCGTGCCGTCACGCCGGACAGGCTCCCCGTGGTCGGCGCGTTGCCGTGGGCGCCCGCTCGACTGGCCCATGTCCCGCACCTCCGCGCGGACCAGGTTCGCCAGATTCCGCGCCAGCGCGACGACACCGGGGGGCTCTACGCGATCACTGGACTGGGCTCGCGAGGCATCGCCTGGTCCGTGCTGGCCGGACGGCTGCTGGCGCACTGGGTGACCGGCGCGCCCTGCCCGGTCGAGGCGGACTTGCGCGACGCGCTCGACCCGGCGCGCTTTGTGGCCCGATCTGCACGGGGCGCCACTGCGCGGCAAACCCCTGACAGCAGCAGTTGACCCGCGGGCGGCCGCCTGCGCACTGCGCTACAGTGCGGTCGTTCACCGACCATGAAGCAAGACACCTCTGCTCGCCCTCTGCCTGGCATCACCGACCGGCTCCGCCTCGACAAGTGGCTCTGGGCTGCGCGTTTCTACAAGACGCGCGGCTTGGCCGCCGACGACATTGACAAAGGGCGCATCCAGGTCAACGGCCAGGTGGCCAAGGCATCGCGCGAACTGCGCGGTGGCGAGACGGTCGACATCCGACAAGGTGCCCTGACGCGAACCGTGGTGGTCAAGGCCGTGAGCACGGTGCGGGGGCCCGCCGTGCAGGCGCAGATGCTGTACGAAGAGACACCAGAAAGCCTGCTGCGCCGCACCGAGCACACGGAGCGCCGCCGCCTCTCGGCCGAACCGGCAGAGAGCATCGAGCAAGGCCGCCCCACCAAGCGCGACCGGCGCCAGCTGGCGGAC
>NZ_CANBCC010000043.1 GCF_947366995.1 uncultured Aquabacterium sp. | reverse complement strand
AACGACACTCTTTCCCTACACGACGCTCTTCCGATCTGATGCGGCTGGGCTTTGACGACGACGCGCAGGCCGAAGACTGCGCCCGCGCCCTGGCCGCGGCCGGCGCCAGCGAACTGGTGGTGCACGCCCGCACGCGCGCCGATGGCTACCGCCCTCCCGCCTACTGGCACCGCGTGGCCGATGTGCGGGCCGCTGTGTCCATCCCGGTGGTGGCCAACGGCGAGATCTGGACCGTCGCCGATGCGCAGCGCTGCCGCGCCGAATCGGGCGGCCACGCCTTGATGCTGGGCCGGGGCATCGTGGCCAACCCGGGTCTGGCGCGCGCCATCCTGGGTGACGCCGAAGGGCAACTCCCCTGGGCCACGCTGCAAGGGTTGCTCGCGGTGTTCTGGGGCCTCATCGTGGCCCACATCGAGCCCCGCGCCCGGGCCGGGCGGCTCAAGCAGTGGCTCAACTACCTGCGCCGCACGCACCCCGAGGCCGAAGAGGCCTACCAGCGCGTGCGCGCCATTGCCGATTCACGCGAGGTGGCCCGGCTGCTGGACCTGCCGGAGGCGCCCGACGGGCCGCCGCTGCGCCACGCGGCCTGATTTCACTCGCCCAGGAAGTCGCGCTTGCCCAGCGCCACGCCGCCGTGGCGCAGCAGGTTGTAGGTGGTCACGACGTGGAAGTGGAAGTTCGGGAGCACCCAGCTCGTCAGGTAGGTCTGGCCATCGAAGCGCACCTCGCGGTCGCGCAGCGGGATCACGATCTCGCGCTCTTCGGTGCCGTCGATCTGTTCAGGCTCGAAGGTGTTGAGGTAGTCGATGGTGCGGCGCACGCGGTCCTGCAGCTCGGCAAAGCTGGTCTCCACATCCGGGTAGGTCGGGATGTGCTGGCCGGACAGGCGGGCGGCCGCGCCCTTCACCATGTCGGTGGCAATCTGCACCTGCCGGTTCAGCGGGAACATGTCGGGGAACAGGCGCGATTGCAGAAAGGCCTGCGGGTCGATGCCGCGGTCTTCACAGTGCTGCGCCGCCTTGCCCAGGATGGCGGACAGCGCCTCCAGGGTGCGGGTGACCGGCGGGACGAGGGCGGTGTACATGCTCAGGCTCATGATGGGGTCGAGGGTTCGTTCAGGTAGAGGTCTGCATTAAATCGCACCCCGCCCGATCGTGCAGGGCGCCGCGCATCGGACAATGCGGGTCTTTGATCCCACGCAGACAGGGTCGGCGCCGGCCGACCGGAAAGACCAGACAAGATGGCCATCCAATGGTTCCCCGGTCACATGAACGTGACCAAGAAAGCCATCGCTGAACGCATCAAGGACATCGATGTCGTCATCGAGCTGCTGGACGCGCGCCTGCCGGGCTCCAGCGCCAACCCGATGCTGGAGGCCCTCACCGGACAGCGCCCCAAGCTCAAGGTGCTCAACAAGCAGGACCTGGCCGACCCCGTGCGCACCGAAGCCTGGCTGGCGTGGTACCGCGCCCAGACCGCCACCGGCGCCATCGGCCTGGACGCCTCGGACACCGCGCCCGCGCAGCGCCTGATCAAGGCGTGCCGCGAACTGGTGCCCCAGCGCGGCGGCATGCCCAAGCCCGTGCGCGTGCTGATCTGCGGCGTGCCGAACGTGGGCAAGTCGACACTGATGAACACGCTGGTGGGCCGCAAGGCCGCCAAGACGGGTGACGAGGCCGGCGTGACGCGCATCGAGCAGCGCATCAACCTGGCCAGCGACTTCTACCTGTTCGACACGCCAGGCATGCTGTGGCCCAAGATCCTGGTCGAGAAGAGCGGCTACCACCTGGCCGCCAGCGGCGCCGTGGGCCGCAACGCCTACGACGAGGTCGAGACCGCGCTGGAGCTGATCAACAGCCTGAAGGCGCCCTACCCGACCCAGCTGGCCGAACGCTACAAGCTCGACGACGTGGCCGCCATCCCCACGCAGCACGACGATGTGCTGCTGACCGAGGTGGCGCGCAAGCGGGGTGCGGTGATGTCGGGCGGCAAGGTCAACCTGCAGAAGGCCGCCGAGATCGTGCTGAACGACTTCCGCAGCGGGGCCATCGGCCGCATCACACTGGAAACGCCGGAGGCCTTCACGGAGTGGCTGGCCGATGCAAAGGCCGCGGAGGCCGAGCGCCAGCGTCAGAAGCAGGCGATGAAGAAGGCCGGCCGCCACACGCCCCGCCAGGACCCGCGCGGCGTCTGAGGCCCTGCGCGCACGCCATGAGCGAGACACCGAACGAGCCGATCTTTGCGCCGCGGGGCCTAGTGCCCACGGACGAGCAACGCGCCATCCAGCTGGCGCGCAAACGGCACCTGATCATCGAAGCCAACGCGGGCGCGGCCAAGACCACGACGCTGGCCCTGCGCCTGGCCCAGGCCCTGCTGCGCGGGGCCGATCCGGACCGCGTGCTCGCCCTGACCTACACCGACACCGCCGTGCAGGCCCTGCGCGACGCGCTGGCCCGCATCGGCCTGCCCGCCGACACACGACGCCGCCTGCGCGTGATGACCTTCGACGCGTTCTGCACCGAGCGCATGCAGGCGATCGAGGGCTGCACGGTGCCCTTTCACGCCGAGCCCGAGGCGCTGCGCGCGCCCGTGCTGCGCGCCATCGACCGCGTGCTGCGCAACGTCGACGAGCGTTACCCCGACGAGTTCGCCATCCAGGGCGATGGCGCCGCCAGCGTGGAAGGCCTGCTGGCCGCCTTCCTGCACCTGAAGGGCACCATGCAGCTGATGGTCGAGGCCGCCGACCGGTCGCTCACGCCCACGCTGGCCGCGGAGATCGGGCACGACTACGCCACGCTCAAGATCTTCCAGGCCTACGAGCACATCCGCCGCGGCGGCCACCCCGATCACCACGCCTTCCGCAGCGAGCACGACGCCACCTACGACCTCGCCCGCCTGCTGCTCGACGAAGACGCCTGGCTGGGCGACCCGCATCCGCTCGACCTCGGCCTGCACCTCGTGTTGGTCGACGAGATGCACGACACCAACCGCGCGATGTTCACCGTGTTGCGCGAACTGATGGCGCGCAACCGGGCGGCCTTCGTGGGCGTGGGCGACCGCGACCAGGTGATCCACGCCGTGGCCGGGGCCGATGCCCGCTTCATGGGCGAGCTGTTCGACCGCGAGGTGGCCGAGGCCACACGCTATCCGCTCAGCACCACCTGGCGCTTCGGGCCCACATTGGCTCAGGCCGTGAGCGGGTTGGCACGCCACAAACCCTATGCGGCGCAGACCGTGCGCGACACCGAGGTGGAGGTGATCGCCACCGTGGGGCCGGCTGACCGCAACTGGCACCTCACCCGCCTCGTCAACGAGCGCGTGGGGCTGGATCCGGGTGCGCCCGCATCGGCCATTGCCATCCTGTTGCGCCAGCCACACCAGTCGGTCGAGCTGGAGAACCACCTGCTCGACCGCGGCATCGACTACCGCACCACCGGGTTCAGCACCTACCTGATGCGGCCCGAGGTGCTGTTCGTGCGCGGCCTGTATGCGTGCTCGCGCGGGCACTTCGGCGACATCGAGCGCACCGAGACGCGCCTGGCCGTGCTGCAGGCGCTGCTGCGCTTTGCCGGCTCGCACGTCGACACCGGCGAGGCCCAGGATGGCGAGCCGCCCGACGAGACCGAGCGCGCCCGCCTGACGGCCCAGGCCCTCAAGCAGGTGTGCGCCCAGCCCGAGCTGGCCGGCGCCTTCCTCGAGAACCAGGTGCTGCGCAACGCCGCCCCCGCCGTGCGACAGCGGCTGGAAGATGCGCTCGACGTGCTGCACAATGAAGACACCGAGGTGCTGCTGCGCCGCTTCGTGCGGGTGCTGCAGCCCGCGGCCCTGGCCGCGCGCGTGATGGTGCGCCGTCAGGACATTGCCCAGGTGGCGGCCAACATCGAAGGCCTGATCCAGTCGGTTGCCACCTTCGACCACCTCACCGCCTTCTTCCGTGCGATGAACGAGCGCGAACGCCGCCAGCAGGCTATGAAGCCGCAGCACTGCATCCTGCTGTCGAGCATCGAGGCCGCCAAGGGGCTGGAGTTCGAACACGTCATCCTGCCTGGCCTCAACAAAGGGGAGTTCGCCCTCGGCGGCGACACCACCGACAACCGCAACCTGCTCTACGTCGCGATGACGCGCGCCCGACGGCGCCTGACCATCCTGTGCGACCGCACACGACCGAGCGCCTACCTCCAGGACGCGGGCCTGCTTTGAAGCGGGCCACGCGCCACCCCACATTCAAAGAGAAAGAAGCGACCACATGGCTTCCTCCCCCGACCACATCAGCATGGCGCTGTTCTGCGACTTCGAGAACGTCGCCCTCGGCGTGCGCGACGCCAACTACGAGAAGTTCGACATCAAGAAAGTGCTCGAGCGCCTGCTGCTCAAGGGCAGCATCGTCGTCAAGAAGGCCTATTGCGATTGGGAGCGCTACAAGGGCTTCAAGGCCGCGATGCACGAAGCCAACTTCGAGCTGATCGAGATCCCGCACGTGCGCCAGTCCGGCAAGAACTCGGCCGACATCCGCCTCGTGGTGGATGCGCTCGACCTCTGCTACACCAAGAGCCACGTCAACACCTTCGTCATCATCTCGGGCGATTCGGATTTCTCACCGCTGGTCTCCAAGCTGCGCGAGAACGCCAAGTACGTGATCGGCGTGGGGGTGAAGCAGTCGACCTCGGACCTGCTGATCGCGAACTGCGACGAATTCATCTTCTACGACGACCTGGTGCGCGACGCACAGCGCCAGCGCAGGGACAACCGCGACCAGCCGCAGCCCCGCCGCTCGCCGGAAGAGGAAGCCCGCCGCAAGGCCGAGTTGGACGCGCGCCGCACCAAGGCCGTCGAGATGGCCGTCGAGACCTTCGACGCGCTGGTGACCGACCGCGACGAGGGCGGCAAGATCTGGGCCTCGGTGCTGAAAGAGGCCATCAAGCGTCGCAACCCGGGCTTCAACGAAAACTACTACGGCTTCCGCACCTTCGGCAACCTGCTGGAAGAAGCGAAGTCGCGCGGGCTGCTGGAGTTCGGCCGCGACGAGAAGTCGAGCGCCTATGTGTTCCGCAGCGCCGGCAATGGCAGCGTGGCCAGCGAGATGCGGGCGCCGCAGGGCGACACCATCGCGGCTTTGCAGGCCGAGCGCAGCTTGGCGGCCGATGAAGACCGCGCCGACCTCGCGTCCGCACACGAGGGCACATTGGCAGCGCCGGCCGAGCCGGAGGGCGAGGCCGAGCAGAACGGTGCAGCCGAATCGCGCAACGAGGAACGCCGTCGCAGCCGGGGTGGCCGAGGCCGTGGCAGCCGCAATGGCGGCCGTGCCGAACGTGACGACCGCCAGCGCGCCCCGCGTGAGGCCCGAGCCGATGCGTCGGCGGCCGAGCGCCCGGTGATGGCCGACGTGCCTGCACCCGTGGTGCCCCCCCCCGCTGCCCCGGTCGCCGCCCCCGCCGTCGCGCAGGCCGAGCCCGCCGCAAACGAGGCCGCTTCCGCCCCCGCTGCGCGCAAGAGCCGCAGCACCAAGCCCCGCAGCGAAGGCGCATCCCGCAAGGCCAAGTCCGCATCGAACGCCACCGAATCGACGCCGGTGCCCGAGGTCGCCCCGGCCCAACCGGAAGCCGCCGCACCGGCACCGGCCGCCAAGCGCGCGCGTCGGCCGGCGGCCCGCAAGCAGGCAGCCAGGAAGGCCTCGCCTGCAAGCGCACCAGACGACGCCAGCTGACCTGCAATCGCACTGAAACCGGGCAAATCGACCGTTTTCCAAAGGGCAGGCCGCACCTGCGCGGGGCCCTTTGCAGAGTGCGCGCACCAGCGTGGCGCAACGCAAAAAGCGTGTTCAAGTCCTCATGGGCGGCGACGATATGAGTGGGGAAACCCCTCACTCATCCACGCTCGCCATGCCCCACCCACTGCCCGCGGCGTCATCGCCATCCCGCCTGTTTTCCACACTCTCGCTCCAGGCCCGCCTGGGTCTGGCGGGGGTCGGCCTCGTGGTGCTGAGCCTCGGCATCACGGGGGCCGTGATCGGCATCCAGAGCAGTGAGCAGGCCGAGGCCGCCACGATGAAGCTGGCCGAGACCTCGACCCGCGAGGCGGCCAGCGCGTTGCAGACCCGCCTGCGCTCGCACCTCAGTACGGTGCAGCAGATCTCGGAGTCCATGCAGCAGACACGCGGTGCCAATCGCCCTCTGACACGCGACCAGAGCGACGACCTGGTGAAGGGGGCGTTGCGCAACAACCCCGATTTCATCGGCAGCACCGTCACGTGGGAGCCCAACGCACTGGACGGCCGCGACGCCGAATTCGCCGGGCAGAAGCCGCGCTTCGACGACACCGGCCGGCCCATGCCCTACTGGTTCCGCACACCGGACGGCCAGCTCACCGTCGAGCCCATCGTGTTTGTCAGCACACCGGGTGGCAACGACTGGTACGACGTGCCCAAGCGCACGCTGCGGCCCATGTTTGCCGAGCCCTATCTGTACCCGATCAATGGCAAGGAGGTGTTGATGTCCTCGCTGGTGGCGCCCATCGTGATCGATGGCCAGTTCAAAGGCGTCACCACGGCCGACTTCACGCTCGACCGCCTCGGGCAACTGCTCGCCAGCGCGAATCCGATGCGCAATGGGCAGATGGCGCTGCTCTCCAACGGCGGCCTGTACGCCAGCCACCCGGATGCCACGCAACTGCGCAAGCACGCCGACGACATCCCGGCAGAAGGCCTGGCTGCGGTGAAATCCGGGCGCGCATGGCGTTACGAGGATGCACAAGGCCAGGTCCACCTGCTGCAACCCGTGTCCATCCATCCCGACATTGCCCCTTGGGCCGTGCGCCTGAGCTTTCCGAAGGCGTATGCCACCGAGTCCGCGCGTGCACTCATGGCGACCACCCTGCTGACCGCGCTGGTGTGCGCGCTCGTCACCGGGGGTGTGCTGGTGATGGTTGTGCACCGGATGCTGGCCCCCTTGCGTGCCCTGCGCAGCGCCATGATGGGCCTGGCGAGTGGCGAGGCCGACCTGAGCGTCAAGCTCGAAGCCCGCGGCCGCGACGAGCTGGCCGACATCGCCCGAGGATTCAACGGCTTCGTCGCCAAGGTCAATGGCTCGATGTGGCAGATTCGCGAAGCGGCCGGTTCCGTGCAGGTGGCCTCTGGCGAAATTGCGAGCGGCAACCTCGATCTGTCCTCTCGCACGGAACACGCGGCCTCCAGCCTGCAGCAGACCGCCTCGTCGATGGAGCAGCTGGCCGACACGGTGAGGCACACGGCCGACACGGCCTCGCAGGTGAACCAGCTGGCTGGCGATGCCAGCGCCGTGGCCGCCAAGGGCGGCGCGATGGTGGGCGAAGTGGTGCACACCATGAACGACATCCACACGAGCTCGCGTCAGATCGCCGACATCATCGGCGTGATCGACAGCATCGCCTTCCAGACCAACATCCTGGCACTGAACGCCGCCGTCGAGGCCGCCCGGGCGGGCGAACAGGGACGCGGCTTCGCGGTCGTGGCCTCGGAGGTGCGTGCGCTGGCCAGCCGCTCGGCGGGGGCCGCACGCGAGATCAAAACGCTAATCCAGGCGTCGGTGGAACGGGTGGACCACGGCGCCGAGCTCGTTCAACGCACTGGCCAGACGATGCAGGACGTGGTGCAGGCGGTGCAGCGCGTGTCGGGCCTGATCCGCGAGATCTCGGACGCGACCAGCGGCCAGAGCGCGGGCCTGCAGGAGATCAACACCGCGGTGTCCCAGCTGGATCAGATGACCCAGCAGAACGCCGCCCTGGTGGAGCAGGGTTCGGCCGCGGCCGAGTCGCTGCGCGAGCAGTCAGCGCGGCTGGCGGGGATCGTGGCCAGCTTCAGGCTGGACGAGCCGCGCCGCTGACCAGGGCCGCCAGCGACCGGCCACTGCGCCAGGCGCCTTCCACCTTGCCGGAGCCCAGCCAGTCGCCGCACAGGCCGAGGCCGAGCGCAGGCTGCCAAACGGCCTCCTGGCCCAGTGGCGGAGCGGTGTCGGCATAGCGCCAGCGGTGCGCCGACCAGCTTGCCGGCTGCGGTGCCCCCAGGGCCCCGAAGGCCTGCAGCAGCGCCTCCGCGGCCTGCTCGGGCGTGTCTTCGATGTGGGCCTCGCTCCACTCGGCTTCGGCGTGCAGCAACCACGTCTCGCCGGGGCCCGCCGGCCGACCCGGCTTGCTGCTGTCGCGCGCCACCCAGCGCAGCGGCCCTTCGTTGACGAAGGCCGCATCGAAAGGCACGGCCACCGGAGCGTCATAGCGCAGCATCAGCGCCCAGCTGCCACGCATGCGGGCGCCTGCGGCCAGGGCGGCCAATTCGGGCGCCGGCTCCTGCAGGAGCGGCACGGCCTGGGGTGAAGGCACGGCGAGCATCACGGCATCGAACAACGTGTCCAGCAGGCCGTGCTCGGCCGTCTGCAATTGCCAGCCTGCGGGCTGGCGCACCAGCGCCGTCACCGTGGTCTGCAGTTGCACGTTCAGGCCCTGCGCGATGAAGCCAGCAGGCGAGGTCATGCGGGGAGTGCCGACAAAGCGCTCGGTCGACTCGCTCGCTTCAGGCACCGGCCGCGGGCCGAACACCGCCAGCCGCGGCTGCCACGGCGCGGCCACGCCGGCCGCCACCCAGCGGCCCACCTCGGCGCGGAAGGCCGCATCGCGCGCAGTGAAGTACTGCGCGCCGTGATCACACTGCCAGGTGTCGCCCCGACGCGTGCTCATGCGGCCCGACGGGCCGCGGCTCTTGTCGAACACCGTCACCGTGGCGCCACTGGCCTGAAGGGCTTCAGCGCAGGCCAGGCCAGCCAGGCCCGCACCGACCACGGCCACCCGACCGGGTTTCAAGGTCCTCTCGGTCATGGCCATCACTTCAGCGGAAAACCCATGCCGCGCAAGGCGTCGGCCAGCCGGTCACGGCCGGTCAACGCGGCGTCATCCGCCACGCGGCGCGACGAATGCACGGCCCACGTGCCGCGCACGTTCATGCCCTGGCTGGCATAGAACGCCGCCATGGCCTGGTTGTAGGCCGCCACGCCCTCCATCTGCTCGGCCACCGGGCGATACCGCTCACTGTGCAGCACCACCGACTGCGGCAGGCGGGGCTTGACGGCCGCGGGCGCTGGCGTGGGATCTTCTACGCCCAGCGTCATGCCGAACAGCGCGAACACCTTGGGTGGCAGGCCCAGCAGTTCGGCCACCTGCTCGGGCTGGTTGCGCATGCCACCGATGTAGCACCCGGCCAGGCCCATGGACTCAGCGGCCAGCATGGCGTTCTGTGCGGCCAGGGCGGCGTCGATCGCGCCCACCAGGAACATCTCCAGCGAATCGAGCGCTGCGTGCGGCAGGTTCAAGTCTTGAGCCACCGCCTCCAGGCGCGCCAGGTCCACCAGCCACATCAGCACCACGGGTGCCGCAGCCACGTGGCCCTGCCCGCCCGCGCAATCGGCCAGGCGGGCCTTGGTGTCCGCATCGCGCACGGCCACCACGCTCCATACCTGCAGGTTCGACGAGGAGGCAGCAGACTGGGCCGCGGCCACCAGCGCCGACAACTGCGCATCGGTGACGGGCTCCGGCTTGTGACGGCGCACGCTGCGGTGGGCCAGCATCTGGTCGATCACGGCCGTCCAGCGGGCCGGCTCGGCAGTGGAATCGGGGGCCTGCGCGTCGTAGCGGGCCTGAAGCAGGGTTGCCAGGTTCATCGGGTCGTCTTGGGGTTCACCGCGCGGATCGCGCGCACAAACCGTCAAGGTAACCGCAAACGGTGCCCGCCGCCGGGCCACGTGGCAAAGAGCGGCGACTGAACCGGGTTTGTTCAGGGGTGGCTCAGCCCCGCACACGGGCCCAGTGGCACTTCAGGGACGCCGCCACCGGCTCGGGCGAGGACATCAGACCCATGTGGCCCAGACCCTCGAGTGTCTCCACCCGGGCGTGCGGGTTCACCTCGGCCAGGCGCTGGATCATGTCGCGCGTGGGCGGCCGCGTGGTGGCGCCACGCACCAGGGTCAAGGGGATGTCGAGCGCGTACTGCTCGAACGGCAGTGGCTCCTGCGAGACGCTGCAGACCTCGCGGAACATCTTCCAGCTCACGGCGCGGGTCATGGCCTTGACCTTCTCGGGCATGGCCTGCCACACGCCGGGCTGATTCCAATAGTCGATGAAGCGCTCCACCCAGGCCTCCTCGCCGCCCCGCGTTTCGTCCAGCATGCTGTGCTCGGCGCCGTACAGGGCCTCCACATCGGCCGCCGTGTCGGGAGGCAAGCGGTCGGCTTCGGCCCTCAGCGCGCCGAACAGCACGGGCTCGTACACCCACAGCGAGCGCACCGGCAGGCCGGCCTGTCGGGCCAGGGTCAGCGCGGCGAACCCGCCATAGGAATGGGCCACCAGGTGCACGCCGGTCGCGCCTTCCGGCACGTGGGCCCGAAGATGCGCCACGTCGTCATGCACCGAGAAGCGGCTCCCGCGCGGCAACAGGTCGTCCGGCGCATAGCCCCGGTTCGCTGGCGCCACGGGCGTCACGCCGTCGGGCACCGTCGCCAGGTACGGGCGCCACATGAAGGGCCCGGTGGCGGTGGAATGGATGAACAGCGCGACCTCGGACATCGAAACCTCATCTACTTGCTTGAAGAAAGTAGATGAAGCGTAACACCCCCACTTGCGTGAAGCAAGTAAACTGCGGCCATGCGTCGCACCTCCTTTGCCGACGAGCGTTGCTCGATTGCCCGCGCCCTGGACCTGATCGGGGAGTGGTGGACGCTGCTGATCGTGCGCGAGGCCTTCCTCGGCTGCCAGCGCTTCGGTGAATTCGAGGCGCGCCTGGGCATTGCGCCGAACGTGCTGAACCAGCGGCTGAACCGCCTGGTCGAAGGCGGCGTGCTGCAGGTGGCTGCCACCAGCCAGAGCGGCAAGGCGCTGGCCTACCGGCTGACCGACAAGGGCCGGGACCTGCACCCCGTGATCGTGGCGCTCGCCCAGTGGGGCGACCGCCACGCCGCAGCACCCGACGGCCCGCCGATCCAGCTGGTGGAGCGTGACACCGGTGTGCCGATCGCGCCGATGGCGGCACGGTCTGCCGTGACGGACCGGCCGCTGCGGCCGCGCGATGTGGCGGTGGTCGCCGGCCCCGGCGCCACCGACAGCGACCACGCCCGCCTGGCCGACCTCAGGGCGCAGGAAGCGGCACAGGGTCGGCTGCCGCCTGCAAGTCCAGCAGGGTCTGCAGCGGCTCCCCGGACACCGTCTCGCAAGCCAGCAAGGCATCCGTGAGCGCGTCCAGCGTGGTGCGGCGTTGCGTCAGCACTGCGCGACAGGCGGCCTGAGCCTCGTCCAGCACCGTGCGGGCCTCTGCCAGCAACCGTTCCTGCAAATGGGGGCCCATCAGGCCGGACGGCACGCCGTCCACGCTCAGCAGGCCGAAGGCCTGGCTGAAACCCATCTGCCCCACCATCTGGATGGCCAGCGACGAGGCGCGCTTGAGGTCATCGGCGGCGCCCGTGGTGGTGTGGCCAAAGGCCAGCAGCTCGGCCTCGCGCCCGGCCAGCATCATCCCCAGGCGGGCCTTCAGCTCGCGCTCGCCATAAAGCGGCAGCTCGTGTCCACGCGTCATGAAGGTCACGCCCAGGGCCTGGCCACGGGGCTCGATGGTCACGCGCTCGACAATGCCGGCCTTCAGCGCGTGGGCCACCAGCGCGTGGCCGGCCTCGTGCACGGCAATGCGGTGGCGGTCGGCCGGCGTCATCAGGGCCTTCATGCCCGACACCTCGCCACCCAGCTGATGGCGCTCGAGGGCGCGCAGCAGGTGCTCCTGCGTCACGGCCGGGGCCTCACGTTCAGCGGCCGTCACGGTCGCGCGGTTGACGATGCCTTCGATGTCGGCATGAGACAGGCCAGCGGTGGCGCGAGCCAGCACTTCCAGATCCAGATCGGGCGCGGCCAGGATGCGGCCGGTGCAGCGGCGCAGCAGCGCCTGCCGGTCGGGCATCGTGGGCAGCGTCACACGGGCGACCAGGTCGAAGCGACCCGGGCGCTTAAGGGCGTCGTCAATGTGCTCGACGTGGTTGGTCGCGCCGATCACCACGACGTGATCCATCGCGTCGAAGCCGTCGAGCTCGACCAGCAGCTTGTTGATGATGCGGTTTTCTTCCGAGCTGCCGCCGCCGTGCGTGGGGCTGGCGCCGCTGGTGCGCCGACCGATGCCGTCGAACTCGTCGATGAAGACGATGCAGGGGGCATGGCGGCGCGCGGTGGCGAACAGTTCGCGCACCTTGGCGATGCCCGCGCCGTAGAACATGCTGGAGAAGTAGGATCCGTCGACGGCGATGAAGCTCGCGCCACACTCGCCGGCCAGGGCCCGCGCCAGCAGCGTCTTGCCGGTGCCCGGCGGGCCTTCCAGCAGCACCCCGCGCGGCGGACGCGCGCCCAATGCACGGTAGCGATCGGGCGAGCGCAGAAAGGTCGCGACCTGCTGCAGAGCAGCCTTGGCCTCCGACGCGCCCACGACATCGTCGAAGGTGGTGTCAGGCCGGGTCGCCAGGCCGGCGCGCCCGGATGAGGCCGCGCCCGTGCGCACGCGGTGCAGCACCAGTGCCGCGCCGCCCACCACCAGCACCAGCAACAGCAGGCGCTCCAGCGCCACACCCGCGCGGCTGCCCCAGCGCGACACCGCGCCTCGGCCGTCGATGGTGATCGCCGTGAGGGCAAAGCCCTGTTCGCGGCTCGAGGCGCCCAGACGCGCGGCCGCGCCGCCTTCACCGGGCGCCGTCAGCAACGTGGTGCTGTAGCGGTCGCCATCGGCGCGGGTCACGAGCACCCGGGTGCCGTCCACGCCCACTTCGCGCACGCGGCGCGCGGCCAGGTCGGCCTCGAACACCGACAACTCGAGAGGCCGCCTCAGCCACGGCGCGGGATCGGCTTCGAAGCGGGCCGCAAGCGGCGATCGGGTCGCCGCCACATCGGCCCCGCCCAGCCCCTGCCCGAGCAACAGGGCCAGGTAAGTGAAGGCCAGCACCAGGGCCAGCGTAAGGGTCTGCAGCCAGCGCGGCCAGGAAGCAAAGGGCGTCATCGTCGGGCACCACAAGGAGAGACCTTGATGAAACCGCAGATGCCCGCCCCCTGGCGGGCCGATGAAACCGCCTCACCGCCGCCTCTTCAGAAGCTGTCACATCGGTATCGGGCACGCCGATTGCCTGACGCGTGACACGTCCCACGCGCTGTCCGGTGAACCAACGCCAACACGGCCCGTTCGGCGACCGGAGCGCGCCGGGTCAGGCGAGCACGCGCGCCCAGCCGACCGCGGCCAGCACGGCCAGAACCGCCACCGCCCATGTCAACCGCCCCACGTGCGCTCGGTGCGACTCCACCTGCGCAATGAGCCGGGACTGCTGGTCAGCCAGCGCCTGGATGAGTTCGCTGGAGGCACGCATTTCGGCCTGCAGTTCGCCCGTCTGGCGGCGCAGTTGGTCGAGTTCCGCATGCAGGCGGGTGGCTTCGTCTGCGGTGGGCGGCACCGCTTCGGCCGGGGGCGATGCCGCCTCGGCGCCCGCTGCGCCGCCTTTGCCGCCCGCTGCGCGTTGCCACAGGCGTTTCGCGCCATCGGCGATGTCCGGCGCACGGGCCATCACCTCGGTCCAGGGCACGGCCTTGAGCAGGGTCAGCCAGGGCATCGCCATCGCGGTCACCTCCGGGGAGAAGTCTGGCTGGTGGGCACCAGCCGCTTGATGTCCAGGCCGTGCCGAGTGAGGCGGTGCAGCAGCGCGTGGTAGGCCTGCGCGTCAACCTGCGGTGTGCGCGAGAGAATCCACAGGTATTCGCGCTGCGGCTCACTGACGGCCACCAACTGATAGCCCTCGTCGAGGTCCACGACCCAGTAATCCCCCCAGACCGCCGGGATGAAGGACAGCCAGGCGGGGGCAAAGCGCACTTTCAGCTTCGGCGACCGGGCATCCCCCACCTGCTTGGCCACACCGATGGCTTCATCCATCTCGCCGTCGGCCTTGCGGCAGCGGTTGCGGACTTCAATGCGCCCTTCGGGCAGCGCGCTGTACTGGGCCTGGACGTCGGCCACGCACTGCTTCTGGAAACGATTGGGGTAGCGCGCGATCTCGTACCACGTGCCGAGGTAGCGGGGCACGTCCAGCGCCGGGATGGTCTGCAACGCATCGGGCGTGGCGACGGCTCGCCCCGCTGCAGCCATCAGCAGAGTCGACATCAGCACGAAACGGAGGGCACGGTAGACAAGCATGGGACCAGTCTACCAAGCCAGGGCGAAGGCCATGCAGCCCGCCCTGGAAACCACCCTGGTGCCCCCGCGATACGTGCCGAGGCGATGGTCAGCGGCGGCGCTGCCCTCGTGCCGTCCACACCCCCAACCCGGCGAGACCCAGCAACGCCAGCGCGCCAGCAGAGGGCTCGGGGACTGCGCTGACGGACACGGTCAGCCCGTCCATGGCCCAGGATTCGTCGTCCAGCGACTGGATGCCGGGGCCTTCCATCTGGAACGTGAACACCGCCGAGGACGCTGTGTGCGCGAGGTTCTGCAGGCGCGGTTCGATCGCGAAGTTGTAGGCGCTGTCGGTGTAGTAGCTGCCGGGGCCATTGAACCCGAGATCGACATGGCGCGCCAGTTCACCGCCCGGCGGCGGCATGTAGCTCTGGATCTGCGTGGGCAAGGCGTTGGCAAATGATTCACGGAACACCTGGACGCCATCGAGCGTGATGGTCAGGAAGTCGCCCTGGGGAAAACTGCCCGTCCCGTCGAGGGAATCGATGGCCGCCAACAGGAAACCCACGCTGATCGCCTGATGGTCGGGCAGGTTGTCGAGTGTGAGGGTGACCACGTTGCCCGTCGGGCTGCGCAGAAAGCTGCCGCCGAACTGGTAACCCGCAGGGCCGAGGCCGGCAAAGCCCTGCACCTCGACCACCTGTGCCACGCCGGGCGACAGGACGGCGGGCAGCGGCCCTTCGAAATCCGTCGAAAACACGGTGCCCGCGTGGGCCACCGTCGACAAGGCCACCAGAGCGGCCCCCCAGAGCACGTGCTTCATCGCTTTCCCCTCCCGTTGGGAAGGCTTTATGCTAAGCACCGAGGGAAGCGGACACCACCCCCTGCTTTGCGGGGGGGGCCTCGCCATGCCGGTGTTCAGAGCGCCCTGCGCGCGACGACGAACACCATCGACGCCACCGCCCCAATGTGCAGCACGACGGTCAGCCAGTACATGCGCTGAAAGCTCAGCTTGGATGACTTGTGTCTCAGCGCCTGCTGCGCCACGCGGGCCATTGGCCACCCGCCCAGCAGGCTCCAGAGGTGCAGCGTGTCTTCCGGAACGCGCCACAGCCCTTTCTGCGCGGCGGCCTTGTCACGCCAGTACACCGCGAAGGTCCAGAGGTTGAGCGCACCCCAGGCCGGCAACACCCAGGATGGCAGACGCCCGGTCGAGCCGGCCCAGAACAGCGCCGCCGCCCAGAGCAACGCCACCGCCAGAACCGGCATCAGCCAGGGATCGCGACGAGCCGCGGAGGGGCCTGACCGGCGAGAGACACCTCGGGGTGCCGCCTCGGTGCGGGCGGCAGGACGCCTGACCGCACCATCGGTAGGCCGACGCACGCCGGCGCCCTGCCCCAGCGGCGTCACCGCCATGGCGCGTGGCCCCTTGCCACCAACGTGGATTGCCTCGTACGACACCCCCTGCCCCACCGTCGGCGCACTTGCACCCCGATAGTCTCGGACGTGAAAGAACACGTCCTGGCTTACGCCCTCACCCGAGATGAAGCCGAAGCCCCGGTCCGCCTCCCAGCGCACCACCTTGCCTGTTTTGTTCATGTGTGAAAAAGGGGCCTGCACAGCCCCTTTGAAGATCGCTCTGATCAGCCCCCTGCGGGCTGGCTCACTTCCAGTTGCCGTCCTTCAGGCCGGTGATCTTGTTGAACACCGGCTTGCCAGCTGCGTGGTCCACGCGGTCCGCCACGAAGTAGCCGAAACGCTCGAACTGGAACTTCTGATCGGGTTGCGCCTGGGCCAGCGAAGGTTCCACATAGCCCTTCACCACCTTGAAACTGTCGGGGTTCAGGCTGGCCTTGAAGTCCTTGCCACCCGCATCCGGATGCGGGTCGGTGAACAGCCGATCGTACAGGCGCACCTCGGCCTCCACGCCATCGGCCGCGCCCACCCAGGTGATGGCCGCCTTGACCTTGACGCTGTCGGCGCCCGGCGTGCCGCTCTTGGTGTCGGGCACGACGGTGGCCAGCACCTCCGTGACCTTGCCATCGGCGTCCTTGGTGCAGCCCGTGCACTCGATGACGTAGCCGCCCTTGAGGCGCACCTTGTTGCCCGGGAACAGGCGCTTGTAGCCCTTGGGCGGCACCTCTTCGAAGTCCTCGCGCTCGATCCACACCTCGCGGCCGAGCTTCAGGTGGCGCACCGGCGCTTCGGTGCCTTCCGGCGGATGCGGCAGGGCCGGCAGCGAGCAGGCCTCCAGGTGGCCCGCGCCCATCACCTCGTCCCAGTTGGTCAGCACCAGCTTGAGCGGGTCGAGCACGGCCATGCCGCGGTGGGCCTTGCTTTCCAGGTCGTCACGCAGGGCGATGTCGAGCGTGCTGTAGTCGATCCAGCTGTCGGACTTGCTCACGCCGATGCGCTCGCAGAACAGCTGGATGGCTTCCGGGGTGTAGCCGCGGCGGCGCAGACCCACGATGGTCGGCATGCGGGGGTCGTCCCAGCCGCTGACGACGCCTTCATCGACCAGGGCCTTGAGCTTGCGCTTCGAGGTGATGACGTAGGTGAGGTTCAGGCGCGCGAACTCGTACTGGCGCGGCACCGGCTGCTGGATCAGGCCCAGCGTGGCAAGGTTGTCGAGCAGCCAATCGTAAAAGGGGCGCTGGTCTTCGAACTCCAGCGTGCAGATCGAGTGGGTGATCTGCTCCAGCGCGTCCTCGATGGGGTGCGCGAAGGTGTACATCGGGTAGATGCACCAGGTGTCGCCCGTGTTGTGGTGCGTGGCACGGCGAATGCGGTAGATGGCCGGGTCCCGCATGTTGATGTTGGGGCTGGCCATGTCGATCTTCGCGCGCAGCACGGCCGCGCCGTCGGGCAGCTTGCCGTCACGCATCTCGCGGAAGCGCGCCAGGTTCTCTTCCCGGCTGCGGCTGCGGAAGGGGCTGTCCGTGCCGGGCGTGGTGAAGTCGCCGCGGTTGGCGCGCATTTCTTCGGGCGTCTGCTCATCCACGTAGGCGAGGCCCGCGGTGATCAGCGCCTCGGCGGCGCGGTACATGAAGTCGAAGTAGTTGCTCGCGTAGTACAGGTGGCTCTGCGCCTGGCCGTTGAACGACGAGTCCCAGCCGAAGCCGAGCCACTTCACCGCGTCCAGAATGGCGTCGACGTACTCCTGCTCTTCCTTCTCGGGATTGGTGTCGTCGAAGCGCATGTGGCAGACGCCGCCGTAGTCCCGCGCCAGGCCGAAGTTCAGGCAGATGCTCTTGGCGTGGCCGACGTGCAGGTAGCCGTTGGGCTCGGGCGGAAAGCGCGTGCGGATCTTTGCGGGATCTGGCTCGCCAGCGGTGTGGTG
Organism: uncultured Aquabacterium sp.; assembly: GCF_947366995.1. Classification (GTDB taxonomy): domain Bacteria; phylum Pseudomonadota; class Gammaproteobacteria; order Burkholderiales; family Burkholderiaceae_C; genus Aquabacterium. Next base: position 14,991 of record NZ_CANBCC010000043.1, on the reverse strand, counting down.
GGCGGCATCGCCGGGCGTGCCCGCCCAGCGGCGGCTGGCGTAGGCGCCCTGCTCCAGATCGCGGTCGATGATGCCGCGCAGGAAGTTCGTGGGCTTGTGAGGGGAATCGGCAGCGGGGGTGCCGGATGCGGTGGCGTCGGTCATGCCCCGATTCTATCGAGGCGCCAGTGCCGCGCCGGCCGCATGGCCGCTGCGGTATGGTGATCCCTGGTCACCACATCAGGAGGATGGAACATGGCGAAGAACCCCGAACGGCTCAGCAAGAAGGCCTACGAAGCCGCCCTGGAGCCGATGCAGCTGGAGTTGGTGCAAATGTCCCGCTGGCTGGCCCACCACCAGAAGCGGCTGCTTGTCGTCTTCGAGGGGCGCGACACCGCCGGCAAGAGCGGGGTGATCCGGGCCATCGCCGATGTGCTGGACCCGCGCCGTTGCGAGGTGGTCGCGCTGGGCAAGCCCTCGGAGTTGGAGCGAGGCCAGTGGTACTTCCAGCGCTATGTGCCCCATCTGCCCGCCGCAGGCCACGTGACGCTGCTCGACCGCAGCTGGTACAACCGCGCCGGCGTCGAAAAGGTCATGGGCTTCTGCACCGACGCGGAGTACACCCGCTTTCTTCATGACGCACCGCAGTTCGAGCGCATGCTGGTCGACGATGGCATCCTGCTGTTCAAGTACTGGCTGTGCGTGGACCAGGCCGAGCAGGAGGCCCGCTTTGCCGAACGCATGGATGACCCGCTGAAGCGCTGGAAGCTCTCGCCGGTGGACGTGGTCGCACGCACGCAGTACGCGGCTTACGGGGAGGCGCGCAACGCCATGCTGAAGGCCACGCACACGGAGCATGCGCCCTGGACCCTGGTCGACTTCAACGACCAGCGGCGCGGCCGGCTCACGCTGATCCGGCACCTGCTGGACCAGTTGCCCGATCAGCACGTGCCAGAAGAGGCGATCGACATGCCGCCGCTGGACGGGGCGCCAGCGCGCGAAACCTACCCGCGCGGCCACAAGCCGCTGCCGCCCTACGAGCCGGAAGACGCCTGAAGGCCCTCGCGGGCCCGCTCGGCGTAGCGATTGAAGCGCCACGCGCTGCCGTCGAGCGTGATGCGACGCCAGGTGGCGCGCTTCTCGCCCGGGCTCATTTCCGGCCAAAGTTGCACCTCGTCGAAGGTACGACCGCACCCCTTGCACAGATCATCGCCCTGGCTGGTCGAGCAGATGGCGATGCACGGCGTGTCGGGCGTGGTCTCGTACCAGGCGAGCCACGCCTGGTAGGCCGCACGCGGCATGGTCGCCTCGTCGCACTGCGACTCGTGGTGGTAGACCATCAGCGCATACACCTCGGCCAGCGCACGAAGTTCGGCGCACAAGCCCAGGCCGTCGTCGCTCGAGGGCTGACGATCGCGCCACCAGTTGATGGCCGCCTCGATGTCGGTGATGTGGATGCCGGCGACGGGCTGGTCGTCGATGAGGCTCATGGCCAGCGTCCCGCTCAGGCGTCCTGCAGCGAAGCCACCAGCGCAGTCAGGGCGGCTTCGACCTCGGCACGCTCCACGCCCTCGGCGACCGAAACAGGCGCCTCGGCCAGCACGGCGGCCCCTTCGGCCTTGAAGCGCTTGACCCAGTTGCCGGCCTCGCGGCCCTCGGCGAACGCGGCGCTCTGCAGCAGCAGGTGGCCGCTGGCCGTGGTGAGCTTGAAGTAGAACTGGCCGTCGGCCTCGCGGTATTGCTTGAACACCGGCACGGCGGGCTTGGCGGCGGCAGATGCCTCGGCCTGCACGGCGCCCGAGGCCACCATGCGGCGCAGGCCCACGGCGTGGCGCAATTCCTTCAGGAAGGGCGTGGCGCGGGCGCGGGCCTTGTCGGCACCTGCCTGCAGCACCGCCTCGATCTGGTCGGGGTGGGCGACGAGATCAGCATAGCGAGCGCGCATCGGGCCCACATGGGCTTCGATCAGGTCCACCAGGCGCTGCTTGGCTTCGCCCCAGGCCAGGCCGCCACGCAGGTCGGCGCGGAAAGCGGCGCGCTGCTCGGCCGTCGCAAACGCGTCGTAGAGGGTGACCAGGTGGGCGCCTTCCGGGTCCTTCGGCTCACCGGGCAGCTTCGAGTCGGTCACGATGCGGGCCACCGCGTCCTTCAGCGCCTTGGGGCCGCCCTCGAACAAGGGCACGGTGTTGTCGTAGCTCTTGCTCATCTTGCGGCCATCCAGACCGGGCAGCGTCGCCACGGACTCTTCGATCTCGGCCTCGGGCAGCACGAACAGTTCCTTGCCACCGCCATAGAGGTGGTTGAAGCGCAGGGCCACGTCACGCGCCATCTCGATGTGCTGCACCTGGTCGCGGCCCACGGGCACGCGGTGCGCGTTGAACATCAGGATGTCGGCCGCCATCAGCACGGGGTAGCAGTACAGCCCCATGGTGACGCCCGCGTCGGGGTCCTCGCCCTTGGCGGTGTTGGCGTCCACCGAGGCCTTGTAGGCGTGCGCGCGGTTCATCTGCCCTTTGGCCGTCACGCAGGTCAGCAGCCAGTTCAGCTCGGTGATTTCAGGGATGTCGCTCTGGGCGTAGAAGGTGACGCGGTCGGTGTCCAGGCCGGCGGCCAGCCAGGTGGCGGCGATCTCGAGGCGAGAACGGGCGATGCGGGCCGGGTCGTCGCACTTGATGAGCGCGTGGTAGTCGGCCAGGAAGAAGAAGCTCTCGACACCGGGCTCGCGGCTGGCCGCAATGGCGGGGCGGATGGCGCCGACGTAGTTGCCCAGGTGGGGGGTGCCGGTGGTCGTGATGCCGGTGAGAACGCGTTGGGTCATGGCAGAGCCGGCCACGGAGGCCGCGGCAGCAGGAAGCGGAAACGTTGGAGGGAAGGACCATTGTAGGTTCCCTGCCGGACGCCAACCCGGGTCAAAGCCGGTGCCCCGGGCGCCACTACACTCTAGGCCGCATGAAGAACATCGTCATCCTGATCTCCGGTCGCGGCTCCAACATGGAAGCCATCGTCAACGCCTGCTCGGCCGAGCAGTGGCCCGCCCGGGTGGCGGCGGTGATCAGCAACAAGCCCGAGGCGGGCGGCCTGGCGTTTGCCGCGGCCCATGGCATTGCCACCGCCGTGGTCGACCACAAGGCTTTCGACAGCCGCGAGGCCTTTGATGCCGAACTGGCCCGTGTAATCGAGGGCTTTGCGCCCGACGTGGTGGTGCTGGCCGGCTTCATGCGCATCCTGACGCCGGATTTCGTGCGGCGCTTCGAAGGCCGGATGCTCAACGTGCACCCCTCGCTGCTGCCGTCCTTCCCCGGGCTGCACACGCATGCGCGCGCCATCGAGGCCGGCTGCAAGCTCGCCGGGGCCACCGTGCACTTCGTGACGGCCGAGCTCGATCACGGCCCCATCGTGGCCCAGGCCGCGGTGCCGGTGCGCCCGGACGACACGCCCGACACCCTGGCCGCCCGTGTGCTCGTGCAGGAACACCAGATGTACCCGCAGGCCGTGCGATGGATGGTGGAGGGCGCGCTGAAGGTGGCTGACGGCCGCGTGACCCACACCGAAGGCGAAGCCCAGGTCCGCTTCGGGAAGTGAGCCAGGGGCGGGATTTGTGCCGACTCGCCCAACAAGATTAAGGGTTAACCCTTAATAACCACACTCCCCGCGCGCCTAACATCGCCCGTTCTGCCCTTCGGTGTGTCGCGTTACACACCCCACGGGCGCGATGTTGTGGTGTGAGCATGCTGTTTTCTCCTTCTCGCTTTCTGCGCCGTGTGGCGCTCGCGACCTGTGTGTCGCTGATCTTTCCTGCTGCGGCCTCGGCCGACATCCTGATCGGCCACCCGGCCGGCGTCACCGGCGCGGTGGCAGCAGGCGTCCAGGAAAACCTGATCGGCGCCCGGGCGGTGTTCGATGCTGTCAACGCCCAGGGCGGCGTACACGGTCAGCGCATCGTGCTGCGCACGCTGGACGACGGATTCAAGCCTGAAAAAACGGCCGAACTGGCACGACAGCTGATTGACGAAGGCGCCGTGGCGCTGTTCATGACGCGCGGCACCCCGAACACCGAAGCCGTGCTGCCGCTGCTGAAAGCAGCCAAGGTGCCGCTGGTCGGCCCGGCCACCGGGGCGTCGCAACTGCACAATCCGGTCAACCGCTTCGTGTTCAACGTCCGCAGCAGCTACCAGGCGGAAACAACGCGCGTGGTCGAACACATCCGCCTGATGGGCCTCGAGCGCCTGGCCATCGTGCAGGTGGACGACAGCTTCGGTCGCGACGCCGTACAAGGTGCGCTCGCAGCACTCCAGCGCATCGGCAAGGCGCCGGTGCTCCATGAAACGTACAACCGCGACAAGCCGGACTTCAGTGCGCTCGTGCCCCTCATCGTGAAGGCGGATCCTCAGGCCGTGCTGTTCATCGGCTCGTCGGCCCCGATTGCCGAAGCCATCACGCAGTTGCGTCAGGCCGGCCACAGTGCCCAGGCGATCACACTGTCGAACAATGCCTCGGCCGGGTTCATCAAGGCCCTCGGTCCCCATGCGCGGGGCGTGGTGGTCAGCCAGGTCTTCCCGTGGGAGCGCAGTCAGCGCACGTCCTTCGTGCGCGATGCGCAGGCCATGGTGGCAAAGCAGCCGGGCGTCACGCTGACTCAGGCGATGCTGGAAGGCGTGGCCGCAGCCAAGGTGCTCGTGGAAGGCTTGCACCGGGCAGGCCGCAACCCGACGCGTGAAGGCCTGCGCGATGCGCTGGAGGGCCTGAACCACTTCGACCTTGGCGGCCTGACGCTGAGCTACGGGCCTCAGGATCACTCGGGCCTGCGCTTCGTCGACATCGCCATCATCGACCGCGAAGGCCACTTCCGGCGCTGAGCCTCAGGGCGATGGCGCGCGGTGGGCCAGCACCGGGCTGGCCAGCGCCGCCGCAGCAGCCCGGGTCTCGACCCCCAGCTTCTCGAAGATGTGCTCGAGGTGCTTGTTGACGGTGCGGTGGCTCATGCCCAGGATGTCGGCAATGTCGCGGTTTGTCTTGCCGCGTGCCACCCAGGTGAGCACCTCCATTTCTCGCGGCGTGAGTGCCGCATCCAGCACGCGCGCATGGCCGGCCTCTGAGGGGGATTCGGCCGCCTGCGCCTCAACCTGCCGCAAGGCCTCGCGCGCAGTCCGCGCGTTGCGCACATGGGTATCCAGCCGGGCCAGGACTTCCTCGATGCGCACGGGTTTGACGACGTAGTCGACCCCACCTGACTTGAAGCCGGCGACGACATCGGGCGTATCGGACAGCCCGGTCATGAAGATCACCGGAATCGCACTGCCTTGCGGATGGGCCTTGATGCGCTGACAGGTTTCGAAGCCTGTCCACCCGGGCATCATGGCGTCCATCAGGATGGCATCGGGGGTGACCACATCGAGCCGGGCGAGGGCCTGAGGCCCATCGAGTGCAACCAGCACGGTGTACCCCTCCGCGGCAAGCGCATCGCACAGCATGCGCAGCGTGTCGGGGGCGTCGTCGACCACCAGGACAGTGCCCCGGTGGGTGCAGGCCTCAGGCCTCATCTTGCATGTCCTCCTGCAGTTCGGGACGCAGGCGCTCGGCCACCGCGTCCAGGTCAAAGCATTCCACCAGCCCCAGCAGCGCCTGCCACTGGGCAGCGTGCGCGGGCTCGGCGCGCTGCCATTCCGCCAGCGCCGCCCGCAGTCCCTGCACATGGCCCTTCCGCGCAAGGCGGTGCAGTTCCCACGCTGCATCGGGTGGCAGCGGCAATGGCGCGGCCAGCTGTGCGGGCTGCGCAGATACAGCGTTCTCCAGCATCGGGCCTGGTGCGTCGGTGAGCCACTCGAGCTGCCACAGCGCACCCAGCGTGGTGAGCAGCTCCGACTCCATCACCGGCTTGGCCACAAACGCCTGGCACTGCGCAGCGGCCAGGTTCTCGGGCCGGTTCTCGAAGACGTTGGCCGACACCATCACGATGGGCACCTCGGTGAAGCCGGCATGTCGGATCGCGCGGGCGGTGCACCAACCATCCATGTCGTCCATGGTGATGTCCAGCAGCACGGCGTCGGGCGGATGCTCCCGTACGCTGTCGAGTGCCTCGCTGCCACTGGCCGCTTCACGCACGTGGAAGCCGAGGGGCAGCAGCATGCCCGCCAGCATCTGGCGTTGGGTCGGCTGGTCGTCCACCACCAGCAGCGTGCGGCGGGGCCCGGCGTACCCCGTGGCCGGGCGCAGTCGCAGGCTCGAACTCCAGCCCAGGGCCGCCCCGATGTCGGGCTGCGGCGGGGGTTCACTGATCTCGCGGAGGTACAGCCGCACGCTGAAGGTGCTGCCCTGACCAGGGGTGCTGCGCACGGTCAGTTCACCCCCCATCAACTCGGTCAGCAAGTGGGTGATGGTCAGGCCCAGACCGGTGCCGGGGTCACCGCGTCGGCGCCCGCCACTGCCCCGCTCGAAGGGCAGGAAGATGCGCTCCAGATCCTGCGGCGCGATGCCGATGCCGGTGTCGATCACCTCGAAGCGCAGCACCTCACGGCGCGCGTCGAGCTGCAAGGTGATGCGGCCGTGGTCGGTGAAGCGCACGGCGTTGCCGAGCAGGTTGAGCAGAATCTGCCGCAGTCGACGCGCGTCGGCCTGCACCCATCCTGGCACCCGGCCCAGCGTCCGCAGCTCGAAGGCCAGCCCCTTGGCCACGGCCTGCGGCTGCACCATGCGGACCACGTCATCGAGGAAGACGTGCAGCGGCAGGGGCACCGGGTCGAGCCTCAGCCGCCCGGCTTCGATGCGGGCCAGGTCCAGCAGGCCGTCGATGAGGCCCATCAGGTGTTCGCCGCTGCGCTGGATGGTGGTCAGGGGGCCGCGTTTGACCCCGTGCTCGGGCTCGTCTTTCAGCAGGATCTGCGCATAGCCCAGGATGCTGTTGAGCGGGGTGCGCAGCTCGTGCGTGATGCCGGCCACGTAGCGCGTCTTGGCCTGGTTGGCCGCCTCGGCGAGCTCCTTCGCCTGCTGCAGGGCCGCGTCGGTACGCCGGTGGGCGTCGATCTCGAGCTGCAGCAACTGGGTCTGACGGTTGGAGTCGTCCTGCGCCATGCGCCGGCTCTCCGACGCCAGCACCACCCACCACGCGCACACCGCCGCTGCCAGCAGGAGCAAGGCGAACACCTTGATGAACGGTCCGTCCAGCGCGCCCGCCGGCAATGGCGGGCCGCCCGGTGCCCCGTGCAGGCCGACCGACAGCACCCCCTCCTGGTAGTAGACGACGCCCAGCACGAAGGCCAGCAGCGCCGCCAGCGACAGAAAGACCACCAGGTAGTGCCCCACACGGAAGTTGATGCGGCGCGACCACGCCGGCGGCAGCACAGCGGTCAGGCCATCGGACACCTGCTCGGCCGCGCGCGACCGGCTCTTGCAACGGTCGTGGCAACGGCTTTCGAGCGTGCAACACAGCGAGCAGATCGGCGCGTCGTAGGCCGGGCAGGTGGCCATGTCTTCCGACTCGAACAGGTTCTCACAGACAGAGCAGCGCACCAGCTCGCCCGGCTGCCACGGTGAAACCGGCCGGCGCGCCAGATAGAAGCGCCCGCGCGTGGCCCAGGCCAGCAGCGGCGACATGACCATGGCCACCACCAGCGCCACGAACGGCGACCAGGCCGCCAGCATGCTTCCCATGACGCCCGCATGCGCGATGAGCGCCACGCCGGTGGCCAGCAGCATCGCCCCCAGGCCGACAGGATTCAGATCTGGCAGGTGAGCGCGCTTGAATTCGATGCCCCGCGGTGACCAGCCCATCGGCTTGTTGATGACGAGGTCGGCCACAAGCGCCCCGACCCACGCGATGGCGACGTTGCTGTAGAGGCCCAGCACGTGCTCAAGCGCGCTGAACACGCCCAGCGTCATCAGCAGCACGGCGATCAGCACGTTGAACACCAGCCACACCACCCGCCCCGGGTGGCTGTGCGTGAGCCGCGCGAAGAAGTTCGACCACGCCAGCGAGCCTGCATAAGCATTCGTCACGTTGATCTTGACCTGCGAGACGATGACGAAGAGCACGGTGGCTCCCAGCGCCCATGCAGGCGAACTGAAGACTTCGCCGAAGCCCGCCAGGTACATCTGCGTGGGCTCCAGGGCCCGGTCGACCGGCACCTCGTGCTGCAACGCGAGGAAGGCCAGGAACGCGCCGGCCAGCATCTTCAACATGCCCGGCACGATCCAGCCCGGCCCGGCCACCAGCACGGCGGTCCACCAGCGCACGCGGTTCTGGCGCGTCTTCTCAGGCAGGAAACGCAGAAAGTCGACTTGCTCGCCCACCTGCACCACCAGCGAGCAAGCCACGGTGGCCGCTGTACCGCAAGCCAGCCAGTCAAAGCCGCTGTCGCCCGTCATGCGGCCGGTGAGGCTGGTGAAGGCGCGATAGGCCTCGGGGTGCCGCGCGGCCACCACGACAAAGGGACACAGCCACAGTGCCGCCCAAAGCGGCTGCGTCCAGGTCTGCAGGCGCGAGATCAGCGTGATGCCATGCGTGACCAGCGGGATGATGGCAAGCGAGGCCACCACGTAGCACAGGGCCAGCGGCCAGTCGAACAGCATCTGCAGCGCCAGCGCCATGATGGCCGCCTCAAGCGCGAAGAAGATGAAGGTAAAGCTCGCATAGATCAACGAGGTGAGCGTCGAGCCCAGGTAGCCGAAGCCCGCACCGCGCGTGAGCAGGTCCATGTCGACGCCATAGCGCGCGGCGTAGTAGCTGATCGGCAACCCGGTGAGAAAGGTGATGAGGCCGACCAGCAGGATGGCCCACAGTGCGTTGGTGAAGCCGTGGTTCAGCGCGATGGCGCCGCCAATCGCTTCGAGCGCAAGAAAGGACACGGCCCCGAAGGCCGTGTTGGCCACGCGCATCTCGCTCCACTTGCGAAAGGTGCGCGGCGTGTAGCGGAGCGCGTAGTCCTCGAGGGTCTCGTTGGCGACCCACGAGTTGTACTCCCGACGGATGCGGAAGATCTTCTGCCGGGCGACGGTCACATGCGGTCTCCGCTGAACAACGCCGCGTGCCGGATGCAAGAAGCAGTCCACGCCCTCGCCGCACCGCTTGCGTGCGCATGACTACGTTAATTGACGTATTCAGCGAAAACCCTCGGCTCCTTACTGTTGCACCCAAGGTTGCGCCACGGCGAACCGCACCGTCCCGCCTCCCTTTTCTGTGCAAGGAGCCTTTTCATGTCCCAACACGATGACGACCTGTCCCTCAACCGCCGCCGGGTGCTGCAAGGCCTGGGTGCAGTGCCGCTCATGGGCCTCACCGGCCTGAGCTACGGCGCGGCGCCGGCCACCTCGGCCGTGAACACCACCAAGCTGGCGGTCACCGACACCGAAGTCACCGTGGGGCAGCTGCACTCGGCCACCGGCACCATGGCCATCTCGGAGACGGGCTCCATCCAGGCCGAGCAACTGGCCATTGACCAGATCAACGCCATGGGCGGCGTGCTGGGTCGCAAGATCAAGGTCATCAAGGAGGACGGTGCCTCCGACTGGCCCACGTTTGCCGAGAAGTCGAAGAAGCTGCTGGTGAACGACCGCGTCGCCGCGGTTTTCGGCTGCTGGACATCGGCCTCACGCAAGGCCGTGCTGCCGGTGTTCGAGAAGGAAAACGGCCTGCTGTACTACCCGACCTTCTACGAAGGTCTGGAGCAGTCGAAGAACGTGATCTACACCGGCCAGGAGGCCACGCAGCAGATCATCTGGGGTCTGGACTGGGCATCGAAGGAGAAGAAGGCGAAGACCTACTTCCTCGTCGGCTCCGACTACATCTGGCCGCGCACCTCGATGAAGATCGCCCGCAAGCACATCGAGACCATGGGCAAGCTCGGCTCGGTGGTGGGCGAAGAGTATTACCCCCTGGGCAACACCAACTTCAACTCGCTGATCAACAAGATCAAGGTCGCCAAGCCCGACTGCATCTTCGCCGCCGTGGTGGGTGGCTCGAACGTGGCGTTCTACAAGCAGCTCAAGGCCGCCGGCATCACCGGTGCCAAGCAGTTCCTGCTGACGCTGTCGGTCACGGAAGACGAGATGCTGGGCGTGGGTGGCGAGAACTTCGCCGGCTTCTACAGCTCGATGAAGTACTTCCAGTCGCTGGATAACGAGAACAACAAGAAGTTCGTCGCCGCCTTCAAGGCCAAGTACGGCCCGAAGTCGGTGATCGGCGACGTGACACAGGCCGGCTACCTGGGGCCCTGGCTGTGGAAGGCGGCGGTCGAGAAGGCGGGCAGCTTCGACGTGGACAAGGTGGTGGCCGCCTCGCCGGGCATCGAACTGAAGACCGCACCCGAGGGCTACGTGAAGGTGCACGCCAACCATCACCTGTGGAGCAAGGCCCGCATCGCGCAGGGCCAGCCGGACGGCACATTCAAGCTCGTGGCCGAGTCCAAGGACCTGATCGAGCCGAACCCCTTCCCCAAGGGCTACCAGTGACCCCCCCTGCGGCCTGACGGCCGCCCCCCAGGGGGCAACACCAGCGGACTGGCAGAGCCAGATCCGCGGTGTTCTGCTTGATCCGTTTTGCACGGGCACGAGCCTGGAAGAGAGAACGTATGGACATGACCTTATCCGACATGTGGAACATCGGCGTGATGCAAGGCTTTGCCGGCCTGAGCCTGTTTTCCGTGCTGCTGCTCATGGGCCTGGGCCTGGCCGTGATCTTCGGCCAGATGGGCGTCATCAACATGGCGCATGGCGAGTTCATGACCATCGGCGCGTACACCATCTACCTGGGCTCGACGCTGACCGAAAAGTTCGCTCCCGGCCTGATGCAGATGTACTTCCCCGCGGCCATCGGGGCCGCTTTCCTGATCGCGTTCGCGGCCGGGTGGCTCACCGAGTGGGCCCTGATCCGCCATCTCTACAAGCGCCCGCTGGACACGCTGCTGGCCACCTGGGGCCTGAGCCTCGGCCTGCAGCAGGTGTTCCGGTCCACCTTCGGCCCCAAGGAAGTGAGCCCGACCCTGCCCGACTGGCTGATGGGCTCGTGGGCCCCATCCGAGGGCCTGGACATCCCGATCAACGGCCTGTTCGTCATGGGCCTGACCGCCCTGGTGACCGGCTTGCTGCTGATCGCGCTGTACAAGGCCCGATGGGGTCTGCGCGTTCGGGCCACGGTCAGCAACCGCGTGATGGCCAACGCCATCGGCATCAACACGAAGCAGACCGACCGCCTGACCTTTGCCATCGGCTGCGGCATCGCGGGCGTGGCTGGTGCGGCCTTCACCACCATCGGCTCCACCGGCCCGACCAGCGGCTCCCTCTACATCGTCGACAGCTTCCTGGTCGTGACCTTCGGCGGCGCCGGCAGCCTGCTGGGCACGGTGGCTTCCGCCTTTGGCATCGCGCAGACGCAATCGATCTCCGAATTCTTCATGACCGGCTCGAACGCCAAGGTGCTCACGCTGATGCTCGTGATCGGCATCCTGATGATTCGCCCGCAAGGCCTGTTCGCCTCGAAGGTGCGCCGCTGAACCGCAACCGAAAGCCCACGCCATGACTGCCCTCACCTCCTGGCTCCAACGCCGCCAGCTTGGCAGCCTCCTGCTGCTCGCCCTGATCCTGTTCGTCGCCTTCCCGCTCGGGCTGGACACCTTCCGTCTCAACCTGGTCGGCAAGTACCTGACCTACGCCTTCGTGGCCATCGGCCTGGTGATGCTGTGGGGCCATGCAGGCATCCTCAGCCTCGGCCAAGGCGTGTTCTTCGGGCTCGGTGGCTACATGATGGCCATGTTCCTGAAGCTGGAAGCGTCGGACCCGATCAGCACGAAGATCCAGTCCACACCGGGCATCCCCGACTTCATGGACTGGAACCAGCTCACCGCCCTGCCGTGGTGGTGGACCCCGTTCAAGAGCCTGCCCTTCGCGCTTGCGGCCGTGGTGATCGTGCCCATGCTGCTGGCCTTCCTCATCGGCTTCGCGATGTTCAAGCGGCGTGTGGGCGGGGTGTACTTCGCCATCATCACGCAGGCCGTGGCCCTGGTGCTCACCGTGCTGATCATCGGACAGCAGGGCTACACGGGGGGCGTCAACGGCATCACCGATCTGAAGACCCTGCTGGGGTGGGACATCCGCACCGACGGTGCCCGGCTCACGCTGTACTACGTCTGCTGCGGCCTGCTCATCGCCAGCGTGCTGCTGTGCCGCTGGGTGCAGTCGAGCAAGCTGGGCACCCTGTTGCTGGCCATGCGCGACAAGGAAGACCGCGTGCGCTTCTCCGGCTACGACGTGGCCATGTTCAAGGTGTTCGCCTTCTGCCTGGCGGCGGGCATCTCGGCCATCGGCGGCGCGCTGTTCACGCTGCAGGTGGGCTTCATGTCGCCGTCCTTCGTCGGCATCGTGCCCTCGATCGAGATGGTGATCTTTGCGGCAGTGGGCGGGCGCATGAGCCTGGTCGGCGCCATCTACGGCGCGCTCATCGTCAACTTCGGCAAGACCTACTTCTCGGAGAGCGCGCCCGATCTGTGGCTCTTCCTGATGGCTGCGCTGTTCATCGGCGTGACCATGGCCTTTCCTGACGGGCTGGCCGGCCTGTGGGAACAGAAGATCAAGCCCTGGTGGGCCCGACGTCAGGCCGATCGCAAGCTGCAGGCCGAGCGCATCAAGGCCGCACACGCGGCCTACCCCGAAGTCCTGCCGCCGTCTCAACCGGGGACTGGCCTGCCTCACGGCATGAGCGGCCAGCAAGCCTGATCCCACCCGCCCCACCCCACTGGAGTCCCCCATGAGTGCTAAGGAATTCGTGCTGTACATCGAAGACCTCACGGTCTCCTTCGATGGTTTCAAGGCCATCGACAGCCTCAACCTGTATGTCGACAAGGACGAGCTGCGCGTGATCATCGGCCCGAACGGCGCGGGCAAGACGACGCTGCTCGACCTGATCTGTGGCAAGACCAAGGCCAGCCACGGCAGCATCAAGTTCATGGACACCGAGCTCACGAAGAAGTCCGAGCACGCCATCGTGCGCTCGGGCGTGGGCCGCAAGTTCCAGACGCCATCGATCTACGAGAACCTGAGCGTCTTCCAGAACCTGGAAGTCTCCTACCCCGAAGGGCGTTCGGTGTTCGGTGCGCTGGGCTTCAAGTGCACCGACGAGGTCAAGGCCAAGGTGCAGGTGGTGGCCGAGGAGATCGGCCTGGCGGACAAGCTGGAGATGGAAGCCGGCCTGCTGAGCCACGGCCAGAAGCAGTGGCTGGAGATCGGCATGTTGCTGATGCAGGAGCCCGAGCTGCTGATGCTCGATGAGCCGATTGCCGGCATGAGCGCCAAGGAGCGCGAACTCACCGCCGAGCTCCTCAAGCGCATCTGCAAGGGGCGCTCGATGATCGTCATCGAGCACGACATGGACTTCGTCAAGCAGATTGCCTCGAAGGTGACCGTGATGCACCAAGGAAAGATCCTCGCCGAAGGGACGATGGATCAGGTCCAGAGCGACCCCAAGGTCATCGACGTCTATCTCGGCCATTGAAGGAGCACCGCGATGCTGCAAGTCAAAGATCTGTTCGTGAGCTATGGCCAGAGCGAGGCGCTGCACGGCATTTCGTTCGAAGCCAACAAGAACGAGACAGTGGCCATCATGGGCCGCAACGGCATGGGCAAGACCACGCTCTTCAAGAGCCTGATGGGTGTCCTGCCATCCAAGGCAGGCGAGATCAACGTGGCGGGCCAGAGCGTGGTGAAGGACGAGAGCTTTCAACGCGTGAAGAAGGGCATTGCCTACGTGCCGCAAGGCCGCATGATCTTCCCGACGCTGACGGTGGAGGAGAACATCCAGACCGGGCTGGAGAACAGCAAGAGCAAGCGCATCCCCGACGACATCTACGCGCTGTTCCCGGTGCTGTTCGACATGAAGCACCGCAAGGGCGGCAACCTCTCGGGCGGCCAGCAGCAGCAACTCGCCATTGCCCGCGCGCTGGTCACCAACCCGAAGGTGCTGCTGCTCGATGAGCCCACCGAAGGCATCCAGCCTTCGATCATCAAGGACATCGCCAAGGCGCTCAACGAGATCCGCAAGCTGCGCGAAATCACCATCGTCGTGAGCGAGCAGGTGCTGAGCTTTGCGATGGACGTGGCCGACCGCCTCTTCGTCATCGAAGGCGGCCGCCTGGTGCACGAGACGACCCGCGCAGACACCGATGCCGAGCGCATCAAGGCCTACCTGTCCGTCTGACCCGCCTTTCTCCTTCCCTTCACACAACGAGGTGTGCCATGCCTGAAGCCCTGATCAAGGTCGACCTGAAAGACTCCCCGTACAACAACCCCCTGGTGCACAACCGCTGGCACCCGGACATCCCGATGGCCTGCTGGGTCAACCCGGGCGACGACTTCGTGCTCGAGACCTACGACTGGACGGGCGGCTACATCCAGAACAACGACAGCGCCGACGACGTGCGCGATGTCGACCTGACCACGGTGCACTTCCTGTCGGGTCCGGTGGGGATCAAGGGCGCCGAGCCCGGTGACCTGCTGGTGGTGGACCTGCTCGACATCGGTGCCAAGGCCGACAGCCTGTGGGGCTTCAACGGCTTCTTCAGCAAGAACAACGGCGGGGGCTTCCTGACCGAGCACTTCCCGCACGCCCAGAAATCCATCTGGGACTTCAACGGCATGTTCACCAAGAGCCGCCACATCCCCGGCGTCGAGTTCGCCGGCCTCATCCACCCCGGCCTGATCGGCTGCCTGCCGGATCAGAAGATGCTCGACATGTGGAACGAGCGTGAGGTCGACTTCATCGCCACGCAGCCCGACCGCGTGCCGCCCCTGGCCAACCCGCCGTTCGCCAAGACGGCCCACGCCGGCAAGGCCACCGGCGAGGTCAAGGACAAGATTGCGGCCGAAGGCGCGCGCACCGTGCCCCCCCGCGAACACGGCGGCAACTGTGACATCAAGGACCTGTCGCGCGGCTCCAAGATCTTCTTCCCCGTGTACGTCGAAGGCGCAGGCCTCTCCGTGGGCGACCTGCACTTCAGCCAGGGCGATGGCGAGATCACCTTCTGCGGCGCC
>NZ_CANBCC010000042.1 GCF_947366995.1 uncultured Aquabacterium sp. | reverse complement strand
AAATCGTCGGTCACGTTGCTCCGAAATGAGCGGTCACGTTGATCCGAAATACCCACGAGCACGCCAGCCATAGGCCCCTTCAAGAACGCCTTGAAGCCGTGGAGGCAATGCGAGGGCATGCCCTTTTCTGGAAGACTCCTTCTTCTACATCAAGGCAATGTTCTCTCTGATGCAAGCCAGAAGTTCCTCAAAGTCTGGCTGCCCCTGGTAGTACAGCGCCTGAGTCTTCCCGTACTCAGTGGCAAAGCGCTTGCGCTCGTCAGCACTCGTCAGGGTGAACGCCGGATTGCTGGCGATCACCAACTCATCCCCCGTACGAAAGCGCTGCTTCTTGCGCTTTTGGTATACCGGATCCTTCATGAACGCCTGGATCTCATCCAACTGCAACAAGCAGTACACATCGTAGTAGTGGCGCAAGAAATTGGCAGGAAACGCCTGCGCCTCGGCCAGCTTTCGGTACTTGGTCGAAATCGTCTGAAGCTTCTCCACAAAGGTGTGGGTAGGCGCATAGCACGGCACGTCAATGGCCCTGTTATCCATCACAGAGATGCCGCGTGCGCTTGCTGTGTCCCAAGCCCAGGACGAGATCGTCACTGGGCGGTTGGGTGCTGTGTCATCAAAGCCAAGCTCCAACAAGATCCCATCTTTGACACCAGCCAATGGGGCAGTACGCGCGGCATAGGACAAACGAACGCCACCGCTGCGCATCTTCTCGTCGTCGAAATCTTCATCGCGAGCGACTTGAACAATGCCCGGGATCTTGATTTCAGCTGCCAGCCAGTCATAAAAAGCCCGCCGGGACGCGACATGGCCAGCCTTGTCGTGATTGCGACCAGCCTTGACGTCCAATTCTTTGGGCGGCTCGATCCGTATGTCGATGTCTTCTGAGAATCGGTGGATGATACCGAAGCCCTTGGACAAGGATGTACCGCCCTTGAGTTCGAAGTTGAACCCTTGGGCTCGCAGCCCCCAAAGGCAATGCATGATCCAGTAGTCCTTCTCGACCAATGTCGGGTCAAGACTGCGCTCATCAGCGACCACGGCAAGCAGGTCGCCAAAGTCCTTGCGGTCATGCAGAAATTCAGGCACTCAGCCAACCTTTGGTGCGCTTGCGGGTGGCCACAGAGCCAAACGTTGAGAGCGCGCGTTTGAGCTTGTCGAGGTCAAACGATGGCAGCTTGCTCTGTGCTTGCCGTAAGACAGCATCGCGATCTTCAGCCAACTGCTCAAGGTTGTTGAGCAAATCGACAAACAAAAACTCCGGCGTGAGCTTTTTGGGGAAACGTGGTTTCACCCGGAAATCAAACTGCCGATTGCCGAGCTTGAACACGCCATGCCGCTTGTGGTTGTAGACCAGTGTGCGGTTGTATAGCTGCGTGGTACCCAGGCCTACTGCGTTGTATGCCGACGGCGAGAACACGAGGAAGTCACTGTCGCGAAGAAAGCTGCCAACCACCTCGGCATCCTCAGGCGGTACAGGCCCGAAGCTGGACACCCTCGGCACGTAGTACATGCCCTGCGCCAATTTCTTCACAAGCCCTTCGGCGACCAACTCACGCACGTGGCGGTCCACCGCATTGCTCATCTCTGCCAGATCCTCTCGCCGGTACACGCGCCCGGGGCGCAATGAGGCGGCCAGCCGTTCGGCGGCACCGCTTACCAGCATCTTTGATGGAGCAGGAACGCTTTCCACGATTGATTTCTCATTGAAATTTCATGCAATCTTAGGAGAAAATGGCGATCTTTGCAAGGCACCCAGCATCGCCGACCAAGCTGTGTGCGCCGAGGCGGCTACCGCGAGGGGAAATCGCTGTCGACATCCAGATGACCAGCGCTTCCCGACGAGATAATGCAGCCACCAGTTGGGAGCAGATGAGCACGTCGTCAAGCACGGACCATTTGGGTAGCTAAGTGGGTAGCTAGACGCAAAAATCAGCGAAACTCAGACAAAAACATCAATGAATTCAACGTACTAGAAAAATCATGAAACTCGCCACCTGGAACGTCAACTCGCTCGCCGTCCGCCTGCCCCAGCTCCTCGACTGGCTGGTCGCCAACCCGGTCGACGCCCTCGTGCTCCAGGAAACCAAGCTCACCGACGACAAGTTTCCGCACGCCGAGCTGGCCGCCGCCGGCTACCAGGCCCAGTGGTTCGGCCAGAAGACCTACAACGGCGTGGCCCTGCTCACGCGCACCGAGGCCACCGACATCGTGCGCAACATCCCCGGCTTCGCGGACGAGCAGGCCCGCGTGATCGCCGGCACGCTGGGTCAAACCGAACTGGGCCCGGTGCGCGTCATCGGCTGCTACTTCCCCAACGGCCAGGCGCCGGGCAGCGACAAGTTCGCCTACAAGATGGGCTGGCTGACGGCCCTCGAAGCCTGGCTGCGCGACGAACTGGCCAGGCACCCGCAGGTCGTGCTGATGGGCGACTTCAACATCGCCCCCACCGACGCCGACGTCTACGACCCGGTCGGATGGAAGGACCAGATTCACTGCACGGTCGAAGAGCGCGCCCACTTCCAGCAGCTGCTCGATCTGGGCTTCGTCGACGCCTTCCGCCAGTTCGAGCAGCCGCCCAAGCCCTGGAGCTGGTGGGACTACCGCAACCTGGCCTTCCGCAAGAACCAGGGCCTGCGCATCGACCACATCCTGACCAGTACGGTGCTCACCCCGCGGCTGCAGGCCTGTGTGATCGACAAGGCGCCGCGCAAGAACGAACGCCCGAGCGACCACGCACCGGTCATCGTGACGCTGGGCTGATCGATCTGACCAGCCCGGTCGACCCGCACTGGCTCAGCCGACGAGCCAGCGCTTGATGGGCGCGGGCAGCCCCCAATTTGCCAGGTCGGCAAGCGGCACCCAGCGGCCGGACGGCTCGCGGGCCTGCAGCGTTTCGGCCAGCAGGGCAGCCTCCTGTGCATCGCTCAGCACCAGACGCCGCGGGTTGAGCCACCAGTCCAGATGCGTGAGCACATGCTTGCTGCGCGGCTGCGCCTCGGCCCGTTCGGCCAGCGCAGGTCCCCACAAGGCGTGCAACGCCGCATCGCTCTCCAGCAGGGGCAACGTCCACAGGCCGCCCCACACGCCGGTCTCGGGCATCTGCTCCAGCCAGACCTGGCTCTGCCACTCCAACCACGGCAGCCAGCTTTCGCGCTCGCCCCGCACCAGTTTCCGGCCCTTGACCGGAAACCGCTCGGGGTCGCCCTCACGCCGGCCGAGACACAGATCCGACCACGGGCAGGTCAGGCAGGCCGGCTTGCGCGGCGTGCACAGCGTCGCGCCCAGGTCCATGAGTCCCTGTGTGTAGGCCGGCATGTCTTCGGCGCGCGCCGGCAGCACCTGCTGCGCCGCCGCCCACAGCGCGCGCTCGTGGGCCTTCACCGACAGGTCTTCCCCCCACGCCAGCACCCGCCCTAGCACCCGCTTGACGTTGCCATCCATGATCGAGATGCGCTCGTTGAAGCAGAACGACGCAATGGCCGACGCGGTGGAAGGCCCGATGCCGGGCAAGGTCTGCAGCAGCACCGCCGTGCTCGGAAAGACCCCGCCGTGCTCTGCCACCACGGCCTGCGCACAGCGGTGCAGGTTGCGCGCCCGGCTGTAATAGCCCAGGCCCGCCCACAGCGCGAGCACCTCGTCCTGCGGCGCGGCCGCGAGCGCAGCGACATCCGGAAAACGAGCGAGAAAGCGGTCGAAGTACCCCAGCACCGTGCTCACCTGCGTCTGCTGCAGCATGATCTCCGACAGCCACACACGGTAGGGATCCCGCACCTTCTGCCAGGGCAGATGATGCCGCCCCTCCTGATGCTGCCAGGCCACCAATCGCTCGGCCAGCACCGGGCTCACCTGCTGCGCGTCCCGCAGCAGGTCGTCTGCACTGCGATCACTCATGCGTTGGTCGACGGGGCCGAATCTGCCAGCAAGGCCGGCTCGGTGCTGAGGTTGAGGTCCAGATTCAGCCCTGGCAACCCGGCCGCGGCCGACAGTCCGCCGGCGCTCTGCGCCTGCTGCACGAGTTCGTCGACCAGCACGCCCAAACGGGTCTGCAACTGCAGCACGCGCTCATCCTGCGCCTGCACTTCCTGCAGCCGGTTATCCAGTTCGGTCGAGGCCGTCTGGATGCGATCCAGCGACTCGTAGCGCCGCTTGAAATTGCGCCGCCGCTCGCGCAGCTGGCTGTCCACCTGTGCCGAGGCGGTCTTGTTCCACAGCTCGATGTCGTTGCTCACGGTCTCGAACACCACGCGCAAACGCGAGATCAGCATGCGGCGGAACTGCTCCTGGAAGCCGGGTTGAGCCAGCCGGAACGCCTGGCTCAGGCCAAGATACTGAACGTAGTTGCGCTCGATGAGATTCAGGTCGTCGGTGTACTTGCGCACATCGACCGGCTTGTCTGCCACGAGGCTGAAGCCGAATTCGGCATTGAGCTTGGCAAACGAGGCCACCAGCATCGCGTGCACCTCGTCGTTGCGCTGCTGGGCCTGTTCGATCAGGCCGCGCAATCGCGCGCACAACTCGATGAAGGCCTTACGGGCGCCCAACGGCAGCCATGAGCCGCCCAGCACCTGCTGCAGCACCTCCACCTCGGCACGCAGCCTGTCAGACGACAGCTCGCGCAACACGTCCTTCATCATGCGAGCGTGCACGCTGCGCATGGCCTGCAAACGGGCCGTGCACTGTTCAAACTCGGTCGCCTCGGCCTGAACCCGCTGCAACATCAGCTGCACCTTGCCGGAGCTCTTGCCCCGCAGGCCGCGCAATTCGAGCAGCTGGTCTGCGTACAGCCGGCGCATCTCGCCGAAGCGGCGCTGCAGCTGCTGCTGGAACCGGAGCGCGCCGGCCACCGAAGCCTCGGCCAGGTTGTCGCGCCGGCGCGGCAGCAGACCGTCCGACAGCGCATGCTCGAACGCTTCGAGCCGGCTGGCCGCCATGCCCGACGCATCACCCGACAGGCGCGAAGTCAGCGCCAGGCGTGCCGAAATGGGAAACACATGGGCAGCCGGGATCTCGAGCGTCTGCGCCACGCTCTCCCGCTGCCGGGCAATGACGGCCTCCACTTCGGCCGGGGTGCTTAACGGGTCGACCAGCGTGTCGATCTTGTTCAGCGCCACGTAGCGGGCCAGCGCCGGGCCGGAGAGGTGGTCACGCCAGATGCTGAGATCCGAACGCGTCACACCGGTGTCAGCGCCGAGGATGAACACCGTGGCATGCGCCTGTGGCAGCAGCCCCAGCGTCAGTTCGGGTTCCGTGCCAATGGCATTCAAGCCCGGTGTATCGAGCACGACCAGGCCGCGCTTGAGCAGGGGATGCGGCAGGTTGATCCGCGCATGACGCCAGACGGGCACCTCGACCAGATCTTCCGCCTGCAGTGGCGGGTTGTCGTCAGGACGTTCGTCGTCCCAGAAACCGAGCCGGGCCGCCTCGTCCTTCGACACCAGCCGCGTCCGCACCACCTGGGCCAGCGCCTGCGCCATGCCGTCCGGGTTCTGCAGATCCAGCTCGATCCAGGTCCAGGCAGAGCGGCGCGCGCGGTACTCGGTGAGGGAGGTGGGCTCCAGACGCGTTTCGATCGGAAGCAGCGACAGCCCCACCGGGTCTTCCGCGTCATAACCCAACTCGACCGGGCACATCGTGGTGCGCCCAGCCGATGCCGGCATCATGCGCCGCCCCTTGTCCGAAAAAAAGATGGCGTTGATGAGTTCCGATTTCCCGCGCGAGAACTCGGCCACAAACGCCACCATGAGCTTTTCGCCCGACAGGCGATGCCGCATGGCCTCGAACCACTCGGCCGAAGCATCGTCGAGCAGGTCGTGCTCGCGGGCAAAACGCGCGAGCGAGGCCAGGCGGGCGTCGGTGTCGGCGCGCCACTGGCCCAGGGCGTCGAGGTGGCTGGCAAAAGTCGGCATCATGCGGTCATCGTAGCGCAAGCGCCCCTTCTGCGGGCAAACCGAAAGGCTGCAAAACGTGCGCTGCCCCTGTCCGCCGCCGCGCGTTTCGCAACAGACCGCACGACTGTCACTTCTTCTGACAATTGGCGCAATAAAACGTGGAACGCTGGCCGAGCACCACGCGCCGCACCGGCCCTTCACAGCGCCGGCAAGGGTCGCCCTCCCGGCCATAGACCAGCGTGCTCAACTGGAAGTGCCCCTGGGCGCCATGGGCATCGCGGAAGTCCTTCAAGCTCGACCCGCCCAGCGCCACAGCCTCCTCCAGCACCGCCTTCACCTCATCGACCAGCCGCTGGCACCGCGGCCGGCTCAGGCGGCCTGCCGGCGTCCGCGGATCGATGCCCGCCCGGAACAGCGCCTCGCACGCATAAATGTTGCCCGCGCCGACCACGATGTCGCCCGCCATCAGGGCCTGCTTGATCGGCACACGGCGCCCCTTGAGCCGCGCGTGGACATACACGCCGTCCAGCGTCGGGTCCGAAGGCTCAAGCCCCAACCCCGTCAACAGCTTGCCCGGCCAACCGAGCGTCATCGAGGGTCCCCACAACACAGCGCCGAAGCGGCGGGGATCGGTCAGACGCAGGCACCCGTGCGTCGTGTGCAACTCCATGTGGTCATGCGGCCCCGGTGGCCTCATGCCCATGCCAAACCCGAGCGATCCGGACATGCCGAGGTGAATCAGCAGCCCGCCTTCGTCGACCTCGCCAAGCTCGGCCAGCCGGGTCAGTGGCAGCCACAGGTACTTGCCTCGCCGCTGCACGGCCCCCACCCGACACCCCACCAGCTCCTCAGGGTGGCGCCCCATGGGCCAGCGCAAGGGCTTGCCAAGGCGCACGGCCTCCACGGTGGCCCCCAGGATGCGGTCTGCAAAACTGCGCCGCGTGACTTCGACTTCCGGCAATTCAGGCATGGCGGAATTATCCCGGGCCGGCTCACTCAATAGAATGGCTGGACCATTGGAGAGCTCATGCCCTTGCCGACCGACCGCCCCTCGCTGTCTTTGCTGCCCATCCCTCGTTCCGCCGTGATGGTGGCCCTGGCAGCCAGCGCCCTGCTTGCGTCCAACGCCCAGGCGCAGGCCGGCCGCAAGCCCTCCGAACGCAAGGCCGCCGAGGCGCCCGCTGGCGCCGCCAGCAAACCTGTCGAGAACTCGGCCATGGACGGCGCGCTGTTCTATCAGGTGCTGATCGCCGAGATTGAGTCCAACGGCGGCAATGCCGGCCCGGCCTACCAGCTCTACCTGGAAGCCGCGCGCCGTCAGCACACCACCTCGCAAGGCAGCCAGCTGTACCAGCGCGCCGTCGAGATTGCTCTGCGGGCACGGGCGGGTGAGCAGGCACTGGCCGCAGCGAAGGCATGGCGTCAGGCCTATCCGCAATCGCGCGAGGCCTCCGACTACACCGCGCAAATCCTCATCGCACTGGGCCGCACCAATGAGCTGGCCGCGCCCCTGCGCACACTCATCCAGCAGACGCCTGCGCCGCAGCAACCCCAGGTGATTGCTGGCCTGCCGCGCAGCCTGCAACGCCTGCCGGACAAGCAGGCTGTGGCCCGCGTGGTCGACGACGCCACCCAGCCCTGGCGTCAGCCCCCGCTCGAACTGGCCGAAGCATGGGGCGCCAGCGGCGAAGCCTGGCTCGGCGCACGCCAGCCTGACAAGGTGATGGCCGCTGCTCAGCGCGCCCTCACGCTGAAGCCCCAGTTGCCGCTGGCCGGCCTGCTGGCCGTCGACCTCATGGGCCTGCAAACCGGCGCCGAAGACCTGGTGAAGGCCCAGCTTGCACGCCCGGATGCCGAGCCCCTGGTGCGCCTGGCCTACGGCCGCAAGCTCGCCAGCCTGAAGCGCTACGAAGAAGCTGCAAGCCAACTCGACACCCTTCTGGCCACCCAACCTTCGCAAACCGGCATCTGGCTGACGCTGGCCGCTGTCCGCATGGAACTGGGTCAGCTCGACAAGGCCGAGCAGGCACTCAAACCCGTTCTCGAAGCCCCCCCGGCCGATCCGACCGCTCAGGACGGCGGCATGCCCCGCATGGTCAGCGAAGCCAACAGCAGCGGCCTGACCGAGCAGCAACAGGCGCAGATCCTGATGGCGCAGATCGCTGAGCAGCGCAAGCAGTTGCCCGCGGCGCTCGACTGGCTGGGGCGAGCCGATCCCGATCATCAGCTGATGGCCATCCAGAACCACCGCGCCCGCATCCTGGTCCGGCTGGGACGGGTCGACGAGGCGCGAGCCACCCTCCGCAAGCTCCCGGAGACCGAACCCCGCGACGCCGCCGTGAAGATCCAGGCTGAAGCCCAGCTGCTGCGCGAGGCGAAGCGCCACAAGGACGCCTACGAGGTGCTCGCCGAGGGCGTACGCCGCTTCCCGGAAGACGGCGACCTGCTGTACGACCAGGCCATGATGGCCGACCGCCTGGGCCGCCACGAAGAGATGGAGCGACTGCTGCGCAAGGCACTGACGCAGAACGCCGACAACGCCAATGCCCTGAACGCCCTCGGCTACAGCCTGGCAGACCGCGGCGTTCGCCTCGATGAGGCCCGGAGCCTGATCGATCGGGCCCTGACCCTGCGCCCGGGCGACCCGTACATCACCGACAGCCTGGGGTGGGTCATGTTCCGTGCCGGCCAGGCCGACGACGCCCTGCGCACACTGAAAGAGGCCTACGCCAAGCGGGCCGACCCCGAAATCGGTGCCCACATCGGCGAAGTGCTCTGGCAGATGGGCCGCAAGGAAGAAGCGCTCCAGTACTTCCGCGAATCCCGTCAGGGTGACCCCGAAAACGAAACGCTGGTCGAAACCCTCAAGCGCCTGAAGATCAGATTGTGAGCCTCTGCCCCGTCATGCCGGCCGCAAGACGGCTCACGCGCGCTGTCCTTCTCGGCGCCCTGAGTGCGGCACTCCTTGGTTGCGCCACCCGCCACCCGCCCCTCCCCGAACCGCTGGCCTCGGCCGAATCCGTGTCCCTGCAAGGCCAGCTGAGCATCAAGCTTGCCGCCTGGCTCGACCAGCCCGCACGCGGCATCAGCGCGGGCTACTTCTTCGAGGGCGACGAGCGCTCCGGCCGCATCGACCTCATGACGCCGCTGGGCAGCCAGATGGCGCGTGTGGTGTGGCAACCGGGGCGTGTCTGGCTGGAAGACGGCCGCGAGCGACGGGAATTCGAGTCACTCGACGCGCTCAGTGAGACCCTCTTCGGTGAAGCACTCCCGCTGCGCGCTCTGCCCTGGTGGATGCAGGGCAAACCCACACCCGCACTGCCCCATCAGACCGGTACCGGGACATTCGATCAGGCCGGCTGGCGCATCGACACCCGTTCGCAGGCAGAAGGCCGCATCACCGCCGAGCGCCCCGGCTCCTCAGGCCATCGCCCCGTCACCATCCGCATCGTCTCCGACCGTTGAGCCCCATGTCTGCCCTCCTCGGCCTGCCGGCCCCGGCCAAGATCAACCTCTTTCTGCACATCACCGGACGGCGCCCCGACGGTTACCACCTGCTGCAGTCCGTCTTCATGCTGATCGACTGGCAGGACAGCATCGACCTCACCTTGCGCCACGACGGCTGCCTGCAGCGCCACGACCTCACAGTCACCCTGCCTGACGACGACCTGTGCCTGCGCGCCGCCCGCCTGCTTCAACAGGAAAGCGGCACCCCGCTCGGTTGCGACATCGCCATCCGCAAGCACGTGCCCTGGGGTGCCGGCCTGGGGGGCGGCAGTTCGGATGCGGCCACGGTGTTGCTCGGCCTCAACCAGCTATGGGGCCTGCGCTGGTCACGCACGCGCCTGGAAGCCCTGGCGTTGCAGCTCGGCGCCGATGTGCCGTTCTTCGTGCGAGGACGCAACGCCTGGGTGGAAGGCGTGGGCGAAGCCATCACGCCCATCGAACTGCCCGACAGTGTGTTGAAAACGCCACTGGCTCTGCTGAAACCGCCCGTCGCGGTGCCCACAGCCGCGATTTTTGGATCGCCCGCGTTGAAACGCGACACACCCCATGCTATAGTCGCAGTCTTTCTTGCAGCGCCCAAGCGCTTCGGCAGAAATGACTTGCAAGAGCCCGCAACGGCTTACAGCAACCAGATCAGCCAGGCACTTGAGATCATGCAGAACCGCTTCGGCAACAGCCGGATGACGGGTTCAGGCAGCACGGTGTTTTCATGGCTCGACCATGATGCCCAGCCTGAGAACGGCTTCCAGCCTCGCGATGTGGGCCTGAATGATCCGGACTGGGTCGGTCGCGTGACGCGCGGTCTGCCTCGGCACCCTCTGCTGGAGATGCTCGATCCGATATGCGATTGAACAGCATCGACAGAAGATGATGCAGAGACGCAACAGACTTGCAAACGTCGCAAAAATCGACATACAATCTGAGGCTCTCGACAAGAGAACAGCTTACTAGGTTGCGGTCAAGAACGTCAGTTCAAGACTGTGTCCTGAGTAGGGGAGTCGCCAAGTTGGTTAAGGCATCGGATTTTGATTCCGACATGCGAGGGTTCGAGTCCTTCCTCCCCTGCCAGATTTCTTCTGTGCGGTCTTTGCTGATCACACAACATCACCTGCCCTGAACCTTCCGCGAAGGCAGATGCCAACAGGCATCAACCGGACAGGCTCCGGTTTCCTCAGGGGCAAGGTGACAGGGCAGATGGTCATTTCGTCATCATCTCCGTCCCCAACGGCCCGCCCATGCTCTCCGATACCGTTCTCTTCACCGGCAACGCCAATCCGGCGCTCGCTCAGGAAATCGCCACCAGCCTCGGCATCTCTCTGGGCAAGGCCGCTGTCGGCCGCTTCTCGGACGGCGAGACCACGGTCGAGATCCAGCAGAACGTGCGCGGTCGCGAAGTGTTCGTGGTGCAGTCCACCTGCGCCCCGACCAACGACAACCTGATGGAACTGCTGATCATGGCCGACGCGCTCAAGCGCGCCTCCGCCCAGCGCATCACGGCTGTCATCCCCTACTTTGGCTACGCTCGCCAGGATCGCCGCCCCCGCTCGACCCGCGTGCCCATCTCGGCCCGCGTCGTGGCCAACATGCTCGAAGCCGTCGGCGTCAACCGCGTCCTGACCATGGACCTGCACGCCGACCAGATCCAGGGCTTCTTCAACATCCCGGTCGACAACATCTACGCGTCGCCCGTGCTGCTGTCCGACCTGCAGGCAAAGAAGTACGAAGACCTCGTGGTCGTGTCGCCCGACGTGGGTGGCGTGGTCCGCGCCCGTGCGCTGGCCAAGCAACTGGGTTGCGATCTGGCCATCATCGACAAGCGTCGCCCCAAGGCGAACGTGTCGGAAGTGATGCACGTGATCGGCGAAATCGAGAACCGCAACTGCGTGATCATGGACGACATGATCGACACCGCCGGCACGCTGGTGAAGGCCGCCGAGGTGCTGAAGGAGCGCGGCGCCAAGAGCGTGTACGCCTACTGCACGCACGCCGTGTTCTCGGGCCCGGCCATCGAGCGCATCAAGGCTTCGCACCTCGACGAAGTCGTGATCACCAACACCATTCCGCTGGCCGAGGCTGCCAAGGGCACTGCCAAGATCCGCCAGTTGAGCACCGCCTTCCTGTTTGCCGAAACGATCCGTCGCATCACCGACGGTGACTCGGTGACGTCCCTGTTTGCGGAACAGAACAACAACTTCTGATCCGTTTCTGCTGACCGTGGTTTCGGCCGCGGTCTTCTTTCAGCGCCTGGTCGCGGGCGCTTTACCAACTTGGAGCATTCCATGAAATTCGTCGCTTTTGAGCGCAATCTGCAGGGGACCGGAGCGAGCCGCCGCCTGCGCAATTCCGGCAAGACCCCGGGCATCGTTTACGGCGCCGGCAAGGCCCCGCAGAACATCGAGCTGGACCACAACGCCCTGTTCCACGCCATGCGCAAGGAACAGTTCCACTCGTCCATCCTGGACATGGAACTGAACGGCGAAGTGCAGAAGGTCCTGCTGCGCGACTACCAGGTTCACCCGTTCAAGCGCCTCGTGCTGCACGTGGACCTGCAGCGCGTCGACGCCACCACCCGCATCCGCAAGAAGGTGCCCCTGCACTTCGTGAACGAAGCCGAGTCGCAGGCCGTCAAGATCGACAAGTGCCTGATCAACCACGTCGTGACCGAACTGGAAATCGAGTGCCTGGCTGAACAGCTGCCCGAGTTCCTGACCGTCGACCTGGGCAACGTCGTCAAGGGCCAGTCGATCCACGTGGAAGACCTGACCCTCGACAGCCACATCAAGGTCATCACCCACGGTCGCAAGAACCCGGTGATCGCCACCGTGGTCGAGCCGGTTGCCGAAGAAATCGTGGCCGCTCCGGTGGCTGCCGAGCCCGCCAAGGGCAAGAAGGGCAAGAAGTAATTTCTTGCGTTTCTGCACAGTCAAGCCCCGCCTCGGCGGGGCTTTTCTTTTGTGGCACGGACTCCGGATAATCGAGCCCCAACATGATTCGCCTGTTTGTCGGCCTGGGCAACCCCGGCCCTGAATACGAAGACACCCGCCACAACGCGGGCTTCTGGTACATCGACGCCCTCGCCCGCCGCCTGGGCGTGCACCTGCAACCCGACCGGGCCTATCACGGGCTGGTGGCGCGCGCCAACCTGCCCCAAGGGCCGGTGTGGCTGCTGCAGCCACAGACCTTCATGAACCTGTCGGGCAAATCGGTCGCACCGCTCGCGCGCTTCTTCAAGATCAACCCGGACGAAGTGCTGGTGGCGCACGACGAACTCGACATGCTGCCCGGCCAGGTCAAGCTCAAGAAGGGCGGCGGCCACGCGGGCCACAACGGCCTGCGCGACATCCACGCGCAACTCGGCTCGGGCGACTACCACCGCCTGCGCCTGGGCATCGGCCACCCGGGCGTGAAGCACGAGGTGGCGGCCTATGTGCTGCGCAAACCGCCCCAGCCTGAACGGGAAGCCATCTACAAGTGCATCGACCAGGCGCTGGACGCCACGGAAGCACTGCTGGCCGGCGACATGGCGAAAGCCACGGCCACAATCCACGCCGGCCCACAGCGCCCCAAGCCTCCGCGCAAGCCGCCCGCGGCCGACGGCACCCCCTCGACACCCCAGACCTGACGCGCCATGCTCCGCCTGCCGCCCGCCCTGTCCTCATGGCCTTGGATGAAGATCGCCCTGTGCGCTGTCGCACTGGCCGCGGCGTCGGGCCCGGTGCTGGCGGCAGGGACCGCGGTCTATCGCTGCACCGAGGGTGGGTCGGTGGTGCTCAGCCAGTTCCCCTGTGCGGGCGGCCAACGCCAGCCGGTTCGAGAGGACCTGCGTACGGAAGCGCAGTTGCATGACGCACTCCATCGACGCGCTCGCGCACAGGAACAGCTTCAGCGTGCGGAGGCCGCACAACGTAAGCAAGCGGGGCCTCGCGCAGACGCATCGAGGACGCCAGCTGCATCGCCCCAGCCCGGCAGTGACGCTCCGCCGAAGCGAGATCGCCGCGCTCGGGCGCGCGATCCGCGCCTGTTCACCGCCCGTGCGCCGCGGGCCGCCCAGACGGCACCGACAGCCGCCGGTCAGGACGCCAGCCGCTGACCCCGCCCGCAACGGGCTGAGGAAAACACGCGTCGAGCGTTCAGCCCGCCGCGTTCACCGCAGGCGCTGGAGCGCCCCGCTCTGCCTGAAGCCGGTGGTACTTCGCCAGCAACTGCGCGGGGGTTTCCACATGCGCAGGGTTCACCGGAATGCACTCGACCGGACACACCTGCACGCACTGCGGCTCATCGAAATGGCCGACGCACTCGGTGCACTTGGCCGGGTCGATGACGTAGATCGTCTCGCCCATCGAGATGGCCTGATTGGGGCACTCGGGCTCGCAGACGTCGCAGTTGATGCACTCTTCGGTGATGGTCAAGGCCATGGCGGCGCTCTCTTCGGGAAACGTTCAGGCCGGGCGCCGGGCGACGCGCTCGTGCAGGCGGGCCAGCACGCTGGGCGCCACGAACTTCGACACGTCCCCGCCCAGCATCGCAATCTCGCGCACAAAAGTGCCCGACACGAACTGGAATTGGTCGGACGGCGTCAGGAACACGGTCTCCACATCGGGCATCAGTTGCCGGTTCATGCCGGCCATCTGGAACTCGTACTCGAAGTCGCTCACGGCCCGCAGCCCGCGCACAACGACCTTGCCCCCGTGGCCCACCACGAAATCGCGCAACAGCCCTTCAAAGGCGATGACCTCGACATTGGCGTGCTGAGCCGCAAGCTCCTTGGCCATGTCCAGCCGCTCCTCCAGCGAAAACATCGTCTTCTTGTGGTGTCCTGCGGCCACCGCCACGATGAGGCGGCCAAACAGCTGGCTGGCGCGCCGCATCAGGTCGGCATGCCCAAGGGTCATGGGGTCGAACGTGCCGGGGTAGACGGCGGTCGGGGAAGCAGACGGGCTCAAACGGGGCTCCGGAAAGGAACGGATTCGGTGGATGCCGTGGCCGTGGGGACGGTGTCGGCGTGAGTGTAAGCGTCAGGCAGATGGTGCGGCGGCAGGGCCATCTTCCTCCACGCGGCGGAAGAGGTGAAAGTGCACTGCGCCGGCGCGATCGTGGCGATGCAATGCCAGCCCGGGCCGCGCCTCGAACGCGCACGACGCTTCCAGGTAGATCCAGCCCCCCTCGGGCACACACCGGCGCGCCGCCGCGAGTGCCTGGTCAAAGGCCTGGTCATCGAACGGCGGATCGAGAAACACGGCGTCGAAACGGCCAGCCTGCGCAGGCTGGCGCATCCACGTCAGCGCGTCGGTTTGATGAATGTGCACCTGCCCGGCATGAAGCCGGGTCTTCACAGCCTGCAGTCCGCGCACCAGGGCAGCCTCACGCTCGAGCATCACGACCTCGTCGGCGCCGCGGGAGGCGGCCTCCCAGCCGAGTGCGCCAGAACCGGCATAGGCGTCCAGCACACGCCAACCCTGCAGATCCTGCCCCAACCAGTTGAACAGCGTCTCCCGCACGCGCGCGGGCGTCGGCCGCAGGCCGGACGACACCGGGACCGGCACGGGCGTGCGCCGCCACTGGCCGCCGATGATCCGGACTTCCTGCGGGGCACCGGAAGCGACCTTTTCCGCCGCGCGACGCCCGGTGTCGGGCCGCGCGCCTTGCGCCGAACGGGGAGCGGATCTGGAGGAGGAACGGGGGGAAGACATCGCGAGATTGTAAGAAGGGGCGCCCTCTACAATGGACGCATGTTCAGTTTCATCAAGAAAAAGCTGGGATGGGGGCAGTCTGCCCCGGAAGCGCCCGTCGAGCAGCCAGCCGCCGCACCCGCGACGCCGGCCGCGCCGGAGGCGGCCCCTCGGCCCCCCGCACCGGCCCCTGCCCCCGTGGCAGCGCCCCCGACATCGCCCATCGTGCAAGCCCCCGTGGTGACGGCACCAGCCGCACCCGCTGCAGTCCCGAAGCCGGCTGCGGTGCCTGCCCCGGTGGCCCAGGCTCCTGCTGCGCCCACCGCGGTGTCGGTGGCCCAAGCCCCTGCCCCCCGCGCCCCCGAGCCAGAGCGCCGCTCCTGGCTCGACAAGCTCCGTCAGGGTCTGAAGAAAACCGGCTCGGGCATCGCCCAGGTTTTCACGGGCACCCGCATCGACGACGCGTTGTACGAAGAGCTGGAATCCGCCCTGCTGATGGCGGACGCCGGCGTGGCGGCGACCGAACACCTGCTCGACGACCTCAAGCGCCGGGTGAAGGAGGCCAAAGCCACCGAGCCGACCCAGGTGAAGGCGCTGCTGATCGACGCCATCACCGAGCTGCTCGCTCCGCTGGAGAAATCACTGGAAGTGGGCCACACCACGCCCACCGTCATCATGGTGGCGGGCGTCAACGGCGCTGGCAAGACCACGACCATCGGCAAGCTGACCCGGCATCTGGCCGACGCACGGCAACGCGTGCTGCTGGCGGCCGCCGACACCTTCCGCGCGGCGGCGCGTGAGCAGCTGGGTGTCTGGGCCGACCGCAATCAGGTCGACATCGTGAGCCAGGAAGGGGGTGACCCAGCCGCCGTGACGTTCGACGCCGTGCAGGCTGGCAAGGCCCGCGGCTGTGATGTGGTGATTGCCGACACGGCCGGCCGCCTGGCCACGCAATTGCACCTGATGGAGGAGCTGCGCAAGATCAAGCGCGTCATCGGCAAGGCCATGGAGAGCGCGCCGCACGAGGTGTTGCTGGTGGTCGATGGCAACACGGGCCAGAATGCCCTCGCGCAGGTGAAGGCGTTCGATGAAGCGCTCGGTCTCACCGGGCTCATCGTGACCAAGCTCGACGGCACGGCCAAGGGCGGTGTGCTGGCCGCCATTGCGCTGTGGTCGCGTCAGCGTCAGGCGCCAGTGCCGGTGTACTTCATCGGTGTGGGCGAAAAGCTGGAAGACCTCCAGACCTTCAGCGCCCGCGAGTTCTCCCACGCGCTGCTGAGCTGACCGTTCAGAGGCGGCTGGTCTGGCCCAGCGGCATCGGCTCCGAATCCAGGTCATCGAACCAGGTGGAAGGCGGCGGCTCCCGGCGCGCCACCTCGGGGTCTTCCGGATCTTCATGGGCCGCAGACCGCCAGGCGTCCAGGTTTCCGCTGGCGGATTCGTCCACCTGCATGCCGTGCAGCGCCGACGCCGGGTTCTGCAACGACGCAACCACGGCCGCCGCTTCCGCGGTGCGCCGCGCGACATTCACATCCTGATAACCGGACCGGCCCGAGGTGCTGATGGCCGCGCCCAGGATGGCTTCACGCGCCACCGCCGGCCCGGGCAATGCCCCATCCAGCCACACATGCACAGGGATGCGCGCGGCCGTCAGAACACGGTCCATGCGCGCGTGGCGTTGCTGGCTGCGCTCTTTCTCGCGTGACATGGGCTGGCGGATTTCGACCACCGCCACCACCTGCGAGGCGGCGTCGCACACGACGAGATCGGCACAGAGCGACCCGACGCGGCGCAGCCATTCGCTGTAGGAGTTGCGCGTGGGCACCTTGATAAAGCGTGCCACCGGCACCTGCGCCAGCACCATGTGCTCCGGCAGCGCCTTGCGCAGGATGTGCCAGGCTTCCCGCTCCGCGCTGGTCAGCACGCGCGTGGCCACAGGCTCCCAGCCGATCAGCGTGTCGAGGTCGGTTTCAGGCACAGGCGCCTTGCGAGACACCTTGGCAGGCCGCGCCACGCGCGGCGCAGCGCGGCCGGAGCGCCCACCCACCGAAGCAAGACGGGCGCGACGCCACCACCAGGCAGCGGCCACGCCACCGGGTGCGAGGATGCCGGCGGCCAAGGCCGGCCAGATCGAGGCCAAGTCCATCATGAGGCTCTTCCTGCCCAAGGCATGCACCGGATCGCGGATCCGGACCGTCTCCGATCTTCGGCTGTCTGAGGCCCCGATGAAGGGCTGTGTAGCGAAGTGCGACGCATGTCACACCTGCTCACACCGCACGGGAGGGCCGCGGTTTTAGCGGCCCAGCCCAGGCAGCCCCTTCATGCCGCCCATGCGCTTCATCATCTTCATCAGGCCGCCGCCCTTCATCTTCTTCATCATCGTCTGCATCTGCTCGAACTGGTTCAGCAGGCGATTGACGTCCTGAATCTGCACGCCGGCGCCCTGGGCGATGCGGCGTTTGCGGCTGGCCTTGCTCTTGCCGTCCATCAGCAGGGCGGGCTGGCGGCGCTCTTTCGCGGTCATGGCGCTGATGATGCCTTCCATGCGGCGCACATCGCGCTCGGCCTTGTCCATGTCCGCCTGGCCCGCCTTGGCCGCCAATTCGGTGGGCAGCTTGTCCATGAGTCCGGACAGACCACCCATCTTCTTCATCTGGCTGATCTGCGAGAGAAAGTCGTTGAAATCGAACTCCGCGCCGGACTTGACCTTCTCGGCCAACTTCTGGGCCGCTTCGATGTCGACGCCCTTCTGGACCTCTTCAACGAGGGCCACGATGTCCCCCATGCCCAGCACACGGCCGGCATGGCGATCGGCATCGAATACCTCCAGCCCGTCGATCTTCTCGGAAACGCCGGCAAACTTGATCGGCACACCCGTGATCTGGCGCACCGACAGCGCCGCGCCCCCGCGCGAGTCACCATCAAGCTTGGTCAGCACGACGCCGGTCAGCGGCAGCGTGTCCTTGAATGCCTTGGCGGTGTTGACCGCATCCTGGCCCTGCATGGCGTCCACCACGAACAGCGTCTCGACGGGCTTGAGTTGCGCGTGCAGATCCTTGATTTCCGCCATCAAGGCTTCGTCGATTGCCAGGCGGCCGGCCGTGTCCACCAGCAGCACGTCGAAGTAATGCCGACGGGCGTGGTCAATGGCCGCCGCGGCGATCTCGGCGGGTTTCTGGTCAGGGGCAGAGGGGAACCACTCGGCCCCGGCCTGGGCAGTCACCGTCTTGAGCTGCTCGATGGCGGCAGGCCGGTACACGTCGGCCGAGACCGTCAGCACCTTCTTCTTGCGCTTTTCGATCAGGTGCTTGGCCAGCTTGGCCGTGGTGGTGGTCTTGCCCGCACCCTGCAGGCCGGCCATCAGGATGACGGCAGGCGGCTGCGTGGCCAAATTGATGTCGGACACCCCCTCGCCCATCGTGGCGGAGAGCTCCTTCTGCACAATGCTGACCAGGACCTGACCCGGGGTCAGGGAGGAAACGACCTCCTGCCCCAGGGCCTTGTCCTTGACGCGGGCGATGAAGTCGCGCACCACCGGCAGGGCCACGTCGGCCTCCAGCAGCGCCATGCGAACCTCACGCAACATGTCCTGCACGTTGGATTCGGTGATGCGGGACTGGCCGCGCATGGTCTTGACCAGGCGACTCAGGCGTTCTGTGAGGTTGGATGCCATGAAAGAGCTGCGTGTGCTTTTAAACTCGACACATGATTTTATCGCCCGCCCTCTCGACCGCCTGGCCCAGTGGCCTTGCCGTGCTGGCTTATCTTGCTGCCAGCGCATGGCCGCAACCCGCCGAGGCAGACCGCCCGGGCGCCGCGCGCCCCGTCTGGATGGTGCTCGGCCTGGGCTGGGTGGCGCAGGCAGTGGCCATCGTGCTCGACGCGCTGGTGCTCGGCGGCCCGGATCCAGGGGGACGGTTCGGCTTTGCGCCTGCCCTGTCGGTCACGGTGTGGCTGGTCCTGGCCGTGTACGCGCTCGAAAGCCGGCGCCTGGATCTGGTCGTGGTGCGACGCGTGCTCGCGGCACTGGGCGCCATCGTGGTGGCGCTTGCGTGGATCTTCCCCGGGCAGACCCACCCTCTGGGAGGCTCGCCCTGGGCGCCGCTGCACTGGTTGCTGGGCTTCGCCTCGTACGGGCTGTTCGGCACCGCGCTGCTGCACGCCGGACTGTTGCAGCACGCCGAGCGTCAGATGCGAACCCGCCCGGTAAGCGGGCAGGTGCCTGCGCCCCGGCCGATCGGACAGGCGCTCGGCATGCCGCTGCTGCGACTGGAGGCCCTGACGCTGCGCTTCGTGGCCGCCGGGTTCGTGATGCTGAGCCTGACGTTGCTCCTGGGCGCGGCTTTCGCCAATCCGTGGCGCTGGGATCACAAGACGGTCTTTTCCGTGCTGTCATGGCTGGTGTTCGCCACGCTGCTCGTGGGCCGCGCCCGCTTCGGGTGGCGGGGCAGCCAGGCCATCCGTTGGCTGGTGGCCGGCTCGCTGCTGTTGCTGCTCGCCTATGTCGGCTCCCGTTTCGTGATGGAGGTGCTGTTGCACCGCCCTGCCACCGTCTGACGCGCCATGCTCAAGTACCTGCTCATTGCCCTGCTGGTGTGGCTGGTGGTGGTGCCTCTGCTGAAGCGCATGCTGGCCCGCCCGGCCGACCCATCGCAGCGCGCCGACCGGCCTCCTACGCCCCCGCAGACACAGGAGATCGTGCAGTGCGCCCATTGCGGCGTTCATCTGCCGGAGGCGGAGGCCCACCATGATCTGGGTGGCCTGCCCTACTGCAGCGCCGAACACGCCCGACTGGGCCGCCGGCCCGGCTGATGCCGCGCCCGATGGACGACGCCGCCACCCGCCCCGCAGAAGCCGGCCCGGGTGAGGCCAGCCAGTTTCCGAACTCGCGGCATGCCTCCTGGTTCGGTGAGCTGGATGCGCCCACCGAAGCGGCCGCCATGGCTGCCCAGCGCAAGAGCCGGCACACCTCGCTGCCCGACCGCGACAACGGCCATCCTACGTTTCAGCGGATCTACCGGGCCTTTCTGGCGGCCCGACTGGTGCTCGGCATGCTGGGCCTTCTGTTGCTGGCCACGCTGTGGAGCACGGGCAGCCGCGTGTCGCCCTGGGCCGCCTTGCTGGGCGCGGTGTACGCCACCCTGGCCACGCTGGCTTGGTTCTGGCCGGGGCGCAGCCGCAAGGGTCGCGACGCCACGCGGCTGGGCACGCGCCAGGCACTGGGCACGGTGGGCGTTGACCTCACCGTCTTCGCCCTCATCCACCACCTGAGCGGCAATGGTCTGAACGCGCAGGCCCTGCTCGTCATGCCGGTGCTGATGTCGGCGGTGCTGCTGCCCCGCGTGGTCGCACTCGGTGTTGCGGCGGCTGCCACGCTTAATCTGCTGTCCGTCGCGTGGGTGCAGGGCGAGCGCAGCGACGAGGTCGCCGCGTTGATGACGCAAGGCGGGCTGAACGGTCTGGGCCTGTTCCTCATCGCCGCCCTGGCCAGCGAACTGGCCGCCCGGCTGGCACGCGAAGAGCGGAGCGCGCGCGGCAACATGGAAGCGGCGCGCCGTCAGGCCCAGCTCAACAAGCTGGTGATCGACGAGATGACGGAAGGTGTGCTGGTGGTCGACCGGCGAGGCCGCGTGAGAACGGCCAACCCCTCTGCCCGGCGCCTGCTGTCGGCACAAGGCTCGGCACCGCAGCCCCCCTTTCCGCTGACAGGGGTTCCCGCATGGCGCGCGCTCATCGAAGCCATCGAGGAAGCCATGGCCAACCCCGGCCACGCAGAGGTGGGGCAGGAAGTCACCCTGCATTTCGACGACCGGAGTCTGCGCGAGCTCCGCCTGCGCATGCGTTTCATCCGGGGGCGGGGTGCGCGGGCCCACGAAGACGTCTGCGTGCTCTTCATTGAAGATCTGCGCAGCGTGCGCGCCCGCCAACGTCAGGACAAGCTGGCCGCCATGGGCAGGATGTCGGCCGGCATTGCGCACGAGGTGCGCAACCCGCTCGCAGCCATCGCGCAGGCCAACGCACTGATGGCCGAGGACGCGGCCACCTCCACCCAGCAACGGCTTACGCAGATGGTGGCCGACAACGTCGCGCGCCTGAAGCACATCGTCGACGACATCCTGGCCGTGGCGCCTGGGGTGCGACCGCCTGCACCGGCCATCGACCCGCTGGAGCACATCGTCGCCATCTGCAATGAATGGCGCAGCACGGCGGGTGTCGGGATGGGCGAGCACAGCCTGCTCGAGATCGACATCCAGGCCTGCCGCCAGGCGCCGAACTTCCCGCACCTGAAAGTGCGCTTCGAGCCGGAGCACCTGCAGCGCGTGCTGGTCAACCTGCTGGACAACGCGCTGCGCCATCAATCCGGGGAGCCCGGCGCCATCCGGGTTCACGTGGGCTGGGTGCCGACAGCGCACGGCCCGCATGGGCTGCTGATGATCTCGGTGCTGAGTGACGGCCCCCCCATCACCGCCGACACCGAGCGCGCCTTGTTCGAGCCCTTCTTCTCGACCCGCAGTCGGGGCACCGGCCTGGGCCTGTATATTTGCCGCGAGCTGTGCGAGCGTCATGGTGCAACGATTGACTACCGACAGCACCAGGCCAGCGTGCGTCATCGCAACGAGTTCTACATGACGATGCCGATCGAACCGGCCAGCCTCCCTGCCACTCAAGCATGAGCACCGCTTCCGCCCACCGCCTGCTCGTCATCGACGACGAGCCCGACCTGCGCACGCTCTACGAACTCACGCTGCTGCGCGAGGGCTATGACGTAGAGACAGCAGACAGCGTGGCGCAAGCGCTGCAGCACCTGGCCGAGCAGCGCTACAGCGCCGTCATCACCGACATGCGCCTGCCGGATGGCACCGGCCTCGACATCCTCGAGCACCTCGAACAGACCGGTCGGCAGGAACGCGCCATCGTCATCACGGCGTACGGATCGGCAGAGAACGCGGTGTCTGCGCTGAAGGCCGGCGCCTTTGATTACCTGACCAAGCCCGTCGACCTGAAGCAGTTTCGCAGTGTGGTCGCCAGCATCGTGGGCCTGCAAGGTGCGGCCAGCACACCGCCACCGGCCAACGCCAGCCGCCCGGGCGCATCGCAGCCCGCGCCGGCGACCTCGGTTGGCCGCAGCGCACTGCAGCGGCTGATCGGCGTCGACCGTGGCCTGCAGCAGGTACGCCAGCTCATCGACAAGGTCGCCCGCAGCATGGCGCCCGTGCTGATCACCGGCGAGTCGGGCACCGGCAAGGAGCTGGTCGCCCGCGCCATCCACGACACCAGCACCCGGGCGGCGCGCCCCTTCATTGCCGTGAACTGCGGCGCCATCCCGGAACACCTGCTCGAAGCCGAGTTCTTTGGTTACCGCAAGGGCGCGTTCACCGGGGCCAGCGAAGACCGCGAAGGCTTCTTCCAGGCCGCGGCCGGGGGCACGCTCTTCCTGGACGAACTCGGTGACCTGCCGCTGGCCATGCAATCCAAGCTGCTGCGCGCCGTCCAGGAGCGCGCCGTGCGACCCGTCGGCGCCACGGCCGAGATGCCCGTTGACGTGCGCCTACTGAGCGCCACGCACAAGGACCTGGCCGCCGAGGTCCAGGCGGGTCGCTTCCGGCAGGATCTGTATTACCGGCTCAATGTGATCCAGATCCGCCTGCCCGCCCTGCGCGAGCGCCGCGAGGACCTGCCCGGCCTGTGCGCCGGCCTGCTCGAACGTCTGGCCCGCGAGGCCGGCCTGAGCGCCGTGCCGCAACTGAGCGATGCCGCATTGCGCGCCCTGGAGGCACACCCCTTCCCAGGCAATGTGCGCGAGTTGGAGAACCTGCTGCACCGTGCGACCGCACTGAGCGGCCACGCCACCATCGACGCAGCCGACCTCGGGCTGGACGCTCCCGCCACCGCCACATCGAACGCCGCCCCCACGATCACCGAGCCGGCCCCCGCCTCGCTGGCCACTGCCCCGGTGCCCGCCACGCCGGCAGCGTTGCCGGCCGACCTGGCGGCGCACCTCGATCAAGTCGAGCGCGACATCCTCGTGCGCGCCCTTGAAAAGCACCGGCTCAACCGCACGGCCGCCGGCCAGAGCCTGGGCCTGTCGCTGCGCCAGATGCGCTACCGCATGGCCCGCTTGGGCGTGCAGGTCAGCGACCACGGCATCGTGCTGGGTGAACAGTTCGACCCTGAACATGATCCGGACTGACCCCTGCCCGGCCCCAGTCTGGCGAGACGGCTGGCTCGCCGAGGCAGCACGCTGTCCCTCGCCGAACTTCGGCCCCCGCCCGCCGGGCATGCCGATCGACCTGGCCATTGTTCACTCCATCAGCCTGCCCCCCGGTGAATACGGTGGGGACTACATCGAGCGCCTGTTCACCAACACGCTCGACTGGGACGCCCACCCCTACTTCCAGCAGATTCGCGGACTGGAAGTCTCGGCGCATTTCGTCATTCGCCGTGACGGCCACCTGATGCAGTTCGTGTCCGTGCTCGACCGCGCCTGGCACGCCGGCCGATCGAGCTGGTGCGGCCGCGACAACTGCAACGATTACGCGATCGGCGTCGAACTCGAAGGGCTTGAGGACCACCCCTTCGAGCCCGCGCAGTACGAGGCGCTCGCGCACCTGCTGATGCAGATCGACACCCAGTGGCCGCTGCAAGGCGTGGTGGGCCACGAGCATGTGGCGCCCGGCCGCAAGCGCGACCCAGGCCAGGCCTTCGACTGGGTGGGCCTGCGACGCCGACTCGGGTGGCCTGCCGCCCGCTTTCCCGCCGGTGTGGCGGCCGACTGACAGCCCCTAAGGCCCCCGGGCAAACCCGCTCGCCCCCTGACGCGACAAGGCCTTGCACACGCCCGTGAAGGTCGTGTCGAGGGGCACCATGCAGCGAGCATCAACGCAGCTTCCCGGCGCCAACAAAAAGGCGTTATAGTTGCCGCCGAACACTACTGGTAGTGCCCAGCGCACCCCCAGACACCAGATCTAGTGTCCTCCGCAGTCAGCGCCTCTACCCTGAAGCGCCCGAATTCGCAAGGTTTCCGCGCCCGTTCGCGGGCCTTGAGATCCTGAAGGGAAACACATGCAAACGTCCACGCCCAGCACCTTGTCGTCCACCTCATCTGCCTTCATGGGCGGCACCGCCGATGCGGCCGAGCCGCGTCAGTCGGCCTACGCCAACTACCAGATCATCCGACGCAATGGTGCGGTCGTGGCCTTCGAGCCCAGCAAGATCGCCGTGGCCATGATGAAGGCCTTCCTGGCCGTGCACGGCACCCAGGGCGCCGCATCGGCCTCCGTGCGCGAGACCGTCGACGGCCTGACCGAAGCCGTGGTCCGCGGTCTGCTGCGTTCGCGCCCCAACGGCGGCACCTTCCACATCGAAGACATCCAGGACCAGGTCGAACTGGCCCTGATGCGTGGCGGTCACCATGAAATCGCCCGTGCCTACGTGCTGTACCGCGAGCGCCGCGCACAAGAACGCGCCAAGCAGGCCGCCGAGCAACAGGCCGCCGCCCTGCCCACGCTGCACGTCATCGACCGCGGCCAGCGCGTGCCGCTCGACCTGCCCCGCCTGCAGGCCCTGATCGAGTCTTCGTGCGAAGGCCTCGGCGCCGACGTGCAACCTGGCCCCATCCTGGCCGAGACCCAGCGCAACCTGTACGACGGCGTCTCGATCGACGAGGTCTACAAGGCCGCCATCCTGGCCGCGCGCACCCGCATCGAGCATGACCCGGCCTACACCCGCGCCACGGCCCGCCTGCTGATGCACACCATCCGCCGCGAGATCCTCGGCGAAGAGGTCATGCACGCGGAGATGGCCGAGCGCTACGCCGACTACTTCCCCACCTTCATCAAGAAGGGCATCGAGGCCGAGCTGCTGGATGAAAAGCTGGCCCAGTTCGACCTGGCCCGCCTGGGTGCGGCCCTGAAGTACGAGCGCGACCTGAACTTCGACTACCTCGGCCTGCAGACGCTGTACGACCGCTACTTCCTGCACGTGCAGGGCGCCCGCATCGAGATGCCCCAGGCCTTCTTCATGCGCGTGGCCATGGGCCTGGCGCTGAACGAAATCGACCGCGAAGCCCGCGCCATCGAGTTCTATGAACTGCTGTCCTCGTTCGACTTCATGTCGTCCACCCCGACGCTGTTCAACTCGGGCACCCGCCGCTCGCAGCTGTCGTCGTGCTACCTGACCACCGTGCCCGACGACCTCGACGGCATCTACGAAGCCATCAAGGAAAACGCCCTGCTGAGCAAGTTCGCTGGTGGCCTGGGCAACGACTGGACCCCGGTGCGCGCCCTGGGCTCGCACATCAAGGGCACCAACGGCAAATCGCAAGGCGTCGTGCCGTTCCTGAAGGTGGTCAACGACACCGCCGTGGCCGTCAACCAGGGTGGCAAGCGCAAGGGCGCCGTCTGTGCGTACCTCGAGTCGTGGCACCTGGACATTGAAGAGTTCCTGGAGCTGCGCAAGAACACGGGCGACGACCGCCGCCGCACCCACGACATGAACACGGCGAACTGGATTCCCGACCTGTTCATGAAGCGCGTGATGGAAGGCGGCGACTGGAGCCTGTTCTCGCCGGCCTCCTGCCCTGACCTGCACGACAAGTTCGGCATCGCGTTCGAAGAGGCCTACACCGCCTACGAAGCCCGCGCCGACCGTGGCGAGATCAAGCCCTTCAAGCGCGTCAAGGCCGTCGACCTGTGGCGCAAGATGCTCTCGATGCTGTTCGAGACCGGCCATCCCTGGATCACGTTCAAGGACGCCTGCAACGTGCGCTCGCCGCAGCAGCACGTCGGCGTGGTGCACTCGTCCAACCTGTGCACCGAGATCACGCTGAACACCAACGGCGGCGAGATCGCCGTGTGCAACCTGGGCTCGGTGAACCTGTCGCAACACATCAAGGACGGCGGCATCGACCACGACAAGCTGCGCAAGACGGTCAAGACCGCCATGCGCATGCTCGACAACGTCATCGACATCAACTACTACGCCGTCAAGAAGGCCCGTGATTCGAACCTGCGCCACCGTCCGGTCGGCATGGGCATCATGGCCTTCCAGGATGCGCTGTACCAGCTGCGCACCCCGTACGCCAGCCAGGAAGCCGTCGAATTTGCCGACCGCTCGATGGAAGCCGTCTGCTACTACGCGTACTGGGCCTCGACCGAGCTGGCCGAAGAGCGCGGCCGCTACAGCAGCTACCGTGGCTCGCTGTGGGACCGCGGCATCCTGCCGATCGACTCGGTGAAGCTGCTGGCCGAACAGCGCGGTGGCTACGTCGAAGTCGACACGTCGACCACGATGGACTGGGACGCCCTGCGTGCCCGCATCGCCCAGTACGGCATGCGCAACTCCAACTGCGTGGCCATTGCCCCCACCGCCACCATCTCCAACATCGTCGGCGTGGACGCCTCGATCGAACCCTGCTTCGGCAACCTGTCGGTCAAGTCCAACCTGTCGGGCGAGTTCACCGTGGTCAACGAGTACCTGGTGCGCGACCTGAAGAAGCTCGGCCTGTGGGACGACGTGATGGTCATGGACCTCAAGCACTTCGACGGCTCGCTGCGCCGCATCGACCGCGTGCCCGAAGAGCTCAAGAACCTGTACGCCACGGCCTTCGAAGTCGAGCCGGTGTGGCTGGTGGAAGCCGCCTCGCGTCGCCAGAAGTGGATCGACCAGGCCCAGTCGCTGAACATCTACATGGCCGGCGCCTCGGGCAAGAAGCTGGACGAGACCTACAAGCTGGCCTGGCTGCGCGGCCTGAAGACGACCTACTACCTCCGCACCGTGGGCGCCACGCACGCCGAGAAGTCGACGGTCTCTCGCGGCCAGCTCAACGCCGTGTCGAGTGGTGGCTTCCAAGCCGCAGCCCAACCGGCTGCCCCGCAGGCCGTGTCCTCCGAGCCCGTGCTGGCTGCCGAACCGGCGACCGACATCAAGTTCTGCTCGATCGACAACCCCGACTGCGAGGCCTGCCAATAAGGCGGCCACCGCGGCGGGCGCGGTGATGAGCAAGG
Organism: uncultured Aquabacterium sp.; assembly: GCF_947366995.1. Classification (GTDB taxonomy): domain Bacteria; phylum Pseudomonadota; class Gammaproteobacteria; order Burkholderiales; family Burkholderiaceae_C; genus Aquabacterium. The sequence continues at coordinate 8,762 of NZ_CANBCC010000042.1, read as the reverse complement.
CCTCGGGAGCGTGCGCGCGAACGAGGCCTTGTCTGTCTCCGAAGTGCATCTGCGCCCGCAGCCCGGTTCGGCTGGCTGGCTCACACAATGAGCCCGCCGAGCCTGGCACCGTCAGAGCCTGATCGCATCAGGGTCTTCGATGCACAGCCATTCAGCGCCTTCTTGATCTGAGACCCTTGTTTTCGATGCTCGGCTGCAACAAGCTCGGGCGCTCGCTGTCAAGAAGTGCTTGGTGTTTTTCACAACACCCTTCCATAATCCGATTCCATAGGATGTTCACCATGCTGGTCTGGGAAGACGACTCCTCCAACGCCTCTTCGAACCCTGTCGGTTCTGTGCCTCAACCGCTGCCGGCCTCGGCCCCCAGCGACGCACGGAATGCCCCGATGTCGACGGCTGGCGCAGCCCCCGTGCACACCCCCGCGAACTCCGTTCAAGCCGCTTCCACGCGCCGCGTGAACGTGGCCGACAAGCGCATCATCAACGGTCAGACCGACGTCAACCAGCTGGTGCCGTTCAAGTACAAGTGGGCCTGGGAAAAGTACCTCGCCACCTGCGCCAACCACTGGATGCCGCAGGAAGTGAACATGAGCCGCGACATCGCGCTCTGGAAGGACCCCAACGGCCTGACCGATGACGAGCGCCGCATCATCAAACGCAACCTCGGCTTCTTCGTCACCGCCGATTCGCTCGCGGCCAACAACATCACGCTGGGCACCTACCGCCACATCACGGCGCCCGAGTGCCGCCAGTTCCTGTTGCGTCAGGCATTTGAAGAAGCGATCCACACGCACGCTTATCAGTACATCGTGGAATCGCTGGGTCTCGATGAATCCGAGATCTTCAACGCCTACCACGAGGTCCAGTCCATCCGCGACAAGGACGAGTTCCTGATCCCCTTCATCGAAGCGATCATGGACCCGAACTTCAAGACCGGCACGATGGAGAACGACCAGACGCTGCTGAAGTCGCTGATCGTGTTTGCCTGCCTGATGGAAGGCCTGTTCTTCTACGTCGGCTTCACGCAGATCCTGGCGCTGGGCCGCCAGAACAAGATGACGGGCGCGGCCGAGCAGTACCAGTACATCCTGCGCGACGAGTCGATGCACTGCAACTTCGGCATCGACCTGATCAACCAGCTCAAGCTCGAGAACCCGCATCTGTGGACGCCCGAGTTCAAGGCCGAGATCAAGGCGCTGTTCATCAAGGCCGTCGAGCTCGAGTACCGCTACGCAGAAGACACCATGCCGCGCGGCGTGCTGGGTCTGAACGCATCCATGTTCAAGGGCTACCTGCGCTACATCGCGAACCGCCGCGCCACGCAGATCGGCCTGGAAGAGCTCTTCCCGAACGAAGAGAACCCCTTCCCCTGGATGAGCGAAATGATCGACCTGAAGAAGGAACGCAACTTCTTCGAAACCCGCGTCATCGAATACCAGTCGGGCGGCGCCCTGTCCTGGGATTGATCCAGCCAGCAAGAGCACTCGGACAGCCCAGCACATGACCTCCCGGCCTTCCCCATTCACTGCACCGCGCTCAGATCCTAGGGGGCGTCGGGCGGTGAATCCCTGTGCTGCGTGCTGCAGTGCAGTGCTCTTTGCAACTTGATCAAGGAGATCCGTATGGCAACTGCGAAGAAAGCGGCAGCAAAGAAAGCTGCCCCGGCCAAGAAGGCCGCTGTGAAGAAAGCGGCACCAGCCAAGAAGGCCGCCGCCCCGGTGAAGAAGGCTGCAGCGCCTGCCAAGAAGGCCGCTCCGGCCAAGAAGGCAGCGGCACCGGCCAAGAAGGCCGCCGTGAAGAAGGCTGCACCGGCCAAGAAGGCCGCGCCCGCCAAGAAGGCTGCCGCCCCGGTGAAGAAGGCCGCTGCGCCGGCAAAGAAGGCCGCTCCTGTGAAGAAGGCAGCGCCCGCCAAGAAGGCCGCCGTGAAGAAGGCCGAAGCGCCTGCCAAGAAGGCCGCGCCGGCAAAGAAGGCTGCAGCCAAGAAGGCCGCCGCCAAGCCTGCCGCCGTGAAGAAGACGTCGGCCCCGGCAGCCAAGACCACGCTGAGCCCCCAGGCCGCGTGGCCCTTCCCGACGGGCACCAAGCCCTGACGGCGCCAGCAAGGCAACACGCCTTCCTGACCAACCCGGCTCCGGCCGGGTTTTTTCATTTCAGGCGCTCCGCGGCTCCCAGAGGGCTTTCCCCACCATATGCCTTGAAGGGGATCCGACACGGGCAAGACGGCGGCTCGGCGTCCCTCTACACTGGGCCGGGTGACCTCGGCGCACGGTCATCGATGGCGCCCACGGTCGCGGCCCCTCGCCCTCCCGCTGCCATGCCCCGACCAGTCCTGATTGATGCACTCGAGGCGTGCCCCGACGCCCTTTTCACCACCGATGCCGACGGTCGCATCGTCGACTGGGGTCCGGGTGCCCAGGTCACCTATGGGTACGGCGCCGAAGAAGCCATCGGCAAGGACGCGATCGACCTGCTGGTTCCCGGTCACCACATCGACGGCGAACGCGTTGTCCGAGTCGAAGCCTCCCGGGGGCCGCAACCCAGCTTCGAGGCCTTGCGCGTGCGCCGTGATGGCACCCGCATCTACGTCAACGCGACGCTGCGGGCGCTGCACGACGACGCCCGCCTGCTACAAGGCTTTCTGCATCGGGACACCGACATCACACACCTCCGGGTGCGGCAGGACACGGCCGCCGTCGCGACACGCTACGGCACGCTGCTGAACTCAACGCCGGACGCCATCATCATCGTCAACGACATCGGGCGCATCGTGCTGGCCAACGTGCATGCCGAGGCGCTGTTTGCCTACGACACCAACATCCTCCTGGGCCACCCCATCGAAGTGCTGCTGCCCGAGCGCTTCCAGCATCGCCATGTGGCCCACCGCACCCGCTATTTCGACCACCCCCGCACACGCCCCATGGGGGCAGGGCTGGAGCTTTACGGCCGCCGCAGCACCGGCGAAGAGTTCCCGGTCGAAATCAGCCTGAGTCCGCTGGACACTGACAAGGGCCGCTTCGGCATGAGCGCCATCCGCGACATCAGCGAACGCAAGCGCTTCGAGAAAGCCCTGCACGATCAGAACGTCGAGCTCGAGCGCGCCAGCCGCGCGAAGGACCGCTTTCTGGCATCCATGAGCCATGAACTGCGGACGCCGCTCAATGCCATCATCGGCTTCACCAGCCTGCTGCTGATGCGCCTGCCGGGCCCCCTGACGGCCGACCAGGAAAAGCAGCTTGAAGCCGTGCGCTCCAGCGGCAAGCACCTGCTCGCGCTGATCAACGATCTCCTCGACGTGGCGCGCATCGAGTCGGGCCATGTCGACCTGAGCATCGAACCCGTGATCTGCCAGGATGTCGTGCGGGAGGTCCTGACCGCCCTCGAACTCGCCGCGCAGGCCAAGGGCCTGACCCTCGACAGCGACATGCCCACGACCTCCGTCATTGTCCGCACCGACCGGCGGGCACTGCACCAGATCCTGCTGAACCTGGGCAACAACGCCGTGAAGTACACGCAGTCCGGGCGCGTGTGCCTGTCCGTTTCCGAGCAAGCCGACCAGGGTCGGAACGTCACCCGCCTGTCGGTGCTGGACACCGGCCCCGGCATCCCTGCCAGCGAACAGCACAAGCTGTTCAAGGCCTTCTCCCAGGTCTCCCGTGCCGATGCCCATTCGATCGAGGGCACCGGCCTGGGCCTTTACCTGTGTCAGCAACTGGCCCAGCTGATCGGCGGGCACATCGAGATGCACAGCGTCGAGGGCCAGGGCAGCCGTTTCACCCTCGTGCTGGAGCCACGCACCCCATGAGTCGCCGCATTCTCGTCATCGAGGACAACGCCATGAACCTGGCGCTCATGACTTACGTGCTGGAAGCCTTCGGGTGCACCGTGCTGAGCGCCCCCGATGGCCTGAAAGGCATGGCGGTCATCCGCGAGGAGAAACCGGATCTCGTGCTGTGCGACATTCAGATGCCCTTGATGGATGGGTATGCCGTGGCGCGGGAGATGAAGCAGGACCGGACCACGGCCGCCATCCCGCTGATCGCCGTGACGGCCTCGGCCATGCTGGGCGACCGGGAGCGCATGATTGAGGCGGGCTTCGACGGCTACCTGTCCAAGCCCATCGACCCGGCGACACTCATGAATGACCTTGCGCCCTTTCTCGAGCGCAAGAGCCATGCGGTGGGCACCGCCCACACCGGCGCCGGCGCCTTCCCCGTCCCGCCTCAGGACGACACGCAGCGCGCCCCGGCATCCACAGCACTCATCCCCACGCACACCATTCTGGTGGTGGACGATGAGCCTCTGAACCTCCGCCTGAAGTGCAGCCTGCTGGAGCCCATGGGCTACCGGGTGATCACGGCGGCCGGCATGGCACACGGCCTCGCCCTGGCGCGCCAGCACCGCCCCGACCTCATCATCTCGGACGTCGGTCTGCACCCTGACGCGGGCGGCTTCGACCTGATCCGTCAGCTCAAGGCCGACCTCGCCGTGCAGCACATTCCCGTGGTTTTCATCACCGCCACACACCGCAATCCCGTCTGGGAAGCGGAAGGCCTGCGCCTCGGGGCACGTCGCTTCCTCTACCGGCCGCTCGACAGCGACGAGCTGCTGCGGGAGATCCAGGCCTGCCTCCAGCATGACGGACCCGAGCCCCGCTGACCCCCCATCGTCCGGCTTTCATCCCCCGGCAAAGTCAGGCCCCCGACTTGCGTGTTCCCCCCGTGATCGGGCGCTGTGCACGGGCACGCCGCCTGCCTACAGTGGTTGCTGCCGTCGGTGCCATGGCCCCAGGCGCGTCGGCATGCATGACCCACGGGGCACGGAGCACCACCATGTCGAGCGAATCCGGCGCAGATGACAACAAGGCCCAACTGGCGGACGTCCAGGCCGCCCTCTTCAGCCTGCGTGACGGCCTGATGAACCTCAAGCTGTCCTTGCTGGAACTGGCGTGCATGACCGACCAGGACGCGCAGCAGCAGGCCCAGCTCGAAAGCGAGCGGCTGATGGCCCGCCTGCGCGGCTGACGCGGGAAAACAAAACCGCGGGCGCAACGCCAGCTCACACCGCAAACCGCCGCGGTTGCTTACACTACGCGGTTTGACGAAAGACACTCGCGAAGCGAGCCCGCCATGGCGCAATACGTTTTCACCATGAACCGCGTCGGGAAGATCGTTCCCCCGAAGCGGCAGATTCTCAAAGACATCACCCTGAGCTTTTTCCCGGGCGCCAAGATCGGCGTGCTGGGGGTGAACGGTTCCGGCAAATCGACCTTCCTGAAGATCATGGCCGGGGTCGACAAGGACATCGAGGGCGAAGCCGTCCCGATGCCCGGCATCAAGATCGGCTACCTGCCCCAGGAACCCGAGATCAATCCCGAGCAGACCGTCCGTGAGGCGGTGGAAGAAGGCATCGGCGGCGTGCTGGCCGCCAAGAAGCGCCTTGACGAGGTGTATGCCGCCTACGCCGAGCCGGATGCCGACTTCGATGCCCTGGCCGCCGAGCAAGGCGAACTGGAAGCCATCATTGCGGCCGCAGGCTCCGAGAACACCGACCTGCAGCTCGAACTCGCCGCCGACGCCCTGCGCCTGCCGCCCTGGGATGCCAAGATCGGCAACCTCTCCGGGGGTGAAAAGCGCCGCGTGGCCCTGTGCCGCCTGCTGCTGTCCAAGCCCGACATGCTGCTGCTCGACGAACCGACCAACCACCTGGACGCCGAATCGGTGGACTGGCTGGAACAGTTCCTCAGCCGCTTCTCGGGCACCGTGGTGGCCATTACCCACGATCGCTACTTCCTGGACAACGCCGCCGAGTGGATCCTCGAACTCGACCGCGGCGCCGGCCACCCGTACAAGGGCAACTATTCCGACTGGCTGGATGCCAAGGAAAAGCGCCTGGAGCAGGAACAGAAGACCGAGGACGCCCGCGCCAAGGCCCTGAAGCAGGAACTGGAATGGGTGCGGAAGAACGCCAAGGGCCGCCAGGCCAAGAGCAAGGCGCGCCTGGCCCGCTTCGAAGAGCTGAGCGACGTCGAATACCAGAAGCGCAACGAGACGAACGAAATCTTCATCCCCGTGGCCGAGCGCCTGGGCAATGAAGTGATCGAGTTCAAGAACGTCACCAAGTCCTTTGGTGACCGCGTGCTGATCGACAACCTCAGCTTCAAGGTGCCCGCGGGTGCCATCGTCGGCATCATCGGCCCCAACGGCGCCGGCAAGTCGACGCTGTTCCGCATGATCCAGGGCGTCGAGCAACCGGACAGCGGTGAAGTCGTCATCGGCAAGACCGCGCAGCTGGCCTTCGTCGACCAGAGCCGCGAAGGCCTGGACGGCAGCAAGACCGTTTGGGAAGACGTCTCGGGCGGCCTGGACAACATCGTGGTCGGCAAGTTCGTGATGCCTTCGCGTGCCTATCTCGGCCGCTTCAACTTCAAGGGCAACGACCAGCAGAAGCTGGTGGGCAACCTGTCGGGCGGTGAACGCGGTCGACTGCACCTGGCCAAGACGCTGGCGCAGGGCGGCAACGTGCTGATGCTCGACGAACCGTCGAACGACCTGGACGTCGAAACGCTGCGCGCGCTGGAAGACGCCCTGCTCGAGTTCGCCGGCAGCGCGATGATCATCTCCCACGATCGCTGGTTCCTCGACCGCATCTGTACGCACATCCTGGCGTGCGAAGGCGACTCCCAATGGTTCTTCTACGACGGCAACTACCACGAGTACGAAGCCGACAAGAAAAAGCGCCTCGGTGAAGAAGGTGCGCGCCCGAAGCGCGTGCGCTTCAAGCCCATCCGCTGAGCCACCGGTTCAGTAGCTCACGGAACAAAGCCCGCCATGTGCGGGCTTTGTTCTTCCCGCATCTGCATGCATTCGGGGGTTATCACGGGGCTTCCTGCAGCGAAGTGCCAGAGGCCGGGGTCTAGAATTTGCCGCATCCTGCCGCTCCCGATGGAGGGGCAGCATGACCAACACCGGAGACCTTATGACCACACGCTTTACCCGCCTGCTGACCTCCACCGCACTGGCTGTCTCGGCCATGACGATGGGCGGGTGCGCGCTGATCGAGTCCAACGTCAGCAACACCACCCTGTCCATCCTGGAAGACGGCTTCACCCCGCCGGTGCTGCAGGTCACGGACGTGGAAATGGCCTGCAGCTTCTCGATGGTCAACACCCCGCTCGTCGGCGCGGCGCGCAACTTCTACGGCGACCCGTCCCTGATGGAAACGGTGATGCTGTCGTCGGCCGGCGTGTGCTCCGAGAACCAGGCGGTCAACGAAGAGATGCGCTACCTGCGCGCCTCGCGCGACAAGCGCGCAGACGAAGCCCAGGACGCCCGCATCGCCCAGAAGCGCCATCTGGCGGTGGCAGCCCAACGCCAGTTCGCCGCCTTCAACCGCATGAAAACCAAGCTGGAGCAGAAGTACTTCTTCAAGTACGGCAGCAGCTGCCCGCGTTTCAAGCGCGACTTCGATGAACTGGTCTACCTGCTGGGCAGCGTCGCCGGCCTGCAGGCCATGCAGAACGACATCGCCGCGCAACAGTCGGTCGGCGTGCCCACCGACACGGCCCCGCTTGCCGAGCGCGCCATGAACTGCCTGGACAACGCGAAATGGTGGGGCGCCCCCGATGCGACCCGCGCCGTCGTGTGGAGCATCATTCCCGGCAATGCCGAAGGCAAGGACGTGAAGGGCACCTTCGACCGCGCCATGGCGCAAGGCGAAGCCAAGGGTGTGCGCCTGCCCCATGTGATGGCAGCAGTGGCGGCTCAGTCGGGTGACGATCAGGCGCGCCTGCGTGAGGTGATCAAGCGCTTCACGGCCAACAAGGACTTCCAGCCCAACCCGCAGTACCGACTGATCGATGCGATCGCCCAGTCCCAGCTCACCAACATGTCGGACCGCATGTGGACGCAGGGTGCCGGCACCCGGACACCCGTCTCCAGCCTCGGCAAGTTCTGGGACGACAAGGGCGAGCAGATTGACGCCGACAGTTTCCTGAAGTGACCTTCCCTGCGGGCGCGGCGGGCTAGGGAATCCCCTTCCCCCGTGTGTGTGGGCGCTGGACATCGCTGCTCAGGCATCCCCAGATATAGTTACAAAACGGTTGTTTGAACAACGTGCGTAGTCAGATTAGACGCCGCGCATCAAACGACGGCTCGGGGGTGACGCATGTGCTGCCCTCGGCTTTTTGGCACCGAGGAGCAGTTGCATGAAGTTGGCCCGTCACATCAGCCTGGTCGGCATCGCCGGCCTGATTTCCCTCAGCGCAGTACCTGGCGTCCACGCCAGTCAGAAAGTCTGCGTCTACGACCTGCTGGGCGCCTCGGGCGACCTGTTCAACATGGCGAAGGACTATGCCGTCGCCATGCAGAAGCACGGCGCGAGCATCGACCTGAAGGGGTACACCGATGAACGCGTGGCCACGGAAGACTTTCGCACCGGCCAGTGCGACGCCGTGATCGCCACCGCCTTCCGCACCCGCCAGTTCAACGCGGTGGCCGGCTCCATCGACACGCTGGGCGCCACCACCATCGTGCGCGACGGCAAGATCGACATGGCCGGCAGCTACGACGTGGTGCGCAAACTGATCCAGACCTACGCCGACCCTGCCGCGGCCAAGCTGATGGTCGACGGGCCGTACGAGATCGGGGGCATCACCCCGCTCGGCGCCGCCTACCCCATCGTCAACGACCGCAAGATCAACACCGTCGAAGCCCTGGCCGGCAAGCGCATCGCCTCGTTCGATTACGACAAGGAGATCGGAAGAG
>NZ_CANBCC010000041.1 GCF_947366995.1 uncultured Aquabacterium sp. | reverse complement strand
TGGTCCAGCAGCTGGCCCAGCTCTTCCACGGCGTTGCACACGTCGGCGCGCAGCATGTTCTCGCCGAAGAACTGGTGGAACATCTGGCCCACCGGGCTCTTCAGGAAGGCCACGCCACCCGAGTGCCCCGGGCAGTGCCACGAGTAGGAACCGTCCTGGGCGTAGTCCATCAGCGCCTTGAAGAACGGCGGCGCCAGGCCGTCGAGGTAGCTCTTGGCCTCGCGGATGATGTGACGCGCGACGAACTCGGGCGTGTCCTCGAACATGTGGATGAAGCCGTGCAGTTCGCGCAGGATGTCGTTCGGAAGGTGCTCCGAGGTCCGCGTCTCGCCATACAGGTAGATGGGGATGTCCGCGTTCTTGAAGCGGATTTCTTCGATGAACTTGCGCAGGTTCAACACCGCCGGGTCGAGCTCCGGACCGGGCGTGAACTCTTCGTCGTCGATCGACAGGATGAAGGCGCTGGCGCGGCTTTGCTGCTGCGCGAACTGCGACAGGTCGCCATAGCTGGTCACGCCCAGCACCTCGAAGCCTTCCTTCTGGATGGCATCAGCCAGGGCACGAATGCCCAGACCCGAGGTGTTCTCGGAGCGGAAGTCCTCGTCGATGATGACGATGGGAAAGCGGAAACGCAGCATGGGCGGCCCCTTCAGGATGGAACGGCGGAAAATCCGGAAAAGCGCGAAGTGTAGGGGCGATTGGGGGTGCTGCGTATGTCAGGCGCGGCGAATTTGCGCCAGCACACATCCCCGGCGGGATGCCCCTGCACGCAACCGGCGCGCCGAAGCCGTCACACGCCCGTACTACACTCGGTTGCAAAGGGAGAATGGGCGCATGGGTGACGTGACGATGTGGTGGATTCTGGCCGGCCTGCTCGTGGGCGCCGAGCTGCTCAGCGGCACGCTCTACCTGCTGATGCTGGCCCTCGGTGCGGCCGTCGGCGGTGTGGCCGCGTGGCTGGGCATCGGGCTGGTCGCCCAGATCGTGGTGGCCGCGGGTGCAGGCGGCGCAGCCGCGCTGGCCTGGTATGCGCGCCAACGCCATCGCGCCGCTCGCCCGATCGACAGCGATGCCCCGCCTCCGGGGCTGGGCCATCTGGATGTGGGTGAGCATGTGCAGGTGTCTCACTGGCATGCCGACGGCACCGCCCGGGTCCACCACCGCGGTTCGGAATGGCGCGCGCGCCTGGCCGACCCGCAGGGGGCCCCGCAGACCGGGCCGCACCGCATCTGTGCAATCGAGCGCAACCAGCTGGTGCTGGAGAAGATCTGAACCGACCACAAAAAGGAACGACCCGTCATGGAACTCGCAGTCGTGCTGCTCGTCATCGCCGTCATCTTCGTGGCCAAGGCCGTGAAGGTCGTGCCGCAACAAAGCGCCTGGGTGGTCGAGCGGTTGGGGAAGTACCACGGCGTGCTGACGCCGGGTCTGAACGTGCTCGTGCCTTTTGTCGATCGGCTGGCCTACCAGCACTCGCTCAAGGAAATTGCCCTCGACGTGCCGAGCCAGGTCTGCATCACACGTGACAACACCCAGCTGCAGGTCGACGGGATCCTTTACTTCCAGGTGACCGACCCGATGCGGGCGAGCTATGGCTCGGCCGACTACGTCGTTGCCATCACGCAGCTGGCCCAGACCACGCTGCGCAGCGTGATCGGCCGGATGGAGCTGGACCGCACCTTCGAGGAGCGCGAGGTGATCAATTCCGCCGTGGTGGCCGCACTCGACGAGGCCGCGCTGAACTGGGGCGTCAAGGTGCTGCGCTACGAGATCAAGGACCTGACGCCGCCCAACGAGATCCTGCGCTCGATGCAGCAGCAGATCACCGCCGAGCGTGACAAGCGCGCCCGCATCGCCGAATCCGAGGGGCGCAAGCTCGAGCAGATCAACCTGGCCAACGGTGAGCGCGAAGCCTTCATCGCCAAGTCCGAGGGCGAGAAGCAGGCCGAGATCAACCGCGCCATGGGCGAAGCAGCGGCCATCACCGCCGTGGCCGATGCGACCGCCGAAGCCATTCGCAAGATCGCCGCAGCGATCAGCGCGCCCGGTGGCCAGGAGGCCGTGAACCTGAAGGTGGCCGAGAAGGCGGTCGAGGCCTATGCCGAGCTGGCGCGCACGAACAACACCATGATTGTTCCGGGCAACATGAGCGAGGTGTCGTCGCTGATCGGCACGGCCATGACCCTGATCCAGCGCGGCGGGCCTCACACGCCACCCAAGGCCTGACCCCGCCCTCACCTCCACGCTACGCCAAGAGACCATGTCTGCCATCGACCTCGTGCCCGGCCGCAACGTGCTGGGTGGCCCGCTGCGGGCCTGCTCTTACGATCCGTTGACCGGCTACTTCCGTGACGGCTGCTGCCGAACACGGCCGGACGACACCGGGCTGCACGTGGTGTGCTGTCGCGTCACCGCCGAGTTTCTCGCCTTCTCGATGAAGCGGGGCAACGACCTGTCGACGCCCCGCCCCGAGTGGCGCTTTTCTGGTCTGCAGCCGGGCCAGCGCTGGTGTCTGTGCGCCAACCGCTGGCTGGAAGCGTGGCAGGCCGGCGTGGCGCCCCCCGTGGCGCTGGAAGCCACACACGAAAAGGCGCTGGAGGTCATCCCGCTGGAGGCCCTGAAAGCGCATGCGCTGGAGCCCCAGCAGCACCGCGATCAGGACTGATCGGCTTCGCCCGCTTGGCCGCCTGCCCCGCTGCCCGCCTGAGCCAGCAGCGCACGCAGGCCATCCTCGTCGAGGATGGACACCCCCAGACTTTGGGCCTTCTCGAGCTTGCTGCCGGCCTCCGCGCCGGCCACGACGTGATGCGTCTTCTTCGAGACCGAGCCGGCGACCTTGCCGCCCGCCGCCTCGATCAGCGCCTTGGCTTCGTCGCGGCTCAGCGTGGGCAAGGTGCCCGTCAGCACAAAAGTCTGTCCCGACAGCGGCAGGCTGGCCGGATCGGCCGCCGGTTCGTGCTCCGGCCAGGTCACGCCACACGCGCGCAGCTGCTCCACCACCTCGCGGTTGTGCGTCTGGTCAAAGAAGGTGCGGATGCTGTGCGCTACCACCGGCCCCACATCGCGCACCTCCAGGAGTTGCGCCTCTGTGGCGTCCATGATGCGGTCGATGCCGCCGAAGTGGCGTGCCAGATCTTTGGCCGTGGCCTCGCCGACATGGCGGATGCCCAGCCCGAACAGAAAACGCGGCAAGGTCGTGTGCTTGCTCTTTTCCAGCGCATCGACCAGGTTCTGGGCGCTCTTGGTGGCCATGCGGTCCAGCGCAGCCAGCTTCATCAGGCCGAGCTTGTACAGCTCGGGCAGCGTGCGGACCAAGCCACCGTCGACCAGCTGGTCCACGAGCTTGTCGCCCAGGCCCTCGATGTCGACGGCGCGGCGCTGGGCAAAGTGCAGCAACGCCTGCTTGCGCTGCGCCGCACAGAACAGGCCACCGGAACAGCGATGGTCCACTTCAGCGCGTTCACGCACCACGTCGCTGCCGCACACCGGGCAATGCGCGGGCATGCGGAAGTTCGGCACGTAGGCAGGGCGCTCACCCGCCACCACACCGACCACTTCCGGGATGACGTCGCCGGCACGCCGCACGATCACCGTGTCGCCCACGCGCACGCGCTTGCGGCGCAATTCGAACAGGTTGTGCAGTGTGGCATTGGTGACCGTCACCCCGCCCACGAACACAGGCTTGAGCCGGGCGACCGGGGTCAGCTTGCCGGTGCGGCCCACCTGGATGTCGATGCCTTCGACCTGGGTGAGCTGCTCCTGCGCGGGGTACTTGTGGGCCACGGCCCAGCGCGGCTCGCGCGTGACGAAACCCAGTCGCGCCTGCAGCGCCAGGCTGTTGACCTTGTAGACCACGCCATCGATGTCGAACGGCAGGCTGTCGCGCCGCGCGCCGATGGCCTGATGAAAGGCCACCAGCCCGGCTGCGCCTTGCGCCACGGTGCGCTCGCTGCTGACCGGCAGGCCCCACGCCGCGAGGGCGTCCAGCACGCCGCTGTGCGTGGCCGGCATGTCCCAGCCCCGTACTTCACCCAGACCGTAGGCGAAGAAGCTCAAAGGACGGCGGGCCGCAATGCCCGGATCCAGCTGGCGGACCGCGCCGGCTGCCGCATTGCGCGGATTCACGAAAGTCTTGTCGCCGTGCTCGCGCTGGCGCGCGTTGAGCGCCTCGAAGTCGTCCCGGCGCATGTAGACCTCGCCACGCACCTCCAGCACCGCCGGCGCACCCTCGCCTTTCAGGCGCAACGGGATCTGGCGAATGGTGCGGATGTTCTGTGTGACGTCTTCGCCCGTCTCGCCGTCGCCGCGTGTGGCCGCCCGCACCAGCACGCCTTGTTCGTAGCGCAGATTGATGGCCAACCCGTCGAACTTCAGCTCGGCTGCGTACTCGACGGGCGGAGCCTCATCGGGCAGCTCCAGCTCGCGCCGCACGCGGCCATCGAAGGCCTCGGCGCCGGTTGCCTCGGTGTCGGTCTCAGTGCGGATGGACAGCATGGGCACCGCATGGCGCACCGGCGTGAAACCCTCCAGCACCTTGCCCAGCACGCGCTGCGTCGGTGAATCGGATGTGCGCAGCTCGGGGTAGGTTTCCTCCAGCGTCTGCAACGCCTGGAAGAGCCGGTCGTATTCCGCGTCGGGAATGGCCGGTTCGTCCAGCACGTAATAGCGGTGCGCGTGCTCGTGCAACTGCGCGCGCAGCGTGGCAGCCTGCTCGGCCGGCGTGGGCAGGTCGTCGCCGGGCGGGGCCGTCGGAGCGCCGCCGGACACGTTGGATTGCGACATGGCGCCTCCAGTCAGCTGAACAGGCGGCGTGCGGCGGCCGATCCGGCGCCAAGGTCGCGCGCGGCAAGCGCCTCGTACAGGCGGGTCAGCTCGCCTTCAATCGAGGCGAATGCGGCCGGTGAGAACGGCTGGCCCTGGTCGTCGGCCATGACGGCATCCAGCGCCATGGAAAGGGCTTCGCCCGCGGCGCACCAAGCCCTGAACGGCGTCTGTTCCGGCGCGGTCTGGGGCACGTCGAAGGCCAGCAGCAGTTCCCGCAGCGCGGCCTGGTCAGGGTCTTCTGCAAAGGCTACCTGGGCGTCGAACTGGAGCGTCAGAACCGGGGGAGCACCCTCTTCGTTGCCGGGCAACACGAGCCGGCCGGGCAGCGAGCCGGGCAGGAATCCGTGACGCGCCGCTTGTTGCTGCACGTAACCCACCGACCACGCGCTGCCGCGGGCATACAAGCGCATGGCGAGTTGTGCGTCGTGCGCGCCGGCAAAGGCATCCAGCTCCTTGGCCCGCGCGACCACGTCCAGCATGTCCGGGAACTCCACCGCGCCGCTCAGCGCATCGGCCATGGCCTGGATCTTCTGCACAAACTCGGAGTACTCAATTTCGTTGAGGCCGCCGGTGCGGTTGGCCAGCAGCACGCCGGCCTGCAGCTCGGTGTACGTCACGCCGGCCTGAGGTGCTTCCCACTCCCCGCAATCGGCGCGCAGCGCTTCGATGAGCACCGGCTTGCTGCCGGCGCGCCGCGTGGTCGGCACATGCAGCAGGATGTGGTCGCCGCTCATGGGGGTGTCGATGGTGATGGTCGCGATGGCGTCCACCAGGGCGTCGAGGTGCACGTGGCCGCGCTTCAGCGGCGGCACCGTGCCGGGCGCAGCAGGCAGATCCAGCGGCTGCGTGGGCAGGTCGTCGCCCAGCGTGGGCTCACCGGGCAGCCCAGCCTGGGTGTCCACCGGCTCGACGGCGGCGCGGCGGGGCTGCCGAGCCGCCAGCTTGCGCGACTGCCAGGTGCTGTGGATGAGGAAGACCGCCAGCACGACGCCGCCGAGAATCGCCAGGTACAGGGTGAGGGAAGAGTTCATGAGGGTCCTCAGGCTTGGGCCATGCCCAGTGCCGCTTCCATGTCGACGGCCACGATGCGCGAGACGCCTTGCTCCTGCATGGTCACGCCCACCAGTTGCTCGGCCATCTCCATCGCGATCTTGTTGTGCGAGATGAACAGGAACTGGGTGCCGCTGGACATGCTCTTGACCAGGCGGGCGTAACGTTCGGTGTTGGCGTCGTCCAGCGGCGCATCGACTTCGTCGAGCAGGCAGAACGGGGCGGGATTGAGCTGGAAGATGGCGAACACCAGGGCGATGGCGGTCAGTGCCTTTTCGCCACCGGACAGCAGGTGGATGGTGCTGTTCTTCTTGCCCGGCGGGTGGGCCATGACCTGCACGCCGGCATCGAGGATCTCGTCGCCGGTCATGACCAGTCTGGCACTGCCCCCACCGAACAGGCTGGGGAACATGCGCCCGAAGTGTTCGTTGACGGTGTTGAAGGTGGAGCCCAGCAGGTCGCGGGTCTCCAGGTCGATCTTGTGGATGGCGTCCTCGAGTGTCTGAATGGCGTCCATCAGGTCGGCCATCTGCGCATCGAGGAAGCCCTTGCGCTCGCGGGCGGCGGTCAGCTCTTCAAGGGCAGCCAGGTTGACGGCGCCCAGCGCATTGATCTCGCGCTGGATGCGGTCGATCTCGGACTGCAGGCCGTAGAGCTTGACGCCATCGCGCTCGATGCCTTCGGCCAGCACAGCCAGGTCGACGCCCGCGGCCTCGAGCTGCTCCATGAACTGCGCGCCACCCAGCGAAGCGGCCTGCAGTTCGAGCTGCAGCTTTGTGATCTCGTCACGCAGCGGCTGCAGGCTGCGCTCGAAGCCCATCCGCTGCTCGTCGGCACGGCGCAGTTGCGCGGAAAGGTCGTCGTAATGCTGGCGTGCCGCCCCCAGCGCCTTTTCCTTTTCTACACGCACTGCCAGCGCCTCATCCAGCCCGGCGCTGGCCGTCGATTCGCTCAGCTTCGCGAGCTCTTCGTTCAGCTGCGCGGCAGACGCCTCGTTGGCGGCAATCTGCTGGCGCGCGGTTTCGATGCCGCGCTGCAGTTCGCCCCGCCGCGCCACCATGGAACGGGCGCTGAACTGCGCCTCCTGCGCCTGGCGCTCGAGCGTGCGGGCCTGCTCGCGCGCCTGCGACAGCTTGCGCTCGGCCTCGATGACGCCCTCTTCCAGCTGCGCGTGCTTTTCCTGCGCCTCACCCAGGCTGATGTCGAGCTCCTCGAAGCGGGCCTCGCCGGTGGCGCGGCGCTCCTGCAACTCGTCGAGCTGCGCATCGATCTCGGCCAGCTCTTCGGTGATCTGGCCGCGACGGCTGGAGGTCTGCTCGGCCTGCTGCGTCAGGCGCAGCACTTCGACCTGCAAGGTGTGTGCGCGCTGCTGGGCATCGCTGGTTTCGCGCCGGGACACGGCCAGGCGCTGTGACGCATCCGTGTAAGCCGCCTCCGCGCGGATCAGCGCCGCCCGGGCGTCGTCCGCGATCAGCGCCTGCGCCTTCACCTGCTTGTCGAGGTTCTCGATTTCCTGTGCGCGCGCCAGCATGCCGGCCTGCTCGGAGTCAGGGGCATAGAAGGTCACGGCGAACTGGCTCACGGCATGGCCGGCTCGCGTCAGGATCAGCTCGCCATGCGTCAGCTTGCTGCGGCTGGACAGCGCCTCCTCCAGGCTGGCGGCGGTGTAGACGCCCTCCAGCCAGTCGTTCATCAGCGCCTTCAGGCCAGGCTCGGTCAAACGCAAGAGATCACTAAGGCGAGGCAGGGTTGCGTGCGTGTTGGCGATCTCGCCCGACGGCAGGCTGTAGAAGGCCAGGCGCGCGGGCGGCGCATCCTGCTCGAAGGCGCGCACCGTCTCGACGCGCCCCACTTCCAGCGCAGACAGGCGCTCGCGCAGCGCCGCCTCCAGCGCATTCTCCCAACCCGGTTCAATGTGCACGCGGGTCCACAGACCGGGCAGGCCGTCCAGCCCGTGCTTGGCCAGCCAGGGCTTGAGCTTGCCTTCGGTCTGCACTTTCTCCTGCAGCGCCTTCAGGGCTTCCAGGCGCGCGGCCAGTTCGGCGTGCCGGGCCGCCTGCGCGTTGGCATCGCCCTGGCGCGCCTTGCGCTGCTCGTCCAGCGTGGGCACGGTGTCGGTCAGGTCGCCCAGGCGGGCTTCCAGCACAGCCAGCGCTTCCTGCCCTTCGTCCAGCTGGGCCTTCAGTTCATGCAGGCGGGCGTCGTCGGTCGAGGCCAGGTTCTGCCGCTCGGCCACCAGGCGCTCGCGCCGCATGTTGAACTGGCGCGTCTGCTCGTCGATGCTGCGCGACTCAGCCGCCAGCAGCTGGATCTGCTGCTGCACCTGCTGCGCCGCCCCGCGCTGGGCGTTGGCACGCTGGGTGGCGGCCCGCACGGCGTCTTCCAGGGCAGGCACGTTGCCGGCCAGCTCTTCGGCCTGCGCAGCCAGGATCTCCGCCTGCTCCTCGGCGGCCATCATCTTCTCGGCCAGCTCTTCCAGCTCGATCTCGGCTGCGGCAGCGCGCTCGGCCCACTGATCGTTGTGTGCCTTCAGTTCCGCCAGACGCTGCTCGGTGCGCTGACGGCCCTCCACCACATAGCGGATGCGCTCTTCCAGCCGGCTCACTTCCAGGTTGGCATCGGCCAGCGCGCCCTGGGCCACGTGCAGCGCATCGCTGGCTGCGTAATGGTCCTGGCGCACATGCTCCAGCTCGGCTTCCACCGAACGCAGCTCGGCCATGCGGGCCTCCAGCGCGTTCGTGGCTTCGGCCACGGCCAGCCGGATGCGGCTTTCCTCGCTCGTGGCATCGCGGTGCTTCAGGAACCAAAGCTGATGCAGCTTCAGCGTGCCCTGCTCCTGCAACCCGTGGTAGCGCGAGGCCACTTCGGCCTGCCGCTCCAGGCGCTCCAGGTTGTTGTTCAGCTCCCGGAGGATGTCTTCTACCCGCGTCAGGTTCTCGCGCGTGTCCTTCAACCGGTTCTCGGTCTCGCGACGGCGCTCCTTGTACTTCGAGACCCCGGCCGCCTCTTCCAGAAACAGCCGCAACTCTTCCGGGCGAGACTCGATGATGCGGCTGATGGTGCCCTGTCCGATGATGGCGTACGCGCGCGGCCCCAGGCCGGTGCCGAGGAACACGTCCTGCACATCGCGACGGCGCACGGGCTGGTTGTTGATGTAGTAGCTCGACGTACCGTCGCGCGTGAGGACACGCTTGACGGCGATTTCGGCGAACTGGTTCCACTGCCCACCTGCGCGGCCCGACTCATTGCTGAAGACGAGTTCGACGCTGGCGCGGCTGGCCGGCTTGCGGTTGCCCGAGCCGTTGAAGATCACGTCCTGCATGGACTCGCCACGCAGCTCGGACGCCTTGGACTCGCCCAGCACCCAGCGCACGGCATCCATGATGTTGGACTTGCCGCAGCCATTGGGGCCCACCACGCCGACCAGCTGCCCGGGCAGCTGGAAGTGCGTGTGTTCCGCGAAGGATTTGAAGCCGGACAGCTTGATCGAATTCAGACGCATGCTTGGGGCTCAACCGGGACCGATGCCTGCGGGCCGGACCGCGGGCACACCCGACGCAAATTCGAGGCAAGCCACCCGCTAAGTCTTTGATTTCTCTGAGAAAACCCGCCATTTTTGGGGCGAGAAACAATCGGGGATGATACCATTGGCGTTTGTTGTGCAAGCCTGCCGCCACGCACGACCCCAAGGTCGCGTGGTGGCTTGTACTCCTCATCAAGACAAGACCCGCGCGCCCCGGCGCGTGCAATGCTGCAACTCCCGCATGGCCAAGAAAGCCTCTTCCACCGCCGCGAAGGCGCCTGCCCGCGCCCGCAAGACCGCCCCCAACGAAGCCGATCTGGTCGTCGGTGAGCGCACCGCCCCCGCGGTGCCGCCCTCGGTGCCATCGCGCCAGCTGGATGTCTTCCCCAACCCGGCCCCCCAGCGCGACTACGTCATCCAGTTCCAGGTGCCCGAGTTCACCTGCTTCTGCCCGCTGACGAAGCAGCCCGACTTCGCGCACTTCACCATCGACTGCATCGCCGACCAGCTGTGCGTCGAACTGAAGAGCCTGAAAATGTACATGTGGAGCTACCGCAACGAGGGCGCGTTCCACGAGAAGGTCACCAACGACATCCTGGAAGACATCGTCAAGGCCATCGACCCGCGCTACCTGCGCATTACGGCCAAGTGGTATGTGCGCGGCGGCATTTACACCAACGTGGTGGTCGAGCACCGCAAGAAGGGCTGGAAGCCGGCGCCGCGCGTGGAGCTGCCGCAGCACAACGCCGAAACCGGTCTGCTGGGCTGAGCGCCTGGCCGTCCCGGCAGCGAGCGATGACCTTCCCGAACGGGGCGCTGCCCCTGATCGAATGGGTGATGGTGCTTGGCTGCCTCGCGGCCACCCTGCCGTTCAAACCTTGGTTGCCGCTGCGGCACCGTGAACTTCAGAGCCCCTGGCTGGGCGCCATGGTGATCCTGCCCTTTGCCTGGTGGACCCGGCACCTGCTGCCCTCCGGGCTCGCGCTGCACGTCAGCGGGGCCTGCCTGCTGGTGCTCATGTTCGGCTGGCCGCTGGCCGTGTGGAGCATCACGCTCGTCGGCGTCCTGGCCACCGCCCTGGAAGCTTTCACCCCGCCGCGGCTGAACGCGCACCAGCGTTTGATGAACGAGGCCCTGCCCGCCATCCAGGGCATGACCGATCTGGGCCCCAGGCTGCTCCATCAGGCCGATGCCATCGTCGCGCAGGTGGCCTGGCTCGGCGTGCTGCCAGCCACAGTGGGGCTGTTGCTGGGGCTGGCCATCCGGCGGTTCATGCCTGCCCATCTCTTCGTCTTCATCCTCGGGCGGGGATTCATCGTCACGGCCGTGTCCGTGACGCTCGCCGGGCTCGCAGCGGCGGCCATCGGACGCGTGCCTGAAGGCATCGACACCAGCGAATGGTTGCTGGCCCACTGGCTGCTCGGATGGGGCGAAGCAATCAGCACGGGCATGCTGACGGCCATCTTCGTCGCTTTCAAGCCGCACTGGATGCTGACTTATTCGGACCAGCGCTACCTTTCGGGCCCACCTCGCCCGGGCCCGTGAGGTCACCCGGCGGCCAATGTTCCCCGCCGCGCACCGAACTGGCGTAAACGTCGGCAGTCCAGGCGCTTGCGGCCGATATCCTGCGGCATCAGGCCTGATGTACCAATGCCGCCACTGCCCTCACCCCGGTTCCCCTCCCTCACGAACGCCCTGCTGGGCCGCCACCCTCGGCGGCAGCGGCATGTGCTGTTCGTGCTGGCCACAGGGCCGCTCTACGCGGTCAGCATGGCCGTGGCCATCCAGTCGTCGGCGTTCGGGTTGCTGGCCCCCACGCTTGCCCTGATCCTGGCCGGCACCAGCCTGGCCGTCTTCACGCTGGTCTACGCGCTGGTGCGCAGCGGCTGGTCGGCCCGCCTGAGCGATCCTGTGCTGACCTTCCCCCACGCCATGGCATGCATCGTGCTGTCCATGGCGGCCTACGTGGCACTCGGCTCCGACCGAGGCAACGTGATCATCCTCATCGCGCAGACCATCGTCGCCGCCATGTTCCGCCTGCGCCCGCTGCAGGTTCTGGCCCTGGGTTGCGCCTCTGTGCTGTTGCTCGCGGCGGCCGTGACCGGGCTGCACCACCATGATCCCGTCAGCTTCCCCGCGCCCGTCGGCTGGCTGCATTTGTCGGTTGGGGGGTCCACCATCCTGTTGCTGTCGCTGGTTGCCAAATGGGTGAGCGACATCCGCGTGCGCCTCGATCGCCAGGCCCGTGAGCTGAAGGACGCCCTGACCACGGTACAGCAACTGGCTACGACCGACATGCTGACCGGGCTGATGAACCGGCGGATGATGACGGAGATCCTCGAGCGCGAAATTCGCCAGAGCGTGCGGCACGACACGCCGATGTGCGTGGCGCTGATCGACATCGACCACTTCAAGCACGTGAATGACCGACACGGCCATGCCGCGGGCGACGAGGTACTGAAGGCGCTGGCCGAACTCGGCCGCAAGGACCTCCGCCAGGTGGATCTGCTTGCACGCTGGGGCGGCGAGGAGTTCCTGTTGCTGTTGCCCCGCGTACCCCTGGCCGATGCGCTCGTTGCGCTCGACCGTCTGCGACTGCAGGCGCAGCAACTGGCGGTGCCGGGCCACGCGTCGGTGCACATCAGCGTGTCGGCCGGCGTGGCGCAACTGCGCGAGGACGAGACACTGGATGCCCTGCTGGAGCGCGCCGACGCCGCGCTGTACGAAGCCAAACGCACCGGCCGCAACCGGTGCGTGGCGGCCGGGCCGAGCGGCGGCGAGTCAACCGCTCTGGCGGAAGGCAGCGCCCTGCTGATTGACCTGCGCAGCGTGGCCCGCATTCAGGAGGACGGGGCATGAGCGGCAACCCGGCCACCAGCGTCGCCGAAGAGCACGACCCCGTCATTGAGGCCATCAGCCGGCTGGCGGCTTTCGTGTTCGGGCCGGACCGCGCCACCCGGCTGCGCACGGCGGCCATCCTGCTCTGCGCGGTGATGTACCTCATCTGCTGCCTGGCCTCGCGAATGGCGGCCGACATCGGCGTCATGCGCAGCTTTGCGCCGGCCTGGCTGGCATGGACCAGCCTGCCCGCCTATGTGGTGTTCTTCCTGCTCGTGCGCAGCGGCCGCACGCGCCGCCTGAAGGACCCGACGCTGATGATCCCGCAGAACGTCTTCGCCTTGCTGGCCATCGCGTTCGCCTACACGGCCGTGGGGCCGCATGACCGAGGCCTGGTGCTCGTGTTGCTGGCGCTGGTTACCGTCTTCGGCATGTACACCCACACCCCCAAGCAGTCTGCCGCGATCGGCATCGTCGCCACCCTGGTGCTGGCGGCCATCATGGGCATCCTGTCCTGGCTGGATCCGGTCTACTACCCGCCCGCACACGAACTGATCCGCTTCGAGCTGCTCGCCGGCTCGATGCCTGTCGTCGTCCTGTCGGCCTATCGGCTGTCGACGTGGCGGGAGCGCGTCGCCACGCAGCGTCGGGACCTGCGGTTGGCACTGGAGCAGGTGCAGAAACTCGCCGTCCGAGATGTGCTGACGGGCCTGTACAACCGCCGCTTCATGCAGGAGAAGCTCGACCAGAGCGTCAAGCGCTTCGATCGCTACGGCGAGCGCTTCGCGGTGGCGCTGATCGACCTGGACCACTTCAAACAGGTGAACGACCAGCATGGCCACAAGGTGGGTGACGAGGCGCTGCAGGCGTTCGCGTCCGCCGCGATGCTGGTGCTGCGCGAAACCGACACCGTGGCGCGCTGGGGTGGCGAAGAGTTCCTGGTGGTGCTGCCCAACGCGACGGCAGGCAAGGCGGCCGTCGCCATGCGCCGTCTGCGCGAGGCGCTCAGCCACACCCCGGTGTCGGCCTCGGCCCCCGGGCTGCGCGTGCGCTTTTCGTCCGGCATCGCGGTGCACGAAGCCCCGGGCAATGTCGCCCAGATCCTGGAGCGCGCCGACAAGGCCCTGTATCAGGCAAAGCGCAGCGGCCGCGACCGCGACGCCCTCGCCGCCCGCACGGGCACATGACACAGACCGCGGTCACCGAGGTGCCACCCCAGCCGTGCCGCGGGCGATAATCGCGCCCCATGAATCCCCTGCTTTCGAAACTGCAGCCCTATCCCTTCGAACGTCTCCGACAGCTGACCGCCGGGGTGGTGCCGAACCCGGCTTACCGTGCGATCAGCCTGGGCATCGGCGAGCCCAAACACCCGACACCGGCCTTCATCAAGGACGCACTGACCGCCGCGCTCGATGGCCTGGCCGCTTACCCTGCCACGGCGGGCGAGCCAGCCCTGCGCGAGGCCTGTGCAGCCTGGGTGCAGCGCCGCTACGGCTTGTCACTGGATCCGGCCACGCAGATCCTGCCGGTCAACGGCTCGCGTGAGGCGCTGTTCGCCCTGGCGCAGACCGTGATCGACCCGACCCAGCACACCGAGGCAGGCGGCCCGGCCGTCGTCTGCCCCAACCCGTTCTATCAGATCTACGAAGGCGCGGCCCTGCTGGCCGGCGCGCGTGTGGTGTTCGCCAACTCCGACCCGGCGCGCAACTTCGCGGCCGACTGGTCCAGCATTCCCGATTCGGTCTGGGCGACGACACAGCTGCTGTACGTGTGCTCGCCCGGCAACCCGACGGGTGCCGTGATGCCGCTTGAAGAATGGCAGCGCCTGTTCGAGTTGAGTGACCGCCACGGGTTCGTCATCGCCTCGGACGAGTGCTACTCGGAAATCTACTTCCGCGAGGGCCCCGATGCGGCACCGCTGGGTGGCCTGGAGGCCGCTGCGAAACTGGGCCGCTCCGATTTCCGTAACCTTGTCGCGCTGACCAGCCTGTCCAAGCGCTCGAACGTGCCGGGCCTGCGCTCGGGCTTCGTGATGGGCGATGCACGCATCATGAAGGCCTTCCTGCTCTACCGCACCTACCACGGCAGCGCCATGAGCCCGGCCGTGCAGCGCGCCAGCGTCGCCGCATGGAACGACGAGGCCCACGTGGTGGAAAACCGCCGCCTGTACCGCGAGAAGTTCGACAAGGTCACGCCTATCCTGGCTTCCGTGATGGACGTCGCCCTGCCGGACGCCAGCTTCTACCTCTGGGCCAAGGTGCCCGACCACGTCTGTGGTGGCAGCGACGAGACCTTCGCCCGCGAACTGCTGGCTCAATACAATGTCGCGGTGCTGCCCGGCAGTTACCTGGCCCGCGAGGCACAGGGCGTGAACCCCGGTGCCGGTCGCGTGCGAATGGCCCTGGTGGCCGGCGTTGAAGAATGTGTGGAAGCGGCTGAACGCATCAAGGCCTTCATCCTCTCCCAGTCGAAGTGAACCCTCTCCCGAAAGACACAAGATGACCCAAGCTCTGCAAACCGTGATCGAAAACGCGTGGGAAGCCCGCGCCGAACTGTCGGTCGCCAGCGCCCCCGCCGAGATCCGTGACGCCGTCAACCACATCATCGACCAGCTCGACAGCGGCAAGGCCCGGGTGGCCGAGAAGATCGACGGCAACTGGGTCGTGCACCAGTGGATCAAGAAGGCCGTGCTGCTGAGCTTCCGCCTGAACGACAACGTGCCGATGGGCGAAGGCCCGCTGACCTTCTTCGACAAGGTGCCCAGCAAGTACGGCTCGATGACGCCCGAACAACTCAAGGCCACCGGCGTGCGCGTGGTGCCGCCGGCCGTCGCCCGTCGTGGCAGCTTCCAGGCCAAGAACGTGATCCTGATGCCGTCGTACGTGAACATCGGCGCCTACGTCGATGAAGGCTCCATGGTCGACACGTGGGCCACCGTCGGTTCGTGCGCCCAGATCGGCAAGAACGTGCACCTGTCGGGCGGCGTCGGCATCGGCGGCGTGCTGGAGCCCCTGCAGGCCAACCCCACCATCATCGAAGACAACTGCTTCGTCGGCGCCCGCTCGGAAGTCGTTGAAGGCGTGATCGTCGAAGAGAACTCGGTGCTGGGCATGGGCGTGTACCTGGGCCAGAGCACCCCGATCTTCAACCGCGAAACCGGCGAGATCAGCTACGGCCGCGTGCCGTCGGGCTCGGTGGTGGTGTCGGGCAACCTGCCCAAGAAGACTGCCGCGGGCCAGGACTACAGCCTGTATGCCGCCGTCATCGTCAAGCGTGTCGACGCCCAGACCCGCTCGAAGACCAGCATCAACGACCTGCTGCGCGCCTGATCGGCCCAGCATCGTCAACCGGCCGGGCGCCTGAGCGCGCCCCGGCCATGAAATACCAAACCCCGGGAGCGCAGGATGAGTGGTGGCAATCTGGAGCGGGTGCTGCGTCTGATGGCCGAGAAGAAGGCGTCGGACGTGTTCCTTTCGGCCAAGACGCCCATCCTCATCAAGATCCACGGGCAGATCATGCAGCTGACGGACCAGGCGCTCACGCCGTCCCAGCCGCGACAGCTGCTGGCCGAACTGGTTTCGCCCACGCAGATGGAAGAGCTCGACGAGACCGGCGAGCTCAACCTCGGCATCACGATCCCCGGCGTGGCCATCTTCCGTCTCAGCGCGTTCAAGCAACGGGGCTCGGTCGCGGCCGTGCTGCGACACATCCCGTCCGAGATCCCGCTGCTCGACTCGCTCAACGTGCCCGACATCCTGGGCAACCTGATTCTGGAAAAGCGCGGCCTCATCCTGCTGGCCGGCGCGACCGGCTCAGGCAAGAGCACCACGATTGCGTCGATGCTCGAGCACCGCAACCAGCGGATGACGGGCCACATCCTCACGATCGAAGATCCGCTGGAGTTCCTGTTCTCGAACAAGAAGTCCATCGTGAACCAGCGGGAGGTCGGGCGTGACACCCAATCGCTACAAGTGGGCCTCAAGAATGCCTTGCGGCAGGCGCCCGACTGCATTCTCATTGGCGAAATCCGCGACCGCGAAACGATGACGGCAGCGCTGTCGTACGCCTTGTCCGGTCACCTGGTGGTCTCGACCCTCCACGCCAACAACAGCTACCACGCGCTGGGCCGCATCCTGTCCTTCTACACGCCGGAGGCCCGGCCGGCGCTGCTGAGCGACCTGGCTTCCGGCCTGAAGGCCATCGTCTCACAGCGGCTGCTGCGGTCCACCGCAGGCGGGCGTGTGCCGGCCGTCGAGGTGCTGCTGAATACCCAGCTCGTGTCCGAGATGGTCGAGCGTGGTGACTTCACCGGCGTGAAGGAAGCGATCGAGAAATCGCTGGCCGAAGGCTCGCAGAGCTATGAACAGGACATCGCCCGCCTGATCACCGAAGGCATCGTCACTCGCGACGAAGGGCTGGCCAACGCCGACTCGCCCACCAACCTCATGTGGCGCCTGGCCAATGACACGACGGCCAAGAACAAACTGACCGCGCAGGTCGAAGAACAAGACGACGGCCCGTCGTTCACCGAAATCACCCTGGACGTGAATCACGACGAAGTACCCGGCTTCGCGTCCACCCGTTTCTGAAGCTCCCACCATGACCCCAACCGTGCGCCTCGTCGAGGCGCTGATTGCCCGCCCCTCGGTCACGCCGAAAGACGAAGGCTGCCAGACCCTGATGGCCGAACGCCTGCAGGCCATCGGCTTCGAATGCCACACACTGACCTTTGGACCCGAGAACGCGCGGGTCACCAACCTCTGGGCCATCCGCCGAGGCCACGGCCATGCAACGGGTGCGCCCACCCTGGTCTTCGCCGGCCACACCGACGTCGTGCCCACGGGGCCGCTGGAGCAATGGAACAGCCCGCCATTCGCGCCCACCTACCGCGACGGACAACTCTACGGCCGGGGCGCCGCGGACATGAAGACCTCGCTGGCGGCCATGGTCGTCGCCACGGAGTCGTTCGTGGCGGCCCACCCCGATCATGCAGGCAGCGTGGCCTTCCTGATCACCAGTGACGAGGAAGGCCCCTCGGTCGACGGCACCGTCAAGGTGTGCGAATGGCTGCAGGCGCGCGGCGAGCGGCTGGATGCCTGCATCGTCGGCGAGCCCACCTCGGTGCGCGCGCTGGGCGACATGATCAAGAACGGCCGCCGCGGCTCGCTCTCGGGCAAGCTGCGCATCCAGGGCGTGCAAGGCCACATCGCCTACCCGCATCTGGCGAAGAACCCCATTCACCTGGCCGCCCCGGCCCTGGCCGAGCTCACCGCCATCGTCTGGGACGAAGGCAACGACCACTTCCCGCCCACCAGCTGGCAGATGTCGAACATCCATGCCGGCACGGGTGCGAACAACGTGATCCCGGGCGAGCTGGTCATCGACTTCAACTTCCGCTTCTCGACCGAGTCCACGCCCGAATCGTTGAAGGAACGTCTGACCGCGGTGCTCGAGCGCCACGGCGTGACGTACCACATCGACTGGGCCCTCAGCGGCCGCCCCTTCCTCACCCGCAAGGGCCCGCTGGTGGAAGCCATCTCGGGCGCCATCCGCGACGTGACCGGCATCGAGACCGAGCTGTCCACCAGCGGCGGCACCTCGGATGGCCGCTTCATCGCCCAGATCTGCCCGCAGGTGGTCGAGTTCGGCCCGCTGAACGCCAGCATCCACAAGATCGACGAGCACGTCGCCGTGGCCGACATCGAGCCACTGAAGGACATCTACCTGGAGACGCTGGAAAGGCTCGTGGCGTGAGCGCGCCGCTGACCGTCATCGCGCTGATCGAGCGGGCCGCAGCGCAACTCGATCAAGCCGGCGTGGCCTACGGGCACGGCACCACCAACAGCTTCGACGAGGCAGCGTGGCTGGTGCTGTGGCGCCTGGGCCTGCCCCTCGACAGCCTGGACGACGTGGCCGACCGCTCCGCCAGCCCCGAGGAACAGGCCGCCGTTGATGCGCTCATCAAGCAGCGCATCACCACCCGCAAGCCGGCCGCCTACCTGACCCGGCAGGCGTGGCTGCAAGGCGTGCCGTTCTATGTGGACGAGCGCGTCATCGTGCCGCGCTCCTTCATCGCCGAAGTGCTGGCCGACGGCACCATCGACGCCTGGCTCAGCGACCGCACCCACCGGGTGCTCGACCTGTGCA
Source organism: uncultured Aquabacterium sp. (assembly GCF_947366995.1). Classification (GTDB taxonomy): domain Bacteria; phylum Pseudomonadota; class Gammaproteobacteria; order Burkholderiales; family Burkholderiaceae_C; genus Aquabacterium. The sequence goes on along the minus strand of NZ_CANBCC010000041.1, from coordinate 18,646 downwards.
CCGGCAACGGCAGCCTGGCGGTGCTCGCCGCCATGGCCTATCCGGACGTGACCGTCGACGGCGCCGACATCAGCGAAGACGCGCTGGCCGTGGCCCGCATCAACGTCGAGCAGCACGGCCTGCAGGACCGCATCACGCTGCTGCACAGCGACGGGCTGTCCAGCGTGCGTGGCCCCTACGACCTCATCCTCTGCAACCCGCCCTACGTCAACGCCGAATCGATGAAGGCGCTGCCGGCCGAATACCGCGCCGAGCCAGAACTGGCCCTGGCTTCGGGTGAGGACGGCATGGACTTCACGCGGGCGCTCTTTGCCGCACTGCGCGCGGATCCGGATCGCCACCTGGGCGAAGACGCCGTGATCGTGCTCGAGATCGGCAACGAACGCCCGAACTTCGAACGCGCCTTTCCTGACCTGGCCGTCACCTGGTTGCCCACCACGTCCGGCGACGACCAGCTGCTGCTGGTGACCCGCGACGCGCTGCTGCTCGATACCCGCGCCCCCGAAGGCGCCCCGCTCTCATCATGATCGTCCTGAAGAACGTCTCCCTGCTGCGAGGCGTCAAGCCCGTGCTGGACCAGGCCAGCGCCACCATCCACCCCGGCGAGAAGGTCGGCCTCATCGGCCGCAACGGCGCGGGCAAGTCCTCGCTGTTCTCGCTGCTGGCCGGGCGCCTGCACCCCGACGCCGGCGACGTCGAGATCCCGCCCAGCTGGCTGCAGCCCGGTGGTATGGCCGAGGTCGCGCAGAACATGCCCGAAACCGACGAGCCGGCCACGGAGTTCGTGCTTCAGGGTGACGGCCGCCTGATGGCTGCGCGGCAGGCCCTCCTCGAGGCTGAAGCAAGCGGCGATGGCCACGCCATGGCCGAGGCCCACGCGGCCCTGGCCGAAGCGGGTCACTTCGACGCACCAGCGCGGGCGCAGGCCCTGCTCCTCGGCCTGGGCTTCCAGCTGGCGCAGACCACGGCCCCGGTCAACAGCTTCTCGGGCGGCTGGCGGATGCGCCTGCAACTGGCCCGTGCGCTGATGTGCCCCGCGCGGCTCCTGCTGCTCGACGAACCCACCAACCACCTCGACCTCGACGCGCTGGTGTGGCTGGAAGGCTGGCTGCAACGCTACGAAGGCACGCTGATCATCATCAGCCACGACCGCGAGTTCCTCGATGCCATCACCCGCGTCACGCTGCACCTGGAAGACGGCAAGCTCACCCGCTACACCGGCGGCTACACCGCCTTCGAGGCCATGCGGGCTGAACGGCTCACGCAGCACCAGGCCGCCTTCGAGAAACAGCAGGAACGCATCGCCCACCTGCAGAAGTTCATCGACCGCTTCAAGGCCAAGGCCACCAAGGCGCGCCAGGCACAGAGCCGCGTCAAGGCGCTGGAACGCATGGAGAAGCTCGCGCCCGTGCTCACGGCCAGCGACTTCGAGTTCGAGTTCCCGGCGCCCGCCAGCCTGCCCAACCCCATGCTGGTCATGAAGGACCTCGCGTGTGGTTATCCGCAGGAAGGCGACGCGCCGCTGACCATCGTGCGCGGCGTGAACCGCTCGGTGTTGCCGGCACAGCGCATCGGCATCCTGGGTGCCAACGGCCAGGGCAAGTCCACGCTGGTCAAGACGCTCGCCCACATGCTGCAACCCGTCGGTGGCACCGTCACCGAAGGCAAAGGCTTGAGCATCGGCTACTTCGCACAGCAGGAACTCGACGTGCTGCGGCCCGACGAGGGCCCGCTCGCCCACATGATCCGGCTGGCCAAGCAGGTCAGCCCGCAGGCGCGCGAGCAGGAGCTGCGCGACTTCCTGGGCCGCTTCCGCTTCACGGGCGACATGGTGATGCAACCGGTCGGCCAGTTCAGCGGCGGCGAGAAGGCCCGGCTGGTGCTGGCCCTGGTGGTCTGGCAGCGCCCCAACCTGCTGCTGCTCGACGAACCCACCAACCACCTCGACCTCACCACCCGCGAGGCGCTCAGCATCGCGCTCAACGAATTCGAAGGCACGGTGATGCTGGTCAGCCACGACCGCGCCCTGCTGCGCGAGGTGTGCGACGAGTTCTGGCTCGTGACACGGGGCGGCGTGAGCACCTTCGATGGCGATCTGGACGATTACCAGCGATGGCTGCAAGAGCAGGCGCGCGAAGTGGCCCTCGCCGCGCGCGCAGCCCGAGACGCGGAGAAGGCCTCAGCCACTCAGGCCACCGACGGTACCAACGCGGCCGGCAACCGCAAGGATGACCGCAAGGCCGCCGCGCAGGCGCGCCAGCGACTTGCCGAGCAGGCCAAGCCGCTGAAGGCCGAACTCAAAAAGGTCGACGACCGCCTGGCTCAGGCCACGCGCGAGCAGGCCGAGCTCACCGAGGCCCTCGGCAGCCCGAGCCTGAGCGGCGCCGAGCGCGCCGAACAGGGCAAGCGGCTCAAGGCACTGGGCGACGAGATCGAAACGCTGGAATCCAGGTGGCTCGAACTCACCGATGCCATCGAGCAACTCAGCGTCTGACCCCTGCAGGCGTCATCGCCGCGGCGCTCAGTGCCCGCGGCGGTGCTCCGCCACATCCTGACAGGCGATGCACAGTTCCGCCTGAGGCAAAGCCTTGAGTCGCGCCACCCCGACCTCTTCGCCGCATCCGGTGCACCACCCGTAGGTGCCATCGGCCATGCGCGCCAGTGCGGCGTCCACGGCTGCCAGTTCGGCATCGTCATGGTGCAACATGGCGATCACCTCGTCATCGGCTTCTGCGGCCGCCCCGCCCTCGACACCCGCCACGAAGGTGTTCGCGGTGGCCGCATCTTCGGCCGCCAGCCGTGCGCGCAGCTGCCCTTCCCGCCCCAGCAGATCCATCCGGTGCGCCTGCAGGCGTGCCCTCAATTCGCCGAGGGTGTCGACATCGAGTCCAGCTTGCGCGCGCAGCGGGGCTTCCACGGAATTCATGCGTGTCTCCTTGTGAAGTGTCGGCTGGAACGCCGCAGCCAATGGGGCCGGGACCAGCGCACTGTTCAGGATAGAAAGCTCGCAGCCCCATGGCCTTGCTGCACGTCAAGCGCGCCCGCCTGCCGCGGGCGTCTACCATGCAGCCATGCCCGAGATCCGTCTGCCGCCGCCCGAGCCCCCACCCGATGTCACCCCCGACACCCTGCTGTCGCTCGACAACCAGTTGTGCTTCTCGCTTTACGCAAGCTCGCTGGCCATGACGAAGCTCTACAAGCCACTGCTCGCCCCGCTCGGGCTGACCTATCCCCAGTACCTGGTGATGCTGGTGCTGTGGGAGCACGGGCGTCTCAGCGTCAACCAGATCGGCCACACGCTGCACCTCGATTCCGGCACGCTGACCCCGTTGCTCAAGCGCATGGCGAACGTTGGGCTGATCCACCGGCAGCGTGACACCGCGGACGAACGTCGCGTTCTGGTCGAGCTGACAGAAGCCGGGCGCGCGCTCCAGCGCGCCGCGCGCGATGTGCCCCGCACCCTGCTGTGCCGGATCGGTCTCTCGCCGGACGAGGTGGCGGCGCTTCAAGACACGCTCGGCAAGCTCCGTCAGCGCCTGCACGGCTCGCCTACAGATCCCCTTTAAGCCCGTGGGCTATCGCGGCGAGGCGGGGTCAGGCGGTCTCTTTACAGCAAAATACATTGCGCACAACTTAATTTCTCGAAAGGAAAATCCATGGCACTCGACAAAGTCCTCTACGTCGCCCACGCCACTTCCACCGGTGGCCGCGACGGTCGCTCCGTGAGCGATGACGGCCACCTTGACGTCGCGCTCGCCCGGCCCAAGGAAATGGGCGGCCAAGGCAACGGCACCAACCCGGAACAGCTGTTCGCCGCAGGGTACTCTGCCTGCTTCCTGGGCGCCATGGGTTTCGTTGCGGGGCAGCAGCGCAAGGCCCTGCCCGCGGGAACCGAGATCACCGCCGACGTCGGCATTGGCCCGATCCCCGCCGGCTTCGGCATCGAGGTCACGCTGAACATCGCCCTGCCCGGCATGGACAAGACGGAGGCCCAGGCCCTGGTTGATTCAGCCCATCAGGTGTGCCCCTACTCCAACGCGACCCGCGGCAACATCGACGTTCGCCTCGTGTTGCGCTGAACGCCTGGGGCCCCTCAGCGGCCCGGTTTTTCGGCCAGCAAAAACCGATTGCACGGGGATTCGGTGCTAATCTGCCGTTATCCCCGACTTTCCCAGGTTGACGTCCGACGTCTTCCTGCCTACGCTTGCGCCCCATGCGTTTTGAAATCCGCCCAGGTGGCGGCTCCTTTCCGGGTCTGTGTGCGCTGAAGCAACGCCTTGCTTCCCTGACCACCGTCGTCGCCCTGGTGCTCGTGTCGGTCACGGCCTCGCTCACAATGGCCCCTGCATCGCACGCGCAGTCCGTCGTCGCGCCCGCCCAGGCCGCTTCGGCGCCCGCACGCACCGAGAGCGAAGACCCGGTCTCCCGCTTCCTGTCCGACCGGGGGCTCCTGCCCAACACCCGGCCGGTGGTCGACTTCGCCCAACAGATGCGCGGCAAGGCCTCCGACATGGCGTCCGAGCTTGTCCTCTCGGCCATGAACTTCCTCGGTGTGCCCTACCGTCGCGGCGGCCAATCGCGCGAGCAGGGCTTCGACTGCAGCGGCTTCACCCGCCACGTCTTCGAGAACAGTGTCGGCCTGATCCTGCCGCGCCGCGCGATCGAACAGGCCAACTCACCCGATCTCATCCCTGTTCAGCAAAGCGAACTGAAGCCCGGCGACCTCGTCTTCTTCAACACGCTGCGTCACACCTTCTCCCACGTCGGCATCTACATCGGCGACAACAAGTTCATCCATTCCCCGCGCGCTGGTGGAGCTGTGCGTGTCGAAGACATGCGCATCAGCTACTGGCAGCAACGCTTCGATGGCGCTCGCCGGGCCCCCGCGATGGTGGCGCGTCCGCCCGGTATCGAAGCCCCTAAGTAAGCCCGGCCTTGTGCCCGTGCACACCGGGTCGCCCTGACCGGGGCCACAATGTGCGCCATGCGTCTGCCAGACCCGCTTGTCGCCCCACGCCGCACCATCCCTCTTGTGCCCGACGCTCGGGATGCAGCTCGGGTGCTGCCCCTGCCTCCGCGTGAGCGTGCTGGCCTCGCCGTCAACGGTGCACTGACCGACACCCGAGGCCGCGAACTGCGTGATCTGCGCATCTCCGTGACGGACCGGTGCAACTTCCGCTGCGGCTACTGCATGCCCCGCGAAGCCTTTGGCCGGGACCACGCTTTCTTGCCGCATGGTGCGCTGCTGAGCTTCGAAGAAATCGCCCGCAGCGCCCGGCTGTTCCTCTCGCTGGGCGTCCGCACACTGCGCATCACCGGTGGGGAACCCCTGCTGCGCAAGGATCTCGAGCGCCTGGTGGCTCAACTGGCCAGCCTGAGGACGATCGAAGGCACGCCGCCCGACATCGCCCTCACCACCAACGGCTCCCTGCTGCGCCGCAAGGCGCAAGCGCTTCGTGACGCTGGGCTTCACCGCGTGACGGTCAGCCTCGACGCACTGGATCCGAGCCTCTTTGCGCGCATGAGCGACAGTGCGATCACCGTGCGCGACGTGCTCGACGGCATCGATGCCGCCCGCGAGGCTGGCCTGGGCCCGGTCAAAGTCAACATGGTGGTCCAGCGTGGCATCAACGACACCGAGGTCGTGCCGATGGCGCGCCACTTCCGCCACAGCGGCGTCGAGCTCCGCTTCATCGAATTCATGGACGTGGGAAAGACGAACGCCTGGCAGCGTGATGTGGTCCTCGCGTCCGATGCGGTGCGCGCCCGCATCGCAACCGAATGGCCTCTTCAACCCGCCGAAGCGCCCCGCCCTGGCGCCACGGCCGAGCGCTGGGCCTACGCCGATGGCGCGGGGCATGTCGGCTTCATTTCGAGCGTCACCACCCCCTTCTGCGGCGATTGCACCCGGCTGCGCCTCTCGACCGACGGCCGTCTCTACACCTGTCTCTTCGCGGACCGCGGCCATGATCTGCGCGCCCTGCTGCGCGGGGGCGAGCCGGATGACGCCATCCGCGATCGACTGGCTGCACTGTGGCAAGAGCGCAGCGACCGCTACTCGGAACTGCGCGGCCCCACACCGGCCGCCCTCGAACGCATTGAAATGAGCTTCATCGGTGGCTGAACGGATCGTGGCGTGTGCCGGCTGGCTGCTGGCGGGGGGTGAGGGCCGACGTGTCGGCGGTCAGGACAAGGGGCTGCTTCCTTGGCGGGGGCGCCCCATGGGGGACCACATCCTGGCCGCGATGGCGCCCCAGGTTGGCGGGCTGGGCATCGTTGCCAACCGGCATGCAGAGTGCTACCACGCTCTCCTGGCGCGCCACGCGTCGCACACCGCGCACCTCCGGGGAGAACCAGCGGCGCCGGCCTCGCTGGGCGTCCACCCCGACGACCCCGGGCTCCCCCCCTTCAGCGGACCGCTGGCCGGCATGCTCACTGCGATGACGGCGACGCCACAGGAATGGGTGTGGTTTCTGCCATGCGACATGCCACGCCTTCCAGGTGACGTGCTTGCGACATTGTGGCGTGCCGCGCACCGGGATGGGGCAGACGTCGCTGTACCATGCACATCCGACGGCTTGGACGGCTCGCGCCACCACTGGGTGTGCGCGCTGATGAACAAGCGCGTGCTCCCGACGTTGCAGACCGCCTTCATCTCGGGGGAGCGCAAAGTCGGACATCTGATTGCCAGATGCAAATGGACCAGCGTATCCTTTGTCGACGCGGCAGGATTCGCGAACTTCAACACCCTGGAGACAAAGCATGGTGGTGACTGATTCACCGGTGCGCTTGTCGCGGATTGCCCCCGCCGACCTGAGCGCTTACAAGAACCTGCGTGATGAAGGTCTTCGCCTCTATCCCGATGCCTTCGATGCCGACATCGAAAGCGAACAGGCCCGACCGCCCGAGAGCTACCTCGGCAAGCTGGGCCTTACGGAACCCCTGGGCGGCACGTTCCTGATCGGTGCCTGGGAAGGTCGGGACATGATCGGCATGGTGGGCCTGGAGCGCCAGTCCCTGCACAAACTCAGGCACTGCGCCGAGCTCAACAGCATGATGGTCCGGCCCTCGCACACCGGCAAGGGCGTCGGCATCGCGCTGGTCGAAGCAGCCGTCGCCGAAGCGCGCAAGGCGCTCGGTCTGGAACAGATCGTCCTACGCGTCAGCACCGCCAGCACGTCGGCCATCAATCTGTACGAGCGCGCGGGCTTCCGCGGCTGCGGCGTTCTGCCCCACGCGATCCGCCTGGTCGATGCGCCGGGCCAGATCCGCTACTTCGACAAGCTCACGATGGTGCTCGTGCTCTGAGCACCACAGCCAGCGGCGCCGGGCGTCAACGGGCCTCGGCGGCGCCCCGGTTTGCCAGGCCGTCGGCGCGCTCGTTGCCCGGGTCGCCGTTGTGGCCGCGCACCCAGCGCCAGTCCACATCGTGCTGGGCCGCCATGGCCTCCAGTTCACGCCACAACTCGGCGTTCTTCACCGGCTTGTTGTCAGCGGTCTTCCAGCCACGGCGCTTCCAGCCGTGGATCCACTCGGTGATGCCCTTGCGAACATATTCGCTGTCGGTGTAGATCACCACCTTGCAGCGCCGCTTGAGGGACTTCAGCGTCTCGATCACCGCCGTCAGTTCCATGCGGTTGTTCGTGGTGTTCAACTCGCCGCCCCACATCTCCCGTTCGTGCGGGCCGCTCACCATCCATACACCCCAGCCACCTCGGCCAGGATTGCCCTTGCAGGCGCCATCGGTATAGGCCACCACTGCAGGTGCTGCCGTTTCAGTCATCCATTCACATCCTGTTGATACGGTGCCCGCGCCGGATGGCGCTGAGTCACCACGGCCGGTTGCGCCGAGGCGGGCAACCGGGTCTTGCGGATCTTGCCCACGAGGTGCATGCCGCGCACCCGCTTGACGGCGACCACGACGTAGACCGCGCCGAGCACGGGCCACCAGCGTTCGCCGGCGTGCTCCATCCACGCGAGTCGCTGCCACCACGCCTCGGTGCCGACCATGGGGCGCCAGCAACCGAAGCTGCCCGTTTCGACTTCGAGGTCCAGCAGACGCAGCCAGTCGCGCAGGCGCCAGTAGCCGATGAACTCGCCCTGTGGCAGCACCTTGGCCGAAGCACCCCGGCCACGTCCCATGCGCTGACGCGTGCCCCACAGGCTCATCGGGTTGAAGCCGATGATGAGCGCCTTGCCCTCGGGCACCAGCACGCGTTCCACCTCACGCAGCGTGTCGTGCGGATCCCGCGCCAGTTCCAGGGCATGAGGCAACACCACCAGATCGAGGCTGTTGCTCGCGAACGGCAGCGACTCGAAATCACACCGCAGGCCCAGCGGCGCACTCGACAGCGAAGGCCCCTCCTCCAGCGCCGAGGCGTTCGAGGCCGGAGACCACCGCTGGTACGCTGCGTCGAGCGCCAGCCAGCGATGGGGCATGCGATTGGTGCGCAGGCCATCCAGTTCCGGCAGCCCGAGCTGCAGGGCATGGAAGCCGAACATGTCGCTCACCAGCGCGTCGATGCGGGCCTGCTCCCACGCCAGCAGGGCCTGGCCGCTCGGCAGGCCCAACCAGGGGTGCAACTCTATAATCGGCCCGACTTTCGACATGAAACTTTCAGCCCTGCCCGCCTTCGCCGACAACTACATCTGGATGCTGCACGATGGCCGCGAGGCCGTGGTGGTGGATCCGGGAGAGGCCGCGCCAGTGCAGGACGCCTTGCAGCGCCTGGGCTTGACCCTGGCCGCCATTCTAGTGACGCATCGCCACGCCGACCATGTCGGCGGTCTGGCTGCGCTTCAGACCGGGGGCATCTCCGTGTACGGACCGCGACATGAGGCCATTCCCGGCGTGACGCATGCCGTGGGCGGTGGCGAGGAGATCACGGCGCTGGGTGCGCTCCTTCAAGTCATCGACGCACCGGGTCACACAGCCGGTCACGTGCTTTACATGCTGCCCTACGGGCTGGATGACGCGACCCCCTCGCCTGTGGCCTTCGTCGGCGATACACTGTTTTCCGCGGGTTGCGGGCGCGTGTTCGATGGCACGATGGCTCAACTGCAGCACAGCGTCGCCCAGATGGCCCGGTGGCCCGACTCGACCGTGCTATGTCCCGCCCACGAGTACACGCTCGGCAATCTGCGTTTTGCGCAGGCGGTCGAACCCGATAACGAAGACATCCGGGGCCATCTGGCCCATTGCCAAGGTCTGCGCGCGCAGGACCTGCCCACCGTGCCCACCACGGTACACCTGGAACGGAAGATCAACCCCTTCCTGCGGTGTGCCGAGGCGGCGGTCATCCAGGCGGCACGCCTTCACGGTGCGCCAGATGACAGCCCCGAGGCGGTCTTTGCCGCGCTTCGCCTGTGGAAAAACACCTTCTGACGATGACGATCGCCTCTCCCTTGCACCGCGGCCTGCGCCTGGCGCTGACGCTGCTGGCTTCGGCCAGCCTGTGGGCATGCAGCAGCACCCCCACCGACCCGCGCATGGCCGAACTGAGCCTGCGCACCTCTGACCACCTGCAGCCGCGCCCGGCCGATGCACGGCAGCCCGGTCTCCCCCGACTCGATGTCGCGGGCGGCACGGTGGCCACGCCCTCGCCGCTGCGGCCCGCGGTGACGCTGCAGCAGGCGCGTCCGGCGGAGGATGAAGGCAAAGATGCGGTCGGGATGGCGACCGATCCCCTGAGCCCGGATACCACCGTCGATCTGGACGACAGCGGCGCCACTCAGGACCTCTGGAGCCGCATCCGCAAAGGCTTCACCCTGCCGGAGCTCGAGTCCGATCTCGTGGCCGAACACCGCCGGTGGTACACCGCCCGGCCGGACTACGTCCAGCGAATGACCGACCGGGGCAGCCGCTACCTCTTCCATGTCGTCGAGGAAATCGAGCGCCGCGGCATGCCGATGGAGCTGGCCCTGCTGCCGTTCATCGAAAGCGCCTTCAATCCGCAAGCCATGTCCAGCGCCCGCGCGTCCGGCATGTGGCAGTTCATGCCCGCCACGGGCAAGGACTTCCGCTTGAAGCAGAACCTGTTCCGCGACGACCGCCGTGACGTGCTCGCCTCCACTCGGGCGGCGCTGGATTACCTGCAGCGCCTGCACCGCATGTTCGGCGACTGGCAGCTGGCCCTGGCGGCGTACAACTGGGGCGAGGGCAACGTGCAGCGGGCCATTGCGCGCAATCAGCGTCAGGGCCTGCCGACCGACTACCTCAGCCTCAGCATGCCGGTCGAGACGCGGCACTATGTGCCCAAGCTGTATGCCGTACGACAGCTCGTCGCACAGCCCGAGGCCTACAACCTGACGCTGACGCCGGTGGACAACCACCCGTATTTCGTCAGCGTGCCGATCCAGCGCGACATGGACGTGAGCCTGGCCGCACGGCTGGCCGGCCTGCCCATCGAGGAGTTCAAGGCGCTCAACCCGTCCCTGAACAAGCCGGTGATCCTGGCGGCCGGCACACCGCAGTTGCTGCTGCCCTATGACAACGCCAGCCTGTTCGTGCACAACCTGAAGGCCCACAAGGGCCGTCTGGCCAGCTGGACTGCCTGGGTGGTGCCCCGCACCATGCGCCCGACGGACGCCGCACGGGAGGTCGGCATGCCCGAATCCAGCCTGCGCGAGCTTAACCATATCCCACCGAAGATGCTGGTAAAGGCCGGCTCGACGTTGCTGGTGCCGCGTTCCGAGCAACGCATGCAGGACGTCTCCGAGGTGCTGGCCGACAACGCCATGATGACGCTGGCCCCCGACGTGCCGCCACTGCGTCGCATCAGCGTCAAGGCCGGCAAGCGCGACACGGTCGCCTCGCTGGCGCGCCGCTACAAGGTTTCGCCACAGCAAGTGGCCCAGTGGAACAAGGTGGCCACGGGTGCCAGCTTCCGCAAGGGTCAGACGATCGCGATCTATGTGCCGGCTGCCCGTGCGGACAGCAAGCGCGCCGTCTCGACTGTGGCCTCGGCATCGAAGAGCAAGTCAGGCAAGAAGGCGGTGGTGGTGGCCAGCAACCGGGTCAGCAAGTCGGATAGCCGTGGCAACCGCAACGCCGCCGGCTCCAGCCGCAACACGCCTCGCACGAGCAAGACCAAGGTCCGCGTCGCCAGCGCGCGCTGAGACCGCTGCCCCCCTCCCGTGGGTTGGCCGGCCTCAGCGCCTGTCCATGAAGGCGTGCGCGATGGTGCCGAGGTCGACGTACTCGAGCTCACTGCCCACCGGCACGCCGCGCGCCAGCCGGGTCACCTTCAGGCCACGGGCCTTCAGTTGCTCACCGAGCACATGGGCCGTGGCCTCGCCTTCTGCATTGAAGTTGGTGGCAAGAATCACCTCTTCCACCACACCATCACCTGCACGGGTCAGCAATGCCGACAGGCCGATGTCGCGAGCCCCGAGCCCATCCAGCGGGCTCAGCCGCCCCAGCAGCACGAAGTATTGCCCCCTGTAGCTGCCTGTGCGTTCAAGGGCCGCCTGGTCTGCCGGCGTCTCGACCACGCACAGCAAGCGCGCATCCCGCGTCTCGTCCGCACAAAGGTCACACATCTCGGCGCGACTGAAGGTGTGGCATCGGGCGCAGTGCCCGATCTCATTGACCGCACCATCCAGCGCGCGCGCCAGTTTCAGGGCGCCGGCGCGATCGTGCTGCAGCAGGTGGTAAGCCATCCGCTGCGCCGACTTCTGCCCCACACCGGGCAGACAACGCAGGGCCTCGACCAGCCCGTCCAGCGCCGGATCCGCCATGGTGCAATCCTGTTCAGAACGGGAACTTCATGCCGGGAGGCATGGGCATCCCGGCCGTCAGCTTGCCCATCTTCTCCGAGCTGGTTGCCTCGGCACGACGCACGGCATCGTTGAATGCCGCAGCCACGAGGTCCTCAAGCATGTCCTTGTCGTCGGCCAGCAGGCTCGGGTCGATCGTCACCCGCTTCACATCGTTCTTGCAGGTCATCACGACCTTGACCAGGCCCGCGCCGGACTGACCTTCCACCTCAATCTGGGCCAGTTCTTCCTGGGCCTTCTTGAGGTTGTCCTGCATCTGCTGGGCCTGTTTCATCAAGCCGGCGAGTTGTCCTTTGAGCATGGCTCATCCTTTCTTGCGCAAAACATGATTGTCGCCGCGTTCAACGGCGACGCGGTCGGCCGCTCAGATCGGCCTGATGGAAGCCGGGACGATGCGCGCCCCGGGATGCTGTTGCAGCAGCGACTGCACCAGCGGATCACTCTGGATCAGGGTCTCGGCATCGCGCTGGCGCTGTTCGCGCGCAGCCTGGTCGCGTTGAGCCGGCGTGTTGAACGCCGCCCCGCGCTCCACGGTGAGCGATACCGGCCGTTGCAGGTGTTGCGTGAGGGCCTGCGTGAGCCGGTCCTGCAATGCCGCGGTGATGAGGCTTTCGCGCTCGACCCGCAGCGTGCCGTTGATGCCCTCACCTTGTTCACGCCATGCCACGCACTGCGCCTGCATGGCCAGTTCGCGCACCAGCGCGGCAATCAAACCGTGCCCGGCCATCGCTGCCACGAGGTCAGCCCACTCATCGGAAAGCGGATCCGCGCCGCGAGGGGGCAAGGTCGGCGTCACCGGGGGACGCGGCTCGCTGGGCGCATCAACAGGAGGGGACGAGATCGAGGCGCCAGGGCGGGGCGATGTCCGCGTGGGCTCCGACGCTGCGCGGAGAGGGCGGGCTGTCGACACGGCGTCCGGCACGTCATCCGGCACATCCATCCAGGCTGGCTCGTCCGGCATGGCGGCCGCGGGAGCATCCCATTCATTGGCCTCGGGCGGCAACGCTTCCCACGGAGGGATGCCACCACCGTCCTGCGGCTGCTGAGGCGCGGCACGGGGCGCGGGGGCGGAGGCGGGCAAAGCCGGCGCAGCAACCACGGGCGGGCAAGGCGCCTGCGATGCCTCCGGCGCAGGGGCTGCGAGGCGCACGGTCACCACCGGCGGCGCCACAGGACCGGGGGTGCCGGTTGGCTCCGCGGGCGCCCCGGCCACAGCGGGCACCGGCGCATCGATGCCACCGCTGACCCGCACCGGTGTGCTGACCTGAGCGACCGCAGCATTGCCGGAAGCAGACACCCCGGGCGCCGAGATGGGTCGCGCAGTCGCACCGGCCGGCGCGGCCGCTGCCTGCGTCACCAGCGGTCGACGGGGCTCGACGGCGTCAGGCTGCGCCGCCGAGCCCAGCGCTTTTGGGCCCGTACCGCCCCCCTGTCCGGGCTTGAAGGCAAGCAGGCGCAGCAACAGCATCAGCAAGCCGCTGTACTCGTCCGGCGCCAATGCCAGCTCGGCGCGCCCTTGCAGACATAGGCTGTAGAAGAGCTGCGTTTCATCGGGCGCCAGCAGTGGCGCCAGCGCCGCCCAGGTGGCCGCATCCGGGTCTTCCGGGTCGAGTGCCTGTGGCACAGCCTGCAGCACAGCCATGCGCTGCAGTGCGGACGCCATTTCCTCCAGCGTACCCGCCGCAGACAGCCCCATCTGACGCAGCGTATCGACCGCTGCCACGAGCGCAGCACCGTCACACGCTGCCACCGCCTCGATGATCCGCTGCACATGCGCGTGGTCCACCGAGCCCAGCATCTGCCGCACCCCGGCCTCTTCAAGAAGCCCGGCACCGAATGCAATGGCCTGGTCCGTCAGCGACAGCGCGTCGCGCATGGAGCCACGCGCGGCCCGCGACAGAAGCCGCAGGGCGCCCGGCTCAGCGTCGATGCCTTCGGCGTGCAGCACGCGGCCAAGGTGCTCAAACACCGTTTCCGCCGCCATGGGCCGCAGGTTGAACTGCAGACACCGAGACAGCACCGTCACGGGCACCTTTTGCGGGTCGGTGGTGGCCAGCACGAACTTCAGGTAGTCGGGCGGTTCCTCCAGCGTCTTCAGCATGGCGTTGAACGCCGTGTTCGACAGCATGTGCACTTCGTCGATCATGTAGACCTTGAAGCGCCCGACCACCGGTTTGTAGACCGCCTGCTCCAGCAGTTGCGAAATTTCCTCGACACCGCGGTTCGACGCCGCATCCAGTTCGACGTAATCGACGAATCTCCCACTGTCGATGTCACGGCAAGGCTGGCATTGGCCGCACGGGCTGGCGGTAATGCCGCCGTGTCCGTCGAGCCCCACGCAATTCAGCGATTTGGCCAGAATGCGCGACACCGTGGTCTTGCCGACGCCCCGGGTGCCGGTGAACAGGTAGGCGTGGTGCAGGCGCTGCTGGGTCAGGGCGTTGCCCAATGCCTGAACCACATGCCCCTGGCCGACCATGCTGTCGAAACCCCTGGGGCGGTATTTGCGCGCGAGTACCGTCGAAGTCATCGCGCGATTCTAGTCGCGCCATCGGCCCCCTCAGCCGAGGGGGAAGGCATTCAACCTGCCGTGATATCCGGTGACATACCGCCCCGGAAAGTCGCTTCCATGCCGCGAAATGGTCTGGTCACGTCAGGCGGCGAGACTTACAATGCACTTGTGATGCGAAGGGTGAAATGCACTTCGATCAGGCTGGGAAATTCCCCGATGCCATCCGGTTGACTCGCTTGGCCCCGGCCCGGGCAAAGAGAGTGCAGTCGCCGACAACCTTTTATGGGCCACGTAGTGATGTCGTTTGAAAATCTGGGGTTGGCAGAACCTCTCCTGAAGGCCGTTTCGGAGGCCGGATACGCCACCCCCACGCCGATCCAGGCACAGGCCATTCCGGCCGTCCTGAACGGCGGAGACCTCCTTGCCGGCGCACAGACGGGCACCGGCAAGACCGCCGGGTTCACGCTGCCGCTGTTGCACATGCTGGCCGCCACGGCCAAACCGGCGTCGGGTGGCCGCCGTCCCATCCGCGCCCTGATCCTGACCCCCACGCGCGAACTGGCCGCCCAGGTGGAAGAGTGCGTGCGTCTGTATGGCAAGTACCTGCCGATCCGCTCGATGGCGATGTTCGGTGGTGTGGGCATGAACCCGCAGATCGAAGCCCTGAAGCGTGGCGTCGACATCCTGGTCGCCACGCCCGGCCGCCTGCTGGATCACCACCAGCAGGGAACGCTCGACTTGAGCCACGTCGAGTACTTCGTGCTGGACGAGGCCGATCGCATGCTGGACATGGGCTTCATCCATGACATCCGCCGCGTGCTGGCCATCCTGCCTCCGCGCAAGCAGAGTCTGCTGTTTTCCGCGACCTTCTCTGATGAGATCAAGGCCCTGGCCGAGCGCCTGCTCGACAAGCCCCAGGTCATCGAGGTCGCCCGCCGCAACGCCACCGCCGACACCATCGCGCAGAAGGTGCACCCGGTCGACCGCGATCGCAAGAAAGAGCTGCTCACCCACCTGATCCAGTCGAACAACTGGCACCAGGTGTTGGTCTTCACGCGCATGAAGCATGGCGCCAACCGGCTGGTGGAGTTCCTGCTCAAGCAGAACATCACCGCCATGGCCATCCACGGCAACAAGAGCCAGAGCGCGCGCACGCGGGCGCTGGCCGACTTCAAGTCCGGTGAGTTGCAGGTGCTCGTGGCCACCGACATTGCGGCGCGCGGCATCGACATCGACCAGCTGCCGCACGTCGTGAATTTCGAGCTGCCCAACGTCGCGGAGGACTATGTGCACCGCATTGGCCGCACGGGCCGCGCAGGCGCCGATGGCGAGGCGGTTTCGCTCGTGTGCGTCGACGAGGAAGGCTTCCTCGCCGACATCGAGAAGCTGATCAAGCGCCCGATCCCGCGCGTGGTGGTGGCCGGCTTCGAGCCCGACCCGAACGCCCGCCCGGAGCCCATCCAGTTGGGTCGCCGGGTGCTGCACGGGAGCACCGGCTCGCGTTCAGGCGGTGGTGGACGTCCCGCGGGTGGCGGTGGTGGTCAGCGAGGCGGCCGCGGCCCATCGTCCGGTCGCCAGGATGGCCGGGGGGATCGCGGGCCGCGCGACCAGGCTGGCGCGGGTCGCTCCCGCAGTCGGTGACCGACTGAACCGGTCAGCCTGCGCGCTGATCGAAACCTGAAACGGAGCCCATGGGCTCCGTTTTTGTTTTCAGGCGAACGTGCCCTCGCGCAACCACTTGGTCGCCACCCACTTCTCGCCCGCAATGACCGGCGCGCCGCCGTGCAGCGTGCGCGTGGCGGGGTCGGGCCGGTCGTACGAGAAGAATACCGCGTGGCCGGCCACGGCATGCACCGTGAGTCCGGCCTCCGGGAAGGTGGTCGCCCCGCCCTCTTCCGGCGTATTGAGGTACATCACCAACGTGGCCACACGCTGCCCACCGCGCTGCAGGATGCGGCTGCTGCCTGGCAAGTCGGGGTCGAAGTAGTCGTGGTGAGGACGATACTGCGCGCCCGGCCCATAGCGCAACACCTGCAGCCCCTCGCCGTGCGACACCGGCCACGACAGCAAGGCCGCGATGCGGGCCTCGATGCGCTGGCACAGTTCGGATTCCCCCCGCCCGAAAAACATGCCCTCGCTGGTCCGGGCGACGTTCACCTCGCTGCCCCCGGTGTCGCCCACCACGGTTTCGGAGGGCTTCAGGCGCGCACGGGCTTCCTCGATGAGGCCCGTGCATTCTGCGGGCGTGAGGAACCCGCCCAGGACCACCAGCTGCGGACAATCGCAGTGCACCAGGATGTCGACGTCATGGTCGGCCACGGTGACGCGCCCCCGCTCCAGCGCCCCGGGCGTGAGGCCGGGCGCACGACGTCGGTCGGCACCGCCCCCGGGCCATGCGCCCCGCCCCGCCACCTCCTCCACTTCCGCGCCCAGAACGGACAAGGCCACATCACGGCTCCAGCCACTGTCCAGCATGGCGCGCAACAGCACCGCGGCCGGCTGGCCGGCAGCCAGTTGCGCGACCACCCAGTCGCGCAACTCGGGGCTCACGCGCTGCGTTGCGGTCAAGCAGCCACCTTGCGGCGGAACACCAGCCGGTCTGCCTCCGAGGCCGCTGGATCGTGGGCATACCCTTCGGCTGAAAAATCAAGCAGGTCGGCCGTGCTCCGCGCGCGCTTGAGCACCGCGTGGCGGGCCATCAGTCCGCGGGCCCGCTTGGCATGGAAGCTGATGATCTTCCACTGCCCGGCCTTCCAGTCCTCGAACATGCACTCCACCACGCGGGCTTTCAGGGCCTTGCGCTTGACCGATTTGAAGTACTCCTGCGAGGCCAGGTTGATGACGAGGTCATCACCTTGCTCGGCCAGGCGCCGGTTCAGGTATTCGGCCAGCGTGTCGCCCCACCAGGCATAGAGGTCCTTGCCGCGCGGGTTGGTCAGCCGTGTGCCCATTTCCAGGCGATACGGCTGCATCCAGTCCAGCGGACGCAGCACGCCATACAGTCCGCTGAGGATGCCGATGTGCGCCTGCGCCCAATCCAGGTCCGCTGGTTTCAGCGACGTGGCATCCAGGCCTTCGTACACGTCGCCGTTGAAGGCAAGGATGGCCTGCTTGCTGTTTTCCCCCGTGAACTTCGGCGACCATGCGGCATAGCGGGCCACGTTCAGCGTGGCGAGCGCGTCACTGAGGTCCATCAGCGAGGCGATCTGCGCGGGCGTGTAGGGACGCAGCACGTCGATCAGCGCGGCGGCCTCGCTGGCGAATTCAGGCAGCGTGTGGCGGTCGGTGACCGGTGGGGCCTCGTAATCAAGGCTCTTGGCGGGGGACAGCAGAAGCAGCATAGGTGGTCAACGGACCATTGAAAAACAATGGTACCGATCATAGGTGGAGCTTTGGCCCCGTGCCAACCGCGGCGGGCCAAGCCGCCTAGAATCGAAGGCTCCCCAACCCCTTCGCGCCACGTCGCGCGCCCGTGCCATGGCCGTCTACCGCATCAAGGACCAGGTTCCGCAGCTGCACCCCAGCGCATTCGTCGCCGAATCGGCCGACGTCATGGGCCAGGTGATCCTGTCCGAAGGCAGCAGCGTGTGGCCGCAGGCCGTGCTGCGTGGTGACAACGAACCCATCACGCTGGGCGAGCGGTCGAACGTGCAGGAGGGCGCCGTGCTGCACACCGACATCGGCTTTCCGCTCACCATCGGCGCCGATGTGACCGTGGGGCACCAGGCCATGCTGCATGGCTGCACCATCGGCGACGGCGCCCTGATCGGCATCCAGGCTGTCGTGCTCAACGGCGCGGTGATCGGCAAGGAATGCCTGGTCGGCGCGGGCGCCCTCGTCACCGAGGGCAAGGTGTTCGAGGACGGCATGCTGATCCTCGGCCAGCCGGCGAAGGCGGTGCGACCGCTGAACGACGCCGAACGCATGCGCATGCGCATCGGCACCGCGCTCTACGTTACCAAGAGCGCCCAATACAAGACCGACCTGGTGCGCATCGACGTGCCGGGCACCCCATCCCATGAATGAATTGCACAAGTTTCTGTTCGAAGGCCTGCCGGTTCGCGGCATGCTGGTTCGCCTGACCGACAGCTGGCAGACCCTGCTGGCCCGCCGCAGCGAAGGCGAAGCGCTGGACGCCCCGGTGCGCAGGCTGCTGGGCGAAATGAGCGCGGCCGGCGTGCTGCTGCAGGCCAACATCAAGTTCAACGGCGCGGTGGTGCTGCAGGTGTTCGGCGACGGCCCGGTGAAGCTGGCCGTGACCGAGGTGCAGCCCGACCTGTCCTTCCGCAGCACGGCCAAGGTGGTGGGCGAGCTACCCGGCACCGACGACGGCCACCTGCCGCTGGAGGTGATGGT
>NZ_CANBCC010000040.1 GCF_947366995.1 uncultured Aquabacterium sp. | reverse complement strand
GCAGCGATGTGCAGGATTACCTCGATCTTTCTGGTCTGACTGGCGGCGCCGATCTGGATGAGCTTTTTGTGATCCGTGCAGATGGCAGCGTTTTGTCGAATGCAGGTGCCCGATGGTTCAGCAGTGTTCGCGGCGCCAAGGTGATGCCAGGAGACGTCATCGTGCTTCCGGAAAAAACGAACCGTGAAAGCGCCTGGAGTGTGTTTACACGTAATGCCAAGGACATCACGCAGATCATTTACCAGTTCAGTCTGGGCGCTGCGGCCATCAAGACTCTGCGCGACTGAAGGCAACCTATGCAAGAACAACGGACGACGACCAATGGGTCGCAAGGCATGGGGTTCTGGGAAGTCTGGTCGGTACTCATGGAGCAGCGCGTTTGGCTGATCGCTGTGCTGGTCTTGGGTTCACTTGTGACGCTGTCGCTGTTAGCGCTCTATCCGAGAAAGTACGTTTCCAACACGATGGTGCTCCCGCCGCAGCAGTCGCAGGCCGGCATAAGCCCCATGCTGTCGCAACTGGGCGCTCTGGCGGGCCTCTCCGGCCTGGGCTCCGGGAGCTTCAAGAGTTCAGACGAACTGTACGTTGCGTTCATGAAAACGCGTCGCGTGCAAGATGCCATCATCAGCCGTCACAGCCTGATGAAGGTGTATGAAGTCTCGTCGATTGAAGCCGCACGCCGGACGCTTGTGAAAGCAGTCACCATCGGCCTCGACAAGAAGTCTGGGCTGGTGTCCATAGAGGTCGCCGACTTGGACGCGAAACGTGCTGCTGATATGGCTAACAGCTACGTCGATACCCTGCGTACCTTGCTGGGGGAGATCGCAGTCACTGAGGCACAACAAAGGCGGGTCTTTCTTGAGGAGCAGGTGCGTAAAACCAAAGAGTCGCTGACCAATGCTGACAACCGGTTTCGCGATTTCCAAGTGCGCTACGGCTTTCAATTGAGCGAAGCCTTGGCAGAGGGTGGGCTCCGCGAGTCGACTGAAGTCCGCGCGCGTTTGGCGGCAGTAGGGGTGCAACTCCAGACCATGAGTCGCTTTGTAACCGAACAAAACCCGGAGTACCAGCGACTACAGGCCGAGCAGAGCGCGCTGGCGCGTCGACTGGGGCATCTGGAGCGGGGCCTGGGTAGTACCGATAAACAACGCCCAGACCTGAGCGCGGTCGACGCCTACAGAGAAGTGAAGCTGCAGGAGGCTTTGCTGGAGGCTTACATACGGCAGCTTGAGGTGGCCAAGCTTGATGAGTCAAAAGAAAGCCCGTTGCTCCAGCAGGTAGATGTGGCCGTTCCATCTGAGCATCCATCGAGGCCGACCAGGTTGCTGATCGCTTCGCTGGGCATTTTCCTGACCGCATCGCTGGCAGTGCTTGCGGCATTCGGTGTGGGATTGCTGCAGCGTCGCAGGCGAGCCCGTCATCTCGCTGCGTGATAGCGATCATCTAACTGGCATGCAATGAGTACATCCTCTTTCGCCCGGCGGCTGGGAACCGCACTGATTTCTATGGGGTTCGATCCTCGCAAATCGTGGGCAGCGCTCCGGGCTGTCCCGCGCTATGTGACCGACGGCTGGAGGATCAGGGAGCAACTGCGGAATAGCGGCAATCGTCTAGCTGTCCGCTTCGTTCCAACACTTTCGGACGTGTACGCGTCAAGCGGTACCGCTAAAGGACACTATTTCCATCAGGACTTATGGGCCGCACGGCGCATTTTCCAACGCAATCCGAAACGCCATGTGGATGTCGGTTCTCGTATTGACGGTTTCATCGCCCATTTACTCTGCTTTCGGGCGGTTGAGGTGCTTGACATCCGACACTTGGATAGTCGGGTAGCAGGCTTGACTTTCCGGCAGGTGGACATGATGAATCCTCCTGGAGAAATGATGGCCTGCGCCGACTCGGTGTCTTGCCTGCATGCCTTGGAGCACTTCGGGCTGGGGCGCTATGGTGATCCTGTCGACGTGGATGGCTGGCTGAAGGGCCTTGCTGCGCTATCAAGTCTGCTTAAGCCCGGGGGGGCGCTGTACTTATCCGTGCCTGTGGGCCTGCCTTGCATCGAGTTCAACGCGCAGCGCATCTTTGCACCTCAAGAGATCATTGATGCGGCCTTGGTTCATGGATTGCGTCTGCAGGAATTTTCATATGTGGATGACCATGGTATGTTCCATGAAAACAGCCGATTCCTCGACGCAGCGGCCCTGGATTTTGGATGTGGGTGCTACGTATTCTGTAAATCCTGAACACCGGGACACCCTTGCTGAGTCGTTTCTTGCTGACCTTGGCGTTTTCGTGGTCGATTACGCCAATGTGGGTAGCGCTTGCCCATTGGCGCGGCTTTGGTGCTGACCCAATCCTGCAGACCTTGCTGCTGACCCAAGGTGCTTGCGTGCCGTTTCAGTTGTTGCTCAATGAGTGCTTGGCGGTTGGTCAGGTACGCAGCGGGCGCGCACCCAGCATGTGGGTGATCATGTTGGTGCTGGGTGCTCAGGTGTTAACCTGTCTGCTCACTCTGAGCGCGCTGGATGGGCTGCAAACCATGGCAGCGTCGACAGTGCTGAGCTTTGCTCTTGCGTGCGCTGTGTCCAACTTTGTGTCGTACAAGGTGGCGAGCGTTTATTACAACGCCGTACTCAATGGTCGGGTGACACGTCGTGAATCGGCTTGGATTGGCGGCATACCTGGCCTATCGATGTTGTTGCTTTACTCGCTTTTCTTTGAGGCGCGCGCTCAAAATATAGTGCAGACTCCCGGCGTTTTGGCGCTGTTGATTCCGTTTGCGCCTTTGCTGCAGTGGCTTTTTATCAGGCATATCTGTAAACATGAATGGAACGGTTTCGACGCTTCCGGCCCGAGCGGCGGTACTCCCCCGCTCATGACGGCGGCTGTTACGGTGGCCCTTATGATCATCTCGGGCATGATCACGCGCTACCGTGATGAGTTCAGCGGAATGGCACCAGCCTATGGTGCCTTAATTCTCGTTGCGCTCAATACTTTTGCTTCGATAACAAACGCGGTTACCCGCGCGCGATTTCTGGAGCTTGGCCTCCGCCTGCATCAGGTGTTGGCGAAGCTGGGTTTTTTGTTTTGTGGCGGTTCGTGGGCGCTATTTGTAATGGAGCTGCCCGTGCTGAGTTCTCTTATTGCACTGCTGGGCCTTCAATTATTGATGATCGCCGCCATCGAGTACGCCCGTGGCCTGCTTGCTCCCGTGGATGAAACAGAGGCATTTGGTCAAGGTCACTCATGAAAGCCTATCTAAGACTTGCGGGCGGACTCGGCAACCAGCTGTATCAGATTGCTGCGTTGGCGCTGATCGCGGAACGGACAGGACTGAAGCCATCGGTCGTGGTGGACGGCTTGCATCGTTACGCGTCAGCTCGCCAGCCGGATGTATTCAGGCTGCTGGCTCCCGAATGGAGTAAGACGATCTGTCGGTCTGATCTCGCTCGCTGTCTAGTGGATGGGGCCCGCATAGGGCGCGTGCTCCCACTTTTTGGTATTAACGACAGGAATTTTTGGGCAGCTGCGGACCGTTCTCCCGGACGCTGGCCTATGGTGATGGATGGGTACTTCCAGGTCGGCTGGAGTCTGGGACATTTGCAACGGGCCATCGATCTGCTCGGACCTTCTTCCATTGATTCAGAAGAGGTGTCTGCCGCCGACGACGAGTGCGCCATTCACATCCGTGGCGGGGATTTTCTCAAGGTCCCGCTTCATCAGGTTATTGATCACTCTTACTATTCGCACGCTGTACAGCGAGCTGTCGGCTCCGGTTGGAAACGCTTTGTGGTCGTCACAGACGACCGCTCTCATGCCGAATCGACCATGGAGTTGGTATGCGGGGCTTCGCGGGTAATCCAATGGAGGATGGCCGCTGGAACATCCGACGCATTGCTCGATTTTGAGCGGCTCCGTCGAGCACCAGCGAGAATCATAGGAAACTCGACGTTTTCTTGGTGGGCGACCGCGCTGGATGAGCGACGTGGAAAGACGTGGGCCCCATTGAAATTCACAAGAGAGAGGCACCGGGACTTCTTCTTGCCTTGGGAGGAGATAATCCCATGATATCGGAACGCTTTCTGATGTCGTTTTCGTTGCGTTCGGTATGGCAATTGCTCGGGATTGCAGGTTTGTTGCTGCTGCTGATTGGGGTCTTCAATCGCAGCAGCTTACCTACCGTGCTGATCATGCCTCCCATGAGCGCCGGTGCGGCCTCCAGCGGGCTCGGGCAACTGCGGGTGCTTCTGCCCGATGACGTGATGATCAGCCTGCGAGCCGCCGCGATGCAGGCAGAGTCAGGGCGCGCTTCTTTAAATGCCAGCGAACTCTCCCAGCCTGCGACCTCCTACCTATACCCTCTCCTGTTTTCTCTGCTCGATGCTCCATCGTTCCCGTGGGTGATGCCTGTAGCGGCGTGCCTCTTCGGCTTGGGATGCCTGCTCGGATGTGCCGTTCTTATCTATCGAGTACAAGAGATAAAGAATCTAGGCGTTCCAGCACACTGGATCGTAATCGCTCTTTTCAATGCGTCCGTTCTCCAATATGCCTACTCCGGCTGGGAGCATCTGCCGCAGGCCTTTTGCTTGAGTTTGTCTGCGGTGTGCGTTCTGAGGGCGGAGAGACAGGGAAATCGTCCGTCAATAGCTGTGTTATCGCTTGCAGGGGTGGCATGCGCGCTGGCGTTTCTGTTTCGAGCGGATTCAGCCATTCTTTTTGGCCCTTGGTTGCTGGTGTCGCTTTGGTTTGTTGGTGCTCGCAGCACGCGATGGGTGGTATTTCTCATCTCGTCCTCCCTCACGGCGGGCGGGTATCTGATATATCAATGGCAAACCTTCCAACGGTTGCTGCCTACAACGGCCCGCCTGAAAGCGGGAGCAGCCACGGACTGGTGGGCTAACCTACTTTACATGGCCACGAACGTTATCAATGGTTCGGCTGTGGCAGTCACCGTGCTTTGTGCTTACTTGCTGTTGAGTAATCGTTCTCGGCTTACTCCCATGTTACGCGCGACAACGGTGTCCCTCTTGCTCTTCCTGTTGTACGGGTTGACCGTCTCGGATGTTTTTCCGTACGCGAGGATGTTCATTCCGGCCGGCATGGTCGCTGTACTCGCTGTTGTTGCCGTCCTATCGTCCCCCGCAGCGGTTGGTGAAGCTCCACTGGTGTCGGGCGGATTCGTCAGCAGGCTCGGAATCGTTCTCACGACGATCGGCGTGCTTGTAACCGTTGTCGTTGATTTAGGGCGCACCCGGCTGTCACAGCCCGCTGTCCGTATAGCGCACCCAGCCGTTGAGCATACGCTGCTGGCGGGGCTCATCCGTGAGCGCCTTGACCCCCGACTGCATACCGTAGGACTGTTCTGGCTCGGGGCAGCATCGTATGAGCTCAGGGGCTTCGATGTGGTGGACTTCTTGGGCAAAGGCGACGAGCGGATCGCATCCTTGCCAGTCAAGTGGGGACCACCTGGGCATAACAAATGGGATATTTCGCTCTCTTTGAAGCGATGGAACCCGGCTGTGATCATCGCCCGTGACGATGTGGCGCGCTCGCCGAGTCGAGTTCGACGGCAAGTTCTAATTGACCAGCAGCCTTGGACGTTCTGGGAAGCCCTATATGAAAGCGAAGCCATTGTCGAGCGTTACCAATACTGCAGACCGAATTCTGCTCGGGAGTTCGGCTTGGTGATCCGGCGTGATCTGGTCGACCGATTTGCAGACGTCTGTCAGTTCCGAGGTCTCAGATGAAGACAGTTGGCCTTGGCCCGAGCGGACTCATTTTCGTGCTGCTGTTTGGTATGTCGTTTTTGATCGTGCCGGCATGTAGAACACTGGGAGTGCTCTCGTTCGAGTATTTTCCGCTTCCTGATGACTTGTCATTCGCGAGTCAGTTGCCGCTTATTTTTGCATCCCTGGTATGTTTCATCTTTGGGTATCGGCGGGCTTTTTTGAGGCAGGTCCAGAATGTCAGCAATCGCAGATTGCAAATCGATGTCGTTCTGTATCTGCACTGCGTATTTTTGTTTATAGGGGCAGCGGCCTGTGCCGCGCTTGTGGTTCGCGCTGACACTGACATCTGGACGTATTTTTTGTATCAAAACTATTTCCGCCTAGAGGTCAATAATGATGTGGGATATATCAAGGGTTTGATCAACCTATCGACTGCCAGCGGGTTGCTCTTGTATCTTGCATGCAGTCAGGTTGAAAAGGTCGGTGTATTCCAGTGGGTGTTGCAAATGCTGGCGTTTGCCATGAATCTCATTTTTGCGCACCGATTTGTAGCCGTGGGATATCTGGTTTCACTGGCATTCGCTCATCATGCTTTTTTCAGACGTCTTAGCTGGCCTGATATCGGGCGGATATTGTTGCTGCTATTGGTATTCAATGCAGTCTATGCAAATTTCCGTGATGTGATGCACGCGGAAGTATCAAACTCCATCGAGCTCCACGACGTGGGGGTGCAAGGTGTTGATGCCCTGGGATTTGCAGTTGCTTCGTTTCTTTCCTTTCAGTTTCATGGCTTGACTTCGTTGGTTGAGGTTGAGCGTTTGGTGGAGGAGGGAGCCTTGCAGTTTCACTATGGGTGGCATTATTTGTACGACATCGTATTCTCGGTGATTCCCTATTCTGCGTATCCGGCGAAATATCCGCCTATTGGGACAATATTCAATATGAGGATCCGAGGGGACTATGGGGCTGTTTATGATCCTCAGGCTGAGGTTGCTGGGGGGATCGTGTTAGGCTATATTGGCGATCTATATTATTTTGGCGGGGTCGTGGCGGTAATTCTGGGATCTTTTGTGTCAGGGCGGTTTCTGTGCAGGGTGGACCAGTCTTTGGATGGAAGGCTCGGCCCAAATGCATTCTTCATGGCAGTCGTAGTCCTACCCTACTGCGTTTTGTCCGTGCAGGGCGTGGGAGGTTTGTTGCCTCGCGCTGTCATCGTTGCCCTCTTTGCTTGGTTGCTGTTGTGGCTGGTATCCGTTAGGCAGCCTTTGGTAACTGATTCTCGGTAAAAGTTATTCATGCGCATGCTTCCTCATGTCTCGATCATCATGCCGGCTTACAATGCTGCCCGTACAATTCTTGAGAGCATTCGCTCGGCTCAGGCGCAGGATTTCGAGGATTGGGAATTGCTGGTCATCGATGATGGCTCGAGAGATGAGACCGTAAAAATTGTCTGTCTCGCTCGGGAGGCAGATGCGCGGATCAAGTTGCTGCGAACAGGAGGGCGAACTGGGGCCGCGCAAGCCAGAACCACGGGTATCCAAGAGGCACGTGGTCGCTATATTGCATTTTTGGACAGTGACGATGTCTGGTTACCAAACAAGTTGAGTCTGCAGTTGAGCCTATTTCAGGCTACCGGTTGCAATTTCTCGTACGGCGCTTATCGAAAGATGGATGACGACAGCGTTGTGGGTTCAGCGGTGATTCAGGTGCCTGCCACGCTGTCTTATCGCGAAATCTTAAAATCCAATCAGATTGGATGTCTCACGGCGATGTATGACAGCCATTTCTTCGGCAGGGTCTGCATTCCTTCACTCGGTCGAGCCAATGATCACGGATTATGGCGGCACCTCTTGGGGGGACAGGTCATTCACGAGGATTATGGTCTTTGGCTCTCCTTGTTGAAGCGACCGGGCGCCATGGCGCGGGGAATTCAGGAGCCCCTCGCGCACTATCGAATAGGCCGCAATACGCGTTCGAGTAACAAGATTGCCGCGGCAGCTTCTCAGTGGCTCATTTACCGTCGTTTGGAGCAGCTCGGCAGATTCAGGTCAGCTTACTATTTTGTCCACTACGCCATTCGGGGCGTCGCGAAATACCTGCAGCATTGATGCCTGCCTCAAGGTTCTATGATGGGAGGCAACCGTTGGCGCGTCGAGTGGAGTCCGTTTGCGGTTTCCCAAGTTGCGTGGCGTGCGCCGCGCCTCAGTGGTGTTGGGCGGGCTGCCCCACACCGGCATGTTTGCGAGGCCTCTGAGTAGAGCTTTCAGCCGACAGTCCGCTGTTTTCGGGAGAGCTTGGCCGACACATGCCCCCTGCTGGTAGGCGCGGCCATACTGCGATACCAGGCCCCATAGAAGGCCCCAAACACAGCCACACCTGCGATTGATAAGAGCGTCGCCTCGGCACTGCGTGCTGCGATATTGGCGGCAACTGCACACGCACAGGGCAACGACCAGATCATCGCGCTCGTCAGGGCGTGCTTGCGCCACTGCGGTGCAGCGCGGCCCAGTTTCAAGCAGGCCACGCGACGATAGACGAGCATATGGAAGTGCACTCGGTCTGGTTTTCCCGCGCCGGTCTTGCGGTGGATGCTTTTGCGCCAGATTGAGAACAGCGTTTCCCACACCGGATAGAGCACGCAGAGCAGCACTGTCCACGTGGACAGTTCGGGGTGCCGGGACAGCAGCAGGATGGCGCATTCCGCCACCCAGAATCCAGCTAGGTAGGCACCACCGTCGCCCATGAAAATCTTCCCGAACGGGAAGTTCATCAGCATGAAGCCGACGAGCGCGGCCACGCCCCAGAGGCATAGCTTGACCAGAACAATGTCGCCGAGATGCCAGGCGATTCCGGCCATGCCACCGAGCATGAGTGCCACGGTGCCGGACGCGAGGCCGTTGAACCCGTCAATGATGTTGACAGCGTTCGTCATCCCGGCGACGGCAAAGCAGGTGAATAAAAAGCCGACCGGCGCCAGCGTCAGCAGATTGTCCAAGAGCGGAACATCGATCCTGCTCAGCTGAGCGCCGAGGGTGTATGCCGCAATCCCGGCAGAAAGAAATGACGCCGCCAAGCGGCGGCGCGCCGAGACGTTCTTGGTCAAGTCCTCGATGATTCCTGCCCCAAAGACGGGCAGGGACGCGAGGAGCAGGTTGAAGGCGGTCGGGTGCGTTCTGGACTGAATCATGAAGCCCACCAGAACCCCTGCGCCCAAACCGAGCGCCACACCGACTCCTCCGACGCGCGGGACAGGGACTTCATGAAACTTCTGCGCGCCCTTCAGTTCCTTGTCCAGGGAGTGCGCCCCATGCCACTGCTGTGTCAGCACGAGAAACGCGCAGGCAAGAAAGGCCACGGTGCTGACAGACAGAAAGACCCACCCGATGTTGGAAACCATCCCGTGCTCGATTCGTAGATTGAGTGTCATGACAACACGAATTCATTGTATCGAGCGGTGACTGGGCGTCATCTCTTTCACCCGTCGGTGCTCAGAGGTACCAATGCGTCTGTCAACTTTTCGGTTCCTTCCTAAGCCATTGGTGTCGATAGGGCGAAGCAGTGTTGCGCTCTGTCGGCGCACGGATCGCGCTCGTACCGTTTGAAAGATCTTCTCGCTAGATGCATGATGGGGCACTAGGGCGCCACATCAGTGCGTGGTTCGGGATAACGGTTTGAACAGGATGACGACATGAAGAAAGCAATCGTTACCGTGGTTCTGGGTTCCTTTGTCGCTGCCTCCTTTGCGCAGGGCAACGAGCCTCCTGCGGCGGGAGGCACGGGCGCCGGCGCCACGGGTGCCACCAGCGCTGCAGCAGCCACCACAACAACCGGCATCACCGCCGCTACCGGCGCTGCCACCGTGGGTGGAGTGGCCATCGTTGGCGCAGCCGTTTCGCTGAACAACAGCGGCAGTTCGGGCACCACCGGCACCACGAAGTAAGACCTGCCCGCATCCATGACCGAGAAGCCTCTAGCCTCCCGGTCGTGTGTCGCGTTGTTGTCGTTGGCGGCTTCCGTGAGCCAGCTTGCCTGCTCAGCGGATCAGGCTGCCACGTGGGCCACTGTGCGCTATGCGGTGACACCGGGGGCGACACCCGATGGCCGTCCCCTTTCTGACGGCCTTTCGTACTTGCGGCTCACGGTCAACGGCGTGCCTGCGATCGTGGCACTGGGCTACGTCGATCGCGATCCCTTTGGGCGGCCCGTTCACGTCTGGTACAGCAGCGCCGGTGAGGTGATGCGTACCCAGGCGGGCCGCTTGGTGGGCCTCGTCGGCACGCCGGTGGAATGGCGTCAGGTTGCGCTTGCTCAGGACACGCCCGAATGGGCTGAGATCGCCCAGCCAACCTCGTTCAGGCGCACTTTAGACGTCTCGCCGGGCTACCAATGGGGCCTGCAGCACGACCTCACGGTGCAGCCCGCGCCCGCACCAGCAGATACCGCCTTGTCGCACTTGGCGCCTGAGCAATTGCGCTGGTTTGCCGAGCATGAGCAACACAGCCGTGCATTGCCCGCACGCTATGCCATGTCGTCTTCCACGGGGCAGGTGGTGTACGGTGAGCAGTGCCTCGCTCCCACGTTCTGCCTGACCTGGCAGACCTGGCCTCCCACGCAACCATGAAGCATGTTTTTGCGGCGCGGCGGGCGCCCATCCTGTGGGCCGGCCTGCTGGGAGTGTCATGGGCTGCCTGCGCGGACACTGCGCAGACGCATGCAATTTCGCAGACTGAGCGTCTCAGTGCCTGGTTCGAGCGCCATCCTTCGGCGCAGCCCCCGGGGGACATTGCCTCGTGGGCGTGGCATGCGGCCTCCGAACGCGGGGGGCAGGCTGTGCTTCAGCGTGAGCTGGCCGAGGTCCTGGCACCATCCCATTCCGCGCTGGCCGGTTTTGTCCGTTCGCTGCCGGTGACGGGCCGAGTGGCCTTGCCCTTGGTGGACGGGCGCTGGCTGCAGACCAATCCTTCGGCTGATCCGATCCTGCGTGAGGGTGACACCCTGGTGCGCCATGCGCGCCCCGCCGATGTGGCGGTGTTGCTCCCCACGGGCCATGTGTGCCGCGTGGCGCACCAGCCCGCGGCCTCGTGGCTGGCCTACGTGCGGGCCTGCGATCCGTCCGTTGCGCCTGCGCTCTCGTGGCTGATTCAGCCCGATGGGCAGGTTGTGACCGCCGATGCACTGAAACGATACACCGCGCAGCCCGTCTTGGCGCCGGGGGGGTGGCTGTGGGTGCCGCCGGGCGACGGTGCCATCGCGCCGGCTGTGTCCAACCGATTGGCGCAGTTCCTCGCCACGCAGGGCCCCGCTGACCCGGCCTACCCCTGGACGCTCCGTGATCGCCGCATCGCCGCCGAGCCCGGCTTGCCGGATGCCCCCCTACCGACCAGCGTGAACGACTGGGGCACGGTGGGCCTGTTGCAGACGCCCACGGCCCGAATGGAGCCCGCAGGCACGGCCGGCCTGATGTTCGGCCGCGTGTTGCCGTATGCGCATCTGAAGGCGCGCCTCCAGCCGTTCGACTGGCTGTCGGTTTCGTTTGGCTATGTGAGCGCCTCCGACCGGCTATATGGTGCAGCCGATGACGAGGGTGACCGTTCCTACGTCGACAAGAGCGCTGACGTCAAACTGCGCCTTTGGCGCGAAGCCGCCTGGCGACCCCAGGTGGTCGTCGGCCTGCGCGACCTCATCGGCACTGGCCTGTTCGCCAGTGAATACGTTGTAGCCAGCAAGGCTTTCGGCAACCTTGACCTCAGTCTGGGTCTGGCCTGGGGCTACCTGGGCAGCCGCGGGCAGTTCCGCAACCCGCTGGGCCTGGTGTCATCGAGGTTCGACGAGCGCCCCGTCATTCACTCCGAATCAGGGGGCACTCTCAACAGCAAGGGCTACTTCCGTGGCCGCACGGCGCTCTTCGGCGGCATCCAGTACCAACTGCCCAGTCACCCGTCGTGGTTGCTGAAGCTCGAGTACGACGGCAACGATTACCGGAGCCCCACCGACCGCGGCAACATCCAGGCTGCCTCGCCGTGGAACGTGGGCGTGGTGTACCGGGCCCGCTCCTGGCTCGACCTCACGGTGGGGTTCGAGCGTGGCAACCAGATCATGTTCGGCTTCTCGCTGCACGAGCGCATGAACAGGCTCGACATGATCAAGTTCCTGGATCCGCCTCGCGTGCCGGTTCGGCCTGTGGGTGTCGCATCGGGACAGGCTCATTCCGTGAGCGACACAGTGGCCGAGCTGGAGCGCCAGGCGGGTGCTGCGGTCAAGCGCATGCACGGCGGCGATGTGCGCTGGACCTTGGTTCTGGACGGCGCGGACCGCGGCGACCAGCGCCCGTTGGTCGATAAGGTGGTGGCTGTGGCCCACCGCGACGCACCCGCAACGGTGCAGACCATCAGGGTCGCGCTGGAAGAGCGCGGTGTGCCCGTGGCCGAGGTGGCGGTGGACCGTACCCGGTGGGCGCGTGAACGAACCGAGTTTCTGCGGCCTTCCGAGCGCCAGACAGACCGCGTGACCCGGCCTGTGGCCGCGGGCGACCCCGCGCGGCAGCCCGGCAACCTGTACGACCGCGATGCGGCGGGCCTGTGGCAGCGCGGGCGTGCGGGGCTGGGTCTGAACTACACCCAGAGTCTGGGTGGCCCGGATGGATTGCTGTTCAGCCTGGGCGCGGTCGCGCAAGGCGAATACCGCCTGCGCGACGACCTGTGGGCCACCGGTGTGCTGCAGTTGCGCCTGCTCGACAACTACGACAAGTTCGATTACACGGCGCCCAGCAACCTGCCCCGCGTGCGCACCTTCATCCGCGAGTACCAGACCGACCGGCGTGTGACCGTGCCGGTGGCGCAAGTCACGCATTTTGGCGAGGCCGGGCAGAACCACTTCTACCTGGCCTATGGCGGCCTGCTCGAATCCATGTATGCGGGCGCCGGTGTCGAGTACCTGTACCGGCCCGTTGGCAGCCGCTGGGCCGTGGGCGTCGACGTGAACCGCGTGCAGCAGCGCGAGTTCAGCCAAGGCCTCGGCCTGCGCGACTACAAAGTGACGACGGGGCATACGACGCTGTACTGGGACACGG
The DNA here is from genome assembly GCF_947366995.1 of uncultured Aquabacterium sp. Lineage (GTDB taxonomy): Bacteria > Pseudomonadota > Gammaproteobacteria > Burkholderiales > Burkholderiaceae_C > Aquabacterium. Next base: position 25,177 of record NZ_CANBCC010000040.1, on the reverse strand, counting down.
GGTTCGAAGACGTCCTGCTGCGCCTCAGCGCCGGGCGATACCTCGCGGGGGACGTGGGCATCACCGTGGACGCCTCGCGCGTCTTTGCGAACGGCGTCAGATTCGGGGCATACGCCACGAAGACGGATGTCTCTGCGGCACAGTTCGGTGAGGGCTCCTTCGACAAGGGCATTTACGTGAGCATCCCGTTCGACGTCATGCTGCCGCGCACGGGCGGCGGCGCGGCCACCATCACCTACGCGCCATTGATCCGCGATGGCGGTGCGCGTCTGAGTCGGCGTTTCACGCTGTACGACCTCACACGTTCGCGCGACCCCCGCGCGGACTCCGCCGCATCCAGCTGGCAGCCATGAACCGTCTGGCCGCCTGGTTCACCCAGCGCGGGTTCACACCGTTTCCGTTCCAGCAGACGGTGTGGCAAGCCATGCTCGAAGGGCGTTCGGGGCTGCTGCATGCCAGCACCGGGGCCGGCAAGACGCTCGCTGCGTGGGGTGGCGTGCTGCGGCGGGCGCAGGCCCACGACGAAGCAGCAGGGCGCTTGTCGTCGGGTTTGCGTGCGCTCTGGATCACGCCCATGCGCGCGCTGGCGGCCGACACGCTGCTGTCTCTCCAGGCGCCGCTGCCGGAGGTCCTTCCCGGCTGGCGAGCCAGTCTGCGGACCGGCGACACGCCCTCGTCCGAGCGCGCCCGCCAGGAGCGCGCGTGGCCGCAGGCCCTGGTGACCACCCCCGAGTCGCTGAGCCTGATGCTGGCGCGGGCCGATGCCGCGACCTTGTTCGCGAAGCTCGACACGGTGATCGTGGACGAGTGGCACGAGTTGCTGGGCAACAAGCGCGGCGTGCAAGTGCAGTTGGCGCTGGCACGCTTGGCAACGTGGCGCCCGGCGTTGCTGGTGTGGGGCTTGAGCGCGACGCTGGGCAACCAGGCCGAGGCGCTGTCTGCGTTGGTGCCGTCGGTGCGCGAGGCTGGCTCAATGAGTGAGCCTGTGCTTGTTCAGGGGCACGTCGACAAGGCCCTGGTGATCGACACCCTGCTTCCCAAGCAGGCCACCCGCTTGTCATGGGCCGGGCGGCTGGGTGCGCCCATGGTGCCCCAGTTGGTGGCCGAACTGGAAGGCCCGGGCTCCACATTGATCTTCACCAACACCCGTTCACAGGCCGAAATCTGGTATCAGCTGCTGCTTGAGGCCCGACCAGACTGGGCCGGGTTGGTTGCCTTGCACCATGGCTCGCTCGATGCAGAAGTGCGGGCCTGGGTGGAGGCGGGATTGAAGTCCGGCCAGCTGAAGGCTGTGGTGGCAACTTCGTCGCTGGATTTGGGCGTGGACTTCCTGCCGGTCGACCGCGTGATCCAGGTCGGCTCGCCCAAGGGCGTCGCGCGCCTGTTGCAGCGCGCCGGGCGTAGCGGCCACGCTCCGGGGCGAACCAGCCGTGTGTCGCTGGTGCCGACCCACACGCTCGAGCTGGTCGAGGCGGCCGCGGCCCGGCGTGCCGCGCTCGCCGGGCAGGTGGAGGCGCGGCCCTCGCCCCATCAACCACTGGACGTACTGGTTCAGCATCTCGTCACCGTCGCACTGGGTGGCGGCTTCACGCCCGATGCGCTGTTCGCCGAGGTGCGCTGCGCGCACAGCTACCGCAACCTGACTCGTGAGGCCTTCGACTGGTGCCTCGACTTTGCAGCGCGCGGCGGTGACAGCCTGCAAGCCTATCCCGAGTACCACCGCATCGCGCCCGATGACGCCGGCGTGTGGCGTGTGGCCGAGCACACGCAGCCTGGCCGGCTGGTGGCCCGACGCCATCGGCTGCAGGTCGGCACCATCGTGTCGGATGCCTCGATGGCGGTGCGCTACCTCAACGGCCCGAAGCTCGGCTCGGTGGAAGAGGGCTTCATCGCGCGCCTGAACAAGGGCGACTGCTTCGTGTTCGCCGGCCGCACCCTGGAATTCGTGCGTGTGCAGGACATGACCGCCTACGTGCGACGTGCCGAGGGACGCAAGCGCATCGTGCCGCGCTGGGAAGGCGGGCGCATGCCGTTGTCGAGTGAAATGGCCCGTGCGGTGATGGACCTGCTGGATGAGGCAGCCGAGGGCCGCGCCTGGCATGAGCCGGAGATGCAGGCAGCGCGTGACATGCTGGAGGCGCAAGCCCGGATCTCGCACCTGCCCCGGCGTGATCGCCTGCTGGTCGAGCGGCACCGCTCTCGCGAGGGGCACCATCTGTGGTTGTACCCGTTCGCCGGGCGGCTGGCCCATCAGGGCCTGAGCGCGGTGCTGGCATGGCGGCTGGCACGCCAGCAACCCAACACCTTCAGCCTCGCGGTGAACGATTACGGTCTGGAGTTGCTGAGTGCCGAGCCGGTGCCGGTGAACGAGGCCGTGTTGCGCACGGTACTCTCACCAGATCACCTGCTGGAGGACATTCTGGAAAGCCTGAATGCGGCCGAACTGGCACGGCGCCGGTTTCGCGAGATTGCGCGGGTGGCGGGTCTGGTGTTCACCGGCTACCCGGGCGCGCCGAAGAGCAACAAGCAACTGCAGGCCTCCAGCAGCCTGTTCTACGAGGTTTTCCGTCAGTACGATGCCGGCAACCGGCTGCTGACCCAGGCACAGCAGGAGGTGCTCTCCCAGGAGCTGGATGTGGCCCGGCTGCGCGAGGTGCTGACGGCGCTCCAGCAGCGCCGCATCGACCTGGTCGACCTGAAAAGCCCCAGCCCCTTCAGCCTGCCGCTGATGGTGGAGCGCCTGCGGGAGCGCCTGAGTACCGAGAAACTTTCCGACCGCGTCGCCCGGGCGCTGAAGGCCATGGGCGCGCCCGCTCAGTGACCGGGGTCGTCGGTCAGGTCTTCCAGCAGTTCGTCGCGGCTGGGTTTGGCTTCGAAGCGGTATTCCTCGCTGGCCCACGCCCCGAGGTCGATGGCCTTGCAGCCCTTGCTGCAGAATGGGCGATACGGGTTGTCGGTGCTGTAGAGATGCATTTCGCCGCACGAGGGGCAACGCACTTCCAGCGGCTTGCGGGGGGATTCGGTCTGGCTCATGGTGAGGGGCTCCAGAGCAAGGGGCTCAGGCACAGAGCGTCAGCTCGAAGCCGGCGTCCGTGTCCGCGGCCACACGCAGCTTGCCGTCCCGGTCGGGACGCATCAGGCGGATGGACACCATCAGCCGGTTGGCGCTGATTTCGGGCACCAGACCGAGGCTCGGGTCGATGCGCAGGCGCAGCAGGTGGTAGGTGCGGTTGTCCTTCAGCTGCTGCTGGAACTGACCACAGGGGGCGGCGACCATGTGGGGGTGCCCGCCGTCGCGCAGCAGGCCCAGCATCACCTTCAACGCATCGGCCAGCGGGGTCAGCGTGGCAATCCACTGCTGCAGATCGCTCTGGCGCTTCGAGGCGGGCTCATGCTGCCACGCATAGTAGGCCGGCAGGTCGAACTCGCAGGTGCCGCCGGGAATGCTGATGCGGCTGCGCACGCTCATCAGCCAGTCGTTGGCCGCCAGGGCCTGCCCGGCCTTGCCTTGCAGTTGGTTGAGGCCCGAGTGGGCGCGCTCGATGCGGGACAGCACCTCATCGAGCACGGTTTCCTGGATGGCCGGATTGCCCTTGTAGGACATGAACTGGGCCCGATACCGCTCCAGGTCGCGCAGCACGTCGCTCTTCAGGTCGGCGCGTGAGGCCACGTCCATGATCTCGAAGATCGTGGACAGCGCGAAGTGGTGGTCGATCGGGTCTTCCCGCCACATCAGCACGCCCAGCCGGTCGAACAGGTGCTCGAGCCGCAGCATGGTGCGGATGCTCTCACCGAAAGGGTATTCGTAAAGGATCAACGTGCCACCTGCAGCTGTTCACCGGCCATCCGTGCGATTGTTCCACAAGCGCCAGAGCTTCTCGACCTCGGCCCGCAGTTCCGGCAGGGTCTGTCCGTCGTTGACGATGACGTGGTCGGCCAGGGCCAGGCGCGTCGCGCGGTCGGCCTGCCGGGCCAGCACCTTCTCGACGGCCTCGCGAGGCCAGCCATTGCGCACCATCACGCGGGCGATCTGCGTTTCGGGCGAGGCGTCGATCACCAGCACCCGGTCGACGCGCTCTTTCCAGCGGCGGCCTGACTCCGCCAGCAGCGGCACGTCGAACACCACAGTTTGACCGGGTAGGGCAAGGCGGGCATGGGCGTCGGCATGCTGCCCGATCAGCGGGTGGAGGATGCCCTCCAGGCGCTTCATCGCCAGCGGGTCGGTGAAAGCCAATTCGCGCATGCGATCGCGGTGCATGGCCCCCTGCGCGTCGATCAACTCCGGGCCGAAGTGCCGTTCAATCTCAGGGATTGCGGCGCCCCCGGGCAAGGTCAGCGTGCGGGCAATGGCGTCGGTGTCGACCAGGTGAGCACCGAGCTCCACCAGCATCTGGCCCACGGTGGACTTGCCGCTGCCGATGCCACCGGTGAGGCCGATGGTCAGCGGCACGGGCGTCACGCCCATCCCAGCCAGCCGAGCACCGTGTCGTGTCCGGCCAGTGCCACCACCAGGCCCGCGCCCGCCAGGAAGGGGCCGTAGGGCACGTACACGCCTTCGCGCAACCTGCCCGACACCTTCATGCCGATGCCGACCACGGCGCCCAGCACGGACGAGCCGAGGATGATGGGCAGGATCATGGGCGCGCCCAGCCAGGCCCCGAGGGCGGCCAGCAGCTTGAAGTCGCCCTGGCCCATGCCTTCCTTGCCCGTAGCCAGCTTGAACAGCCAGTACACGCTCCACAGCGAAAGATAGCCTGCCACGGCGCCCCACAGCGCATCGGTCAGGGGCAGGTTCCAACCGAGGGCCGCGACGATCAGGCCCGCCCAGGTCAGGGGCTGCGTGAGGCTGTCGGGCAGCAGGGTGGTGTCCCAGTCGATCAGCGCGGCAGCCAGCAGCATCGCCATGAAGCCGCACCACAGCAGCGCGGTGGGCTGGTACGCCACCAGCTCGCCGCTGGCGTAGAACAATGCGCCCGTGGCCAGTTCGACCAGGGGGTAGCGAACGCTGATGCGTGTGCCACAAGCCGAGCACTTGCCGCGCAGGGCCAGCCAGCTCACCAGCGGGATGTTTTCATACCAGCGGATCTGGTGGCCGCAGGACGGGCAGCGCGAAGCGGGCTTCGACAGCGACAGCGTGGGGCCCTCGGTGGCGGGCGCGGTGATCTCCAGCATCGCGCTGGCGTCAATGCGCCATTGAGCCTCCATCATCTTGGGCAGGCGGTGCACCACCACGTTGAGGAAGCTGCCCACGCACAAACCCACCAGGGCCAGGCCCCAGGGGGTGAGCAGCTGCGCGAGGACCGGGTTCAGAAAGGCAAGATCAGACAGCATCCGGCGATTACACCACCTGACCCAGCTTGAAGATCGGCAGGTACATCGACACAACGATGCCGCCAATCACCGTGCCCAGGAACACGATGATGAAGGGCTCCATCAGGCTGGACAGCGCCTTCACGGCCTCGTCCACTTCTTCCTCATAGAAGTCGGCTGCCTTGCCCAGCATCTGGTCGAGCGAGCCCGATTCTTCGCCGATGGAAGCCATCTGCAGCACCATCACCGGGAACAGGCCCGTGGTCTGCATCGCGTTGGTCAGGCCGGTACCTGTGGAGACGTCCTTCTGGATCTGCTCTGTGGCTTCGGCAAACACCGCGTTGCCGGAGGCGCCGCCTACCGAATCGAGCGCTTCCACCAGCGGCACGCCGGCAGCGAACATGGTCGACAGCGTGCGCGTCCAGCGGGCCACGGCCGACTTGAACATCAGGTCACCGAACACCGGGGCCTTCAGCAACAGGCGATCCATCTTCTTCTGCATGGCCTCGGAGCGCTTCCAGGACTGCAGGAAGAAATACACCCCGCCGCCGATGGAGCCGAAGATGGCCCACCAGTAGCTCACGAAGACCTCGGACATGCCCATCACGAACAGCGTGGGCGCCGGCAGGTCGGCACCGAAGGACGTGAAGACCTCCTTGAACGCCGGGATCACGAAGATCATGATCACCGCGACCACGATGAAGGCCACCACCAGCACGGCGGTGGGGTAGGTCAGCGCCGATTTGATCTTCTGCTTGATGGCGATCGTCTTTTCCTGGTATGTGGCCAGGCGATCGAGCAGGGTTTCGAGGATACCGGCGGCTTCACCGGCCTCGACCAGGTTGCAGTACAGGTGGTCGAAGTGCAGCGGGTGCTTGCGGAAGGCCATCGACAGGCTGGTGCCGGTCTCGACATCCGAGCGGATGTCGTTGAGCAACTTGGTGACCCGGGGGTTGGTGCTGCCGCGGGCGACGATGTCGAAGGACTGCAGCAGCGGCACGCCGGCGCGCATCATGGTGGCCAGCTGGCGGGTGAAGATGGCGATGTCTTTCGGCTTGATGGACGAACCACCGCTCATGCGGCGCCGCTTGACCTTGTTGACCAGAATGCCCTGACGGCGCAGGCTGGCCCCCACCATCGCTTCGCCGCCGGCGCGCATCTCACCGCGGACCACCTTGCCGTTGCGGTCCTTGCCTTCCCACTCGAAGACGTATTCCTGAGGGGCGGATTTCTTGGCTGCTGCCGTGGCCATGTATCGGAACTCCAAGACGCGCGAGCGTCACTGCTGCTTATTCATTGGTCACCGAAATCACCTCTTCCAGTGAGGTGAGGCCAGCCTTGACCTTGACCAGGCCCGATTCGCGCAAGTCTCGCACGCCTTCCCGCTTGGCCTGCTTGGCGATGTCCATCGCAGTACCTTGATTCAGGATGATGCGTTGTATTTCCTCACTGATGGGCATGACTTGGTAAATGCCCACGCGCCCTTTGTAACCGTTGTTGCAAGCTGAGCAACCCACTGCGCGATACGGTGTCAAGGTGCCGTCGAGGTCTTCTTGCCTGAATCCGGCGTCGAGCAGGGCCTGGCGCGGGATGTCGGCCGGGGCCTTGCAGTTGTCGCACAGCCGGCGCGCCAGTCGCTGCGCGGTGATCAGGATCACGCTGGAAGCGATGTTGAAGGGCGGCACGCCCATGTTCATCAACCGCGTCAGCGTGGTGGGCGCGTCGTTCGTGTGCAGGGTCGACATCACCATGTGACCGGTCTGGGCGGCCTTGATGGCGATGTCGGCGGTCTCCAGGTCACGGATTTCACCCACCATGATCACGTCAGGATCCTGGCGCAGGAAGGCCTTCAGCGCGGCCGAGAAGGTGAGGCCGGCCTTGTCGTTGACGTTGACCTGGTTGATGCCGGGCAGGTTGATTTCCGCCGGGTCTTCGACCGTCGAGATGTTCACGCCCGGCTGGTTCAGGATGTTCAGACAGGTGTAGAGCGACACCGTCTTGCCGGAACCGGTCGGGCCGGTGACCAGCACCATCCCGTACGGGCGCTTGATGGCGTTGAGCAGGCGCTCTTTCTCGATGGCCTCGTAACCCAGGGCCTCGATGCCCAGCTTGGCGCTGGACGGGTCGAGGATACGGATCACGATCTTCTCGCCGAACAGCGTGGGCAGGGTGCTGACGCGGAAGTCGATGGCCTTCGAGCCGAACTTCAGCTTCATGCGGCCGTCCTGCGGCACGCGCTTCTCGGCGATGTCCAGCTTGGAGATGACCTTGATGCGCGAGGCCAGCTTGTCCTTGATTGCGACCGGCGGCTGTGTGACTTCACGCAGCTCGCCGTCGACACGGAAACGGACGCGGTAGTTGTATTCGTAGGGCTCGAAGTGCAGGTCGGAGGCGCGCGCGTTGATCGCGTCGATCAGCATCTTCTGAAGGAAGCGCACCACCGGGGCGTCTTCCACCTCGGACGTGACGTCGCTCGTCTCCGGCTGGGGGCTGCCCACGTCTTCGGTGACGTCGAACTCGAAATCGCTGGAGGCCAGCGCCGAGAGCTGCTCTTCTGCGCTGGCCGTGAGGCCGTCGAGCAGCTTCGCGAGCTTGTCCTGCTCGACGATGACCCATTCGGGCGTAAGCTGCGTGGCGAACTTGATGCGCTCGATCGCTTCCTGGTCGGTCGGGTCGGCGCCGGCCACGAACAGGCGGTTGCCCCGCTTGGAGAGCACCAGCACCTGGTACTGGGCCGAGAGCTTCTTGTCGATGACGCCCTTGGGCAGGCGCTCGACGTCGAGCGCGGCCAGGTCCATCACCGGCACGGCCAGCGCCTTCGACAGCGTGTGGGCGAGTTCACCGGGTTCGATCACGCCACTCTGGACCAGCGTGCTGACGAAACTGCGCTTCTGCTCCTTGGCGGTACGCGTGAGGGTCTCGGCCGCGCGCGCATCCAGCTTGCCTGCATTGACGAGCACGCGGGCTACGCCGGACAGCGAGCCAGGGGCATCAGCGAGAAGGGAATCGGCCATGGTCGTCGGGCTTCGGAAACAGACGGACAGCGCCCCGGGGCCGGGCGCACACCCCATCTATTTGAACAGCAAATGATCTCCCAATCGGTACCCGGTGTAAACGGTGGAAGTGCCAGGGCAAAACGTCCCGTTTCCGCCCAACTGGGCGTCCGGGCGGGGGATCCGTGTTCAGTGGGCCGACTGGATGCGCACCATGCCGGCGTAGATGCCGCCTTGCGCCATCAGTTCGGCATGGTTGCCCTGCTCAGCCACCTGGCCGTCGGCCATCACGTAGATGCGATCGGCGTTGCGGATGGTGCTCAGGCGGTGGGCAATGAGGATGAGCGTCTTGCTGCCGCGCAGGTCTTCGATGGAGCGCTGCACCACTGCTTCGGATTCCGAATCCAGCGCGGAGGTGGCTTCGTCGAAGATCCAGATCGCTGCGTCGCGGTACAGCGCACGCGCGATGGCGAGGCGCTGGCGCTGGCCGCCCGAGAGCTTGCTCCCGTTCGTTCCGATGGGCGCATCCATCCCATCGGGCAGGGTCTGGATGTGGTTCCAGAGGTTGGCGGCACGCAGGCAGCGCTCGACCTTGTCGCGGTTGACGCCGTCCGGGCTGGCATAGGCGACGTTCTGGGCCACCGAGCCATCGAACAGCACGATGTCCTGCGAGACCACGGCGAAGTGGCGACGCAGGCTGGCGAGCTTGAGTTCCTCGATGTCGGTGCCGTCGAGTGTGATGCGGCCGCTGTCGGGATGGGCGAAGCGCAGCAGGGCGCTCACCACGGTGCTTTTGCCCGCGCCGGACGAACCGACCAACGCAATGGTCTCGCCGCCGCGGATCTGCAGGTTCAGCCCATCCAGGGCCGGCGCGCTGGCGCCTTCGTACTGCAGACGCACGTTCTCGAAGGCGATGTCGCCCCGCGAGGTGGCCAGCTCGCGCGTGCCGTTGTCGGGTTCCGGGGGGGCGTTGATCAGCTCGAACGCGCCACGCAGCGTGATCATGGCGCCGCTGATCGGGGTGTAGATGTCCGTCAGGTGGCGCATCGGCGAGATCGTCATCAGCAGCGCCGTGATGAATGAGACGAACTCGCCCACCGTGGACGACCCCTGGCTGGCCTGCCAGATGGCCAGCGTGAGGATGATGGACACGCCGACGGCGGCCAGCACCTGGGTGACGGGGGTGACCAGGGCGCTGGTGGCCACCTGCTTCATGATCATGCGGCGGTGGTGCACGGCGTCGTGCTCGAAGCGGGCCAGCTCGAAGTCGACCGCGTCGAAGGTGCGCACCACGCGCCAGGCGCGGGCGTTGTCGTCCACCGTGGACACGAGCTTTTGCTGGGCCAGGTACTGCGCCTCGCCGACGCGATTCAGGCGCTTGCGGATCAGCTTCACGCTGAAGCCCAGCAGCGGCATCGTGACGAACGCAAGCAGTGTGAGCTGGAAGTTCAGATACAGCAGGTAGCCTACGAGGAAGAACAGCGTGGACGCATCGCGGATGATGGAGATGACGGAACCACCCAGCGCACCCGAGGCTTGCTGCGGGTCGTTGATGACCTTGGCGACCGCGATGCCGGGGCTGACGGTCGTGAACAGTTTGGCATCGGCGCGCAGCAGCGCCTTCATCAGGTCACGCCGCAGGTCGAGCACGATGGCCGACGTGGCGTGGTTCATCACGAAGGTGCCGGCGAAGTTGAACAGGCCGCGCGCCACGAACAGCCCGATCACGACGATGGGCACGATCCATAGCGGGTACTTCAGGCCTTCCTGGAAGCCTGAGTCGATCAGCTTCTTGAACAGGGCCGGCACCAGTGGCTCGATGGCCGAGCTCAGCAGGAAGAAGCCAACCGCCGTGGCCAGCTGCTTCCATCGGGGGATCAGGTAGCCCTTGAGGCGCGCGTAGGTGTCGGAAAAATCCATAAATCGGCCTGGCGGCGCGGTTCGATCAAACCTGGGATTCTGACACCGCGGGCTGCAGCACGGTGTCGAGCGCTTGCAGAACGGCCGCGCGCGTCGGCACCTGGCCCTTGCCGCCCAGGCTGATGACGGGGCCGCTGCCACGCAGGCCAGCCAGGCCCGGTTCGTGATCACAGTAGATGCCCACCGTGGGGCGACCGTGGGCTGCAGCCAGGTGGCTCATGCCGGTGTCGAGTCCGACCACCGCCTGCGCCTGGGCGAGGCTGTCGGCCACCTGGGCCACGGTGAGGAAGGGGGGCACGGCGGCGCCAATGGTTCGCGCGATGGCGTGGGCGCGTTGTTCTTCTTCCGGGCTGCCCCAGAAGACGGCGACCTGCCAGCCGCGCGCCTTGAGCGCCTGGCCCACGGCCACCCAGTCGGCCTCGGGCCAGAGCTTTTCGGGCCGGCTGGCACAGGGGATCAGGGCGGCGAAGGGGCCTAGGCCCGGGGTCCAGGCGTCGGTGGCGGCCTGCAGGCCGAAGTCGGGCGGCGTGTCGGGCACCGGGTAGCCGAGCAGCGCGGCAGCCAGTTGCCGGCAGCGGTCGACCGCGTGCAGGTCGCGCGAGACCGCGGCCTTGCGGCTGTAGAACAGCGAGGCGATGGGTTCACGGGCGCTGTGGCGGTCGTAGCCAGCACGGGGGCCGTGCGCGAAGCAGGCGAACAGGGCGCTCTTGAGCAGGCCCTGGAGGTCAATCACCAGGTCGTAGCGCTCGCGGGCCATCTCGGCCCGCCAGGTTGCCAGCGCCGCACGCGTCTCGGGCGAGCGCAGGCTCTTGCGCCACTTGCGCCACTGCAGCGTGATCACGCGGCGAACCGCCCGGTGCTGCTGCGGCATGGCGGCAAAGCCTTTTTCCACAAGCCAGTCGATCTGGGCATCGGGAAAGGAACGGGCGATGTCGGATACCGCGGGCAGCGCATGGACGACATCGCCCATGGAGCTGGTCTTGACGATAAGGATGCGCATGCGGCCGCGCGCTGAATCAGCCCTTGGACTGCGCGGCCTGTTCGGCCACCAGCACCGGGTTGAAGCGCGGGTCGTTGTACATCTTGAACTGGCGGTAGACCTTGAAGTACGCGCGGCCGGCCTGCGTGTCGGCCAGCAGTTCGTCGAGGCACTGGCCGAGATCGGCGCGCTGCTGCAGCAACTTTTCGAGCTTGACCTGGCTGCTGGCACGGTGGGCGTCGTCCACATCGGTGCGCTCGGTCTGCGCACGCATGGCATGGATCTTCAGCGCCATGATGGACATGCGGTCGATGATGCTGCCGGCGGTCTCGCTGTTGAGGCGGGCGCCTGCGGGCACCTTCGCCACAGGGGCGTCGGTCTGGGCCGAGGTGGCGTCGACCAGGCCGAGCTCGGTCAGCAGGATCTCGTCGACGCGCTCGGTGGCGTCGTTGCGGGCCTGGTTGAACTTGTCGATGGCACGCTTGTTCTGGGCGATCTCGTCGCCGCTCACCGTGGTGCGGCGGGCCAGGTCTTCTTCAGCCCAGAGGGAACTGTTGAAGAAGTGGTTGGTGGCGATCCATTGCCACAGGAGGGCCTGTCGGTCGGTGCCGCGGGAGGCTTCGGGCTCAGCCACTGGGGGAGCGCCCGTGGCGCTGAGCGCGTCATCGTGATGTAAGGCAACTGACTTTCCAAGAGATTCGAAGCTAACCATAGTCATATCTCAAAACGCAAAACGATTGTAATCCTACTGACGGGGAGCCTTGGACATAGCGTAAAAAACGAAAGAGGTGGCCCAAAGGATAAAGCCAAGCATTGCGAGCCATAGGGTGCTCTGCTTTGGTCTGCGCGCCTTGCACAGGTGAGCTATGCCGCCTGAAAGGAATAAACCAACGGCGGTAAGCATCGGGAATAGAAATCGACCTTGTCCTTGGTCGTACTTAAGACCAAAGCGAATGACAAGGAGGAAGTTGACGCCGAGCGCAGAGTAAAACGGGAATGATTCACTCGCAAAAAAGGGTGCGGTCCTTTCTTTGGTTTTGTGGCGCCAGTACTTAATCCAGCCCATCGTCGAAAGTGCCGTAAGCACAGAGCCGAGGAAATAAAAATTTCCTTTGATGTTGTTGTAGACACCTGCGGTTGCCCAGAACGAGACGCTTATGTACTTCATCGTCGCTAGAAAGCCTTCCGCTGTTGTTGCCCAGGTTCTAGGCACGTTCGCGATGTCTTCAGCGGTGACGCTGCCGTAGACCATCAGGTTTCTTGCAACAAGAGGCGACCAGATCGCTGCTGCTACGGCCGCGCCGAGAGCAACATCTAAAAGAGTGGGGCGCCAATCCCTTCGTTCGATTCTTGAGATACGCACGGCCAGGAAAAAGAAAACAGCAACAACGGCGGTTAGCTTTGTCCAGAAAATGCAACCGATCAGCGCAGATGATCGCAACGTCTTCATTTTGGAGCCTGGTCCGACAATCTCGCTTAAGATGTAGCAGGAAAACAGTAAAATCGCGAGGTTGTCATTGTTCACCGACGAGGATAACGTGATGTAACTTGGTAAAAGCGCATGAAGTCCGACGACAAAAAGACGTTGCCACTCAGGGGCCTTAATATGTAAAAGAGTCCGTGCGGTGACGGCCGTTGAGGTGGCCCAGAATAATATCGAAACCAGCCTACCTATGAGGACGTCATTTGGAGTCTGATGTGACGATGCGAGGGCTGCCTTGATGGCAGCTACTATGGTATAGTAAAGAGGTGGTTGATAATACTCCCAGTCATTTCCTGGGCTTCCAGTGAGGTTCTTTTGAACGGGTAACGTCCACTCGCGCGCAAGGTATCTAACAAAGTTTACGTGCGAGTGTTCGTCCGGAGCATAATAGTCCGGCGTTACAAAGGCGTAGGTGGTCCGCAGCATAGCCCCGACTAGAAACAGTACGAGGCAGATGGTCAAGCCAGAGGCGGAGTACCGTTCCGGCGCACGCTGGCCCACCGCGGAAATCGTGGCCAAGGTCGCAGCGCACGCGACAGGTACGCCGGCGACCCAAATCATCCCAAGTGTAGGTTCGCTCATTTCCGGACGACGTAGTTCAGCGGATTTACATATCCGATCGACTTGCCCGCCTTGCCTTTCGTTTGGCGAGTCGATTCCGATTCTTCTCCCTTATTATATTCAGAACCGCCCCAAGCGGTCCCGCCCGCACTCCTGAATTAATTTCTAGTATTCTCCCTGCTGATGAATTCTTCCGAACTTGATGCCTGTGCCGCTCGAGGCGCACCCTCCGGAGCCTTTGCCGGAGGTTCGCTGAATCAAAAGATTCAATTTTTTCTAGAGCGGTTCGAAGTATTGCATCCGCAGTGTGTGACCAGTCGTTTCGAGAGGTGTATTCAAACCGGTTCTCGATAAAACCCCGTTGAGATTCCGAATGCAACACGATTCGGATAAGTTCGGGTATCTGGTCGGTGTACTGGAAGAATTGCACCCCGGTTACGGATGGGTTAATTTGCTCAAGCGCTTCCCTGTAGACAGGCAGGTCGCGTACGATAATGTTTTTTCCGCGTGATATCGCATGCATCAATGGGAGACCGAATCCCTCATAGTGGCTCGGGTATACAAGCAGCTTCGCGTTATTTATGAGGCGTTCAATCGCCTGATCACTTAAAGCTCCACTTTCGACGTGTTTCACATTTCCATAGTTGGGCCCGCGGACACCAAAACAGACAATTCGCTCGTTGGGGAGCGACTGCGAGATCGCCCTGCACGCTTGAGAGACAAATTTGTGTGGGTAATGGTTTCCAAAAATGAGTATGTATTCAGTGTCCTGTGGTTGATGCGTCTCCTGCCTTAGGGGGGCAAAGTAGTCACGAGGATCGGTTGAATGAAGAAGTGCTCGAAGCTCGCACCGGGAGGTTAGATCGAACCTGTGACTTATCTGGCTCGCGGTGAACGAAGAGTTTGTGAATATCACGTCAGATACGTCGCATGCCATTTGCCATAAGTCTCTATTGAATCTTACTGCAAGTTGTCCGCAATCCATCGCAATTGTGTCGAGCATGAAGTTCAAAACAACGCAGCTCGACTCGAAAAGTTTAAACGCGCTGACATCGTCGAATAATTGACCGAACCGGAACGCAAAGGCGTGTATGCCCCAATCTGGCCCGTCTGCGTCGATAATGTTGACGGTCTTTATGTCGGAAATTTTATGTGCGATTGCGACATGTTGCTTGATTGCAAGGGATATCTTAATGTTTTCTGGCCAGCGGTCGACTATGGATAAAAGAATGCGTTTCGCGGCCTCATTGGTCCCGTTGTGAAACTCACTCATCTGCGAAAAGTCGATGAGGGCTGATATTTCGTCGGTCTTGGATGCGCTCAGCTTGCTAACGGCCTTCCAGCTCTGATAGTTGGCTGATTCAATAAATTCGCAGACAAGCTTGGAGTACTCGGGGTATCGAGAGTCTAGTATTGCTCTGTTTTGCCGATCCAACACCTGCCGAGAGTCGTTGGATTTTGTGAATGATTGCTCGCCTTCGTGCCAGACAAATGCATAGTTCGCGACAGCGGCACGATAGCCGCATCGCCCTGCTCGCATAATGTAGTCGTTCTCTTCGTTGTAGCCTTTGCCGTATATTTCGTCGAGAAATCCAAAATCCTTGATAACGGTTTTTTTTATGTAGAGGCAGAATCCTATGCCGGTGGGTAGGTAGTCATATTTCGGCAAGAAATGTGCAGACTTTCTGTACAGTGCAAAGGCTTCCTGTGGAGAGAGCGCGGCGCCAGAACCGTCCGGTGGGTAAGTTAGGATTGTCGCATTATTCGAGCGTGGGCATATAAACCCGATCATGGGGTCTATTTTTGCGACATCATAAATCTCTCTGAGTAGGCCGGGGAAAACGTAGGTGTCCGAGTTCAAGAGAATTGCGTCTCGAAACTGAGTTCCCGCATGAATCAAGCCTTTGTTGGTTGACTTGATGAAGCCTTCGTTCTTTTCATTGGTGAAGACGACGACATCAATGCCTGCGTTTGTGATACGGGTTTGCCAGAGTTTTATTTCCCGCGCCAGTGCAGTGTGCTCTGGCGAGTCGTTGATCATGGCAATTGAGCAATCGTGCTCGATCAACTCCTGCGCAATAGCTTCAAGTGATTGGCAGAGGCGCCCTACCAGATGCTCGTTTTTGTAGAACGGAATGATGATTAGCGGTCCCATTTTGTTTTTTCTTTGAAAGTTAACCTTGCTTTGAGGCGAATGTTTCCTATTTTTTCTTTTATCGTGGCATGATGGGAATATTGCGTTCGCTTGCAAAAGGCGCGTTTTGCGAGGTCCAGTTGTCCCAGGTCGAGTAGGTTCTTAATGAAGCCCCTCGCTTCTGTTGACTTAAACACTGATGGTGGCAACTCATCAACCAGTTCTTCAAGTTCCCGTCTCTGTAATGTGCGGGCTAGGCGCGCGAGACCGTGAAAGCCGAACGAATCAAACGGCAGTTCTTTTCGTTCTTGCGAAAATCGGTCTGCGACTGCTTCTGGTGCGATCGATATTCCGTGTTTGCTTTCTAAATATGTGCGGTATTTTCGCGTTATGCACTCATCTTCTGGGTTGTGAGCTTTGATTGCGGGGTCTTGTAGAGCGAGCAATAGCTTTTTTGATCTTAACGAAAACCCTCCGTTGCCCACTCTCATTCGGTCCCTGTATTGAGGCCAAGTTGCGCCGATGTAATCGTAGTCTAAGAAGCAAGGGTCCCACGCTTCGGCACTTTGAATGAATCCGTCCCACTGAACAATGAGGGCATGTGATGTGTTTGTCAGCGGCTCTATTGATTTAATTATGAATGTCGAGTAATCCTCGATATTGCGGATCTCGTCCGTCTCGATAACATGTATTTGTGGGCTAATTGCAGCGATCTCAGGATTCTTCTTGGTGACAAGAACCGCAGATCCAAAAGTTGCCGAAGAGAGGCATTTGTGCATCGCCTTGATCGCGAGATTAGGGTTTACCGTGTCGACGCAAATAAGCGTTACCGCGCGGAGGTCGATCATCTTAACTGGCGCGTCCTGGCGAGTTGTGATATGTCTTGGCATACTTTTCGCACGCTGTGGTCCAGCTCCGGTCAGTGAGTTGTATGCGTTCATTTTCTTCAGTCGACGGATGCATGAGTTCTTGAACCACGACTGTTTTCATGGATGCCGGAGTAAAATCCGTCCAGTACACCGCGCGTTCCCCACACACCTCCGGCAACGAAGTTGCCCTTGCCACCACCACCGGCTTCCCGAAATACATCGCCTCGATCGGTGGCAGCCCGAACCCTTCCAGCAGTGACGGGAACAGAAACGCCTTGCAATGCGCATACAACCAGGCCTTCTGCGCCTCGGTCACGTCCAGCAGGAAGTGGACATTGCGCAGGCCGAGTCGGGCGACATGTTCCTGGTGCTTCTGCACTTCCGGGCTGCTCGGCCCGACCAGCAGCAGGTCCTGCTCGGGCCACACCGCCGCCATTTCGATCAGGCTGCCGACGTTTTTCGAAGGCGACATGCGGCTGATGTGCAGAAGGTAGTCGCCTTCCGTCAGAGAGAAGCCGGGCGGCTTCTCCTGCAGCACCAGCGTCAGGTCGGCCACGCCGTTGTGAATGACCGTGGCAGGCGGCGCCCACGGAAGGTGTTTGCGAATGTCATCGGCCACGAACTGGCTGATGGCGACGAGTTGATGCGCCCGTCGCAGGTGGCGCGTCAACCGCATGTTCTGCCACCACAGGCTCAGGCCTTTCTTGGCGTACACGTGGTTCAGATCGTGCACCGTGATGATGTTGCGCCTGCTGTTGACGGGCGGGCGGTAGCGCATGTGTTGATGCAGCCCGTGCCAGACATCGAGGTCGACCGGAAAGCGGTGTCGCAGGCGCATGCTGTCGCTCAGTTCGTGATACTGAACGTCGGGGCCGAACAGGCCGTGCCACTGGGCCGGCAGGATGAAGTGGAAGTGCCAGTTGCGTTCGGCTTTCAGCTGAGGGGCCAGGCGTGCAAACTGCATCGCCAGCTGTCGAGAGAATTCGGCCAGCCCTTCATTGAAGTGGCGGATGTGGCCGAACTGCAGGGCGATGTGGAAGGGCTGCGCCGGGGTCATGTGCGCACCTGAGTGTGGACCGCGGTGAGGGCGTCTTCCAGGCTGGGCCAGCCAGCGGCCGGGCGCAGCAGGGTGACGTGCTCGCCTTGCGCCAGCCACATGTCGGCCGCATCCGGGCCCAGCACGCTCACCAGCCGTGCGCCCGCAGCGGCGGCCAGGTGACCGGGCCCGGTGTCGTTGGATACGGTGCAGCGGGCCAGGCGGGTCAACGCAGCATAGGTGCCCAGGTCGACGCCTTCGAGCATGACAGCGCCGGGGTACTGCGTGTGGGCCTGTGCTTCTTCGCCGGGGCCCGGGCACAGCACGATCTGCAGCCCTTGCGTTTGCAGCCGCTGCGCCAGTTCGGGGAACGGTGGCCAGAGCTTCTTGCCGGTCGTGTCGGCCGCGCCGGAGAAGGGGCAGAGGATCACGAAGTCGGCGCCGGCGAGGCCGTTGGCGGCCAGCAGTGCGCGCGCCTGGGCGCTCTGCTCGGCGCTGGGTTGCAGGCCCAGCGCGGCAGAACGCGCCTCGGCCACCCGCGCAAAGTGGGTGCCGATGCGCCAGTAGTCGTCTGCGGCGTGCAGGCCGGCGATGTAGGGCACGCGGTGGGCCAGCAGCAGCCCGCGGCTGTCGCGGTCGTAGCCGGCAGGGCGCAGGCCGGCCAGCCGGCCTTCGAGCGCGCTGGAGAACGAACTGGTGAACAGCAGGTAGTTCGGGCGGCGGGCAAAGCCGGGGTCGCGCAGGCTGAGCTCCTTGCGCAGGGCCTTGAGTTGACGGATGGCGTCGCCCCGGCGAGCCGGCCGCACGTGCACGGGCCATCCGTGCCCGGCAAACAGGCTCTGTGCCCAGCGCTTGCCGATCAGGTGGAGCTCGTAGCCCTGCTGCTCGAGCATGGTCAGTGTGGGCAGCGACAGGACCGCCTCGCCCACCCAGTTGCACAGTCGGACGATCAGCGGGCCTTTGCCGGCCTGGCCAGTGGCGGTGCTCATGACTGCACCTCGCGCAACACCTCGTCCACCGTGGGCCAGAGTCGGCCCTCGCGGCCGATGGCGATGCGATTTTGTGGTCCCCAGGGGCGCCATTGGCCCGGCTTGGTGTGGCCCAGCACGCTGAGCACTGGGGTGCCGACCGCGGCCGCCATGTGGGCCGGCCCCGTGTCGTTGGACACCACCAGCCCTGCGCGCTTGAGCAGGCCTAGATAGGTGCCCAGCCCCAGCTTCGGCAGGCACAGGGCGGCCGGGTGCGCGCGGGCGACCTCTTCTTCGCCGGGCCCGGGGCAGGTCACGATCCGCAGCGGGGTGCGTTGAGCGAGGGCTTCGGTGAAGGTGGCAAAGTCAGGCCAGCGCTTGTCCTTGCCGTCGACGTCACCTGCTGCATAGGGCACGATGCAGATGAAGCCGGGCGTCAGGTCGTGCGCGGCCAGCAGGCGGTCGGCCTCGGCTTGGTCGGCTTCGCTGACCGTGAGCTGGATGTGCTCGGGCGGGTGGCCATCGTGGCCAGTGAGGCGGCATGCGAGGCCCCAGAAACCTTCCAGTGCATGCGCGGGTGGATCGCGCCGCCAGGCTGGGCGCAGCAGCAGGCTGCGGCCGTCACCCCGGTAGCCCGCCGGGCGCAGGCCGGCCCAGCGTGCCTCAAAGGCGCTGGAGAAGGAGTTGGGCATGACCAGGGTGTTGATGCGCTGGTCAAATGTCGCGTCCTGGGCCTGGCATTGCGCGCGCAAGCTCTTCAGTTGCGCCACGCGCTCACCCAGCGAACCGGCACGCGTGGTGCAGGGCCAGCCTTCGCCGGCCAGCAGCTTGGGCGCCCAGCCTTTGCCGTACAGGTGCAAGTCCCAGCCATGCGATTGCAGCAGGTGCAGCGCGGGCAGGCCGAGGACGACGTCGCCCACCATGTTGCACAGGCGGACGATCAGGGGGCGAGGCGAGGAGGCGGTGCGCGGCGTGGACATCGCCCGGGATTGTGCCAGCGTGGGTCTCTGTTGCCGGATTGTTCGGTGGTGGCGGTGCCCGTTGTGCGGCACGCTCGCGACTCAGCGGCGTTCCTGCCGAGGCCCGTAGGGGCAGAACCCGGGCCGCGGGCCGACTTGCGGGTGTTTGCGGCACGTGGCGGGGCGCTGTTCGTACACCGTGCAGCGCCGCGTGCTCGCATCCAGAAAGCGGCAGTCGCCATCGGCACGCCGCGAGAGGGTGTAGATCTCGCTCTTGTGGTGATAGCGCTCGGCAATGCCGGCCTTGATGAGGCGCTTGCTGATCTGCCGCGCCTCTTCGTGCTCGGCTTCGAACGGGTCCACGAGCCCGAGCCGGACCAGATCCGGCAGCTTCACCTCGACCGGCATCGTGCAGCAGTTGGCCATGCAGGTGTCGCACAGGCCGTTGCGGTAGCGACTCCAGGTCTCGATGCGGTCAACGTCGACGATGTGGATCGAGGATCTCATGGCGTGTGGTGCGCGCAACAGACAAGGGCCGCGCACAAAGCAAAACGCCCACTCGTGAGAGCGGGCGTTTGCGGATGTTTGGTGGCCTGGGGCGGAATCGAACCACCGACACGCGGATTTTCAATGGGAAACCCGGGCATCTGTGGAGCAAAGCGAAACGCAAACTCCAGTTAAAACAAGCACTTGGCCGCGTTGAAACGCAGTCGAGCGCAGCCTGGCGCCCCCCCTCTACAGATAAAAACGTCAGAAAAACGTCAGAAAGGGGCACGTAAGCTGAATTATACAAATTGGCACTTGGACGTCAATTCACCGAATTGCGCCGGCGGTGAACCTATACACACATTCCCAGATTCTTTAGTCGCCGTATGTCCGAAGGTCACGTTCCCTCATTGCTTACCAAAGATGCCGTCTGTGCGCACCTGAGCGTCTCTCCCCGATGCCTCGAAACGATGGTTCGGGACGGCTTGTTCCCGCCGCCCGTGCGGATTGGCAAAGCGGTGTACTGGAGTCAGGCAGCGCTAGAGAGGTGGCTTGTGGAGTCGTTTTCGCACCAGGAGCGTTGGACCCCACGAGCCGGAGGCCGACGCAAGACACTGCGCCAATGAGCTTTGGCCTCGCGCAAGGGCCACAATCTGTCGTCGGGCGCATCACCCTATGGTGACTGCTATGCAACGCAGCGATGTTTCGGTCGCAAACGGCGGCTCTCCCAGCTCAGGTCGCTGATCAAGGGACCCGCGGCACCCCACCGGGCGTGGGCCGCACCCAAGCCAAGACGTAGCAGGCCGAGCAACACTCTTGAACTGAAGCGTGCATCTGTGGGATAAATTTTCTTACCTTGCTCGTATCATCTGATCATGGGCAAAACTGAATCGTGGTTGATTTCTTGGGTTGGCGAAACAGATCACCAGTGCGCAGAAGGCAAGCGCCAGGGTGAGCTCGGCCCCATCGCGACTGCATTGAAGGGGGACAAAAAGTACAGCCGCGTCTACCTTCTCACCAACTACAACTTCGACAGAAGCAAAGCGTTCTGCGCGTGGTTGGAAAAAGAGACGGGATACCCACCCCGTGCGGTCGATCTGTATAGCGTCGACCTTTCCAGTCCCATCAACTATTCGGAGATCTATGAACAGGTCTCCCGTGAACTGCAGCAAGCTGGCCTTCCAAGGGGCGGCGTAGAGCTGACCTTCCACCTCAGCCCCGGCACGCCTGCCATGGCCTCCATCTGGATCATGCTGGCGCGCACCCGCTTCCCAGCCAAGCTGATCCAGACCTCCAAGGAGAAGGGGCTGGAGTCTGTCGACTTCCAGTTCGACCTGGCCAGTGACTTCCTGCCTGAGTACCTTCAGCGCACCGATGAGCGCATCGGTCGCATGGCCGCACCTCCCGCCGTGCAGCCAGCGTTTGGCTGCATCGTTCACCGTTGTGCAGCGATGCGACAGCAAATCACATTGGCCCAGCGCGTTGCTGCTTACAGCGTCCCGGTCCTGATCCTGGGCGAAACCGGCACAGGCAAAGAACTCTTCGCTCAAGCGATCCACGAAAGCAGCCCCAGAGCAGGCAAGCCTTTTGTTGCCGTCAACTGCGGCGCGATCTCGAAGGAGCTCGCAAATGCTGAACTCTTCGGACACGAGAAAGGCGCTTTCACCGGGGCAGACAAAGCCAGGCCAGGCCATTTCAAGGAAGCCCATGGCGGCACCCTCTTCCTCGACGAAGTGGGCGACCTGCCACTGGACAGCCAGGTTCGCCTGTTGCGCGCTCTGCAATCCAAGGAAATCACCCCGGTCGGCTCGTCAAAGGTCCAAAAGGTCGATGTGCGGGTGATTGCCGCCACCCACCGTGACTTGGCTGCAGATGTCGCTGCCGGCCGCTTCCGAGAAGATCTGTTTCACCGCCTCGCGGTCGGCATCCTGCGCTTGCCTCCGCTGCGCGAACGCGAAGATGACATCCTCTTGTTGGCGGACCAGTTCATGGCCGAGATCAATCGTGACGCTCCCAGCCACCCCGAGGTCCAACATAAAGATCTTTCTGAGTCTGCAAGAAAAGTTCTTACATCTCACGCTTGGCCTGGCAATGTTCGCGAGTTGTATCACGCCCTGCTGCGAGCTTCCATCTGGGCTCAAGATGCTCAGATGAGCGGCGCAGACATCGAAGCTGCTTTGATCCAGATGCCCACAGGTGCGGGCGATGGAATCTTGAATCGCCCCATTGGGCAAGGCTTTGATTTACAAGGCGTTTTGGATGAAGTGGAGCGACACTACATCAGCCGCGCTATGAGTTCGACCAAGTACAAAAAGTCCAAAGCAGCGGCGCTGCTGGGCTTCAACAACTACCAGACACTGAGTAACCGAATGGCCAACTTAGGCCTATCTGAGGACGAGACAAACTGAGCCAGGAAGGGCTGGCACGCCCCCCGCATTAGCAGGTTGCAACGACAACCAAACTAGGGAGGGCTTGTCAAAGATGTTGATGCAAGACCTGACGTCATTGAACTTCGAGCCGCTGCGTGCGGTGTACCCGGAGCTCGCCAACATGGGCGGGTATGCGGAGCACTACGCTCACCGCGACCCCGAAAGCGCACTCGTCAAGCTGCGCAACTTCGCAGAGCGCCTGGTTGATCGCGTTTACGTCAAGCTAAAGCTGCAGCGCGCACCCCAGTCCAACTTCGTGGACTTGCTGAACAACGCCAGCTTCCGTGCGGTCGCTCAGCCCCTGGTGCTGGACAAACTTCACCTGCTTCGCCGTTTGGGTAATCGGGGCGCACACGGTGAAGATGTGGAAGCTGCTGACGCCGTTCGCTGCATTCAAGAGGCATGGCAGCTGGCCCGTTGGCTGCACGTGACCTTCCTCGGTGGTCAGGTCAACGACTTTGCTGAATTCAAGCAACCGCCTGTCGAAGGTATCGACAGCAAAGCAGAGTTCAAGCGCAAGGCCAAGGCTCTGGCCGAAGAAAACAACCTCAAGGAACTGCGCCTTAAGCAAGCGCTGGAAGAGCTCGCCGCCCTGCGCGCAGCAGACCACGCTTCTGCACCAGCAGCTCACAAGTTCATCGCGCTCACCGAACAAGAACTGCAGCAAGCAGGCCAAGCATCCGCCTCCGCAGCCAACCAACTGCGCTTCAGCGAAGACAACACCCGCAAGTGGCTGATCGACCGCGATCTGCGCATGGCTGGGTGGGACGTGCCAGCTAGCACAGCGTCAAGCGACTCGGTCGGCCAGGAAGTCGAGGTTCCGCATCAGCCCACCCAAACCGGCAAGGGCTACTGCGACTACGTGCTGTGGGACGACAACGGCAAACCCCTCGCCGTTGTGGAGGCCAAGAAAACGCAAGTCGATGCCCGCGCCGGTCAAGAGCAAGCCAAGCTGTATGCCGACGCTCTTGAGAAGGTGCACGGCCAGCGGCCCATGATCTTCTACACCAATGGCCACGACATCTGGGTGTGGGACGACGCGGGTGGCTATCCGCCTCGGTCGGTCTTCGGCTTCTTCTCCAAAGACACGCTGCAATACCGCGTTGGCTTCCAGCGTCGCGAGAAGCTGAACCTGCTGACCGACGTGCGCCCCGATGCCAACATCGCCGGCCGCCTGTACCAGATCGAAAGCATCACCCGCGTTGCTGAGCGTTTCTCGCAGCGGCATCGTCGCGCCTTGGTCGTTCAGGCCACCGGCACGGGCAAAACGCGCGTGGCCATTGCTTTGGCAAAGTTGCTGATCGATGCCCGCTGGGTGAAGCGCGTGCTGTTCCTGTGCGACCGCAAAGAGCTGCGCAAGCAGGCCAAAAACGCCTTCAATGACTTCGTTCAAGAGCCCATCTACGTCATCGGCCAAGCCAACGATGTGGGCAAGATGGATGCGCGCATCTACATTGGCATCTACCAAGGCTTGATCAACGACTACGAATCCTTCGATGTCGGCTTCTTCGACCTGATCATCGCGGACGAATCACACCGCTCGATCTACAACCTCTACGGCGACCTGTTCAAGTACTTCGACGCCATCCAGGTCGGCCTCACGGCCACGCCCGTGGAGATGGTCAGCCGCAGCACCTGCCGCCTCTTCGGTTGCGACTACAAGCTGCCCACGGCCAACTACCCGCTGGAGCAGGCCATTGCAGACCGCAACCTGGTGCCCTTCCGCGTGGTGGCGCACACCACCAAGTTCCTGCGCGACGGCATCAAGGCCGCACACCTGTCAGATGAGCAGATTGCTCAACTGGAAGACCAAGGCATCGACCCCAACACCCTGGACTTCGACGCCAAGGAGATCGACGACGCCGTGTTCAACAAGGACACCAACCGCGTCATCCTGCGCAACCTGATGGACAACGGCCTGCGGGATGCAGACGGCCAGCTGCCCGGCAAGACCATCGTCTTCGCCCGCAACATCGACCATGCTCGGCTGATGGCTGAGCTGTTCGACGAGATGTACCCGCAGTTCGCGGGCAAATTCTGCCGCGTCATCCACTCCAAAGAGCCACGCTCCGAAGACCTGATCGATCAGTTCAAGGAACCACATGGCGACCTGCGCATCGCGATCTCGGTGGACATGATGGACACCGGCATCGACGTGCCAGAGGTGGTGAACCTCGTCTTTGCCAAGCCGGTGAAGAGCAAGGTCAAGTTCTGGCAGATGATCGGGCGCGGCACGCGCCTTTGCAAGAACCTGTTCGGCCCCGGCAAGGACAAGAGCGAGTTCTTGATCTTCGACCACTGGGAAAACTTCGCCTTCCACGACCTGAACGCGGATGAGGTGGAGCCGAGCATTCCAAAGCCACTCACCCAGCGCCGTTATGAGGCCCGCGTTGAGCTGGCGTCCCTGGCGCTGGCCCGTTCTGATCTGCATGCCTTCGACCTGCTGGCCCAGCAACTCCAGCAAGACGCTGCGGTCCTGCCTGACGGTGCCATTGCCGTGCGCGAGAACTGGCAGGCTGTGCAACAGGCTCGAGACGCCAAGCTCGTGCATCAGTTCGCCCCTGTCACCCGGCAAGTGCTGACCGAAACCGTGGCCCCCTTGATGAGCGCGGTGGATGTGCGCGGCCAAGGCGATGCCTTGCGTTGGGACTTGCTGCTGGCCAAGGCCCAAGCCGCAGCCATTGCCGAGCCAGGCAAGCCCAACCCACAACGCGAAGCGATTCTGGAATGGATCGGCCGGCTGCCCCCGCACCTCAACCCGGTGCGCGCCAAAGCCAACGAGCTCAAGACGCTGCGCTCAGACGCCTTCTGGCAATCACCCACCTTTGCACAACTGGACGCCATGCGTGAAGCGCTGCGCGACGTCATCGGCCTGGCCGAGAGGCCCATCACACCGCCCCCCATGCCCACCACGGTGTTGGACGTGCGAGAAGATGCTGCCGAGTATCGGGTAGAGCACCGCTCCACCAACGTCAAGTCGGTCGACTTTGTCATCTGTTGGCGCCGATTCAAAATTGAGCCACCGTGCCGATTGAATTTTGAGCCAGGGC
>NZ_CANBCC010000039.1 GCF_947366995.1 uncultured Aquabacterium sp. | reverse complement strand
CCCGCCCCCGCCCACCGCCGCCTGATGTTCTGGGTGGCGCTGCTGTACTTCTCGGAAGGCCTGCCGCTGGGGGTGTTCTACGACCTGTTTCCCGTCAACCTGCGCCAGGCCGGTGTGGGCCCGGCCGAGATCGGGTTGCTGAGCCTGCTGGGCCTGGCGTGGACGGTCAAATTCCTGTGGGCCCCGCTGGTCGACGCCTGGCGAGGGCACCGCATCTGGATCGCCGGTGCGAATGCGGGCATGGCCGCGGTGCTGGCCGCGCTGGCCGCTCAGCCCGACGCGCTGGGGCAGGGCGCGACGTGGCCGTGGGTGCTGCTGGCGGCCTTCACCTTCCTGTCGGCCACCAACGACATCGCCACCGACGGCTACACGATCGAGTTGCTGCGCAAGGACCAGTTCGGGGTGGCCAACGGCCTGCGCATCGGTTTCTACCGCGTGGGCATGCTGGCGGCCGGCGGGCTGCTCGTGGTGGCCGGCTGGGCCGGCACGACCGGGCAGCCCAACTGGTCGGCCGCCTACCTGCTGGGGGCCGCGCTGATGGTGGGCAATGCCGTGCTGCTGCTGATGGCGCCGGCCCAGCCGCCGCGCCCCCCGCGTGATGCCGGGGCGTCGCGCCGCGAATGGGCCACGCTGCGCGAGCAACCGCTGTGGCTGGTGGCGCTGGCGCTGGTGCTCTCGGGCCTGCTCTGGCCGGTGCTGGGCCCGGTCGCCAAGGCGCTGGGCTGGTCGGCCGTGCAGGCCGTCAGCAGCACGTGGTGGTTCAAGGGCGCCGTGCCGGTCGGGCTGATGTTCGCGGGCGCCGGCCTGATGGTGACCGCCGCCCGCGGCCGCAACGCCCACGCCCTGGCCGACGGCCCGGTGTTCGGCGCCTGGGTGGAGTTGCTGGCGCGGCCCGGCATGCTGGCCGTGCTGCTGTTCATCCTGCTGTTCAAACTGGGCGATGCGGCCATGGGCTTCATGGTCAAGCCCTTCTGGGTGGACGCGGGGTTCACGCCCGCGCAGATCGGCCTGGTGAGCGTGAACGTGGGCCTGGGGCTGTCAATCGCCGGCGGGTTGGCCGGGGGCTGGTACGTCGACCGCGCCGGCATTTTCAAAGGCCTTTGGGTGCTGGGGCTGGCGCAGGCGCTGTCCAACCTGGGGTATGCGGTGGCCGCCTGGTATGTGCCGCACACCGAAGCGGGGCAGGCCATCCCGCTGGCCCACCAGGCCGCGGTGTACGGCGCCAGCGCGCTGGAGAGCTTCACCGGCGGCCTGGGCACCGGCGCCTTCATGGCGTTTCTGATGGGCATCACCAGCAAGGCCCGCGCCACGACCGAGTACGCCATCCTCTCGTCGATCTTCGCGTTCTCGCGCGCGGTGGCGGGCTGGGCCGGCGGGCTGGGCGTCGAGCAGATGGGCTACGCCGCCTTCTTCTTCCTGACCTTCTGGCTGTCCTTCCCGGCCTATGGCCTGCTGCCCGCCGTGCGGCGTATGCTGGATCGGGCCGACGCGCGTTAAGACCATCAGGCCGGGGCGCACTGCCTTGAGAATGTGCCCCGCGCCCTCATCTGCCATCCACCCTCTTCACGATGCCTGCCGCCATGAACCTCTCTGCTTTCCTCCGTGTCCGCCCCGCTGCGCTGGCCGCGCTTGGCCTGGCGGCGGCACTCGGTTTCAGTGCACCGGCCGGGGCCCAGGCTCAGGAGGAGGGGGTGCGCAGCGCCGTGGGCAAGCAGTCGGCCTTTGCCCGATTCGTGCCAGCCGAAGACATCGAGGCCGCCGCGTCCCAGCAGTACGCGCAGATGGCGTCCCAGGCGCGCCAGCAGAACGCGCTGCTGCCCGACAACCACCCGCACGTGGTGCGCCTGCGGGCCATCGCCCAGCGCATCATCCCGTACAGCCTGGAGTGGAACAGCCGCGCGCGCGACTGGAAGTGGCAGGTCATCGCCCTGCAGTCGAAGGAGCTCAACGCCTTCTGCATGCCGGGCGGCAAGATCGCTTTCTACACCGGCATCATCGAGCAGCTCAAGCTGACCGACGACGAGGTGGCCATGATCATGGGCCACGAGGTCGCGCATGCGCTGCGCGAGCACGCTCGTGAGCGCATGGGC
Source organism: uncultured Aquabacterium sp. (assembly GCF_947366995.1). Lineage (GTDB taxonomy): Bacteria > Pseudomonadota > Gammaproteobacteria > Burkholderiales > Burkholderiaceae_C > Aquabacterium. The sequence goes on along the minus strand of NZ_CANBCC010000039.1, from coordinate 35,903 downwards.
AAGACGGCGGCCACGAAGGTCGGTGCCAACCTGCTGTCCAGCCTGCTGGGCCTGGGGGGCACGGGCGACGCGCTGCTGAACATGGGCGGCCAGCTGCTGACGTTGCGCTTCAGCCGCGAAGACGAGTCCGAGGCCGACCTGGTCGGCATGGAACTGGCCGCGCGAGCCGGCTACGACCCCCGCGCTGGCGTGAGCCTGTGGCAGAAGATGGGCGCGGCTGCCAAGGGCGCGCCGCCGCAGTGGCTGTCCACCCACCCGTCGGGCACGTCGCGCATCCAGGAGATTCAGGCCAGCCTGCCGCGCGTGATGCCGCTGTTCGAACGGGCCGCCAAGCCGCCGCGCCGCTTTGACGCGCCGCTGCGCACGGGCGCGCTCGACCCGATGGAAGCGCTGCAACTGGGCTATTGGGGCCGTGGCGAGGTGCGCCTGGGCTCGGTGGCCGCCCTCGGCCAGCCGCACACGCACGACTGACCGGGCCGGCTCGCTGCTTCAGTGCCCTGCAGCCAGCTGCTGGGCCAGTTGCCCCACGCGGGCCAGCGCGCGGCGCTCGGGCTCGCCCCAGTGCCCGCCCAGCCCCAGCCGCATGCAGTGCTGGAAGCGCCCCGTGGCCGAGAACAGGCTGCCCGGTGCAATGCAGATGCGCTCGTCCAGGCAAGCCTCGAACAGCGCGATGGTGTCGACCTCGTCCGGCAGAGCCAGCCACAGAATGAAGCCGCCCGCGGGTGCCGTCATGCGCGTGCCCTTGGGGAAGTGCTTTGAGATGAGGCTGCGCGCCTCGTCCATGCGCGAAGCCACCACACCCCGCAGTTGCCGGTAGCTGGCCTCGATGCCGGGTTGGGTCAGCAGGTCGGCCAGCGCGCGCTGCAGCACCACGGTCTCACTGCCGCTGGTGGCGGCCTTCAGGCGCTGCAGTTTTTCCGTCCAGGCGGGCGCGGCAATCCAGCCCAGGCGCAGTCCCGGTGCCACTGTCTTGCTGAACGAGCCGCACAGCATTACCTGCCCCGCCGTGTCGAACGACTGCACCGCGCGGCGGCGTTCGTCGTCTTCGCACAGGTCGTTGTAGAGCACGTCTTCGATCAGCGGCACCTTGTGCCGGGCCAGCATCTGGGCCAGCCGCTTGCGCTCGGGCGTCGGCATGCTGGCGCCGATGGGGTTGGACAGCGTCGGCACGGCCAGCAGCGCCTTCACGGGCTGGGTGTCGAGCGCGAGCTGCAGCGCGTCGAGCGACAGGCCGGTGCGCGGGTGCGTCGGGATCTCGAGCGCGCGCAGACCCAGGTGTTCCAGGATTTCGAGGAAGCCGTAATACGTGGGGGATTCGAGCGCCACCACATCGCCCGGCTTGGTGACCGTGCGCAGGCACAGGCTGATGGCCTCCAGGCAGCTGCCCGTCACGATGATGTCATCGGCATCGATGTGGCAACCCATGCGCAGCGCGTGCCGCGCAATGGCGCGACGCAGCGATTCGTCCCCCGGGCCGATCGGGTACTGGCACAGCGTGCTGCGGTGGCGTTGCGTGGCGCGGCTCAAGGCGCGGCGCACGCGTTCCTGTGCGAACAGCGAGGCGTCGGGGCACGCGGCGCCGAAGGAGACGAAGTCCGGGTCATGGGCCAGGCTCATGATCTTGGCCGACAGCGCCGTGATGCCGACCGGCACCGAACGCCGAGGCGGGCGCGAGGTGTCGGGCTCGGGCAGCTCGGGTGGGCGCGCCGCCACAAAGTAGCCCGAACGCGGACGGGCCTCGATCAGCCGGGCGTCTTCCAGCGTGCGGTAGGCCTGCACGACCGTCGACTGCGAGACGCCATGCTGGCTGGCCAGCAGGCGCACGGACGGAATGCGCTCGCCGCGAGGCAGCGTGCCGGTCCGGATCTGCCGCGCCATCGCGTCGGCGATCTTGAGGTACAGGGTGTCGGTTTGCGGCTCCATGATGGAACCATTCTGTACGGAATCGGGGTGAGTTGACCAGTACAGATGGCGGCAAGGCCAACCATCACAGACGGGCGCTTGGCCCGCCAGAGCAGTACAGATGACGTTCAGGCCGACCATCACAGTGCAGGGCGCTGGATGCCTGTATGGCTCCGGCCCGTCGGTTCCTGCACCTGCACGAATGCGCAGCCGCGTCGCACGATGGCATCACACCAACATCACGCTGTGGAGCCCGACATGACCTCGCTGCTGCACCCTGTCCTGCCCCGCCTGCTGGCTGCGCTGTCCCGGCGCGCTGACCACGCTGCCGTCCGCACGCAGAAGCCCGCCCGCGCCGCGGCGCCCGTGTGGAGCCTGCCAGACGGCCTGGCGTGCACGGTCGTCCTGCGCCGGGGGCAGGCGCTGCAGGTCCATCAGGGCCGTGTGTGGCTGACCTCACCCGGGGTGGCAGACGACCACTTCATCGAGGCAGGCCAGCACTTCGCCGTCACGGCCCGCACGGTGTGCGTGCTGGAAGGCTGTGGCGACGAGGTGGCGCGTTTCAGCGTCGGCGCCGCTCGGTAAAAGCAGAGAGGCCGGCCGATCCCGGGCCGGCCACCGCGTCAGGCCGCCTGCACCCGGAAGTGCCCGGTGGTGCGCAGCAGGCCGGTCGCCTGTTCGCGCAGCGAGGCCGCCGAGGCCGCCGACTCCTCCACCAGTGCGGCGTTCTGCTGCGTGAGCGAATCGAGGTCACCCACCGCCCGGTTGAGCTGGCTCAGTCCGTGAGCCTGTTCGGTCAGGCGCTGGTTCATGGCGCTCATCATGTTCGACACGCGGTCGATCGTGTCGATGATGGACTTCATCTCGGCGCCGGCATCACGGGCCAGTCGTCCGCCGCTGTCCACCTGTTCGGTGGCGCTGCGCACCAGCTGGTTGATCTCACGGGCGGCCTCGGCCGAGCGCTGGGCCAGCTGGCGCACTTCCGCCGCCACCACGGCAAAGCCGCGGCCCTGTTCGCCCGCGCGGGCGGCTTCCACGGCCGCGTTGAGGGCCAGCAGGTTCGTCTGAAAGGCGATGGCATCAATCACGCCGGTGATCTGCGCGATCTGGGTGGAGCCCTTGGCGATGTGCGACATGCTGTCGACCACGCTGAACACGATCTCGCCGCCCTTGTGTGCGGCCTGGGCAGACTGCTGGGCCAGGCCGGCCACCTCGCTGGCGGTGCGTTCCGAATCGCCCACCGCTTCGGTGAGTTGCGCCACGGCCGAGGCGGTTTCCTGCAGGTCGGCGGCGGCCTGCTCGGATCGCTGTGAAAGGTCAAGGCTGCCCTGCGCCACCTCGGCGCTGGCGGTGTCGATGGCGTCGGCGGCCTGCTGCACGTCGGCCACCAGGGCCCGCAGGCTGGCCTGCATGCTGGACAGCGCGCGCAGCAGGGCGGCCACCTCGCGGCTGCCCTGTACGGCGATGCGTTGCGACAGGTCGCCATCCGCCACGCGGTGCGCAATGTCGATGGCCTGCTCCAGCGGCTGCAGGATGGAGCGCACCGTCATCCACAGGGCAGGCACCAGCACGCCCAACACCAGCAGGGCCAGGCCGACCGTCAGAGTGAGTTGCGTGGTCGCGATCTGGCGGACGTCGGCGGTGCGGTCTTCGGCGGCCTTCTGCACCCGGCTGGCGAGGTCGTCCAGCAGCGGATCGGCGTCGTACATCGCCTTCTTGGCCGGCCCCATCTGCTGGTTGGCGTCGGGGGCGGTCACGATCTGGCCGTTGATGGTGCGCTGGATCACTTCGGCCGCGGCGGTCTCGTAGTCCTTCAGGTGGCCGGCGATCTTCGGGCAGTCGGCGCAGTGGCCACCGGTCTGCAACTGCTGCAACACGGCCTGGGTGGCCTGGACGGCCTTCGTCCACTTGGCCTGGTACTGCTGGGCCTTGTCCACCTCGTCGATGCTGAGCAGCACGTCCTTTTCATAGCGGCGGATGTCGCCCATCGCCATGCGCAAGGTGGTGAGCCTGCCTTGGGTGATGAATTCGTGCTCGGCAAAGGCGCCGAACTGGTTGCGCAGGTGCGAGACCGAAAGGGCGCCGAGGGTGCCGACCAGGATCAGGGCACCCACTGCCAGCAGGCCGAGGGCGATCAAACGGGCGCGAATGGAGAGGGCGTTCAGCATGAGGGGCTTCCGTAGCAGGGCGCCGGGGTACAACTTGGGGGGGGCGCCCTCCGGGGGGATATCGGCGTTTACCCCCGACGCTGAATGGCCTCCGCGCGGAAATTGTTCGGGCGAATCTGTGCGCTGGCGCACGCTGCGCTTGCCAGATTTCACTGTGGTGACATCGGCCCGTCACATCGGCTGAAAGGGTGGGGTGCCGCCTTCCTGTCGGCGCGGCGCGACGCGGTGTCCGGGTGTCTCCCCCGAGGGTGGCCGGCCCGCTTGCCGAGGTGGAAGTGTGTCGATACGCTGGGAATCCTCACAAAAAGAAACGGAACCGACAGGAGGCAGGGGCCGCCTTCGGCCGCTTCACCTCCATCGGAAGGGTCTCCCATGTTGAAGAAGTTGTTCCTGTCGCTCGCCGTGGTGTCTGCCCTGGCGGGTTGCTCGTCGGTGCCGATGGCCGACGCGCCCCAGGACCAGGCCGCCAAGACGTTCAAGGCCGACGCGGCCAAGTCCGGCATCTACATCTACCGCAATGAACTGCTGGGCGGCGCCGTGAAGATGGACGTGTCCATCGACGGCCAGCCTGTGGGCGCCACCAAGGCCAAGACCTACCTGTTCAAGCAGGTCGAGCCGGGCAAGCACACCATCGTGTCAGAGGCCGAGAACACCTCGGTGCTCGAGCTTGAGACCAAGCCCGGCATGCTGTACTACATCTGGCAGGAAGTGAAGATGGGCGTCATGTACGCCCGCAACAAGCTGCAGCAGGTGAGCGATGCGCAAGGGCAGGCCGGCGTGATGGAAAGCCAGCTGGCCGTCACGAAGTGATCAGGCGGGCGCCACGGCTCACAGATAGGGGTTGTGGCGCCGCTCTTCGCCGAGGGTGCTTTCGGGGCCATGGCCCGGCGTGAAGGTCACGTCGTCGCCCAGCGGCAGCAGCTTGCCCTTGATGGCCGCGATCAACTCGGCATGGTTGCCGCCCGGAAAGTCGGTGCGGCCGATGCTGCCGGCAAACAGCACGTCGCCCACGAAGGCGTGCTTCAATTCCGGCGAGTAGAACACCACGTGGCCCGGCGTGTGGCCGGGGCAATGCAGCACCTGCAGCGTATGCCGGCCCAGCTGCACCGTGTCGCCCTCGTGCAGCCAGCGCGTGGGCGCAAAGGGCTCGGCCTTCGGAAAGCCGAACATGCTGCTCTGCTGCGGCAGCCCGTCGATCCAGAACTGGTCGCCCGGATGCGGGCCGACGATCGGGAGATCGTGTTCGCGCGCCAGCGTGCCCGTGGCCCCGGCATGGTCGATGTGGGCGTGCGTGAGCCACAGCGCCACCAGCTTGAGCCCACGCGATTCAACGGCCTGCATCAGCACCGGAATGTCGCCACCCGGGTCGATGAGGGCGGCTTCGTTTGTGTCGCTGCACCAGATCAGCGAGCAGTTCTGCTGGAAGGCGGTGACGGGGAGGGTGAGGCGGTGGAGCATGGGGTGAGGGGAGGGGGCTGATAACAAAGTGTGGAACTTCGTCGCGACGGCCAAGTGCAGCGTGCTGGCAATTATCGAGCTCGTTCAATGCCGATTGTGAAGGCGTATGCGTGGCGCCCGCGGATGACTGTTTTGCGCGGGCTGTACTCATCCGCAGCCGCTTGGCAGGTCGACGCCATGAATGCGAAAGGCTGGTTGCTGTCGTTCACGGTTGGCATCGCGTCCGGCAGCTTCCGACCCATTGCAGCCCCTCACATCACCGATCCAGATAACTGCAGTGGATCGTGGGCGGTGCGGGTCATGCTTTTTAGCCCGTCAACTGTCCGATTGCTCTCAGTGGTTTCCGTTCGCAAGTGCCTACGAAGCCCAGTGTGCGACATGTGATGTCGGGCAACTTTCACAAACTTGCGATTGCGGCTTTATCGAGAGAAACGGTCCAGATGAAATCAGACTGCAACTGTCTCCTGCAGTTCGGACACTAGCTCATCTTTGGACGTTCCCTCAAGCGCCAGTCGCTGAAGCTTCAGCTTGTCCAGCATGAACGTGTTCGACAGTTCGAAGCTGTCGAATAATGTATACCAGTTAAGTACATAGCGCTTCATCCGAGGATCGTCACTGACAAGGCCAAGCTCCCCGCGCCCAAGCTGGTTCCTCAACCTGCTTCCAATTTCCACGTCTGCGGAAGAAATCTTTCGGCCGACCAATACTAGTTCGAAGTGCATGCGCTCGCTGCTGAACTCGGGGTGCCGCATGAGAATCGCTGCGTAGTCATCTAGTTGACGCAGGTGCTTCACATTCAGCGCGATGCTCGGCCTCTTGATCTCAATGATCAAACACCTAAAACATTGCCGCCCTTCCGAATCCAGGGAGGGTGTTTTTCGTGCCAGAAAAAGATCCGTTTGGCGCGCGGCGCCTTCTATCTGTCCAACGTCCTCGATCTCAAAATCTGAGACATCAAGCGGACTTGCAACGCGCTCTCGAAGCTGCTTGGCAATCTTTGTGAAGGTATCCTCCTCCGCTCCAATTGTTTCGTATCGGTGGCCGAAGAGCCAAGTGTTTGCCTCGATGATTTTTTGCAGGTCAGGCGTCTCGCGTACTGACATGTAGTGAACGTTCATCAGTTCGCGCAACTTCTGAACAGCATCCTGGCGCCGCTGAAGCGTCTCGATTGTTGAGACAATGTTCTCAAGCGTAGTCCGTTTCAGCTGATTTGCCAGAAGCTCAATAGAGGCTTCATCCATATCCAGGACGCCGTTCAAGACTTCGAAAATGGAATCGTTTTCGTTCGAGACGGACAGCTTGTCAAGCAGCCGAATAATCACCTTCTTCTGCTTCTTCCCTGACGAATTGAAAATGGTCGGGTCCGCGACATAGATTGTCTTTATAAGTTCCTTGGCATTCCGCAGCCGCCACACCTTATACTCCGGATCAAGCCCACGGTATGTCGGGAACAGTCCATCCTCTTCGTACCTGTTGACTTCGGCGTCGGCTTGTCTCCTGAGGAACTCATCGTAGATGCGGTCAGTAGCCGTATTAAGTGCTTTGACAACCCTTTTCCACTCTGGAGAGGTTGGTGTATTCACGTTGGGGGTCGCCAAGTCTTGTGTCAGATCGAAGTTGTCTGCCCAAGCAGATGTGACATAAATGCTTGTGAAGAAGGCAACTTTGTTATTGAACGTGCTGAGTTGCTTGTAGACGGTCTTGCCGGCACTTCCAAGAAGATAGGTGTACGACTTCTCAGAGCTTGGCTTGTCCTCCCAGCGAATGATCTGTGCTTTAAATGCGTGAGGGGGGATGGATATCTCCTCCTCATGCAGTTCATGCGCCGGAACTGTGATGTCGACACCGTCGATGGAGATCTTCTTGCTAGGGTGGAGCGCTAAGTACCACCCGAACTCCACGGAGAACTTCTTCCGTAGATCGTTGGCATCAGGAATGGGGGCTGTGAATTGATCGAGCTCTACCAGAGTTCCAGTCTGTAGCTCAGCTAGGCCTTGATGTTGCTCCTCAGGGCGGAGGCGTGTGGCAGCAAAGCGCTTGATATCTCCAGCTAAAACCTGAATCTTGGCTTGCCCGCTAAGACTATTGGTGAACCACGTTGCGCGGTTGCAAATCCGATGGAATGCCAACCGCCCACGGCCATGTGCGCCGTGCAAAGAGGCATCTTCTTTCTTGTTCGAGTCGTTGAATCTGCCGAACGTGTTCTTCAGGCCGCCGGGCTCGATGCCTTCGCCATCGTCAAGGATGGAAACGAGCGAGATCGTGCCAAGCGTGTTCTTTTCGATTGCAACGCGGACACTATTTGACTTCGCATCTAGGCCGTTCCAGACAAGCTCAAAGATTGGCTGCCAGGGATCGATGCTCTTGAAGTGTTTTTTTATCCCCTCGCCACTGATCTCGGTCGTGCCAGAAATGTCAGCCAATTCCATGTCCCTCTCCTATGGCGCCTTCAGTTATGGACGCCTAATCGCTCATGCTACCGCAGCGACCACGGCAGCGGACTTTGCGTGGCCCCATCTGATTGACGGCTCCTGGTCGGGAGCGTCAGTCTGGCCCTGCACTTAACAGCGGTCGTTCGCGTAATGCCGTCCCAGTCGTCTCCCGAGGCGGCCCCTCCTTCCACGCGATCAGATCTCGGTCTGCTCAGAGATCTCCAGGGCATCGTCGACCTCGATGCCAAGGTACCTCACCGTCGACTCCAGCTTGGAGTGCCCGAGGAGCGGCTGAACAGCACGCAGGTTCTCGGTTCGACGGTAGATGAGCGTCGCCTTCGTCCTGCGCATCGAGTGCGTACCGTAATCGGCGCGGTCCAGTCCAAGCTCATCGACCCAGTGCCCAAGGACGCGGGCGTACTGCCGGGTGCCCAAATGTGGGGAGGCGCGAAGGCGGCTGGGAAACAGGAAGTCCTCGGGCCTCAGCTCAGCCTGCTTGATCCAAGCCTGAAGCGCCTCCCGAGTTGCCTGCGAGAATTCGAACTGCACCGGGCGCTGGGTCTTGTGTTGCATGACGATGGCAGCGTTGCGATCTGATCACCGTGACACATATCCCGGACCTTCAGGGCGACCAGATCGCAGCCCCGAAGCTTGCTGTCGATGCCTAGCTTGAAAAGGAAAAGTTCGCGCACTCGGTGCTCCATCTGTAGACACACCCGGAGCGCCCAAATGTCTTCCAGCTTGAAAGGGGCCTTCTGCCCGACGATCTTGCCCTTGTTCCATGGCTCGCGCTGAGCCGTATTAGTAGCTGATCCCATGATGGTCTCCCATCGAGTTGAAGGCCAACCAAGATGCGCCTTCAAGCGACAAGGGCGCTCGCTCTGAGTCAAGACGCTGGTGTAGTGACCCACCACGCCGAACGGCTGCTGTCGGGCTCGGGTCCAGACTGACGCTCCCGGCCACTGTACGTCATTGCCGCGATACTAGCTGCCGACCCTCAGCGTAGTGTCTCAACTGCTCATTGATGCGGGCAGGCGTTGCACTTCAGATTTGAGACCGCACCTTTCAACTTTCGCGTAAGGGGGGAGAATCCGTTCTAATAGGCAGGAACATCCAACATCCACACAGCATGAAGCACATCTACGAGAGAGAGGTTGCCGTTGCAAAGGCGCTCGCGACAGACGTTGAGCGTCTGACCTACCTGAGTGCCGTGTTTCGCTCCCTCATGCAGACGCTCTCGATCGTTTCGATTGAGGCGATTCGAGAGCTCACGCCTTTCTCGCCGGCTGAAGCAAACTTGACGCAGTTGGTTCCTCGTTTTGCGCAGCCGTCTGAAGGTCTTTATGGCGAAATTCTCGAAGTCGCCATTCCCTCGATCCGCAGTCACGCCACGAAGAATTTCATGGTTGGCTGGTTTGAGGTCACAGAAGGCGCGCACCAGTGCTTTTCAAAAGATCTAAACGGTTGGGTTCAATTTCGTAATAAAAAGCCAGCACACGGCGTGCTATCACGCGCAGATGCGCAGCTCTGGACACCCAAGCTCATTGACCTTGCCGAACGCGCGCTACGATTGTTCTCCAACGCCCTGCCCGTTATTGATGGAGCCAAACTCCGAATTTCGCTCGGCGATTCCGAATTTAATCTCGCAACACCACTCATTTGCGACGGCAGAGTCATTGTGGTTGGCGGAATTACGCCTCGGAAAGGGATCTGGAAGCTCAATGGTCAATTTCTAAACGTGGACGTTTCCGATGAGGTTACGCTTGATTTGCCGCCGGATACGGTCTTCGATGTCGGGGTGGAAGTCGGTTCATTGCGCTTCGACTTGAAAGACGTTGAAGTTGGCGACCGCGTCCAATCCGTCTACTACAACGTTCCTGTCCGCCAGACTGATACGTTTGAAGGGCGAACTAAAGAGCTCGACACCCTCAAGGAGTGGATGGAAGACGAGGACACGCGGTTTTGTCTGATTTATGGCGATGGGGGGTTTGGTAAGACAACGCTTGCCCTCGAATTCCTAAACCGCCTGCTCGAAGGAGAAGTCGAAATAGATGGAAAGCTCCCGAGCGTTATTAGCTACTACAGCTCGAAGATGACGCGCTGGACATCCGACGGCTTGGTGCACTTCAAGGGTGTCTCCGATGCGATGGAAGACAGCATTCGAGAACTTCTCCTGTGTCTTTATCCCGTAATCGAAAAGAAGTGGTATCAGGTATCGGGTGCAGCACTCATCGATAAAGTCGCGGGTGAACTCGCCGAACAAAAATTCAAGCGCGATGACGTGCTCTTAGTGTTGGACAACACTGAGACTCTTGCCACTTCGCCGGAAAAGGTCGAAGAGCTCTCTGCCTTCTTCAAGAAGGCGGGGAAGAAGGTGGGGCGAATCTTGATAACGTCCAGGCGGCGCGAGTTTCTCCCTGCTACGGGAATTCAAGTGGCAGGACTCTCTGACGCTGAGGCTCTTCGATTGATGCGGCGCCTTGGAAAAGAGTACGCCGCTGTCGCAATCAATCAAGCTGGCGACCCGCGGCTACGTCAGGTTTGTAGTCAACTAACCAACAAGCCGTTGTTGATTGACACCTTGGTTAAGTACATCGCACGTTCTGGAAGCGGTATTGACGGGGCACTTGAGCAAATCCTGAAAAAGACGAACGACGAGTTGCTGGAGTTTCTATATCAAGACGCGTGGATGCGCATTGATGACCTTCGGAGAAAGGTTTTCCTCATCCTCGTCTCGTTGGCGTGCCCAATCGATGGCCGATGCGTAGGTGATGCATGCCAGGAGGTTGGATTGCAGCATGTCGATTTTCAGTCCGGGCTGGATGAAACGTACTTCGTTACCACGACAGACCGTGGCGCAACATACGATGTGGAAATCGTAGAGTTGGCCAAGCAATTTTTCCTGAAGCAGCTCCAGAGGGTTGATTCGGCTGGCCGAGACGAAATCAAGCGGGTCGCAGAGAAGGTCGACAAGCAGGCATTGCGTCGGGAGCAGCTTGAGAAGGCATATGTTCGGGACCGCGTAGCAGATGCGTTTCGAAGCCAGTATGCCAAGGCAGCAAAGATTGCTGTCGACCGTCGAGATTTCGACGGCGCTGACGAGAGCTTTAAGCTTGCATTGCTTGAAGAGCCGATGAATGCGGCGTTGAAGGACAGGTATGCATGGTTCCTGTCGCATATCCTCCAAAAGCTTCCCGAGGCACTTCCATTCGCAGAGGAAGCAGTAAAGCTCGACCCGAAGAGCGGGGATGCGCAAATCACGCTTGGCCTCATTCAGTATCGGCTTGGAAACATACCTGCCGGCGATTCCGCAATGAATGAGGCCATGAAGAACGGCAAGCCCCAAATGCTTTGCAATCTTCGCATGGGTATCGCTCGGTTCTATCAAGCTAAGAAGGCTCCATACGCGCGTGATGCCATCGGCCTGTTGAAGGAAGCTGAACTTCTCTTATCGAAGGCGGAGAAGGCTGGAAGCGCCGATGACTACTACTATTTCAAGTACCTCGAAGACATCCGCCGTTACTTACCTCTCGTCGCTAGGCTACGTTCGGGTATCAATCGTCGAGATGTATCTTCTAAGGAGGCGCCTGGCGGCGTCCAGACCTGAAGGTCTCAAAAGACCGCGGCCGCCCGAGGCCAAATGGATGGGCGACCGTTCTTGCGCATCCAATCCAACATCATGAATGTCGCAGTTGGATCGAGTGTGACCCGTCAAACAGAGAATGTGCAGTCGTTCGACCAGGGTGCCACGCAGTTTGAAAGGAGTTGAAGGGTCTGCGCCGCTGGCCGCCACTGCGTCGCCGGTAACGTCAGCAGTACCGCTTGAAAGCGGCCGGATGAGGCGCCATCCGGTGCGAACCCGAACGACTGCAAGTTAGCCGAGTCCGTGAGTTCGAGGGCTGGCGGCGACCAGCCGCACCCGCTGCAGTACGGTCACTCACCGAGCGCTGCCAACTCAATGATCACTACCGCAATCGAGCATCAGCACTTCAATGACCAACTCCGCTGTTGCTGACCCTACGTCAACAGCAGAGCGGGCCCAACTCCGCGCCGCTCAGGAGCCGCGCGGTGTGCGGCAAATGCGTCACCCCAGCTCAGGAGCCGGCTCTGCCAACAACGCCTTCAGATGAAGATCGATCTGGCCGATCGCATCAGCATCTGTGCCGAACAGCGCGAGGTGCCCATCCAGGCTGTCGATCGGCCTGAACTCGCTGTTGGGGATCAACTGCTGCTCGGCCTGGCAGTCAGTCGGAGGGAAGAACATGTCGGTCGCGATGGGCATGACATAGGTTCTTGCGCGGATGCGTCCCAGCGCCGCAGCCTTGTCCCCGTGGGTGTGCCGGCTGATGTCGCCGCGCTGCCACTTCCACGCCATGCACAGCAGGTTGTTCGGGTCCATGGGGCCGAAGTAGCCGGTCATGAAGCCGTCCACGAAGCCCTGCACGGACTCGAAGCCCAGCACCCGATGGCGTCCACACCGAAAGAACTCGGTGCTCCACCCCATCACGGTCCAGAGCTTGGCGTGGCGCTTGAGACCGGCTGCGACATCGGCCGGCGACCGATAGCGGCCTTCCTGGAAGCCCGGGTCGGTGGTGATGGCCTCGACCAGTGTTTCCGCGAAGAGAAAGTCGTGCTCGGTGTTGCAGGCCGTGCCGGCGATGGGGGCGGCGCGTTCCACCATGTCGGGGTAGCGCACGGCCCACTCGTAGGTCTGCTGGGCGCCCATGGAGCCGCCGACAACCAGCGCCAGGCGTCGTATGCCGAAGTGCTCCGTCAACAGTCGGTGCTGGGCACGCACATCGTCGCCGATGCGCACCTTCGGAAAGTTCGGCCCGCCCTGGTCACCGGTGGTGTTGTGCGGTGAGACAGACAAGCCGTTGCCAATCTGGTTGACCACGACGATGAAGTACCGGCTTGGGTCCAGGGCGCGCCCGGGCCCGATGTAGACCTGCTCCATGATCTTGCTGGTGCCCGAGTACCACGTGGGGACCAGGATGGCGTTGTCCTTGGCCGCGTTGAGCTGGCCATGGGTGGCCACGGCCAGCTCGCAGTGCGGCAGCACGCCGCCCTCTTCGAGTTCCAGTCGCCCGATGTCGATCAGCTGAAAGGGGCCGTGGTTTTCTTGTGTGTAGTAGGTGTTCATGTTTGTCTCCGTGTGCGGGGGCGCTTCAGCGAATGTCGAAGCCGGGATAGCCTGTGCGTGCCAGTTCATCGCACTTCGCGTGGTAGGTGCCTGCCCCACCGATGTACGACACCAGGCGACGTGGCTTGCCCTCGACGTTCGAGCCCATGTACCAGGAGTCGGTCTTGACCACGAGCGTCTTGGCTGCGGTCTCATCGTGGTGCTGCACCCAGGCGTCCTCGAATTCCTGGGTCGCTTCGACCACGGTCTTGCCTTGCCTGCGCACGTGGGCAATGAAGTCGCTGATCCAGTCCACCTGCTGCTGCAGGCAGGTGGGCATGTTGCACAGCGCGGCAGAGGGGGCGAGCGGCGCGCCCGTGGTGAACAGGTTGGGGTAGCCATGCACTTGAAGGCCCATGGCGGTGCGGATTTCCTGTGACCACTGCTCCTTCAGCGATCGGCCACCGCGGCCACGGATGTCGATGCGGCTGAGCGCACCGGAGCCCGCGTCAAAGCCCACGGCCAGCACGATGATGTCAACCTCGTGCACCTTGCCGTCGGCCGTCTGGATGCCTTCGGGCACGATGCGTTCGATGGGGGTCTCCCGGCAGTCCACCGCCTCGACGTTGGGCTGGAGGTACACCTCCAGGTACTTGTTTTCCAGCGGCACGCGGTGGGTGCCGAACCCGTAGTCGGTCGGGATCAGCAGCTTGCACAGATCCGGGCGGTGCTGGAGGCGTGCGCGCAGCTTGGCTCGAACGAATTCCGACACTTCTTCGCTCACCTGTTCGTCGAAGAACATCTCGGAGAAGGACGCCAGCCACAGCGCCAGAGAGCCGTCGTTCCAGAACTTCTCCAGAATGGCCGTGCGCTCTTCAGGGGTCTTGTCGGCCCACGGACCGGCTTCGAAGTCGTAGTCGAAACCGGCAAAGGTTTCGCGCACCCGCCTCTTGAGCTGGTGGAACTGCGCGCCCCACTTGGCCCAGTCGTCGGCGCTGTACTTGGGGTTCTTCATCGGGAGCACGTACTGCGGCGTGCGCACGAAAACTTTCATCGAACCCACCTCGGGCGCGATGGTCTGGATGACCTGGATGCCCGTCGCGCCCGTGCCCACCACCGCCACACGCTTGCCCTTGAAGTCGACGGGCGTCTTGGGCCACAGGCCCGTGTGATAGATCTCGCCCTTGAAGTCAGCCTGCCCAGGGAAACGGTTCGTCAGTGGCGCAGACAACATGCCGCAACAGGCGATCAGGAACTGTGCATCGACCTTCTCGCCCTGGTCGGTGGTGATGTGCCAGCGTTGGCTTGCTTCATCGTAGTGGGCCGAAGCGATGCGGGTGTTGAACTGGATGTCCTTCTTCAAGTCGAGCTTGTCGGCGACATGGTTGAGCCAGCGCTCCGTTTCCGGTTGTGCCGGAAACCGCTCCGACGGCTGCCACGACTTGTACAGCTCCTCCGAGAACCAGTACTGGTAGATCTCGGCCTGGGAGTCGAAGCGCGCGCCGGGGTAGCGGTTCCAGTACCAGGTGCCTCCCACGCCGGAAGCGGTGTCATACGCCCGCACCGACAGGCCCATTTCGCGAAGCCGGTGCAGTTGATACAGGCCGGCCACGCCGGCTCCGATGACGACCGCGTCGTAGCTTGCAACGGCGGATTCCGATTGGCCTTGCCCGGCCTTTTCCGAAGTGAGGGTGCCCATCTTGTCTCCTTTGACGTTCATGTGGACCGGCCTGGCTGGCCGGCGAATCCGGTATCGCTGCCTCCGGAGAGGTTGAGCGCTACCGTGAACGAATCTTGGAGACGCCCGCTGTGCGGGTCTTGTCGATTTCAGGCGATTTCTTGTACCGGACGGTGAACCGGCTAGTCGCACTTCTTCAGTCGTGCCGGGGTGACGCCCAGCCGGGTACGGAAGACGCGCGTCATGTGCGCCTGATCCGCAAAGCCGCAAACAAACGCAATTTCCTTGATCGCCATCTGCCCTTGTGACAGAAGGCGGCGGGCGCGTTCGACGCGCCGGTCCATCACATACGCATGGGCCGAGCGCCCGGTGGTCGACTTGAAGTGTTTGGTGAAGGTCCACACACCGAGCTCTGCCACCTTGGCCAATTGCTCGATGGTGATGTTCTCCTGCAGGTGCGCCTCGATGTACTCGTCGAGCCGACGCAAACGGCCGGGCGAGAGCGCGCCCGACACAAGGCCGTCCTTGTAGGTCACGGCAGCATGGCAACGCAGCAGGTGCACGGTGAGCTGCATGGCCAATGCCTCTGCGTACAGCGCGCCACCCAACCCCTGCTGTTGGGCCTCGAGCGTGATCGCATCGGCGATGCTCGTGACGATCGGGTCCTGTGCGCTCAGCAGGTCACGGAGGCGTACCGCTGCGACCGGCCGATCCATGACGTCTGACGCCACCCGGCACATGAGCGCTTCTGACAGATAGGTGTGAGAGACGTCGATGCATTGCGTCCAATGCCAATGTGACGGCTCGCAGTGTGTCAACAATGAGAAGACGCCGGGTTCGCAGGCGGCCTTGCTCCACTTGCCGTCGAGGCAGCGCTCCATTGGCGTCTGACCCGACCGGTAGCGAACGATCATGACGTGGTCGATCGGAGGGATGGGCACGTCCAGACCGGTGTACCGGTAGGAACGATGCGAAACGTCCTTCCATCCCAGTCCGTCGCTCGCAGACAGGATGCGGCCCGGCACCCACTTGGGCAGGTCGGGGGGCGAGATCAGGACCGGCATCTGGATATGGTTCAAGAATGCGGCGTGCAAACATACCAGTGGAATCCTCAATAGGGTTAGCCACTAGGGCGGTGGGCTTTACGCCCCGGCGGGCTTCCCTGCAAACCCGCAGCGGCCCGTCCCCCGATTTCTGTTAGAACGGGATGGTTGAGCACGCGGATGTAGCGCACGACCCACCCTGACGATCGCCAGTCGTCCCGGCGGGGTTCCATCGATCGACATGGTTCCAGATGCCGGCTCTCCCCCTCCTCACAGGTTTCTCGTTCGGCGCTTGCTGGCTTCGGCGCTGCGCCGTCCTGCTCTGGCTGGTCAGCGGATTTGCATGGGGGCAGCCCGCGCCCGCGCCCGCGGTGCTCATCCTCTCTGGCCTGCAATATGGGTTGCCGGTTCCGGAGGCGCTGATTCGCGGCGCCGTGGCGGTGCTGCGAGAGCGGGGTGTCAGGCAGACCGACATCTACATCGAGCACCTCGACCTGGGTCGCTTCAGCACCCCGGATCCGTCGCCGGCGGTGGCCGCGCTGCTGCAGCAGAAGTACGCGGGCAAGCACATCGGGCTGATCGTTGCGCAGAACCAGGCCGCACTGGACTTTCTGGCTGACGCCGGTTACGGGTTGCTGCCCCCCGGCTTGCCTGTGCTGGTCACGTTTGTGGGGGCGCCGCCCGCGCGGTGGCGTGGGGCGCCGCATCGGATCGTGCAGGTGAGCGACCAGTATGACGTGGCCGGCACGGTGCGCCTGGGCCTCACGCTGTTCCCGCGCACACGCCGGGTGGTCGTGGTGGCGGGCGTGGGGCGCCCTCAGGCCGCCCTGCCCACCGAGGTGGCGCAGGCGGTGGCGGCACAGGGCCATCGCGCCGAGGTCGAGGACACCGCGT
This sequence comes from uncultured Aquabacterium sp., assembly GCF_947366995.1. Taxonomy (GTDB): domain Bacteria; phylum Pseudomonadota; class Gammaproteobacteria; order Burkholderiales; family Burkholderiaceae_C; genus Aquabacterium. The sequence goes on along the minus strand of NZ_CANBCC010000039.1, from coordinate 19,206 downwards.
CACTCACCCACGAGGCCATGCTGGAGCGGGTGGCCACGCTGCCGCCGGACACCCTGGTCGTGCTGGCAGCCTACTTTCAGGATCGGACCGGACGTTCCTTCGTGCCGGTGGCGGTGGCCGCAGAGGTGGCCAAGCGGAGCAACGCGCCGGTACTCGCGCTGTACGACGCCCACATCGCGACCGGCCTGGTCGGCGGCTCGGTGCGGGTCACGGAGGCCGTGGGGCGGCGGGTGGGCGAAATCGGGGCCGACCTGCTGCGTGGTGCACCGCTGCCTGAGCCCGGCGCGCCGGTGCTGTCCGTGCCGCCCCAGCCGGTGTTCGACTGGGCCCAGGTGCAGCGCTGGCGAGGCGATCCCGCCCGCCTGCCGCCGGACACGGTGTTCCTGAATCGCCCGCACACGCTGTGGAGTGAATACCGACCTTTCGTCATTGCCTCCATAGCGACCATCGTGCTGCTGACCACGCTGCTGCTCGCGCTGGTCTACCAGAACCAGCGCCGCAAGCGGGCCGAGCACGCGCTGCGGCGACACCAGCAGCAGCTGGAAACCCTGGTCGAGCAGCGCACTGCCGAACTGGCCCAGGCCACGCGCACCGCCGAAAACGCGAGCCAGGCGAAGAGCACCTTTCTGGCCAACATGAGCCACGAGATCCGCACGCCCATGAACGCCATCATGGGCATGTCCCACCTGCTGCTCAGGACAGACATCGGGGCGCATCAGCGCGCGTACGTGCAGAAGATCCAGACGGCGAGCGAGCATCTGCTGGGGCTGCTCAACGACATCCTCGACTATTCGAAGATCGAGGCCGGCAAGCTGAGTGTCGAGCACATCGAGTTCGGCTTTCAGCAGGTGCTGGACGATGTGACCGCGCTGATCGCCGACAAGGCGTCCGACAAGGGGCTGGAGCTCATCCTGCACGTCGACCCCCGCATTCCCGAACGGCTGGTGGGCGACCCCTTGCGGCTCGGTCAGATGCTGGTGAACTACGCGAACAACGCGGTGAAGTTCACCGTCAGCGGCGAGGTCGAGATCCGGGCGCGGATGCAGGAGGAGAGCGACCGCAAGGTGGTGTTGCACTTCTCCGTCCGGGACACGGGCATCGGGCTGACGCCGGCGCAATCGGCCGGGCTGTTCGAGCGTTTTCAGCAGGCCGACAGTTCCACCACGCGCCAGTACGGAGGCACCGGCCTGGGCCTGGCCATCACCCGGCAACTGGCCAGCCGCATGGGCGGCGAGGTGGGCGTCGAGAGCACGCCGGGTGTGGGCAGCACGTTCTGGTTCACCGTCCGGCTTGGCAAGGGCGAGCAGGCGAGCCCGATGCCGCAGGCGCCGGAGGCCGTCAATGAGGCCGGCAATGAGGCCGAGGCGGCGCCACCTTCCCTGGTCGGCGCGTCGGTCTTGCTGGTGGAGGACAACGAACTCAACCAGGAGGTCGCCAGGGCCCTGCTGGAGGGTGCGGGCCTGACGGTCGACCTGGCCAGCGACGGGCAGCAGGCCGTGGAGAAGGTGCTGGCCCACCACTACGACCTGGTTCTGATGGACATGCAGATGCCCGGCATGGACGGGCTGGAGGCGACGCGCCGCATCCGCGCGAGTGGCCAGCGGGCTGATCTGCCGATCATTGCGATGACGGCCAATGCCTCGGACGCCGACCGCGACGCCTGCTTGCAGGCCGGCATGAACGACCACGTGACCAAGCCGATCCATCCAGCGCGTCTGCTGGACACCCTCCGGCAGTGGATTCGCCCGGGCCCCGGGATGGGGGCTCGTCGCCAGCCCGGCCAGGGCTGAGAACGCTTCAGCCTTTGGGTTCGGCGGTGTCGAAGATGGGCATGAAGCCGCCGAAGATCATGCGCTTGCCGTCAAAGGGCATGTCGAGCTTTTCCATTTCGGGGTCTTCCATCATCTTCTTGTTGGCGGCGTCGCGCACCTCTTTCGACGGCCATTCGATCCACGCGAACACCACCGTCTCGTCCGGCTTGGCGTCCACCGCGCGCTTGAAATCGGTGACCTTGCCATCAGGGACCTCGTCGCCCCAGCACTCCACCTGGCGGATCGCGCCCAGGTGTTTGAACTTCTCGTGGAACTGCTGCGCGGCAGCGCGGTATCGCTCGCGCTCGCCGGAGGGCACAGGGATGACGAAGCCGTCGATGTAGCTCATGTTGCTTGCTCCTTCACAATGGGGGAGGACGGAAAGCGTCAAAGCTCAATGAATGAGCTTGTGGTGATGCCGGAAACAGACTCCGTCTCGAGAGCAGGTGGGGTGCGAACGCAGCATTCAGTGTCCAGTGCGCGGCAGACCCTGTCAACGTTGGGGCCCTTCGGGCGAGTCGCCGCACAGCAGGTAGATCGCCGAGGTGCCGACAGCAGCCTGCGCCTGAGCGTGTCGGTCAGGCCGATCACCACCAGCAGCACGCCGATGACCAGGCACCATTGCATGAACATGTGGCTCTCGAGCAACCGGCATGCCCGAGGTGATCCGGTGCGCCATGGGCTGTTCGGATCATGGCGCCCGTTGCGTCTCCCGACGGCGCGTCACGGCTTGTCTCTACGCTGTGCATCTGGTCCTGTTCCGTCATCGCCCCCAGAGGAAGTCCAGATGCGCATCCACCTGATCGCCGCCGCGGCGGCCGTCGCCCTGTCCGCGCCCGCCGCGTTCGCCCAGAGCTGCTCTCCCGCCGATCCGTCGCCCACCGTGGTGCTCGGCACGGCCGATTCGGGCGTGCCGAACCGCCTGCTGCCGTCGGGCTGCAGCCTGGATGATTTGATCCAGGACGAGGTCCAGTGGGGCAGCCAGGCCGGCTTCCTGACCCACGTCTCCAACGTCACGTTCGGTCTGATGCGCGAAGGTCGCCTGAGCGTGACCGAGCGTGCCCGGCTGCTGCAGGCCGCGCAGGCTTCGAAGATCGGCACCACCATCACCGTCAAGGTCATCGGCTTCAACGATTTCCATGGCTACATCAAGGCCGGTGAGGGCTCGTCGAGCAACCCGGGCATCGCCCGCATGGCCACGCGCATCGACGAACTGCGCGCGAAGAACCCGCTGAACGCCGTGGTGTCGGCCGGCGACATGGTGGGCGCCAGCCCGCTGACCTCGGCGCTGTTCAAGGACGAGCCGACCATCGAGGCCATGAACCGCATCGGCATCGACTTCAACGCCACCGGCAATCACGAGTTCGATGAAGGCAAGGCCGAGCTGCTGCGCCTCAAGCAGGGCGGCAACCACCCGACCGATCCGTACTCGGGCAAGGGCATGGACAAGGACCTGCGCGCCGATGGTCAATTCGCCGGCGCCCGCTTCGACTTCCTGTCGGCCAACGTGGTGGACACCGCCACGGGCAAGACCGTGTTCCCGGCCTATGGGGTCAAGCGTTTCCTGGGGCATCAGGTCGCGTTTGTCGGCATGACGCTGGAGGCCACACCCACCATCGTCTCGCCCTCCGGTGTGGCCGGCCTGCGCTTTGACGATGAGGCCGACACGGTCAACGCCCTGGTGCCCAAGCTCAAGGCTCAGGGCATCGAGTCCATCGTCGTGCTGATCCACGAAGGCGGCTTTGCCTCGGGCGGCATCAACGGCTGCACCGGCGTGTCGGGCCCCATCGTGGACATCGTCAAGCGCCTCGATCCGGCGGTCGACCTGGTGGTGTCGGGTCACACGCATGCGGCCTACAACTGCCTGCTGCCCAACAGCGCGGGCAAGCCGGTGCGGGTCACCTCGTCGGGCCAGTATGCGCGCAACCTCACCGACATCGACCTGGTGATCGACACGCGCACACGCGATGTGGTGTCGACCACGGCGAACAACGTGGCCACCGGCACGACCACCGCCGAGGCCGTCTACCTGACTGACCTTGTGGCGCATTACGACGCGCTCGCCGCCGTGCCCAAGGCCCGCCCGATCGGCGTGATCACCGCGGCCATCAGCCGCACCGCCAACGCAGCGGGCGAGTCGGCTCTGGGTGATGTGATCGCCGACGCGCAGCTGGACGCGACCGACGATGCTGGTTTCGGCGAGGCGGTGGTTGCGTTCATGAACCCGGGCGGCATCCGCGCCGACCTGCCGTACAACGCCGGCGGCATCGTGACCTATGGCGATGCCTTCACCGTGCAGCCCTTTGGCAACTCGCTGGTGACGATGACGCTGGACGGCGCCCAGATTCGCACGCTGCTCGAGACGCAGTTCGCCGGCTGCAACGGGCAGACGCAGGACCGCATCCTGCAGGTGTCGCGTGGCTTCAGCTACAGCTGGTCGGCCAGCGGCGCCTGCGGCGCGCGCATCAGCGCCATCACGCTGAACGGCACGCCGGTGCAGCCCACCTCACGCTACCGCGTGACGGTCAACAGCTTCCTCGCCGATGGCGGTGACGGTTTTGCCGTGCTGCAGAAGGGCGAAGCCCGGTTGGGTGGCGCGGTGGACACCGACGCCTTCGAAGCCTACCTGCAGGCCAACCCGGCGGGCGTGGCACCCGGTGCCCAGAACCGCATCACCCGCCTGCCCTGAGCAGCGCCATCACCGGAGAGACCGACATGACACGCAATGTGATGGCCGCCGTGGCGGCCAGCCTCGCCACGGGCCTGTTTGCGCCGGGCGCGCACGCCGTGCACCTGGAGCTGGTGGGGCTGGGTGACAGTTTCGACATGGTGCTGGCTTCCGCCCAGGTGGCGGGGCAGGCGCATGACCTGGTGCTCAGCGGCGCCCTTACCGACACGTCGTCGGCCCGCGAGCGTGCGATGGCTGGCGCCGGGGGGGCGACCCTGCCAGGGGGCAGTGTGGCCGATGGCGCCGAGGTCAGCTGGGACGGCGGGCTGTTCGGTGGTGAGGCGCCGAATGGCAAGGGTTACATCTCCACCTACACCTCGGCGAGCCTGACGGCCCAGGGGCCCCGGCCTCTGGCTTCGGAAGGCGCCGCGGTGTCCAGCGAGATGGCGCTGCTGAACATGCAGTGGCGCATCGTGGGCGACGAGGGCGAGCCGCTGGGCAGCCACGTGAAGCTGCACTTCGACGGGCTGGCCGAGATGTTCGCCGTCTCCGACATCGACCAGGTGACACCGGACGCGGGCAGCGTCAGTGGCCTCGAGATGAAGATCGGCGACACCACGGTGCTGAACGTGCTGATGTACCAGGGGCAGCAGGCACTGCAACTGAGCTATGACGCCCGCGCCGGGGACCTGGTGACGGTGTCTGCGTTCACGCGGGTGATGCTCGATTCCGCCGCCGGGGTGGCCTTGCTTGCCGGGCAGGGCTACGGCGGTGCCGCGGCGGTGTCCGGTACGCTGTCGGTGACCAGCGCCGTGCCCGAGCCGACGTCCGGCGTGCTGGCGCTGGTGGGGGTGCTGTGGGTGGGCGTGGCCGCGCGTCGCCGCGTCAGGATCCGGCCTGCTGCAGTGCCTGTCGGCTCTTGAACGCACCCTTGGCCACGTACATGGCCCGGTCCGCCGTGTCGAGCAGGCGGTGCGCGTCGGTGCCCATGTCGGGCGCAAATGCCACGCCGAAGCTGATCGTCACGGCGGCCTGTTGCCCGTCCGGCAGATTGACCGGCTGGGCCACGGCCTGCCGCGCCCGCGCCAGAATCAGGTGCACCTCTTCCGGGGAGGCCAGCTGCGTGAGCACCAGCACGAATTCATCTCCCCCCAGCCGGGCGGCGGTGTCGTTGGCTCGGATCACGCCCTCCAGCCGCTTGGCCACCTCGCACAGCAGGCGGTCACCGGCATCGTGACCGTGCCGGTCGTTGACCGCCTTGAAGCCATCGAGGTCGCCGAAGCACACGGCCACGTGCTTGCCATTGCGCGCCGTGCCGGCAATCGCCTGCTTGAGCCGGTCCAGCAGCAGCGCGCGGTTGGGCAGCCCGGTCAGCGCGTCGTGGAAGGCCATCTCCTCGACCTTTTCCTGATAGGCCTTCATCGCGGTGATGTCCTGCATCATCCACACGGACTCGCTCTCGTCGGCCGTGAGCAGCGTGCCGCTCATGTCGACCCACAGGCGGCGCCCGTCACGGGTCAGCATCTGTTCCTGGGTGCGGTAGATGCCGCCGGTGTGCACGACCGGGTAGGCCTCGGTGGACACCCGCTGGAACGCGGTGGGATCGGCATAGAGCATGGCGCTGTTCTTGCCGATCAGGTCGGCGAGCTCGTAGCCCGAGAGCTTCTCGAAGGCCCGGTTGGCCCACGTCACGCGCAAGGCGGCGATCTTCACGATGCCGACCATCTCGTTGTCCAGCATCAGATGCTGTTGCCGGTTCGCGGCCTGCAGTGCCAGGCGGGTGCGGTGCAGTTCGGTCACGTCGATGATGACCGTGCGGCTGCGCAGGAACTGGCCCTGGTCGTCGTACAGGGCCGTGGCCATCACGCTCACGCGCCGCGTCTGGCCGTCCCCCGCCAGCAGGTCGAACTCTTCGGGGCCGAACTGGCCTTCCTTCATGAAACGTGGGTAGACCTCGGCAAAGCGGGCCCGGCCCTGTTCGGTGAAGAACGCGCGCGGGCTGCGGTGCCCCAGCAGGGCCTCCTTCGTCTCGCCGTAGATCTCGGCGGCCATGCGGTTGATGTCGACGAAGATCCCCGACGCATCGAGCGAGTAGTAGCCGCAGGGCGCGTTCTCGTAGAGGTCCTCGAGGTGGCGCTTGGATTCGGCCAGGCGCTTCTGGGCTTCCTGCCGCTCGGAGATGTCGTGCAGGAAGGACGCGTACAGCGTCCCCCGGGTGGCCGTCTGCAGCGCCGTGACCGTGACCTCGCACGGAAAGATGGTGCCATCGCGGCGCATGGCAGGCAGTTCCCGGCGCCGGTCCACCACGCGGGCGATGCTGGCGTCCTGCATGTCGGCCATGCCGCGGCGGTGGCGTCCGCGGTAGGCCGGCGGCACGACCAGTTCATCGAGCTGGCGACCGATGGCCTCCTCCCGCTGCCAGCCGAAGGTCAGCTCGGCCTGTCGGTTCCACTCCACGACCGCACCGGACGCGTCCATGCAGATGTAGGCGTCGTACGCGTTGGCCAGCACGGCGCGCAGTTCGGCGGTCCGCTCTGCCACGCGCTCTTCCAGCTGGGCGTGCAGCTCCTGCAAGCGGGCCTGCGCCCGGTGTCGCTCGGTGATGTCCTCCACCACCATGACGAAGTGGCGGGGGCGGTGGGCCTTGTCGCGCACCAGGGCCACGTTCAGCTCGCCCCACACCAGGCTGCCATCCGGGCGCAAGTAGCGCTTCTCGATGGTGAAGGTGTCCTGCTCGCCGTCCAGCAGGCGCTGGGCCAGTTGCAGCTCGGAGGCGGCGTCTTCGGCCGGGGTCAGGTCCTGCAGCCTGACCTGGCGGAGTTGCTCCGGCGGGCGGCCGAGGATGGCGCACAGGGCCGGATTGAACCGCCGCAGGCGTCCGTCGAGACCGGCCACGGCAACGCCGACCGGCGCGTTCTCCATGATGAAGCGATGCAGCCGCGCCTGCTCGGTCGGGTCCGGCTCATGCAGCGCCGAGGCCACCAGCGGCGCCAGGTTGTCCAGCAGTTCAAGTTCTTCGCGCGTGAACGCGCGGGTTTGCTGCGCCAGCGCCCAGAGGGTGCCGATCACCGTACCGTCGTCGCCCCGCAGCGGCACGGCGGCACACGCGCGCACGTCCAGCCAGGGGGCCTGCTGCCAGGCAGCCATCGCGGGTTCTGCGTGCAGATCGGCCGCCGCAAGCGGCTGCGGTTGCGGCGGGAGGTCCAGCAGGGGAAGGTCGGCTTGCGGGCCCTGCTCGGCCGAGACCAGCGAGACGATGTGCTGTCGGTCCCCCTGCAAAAGCGACACCGCCGACAGCGGGACTTTCAGCTGTTGGCAGATGAAACGGGCGAAGCCGTCTAGCGCGGTCGGGCGTCCGGCTGGCGCGCGGGGCGCCGGACTGGTGGGGGGCAAAGCCATGGTGGGGCCAGGAGGCGGCGGCGGCCGATTCCCGGGCGGGGTACTGCAAAACGTGAGGCGTCCATTGTGAGGCGTTCAGGGGCCGCCGAAACGCCGATATCCCGCAGGATCCGGGCCAACTTGTGCGGTGTGGCCGAATCTGCCAACCCCCAGCCGCAGCGAAACCCGCGGGTGGACCCTCAGTCTCAGCGCTGGCCGCGCGGACTCACGACGGTCAGTGTGGTGCGGTGACGCCGGGCCTCATAGGGCTTGCCGTCGTACGTGCCGGCCGTGCGCTCCATGTGCACGGCCTGAAGCACATACTGCCCGCGCCACGGCATGGGCAGCCGCACGCGGCCCTCGGCGTCGGTCTTGCCCTCCTGAGACCAGGTGTTGGGCGCGACGATCTTCACTTCGGTGCCTGCCAGAGGCTGCCCGTTGAAGAAGACCTTGAAGACGCCGCGGTTGGCCGTGGGGAGGATGTCCAGCGGGAGTGCGGGCGTGCTCGGTGCCCGGGCGGCCTCCAGCGGCTGGTGGCGCGCGTAGAACAGCGGCTTCACGATGCCGAGGCCGTAGGCGGTCCAGTCCCGTACGCCGACAGCCTGTTCCTCGACGATCAGGGTCCGCGGGCTGCCGCCGGTCGAGGCGAAGACAAAGCCCTCGGGGCGCTTGCTCAAGGCCACGGGGCTGTCCTCGGTGTCCGTCAGCAGGCGCGCGCGCGGTGCGGGCATTTCGTCGAGCCGGCCGGGAGAGCGCTCGCGCGCGGACTCCTCGAACTCGCCGAAGTAGACCGTCGCGTCGGCGCCGCTGCGCTCGATCCACAGGGAGTGGGCCTGGGCGACTGACAGGGTGGCCAGGCACAGGGCTGCGGCCAGCAGCCCGCGGAGGGTGCTGAGTTGGGGGTGCATCATGGTGGGGATTCCTGGTTCGACGGTCAGAAACGCAGACGGGCGGTCAGGAAGGCGCTGCGGCCTTCTCCGGGCAGGGCGCCGCTGAAGGTGGCGTTGGTGAAGTAGCGGCGGTCCGTGAGGTTGCGCAGGTTCAGCGCCACGTCCCAGGTGCGTGTTTCGTAGAACAGCTGCCCGTCGAGGACCACGTAGGACGGCACCTCGTACAGGTTCAGCGCATCGGCATACGAGCCGGACTTGTAGGTGGCGCCCCCACCGAAGCCCCAGCCCCGGCCGGCCTCGGATTGCAGGCGGTAGGCCGCCCACAGCCGGCCCGCGGCCCGGGCCACGCCGGCCGGGCGCTTGCCATGCAGGCTGTCGGTGACGCCCAGTTGCGCGTTGGTGGCCGTGGTGTTCGATTGCGTCTGCGCGTCCTGCCAGACGACGTTCGCCACGGTGGTCAGGCCGGGCAACGGCCGGGCCGTGAGGTCGACCTCCAGGCCTCGCGTGCGGTCCTTGCCCTGGGGTGTCGGGTCGCCGCACGAGCTCAGCGTGATGTAGTAGTCCTCGCGGCGCGTTTCGAACAGCGCCGTGGTCAGGTCCATCCGGTTGTCCAGCAGCGACAGCTTGGCCCCGATCTCGAGTTGCGAGCCGCTTTCCGGCGTCGCCGTCCTGCCATCGACCGACGCGCTGATGCGCCCCGGCTCGGTGGACAGGTTGATGAACTTGCCGTTCGACCAGCCTGCGTAGAACGACGTGGCGGCGGTGGGCTGCCAGACCGCGCCGAGCGACCCGGTGGTGTAGGACAGGGTGTCGTGCACGTTCTGGCCGGACATCAGGCCTTCGTCGGCGACCTTGAGTCGCTCGCTGCGCAGGCCGGCGCGCACCTTGATGTGCTCCCCGAAGGCGATCTGGTCCTGCGCATACGCGGCCCACCCGCGCGACGTGATCTCGCGGTCGAACGACACGGTGGTCGAGGTCGCATCCGCGAGCGAGGTCTCCGGCACCACCGGCGCATAGATGTTGCCGATGTTGCGCAGGCCGTAGCTCACCCGGCGCGTGTCGACCCGGGTGTCGTTGAACTCGATGCCAGCGAGGACGGTGTGCCGCGCCTGGGGCCCCCCGGTGTGCCAGACCACCTCGTTCTGCACCTGCATGTAGCGGGCGTCGTCCGACTGGGTGCGGGCGTTGCGGCCTGTCATCTGGTTGCTGGCGTTGCCCGGGTTGCCGCCGGCGTTGCGCAGCATCTGCAGCGAGCGGCGGTCCTGGATCACGGCGGTGCGCATCATCAGATCGGACGAGAACCGCCATTCGTGGCCGAGCGTCAGGCGATCGATGGTCTGGTCGCTGAAGTTGAAGGGGCTGTAGTACTTCGTTTCGCGCGAGACCGGCACCACCTTGCGATGGCGGTCGAACAGCAGCCCGTAGTTGTCGGGGGTGACCTTGAGTTCGCGGTGGTCGTAATCGACCGTCAGCGTGCTGGCGTGGTGGATGTTCCAGGTCAGCGAGGGCAGCACCTCCAGAATCGCTCGGGACAGCCCGCGCCAGCCGTCGGTCTTCTCGCTGTTGACGATCAGCCGTGCGGCGACGGTGTCGGACAGCGGGCCGGTGATGTCCGCGGTGGCGTTGAGCGTGCCGAAGCTGCCCACGGTGGTGCCGACTTCGGCCCCGAAGGTGCGGCGGGGCTGCTTGGTGACCACGTTGATCGTGCCGCCCGGCTGGCTGGCACCGTACAGCGCCGAGCCGGGGCCCTTCAGCACCTCGACGCGCTCCACATCGGCGAAGGTGCGCCAGTAGCCGTTCTGAGAGGTGCCGTCGGCGTAACCGTCACGCAGAAAGCGCATGGCCTGGCCGCGGATCACGTAGTTGTTGGCAAAGCCATACCCCCCGCCCATGACGGGCTGCACGGCGCTGACATTGGACATGGCCTGGTTCATGTCCGTCACGCCCTGGTCGCGCAGCACCGCCTTGGGCACCACGACCACCGAAGCGGGCAGGTCCTTGACTGGCACGTCGGTCTTGCTGCCGGCCTGGACGGCACTGTGCACGCTGCCGGCTGGCGCCTGCGCCCCCTTAACGACAATGGCAGGCAGGGTGGGCTCTTCGGCCGTGGCGCTGACGGGCAGGGTCAGCGCCGCGATGGCAAGCCAGGGATATCGATGCATGCGGTTCTCCACTTCACAATTCTTAATATACGAATCGTAATGCGAATTGTTCGCATTTAGTGATCTGAAGGGAGAAATGCCTGCCTGTGGTGGCACCCCGCCACACTTCCGGTGTGCCGCGCCCGAAAGCGCTTCAGAACCGCTGCAAGGCCAGCAGCAGCACCAGCACGGCCAGCACCGCGCTCAGCGTCTGCCAGAAGACCACGGGGTTGCGCTCCACCAGCGGTGGTGCGCGGTGGCCCAGATAGGACGCGCCGGGGGCGTGCAGGTCGTGTACGAACTCGGACAGCGCCTCCTGCCGTCGCGCCGGATCCGGGTGCAGCGCGCGGCGCAGCACGGCATCCAGCCACGCGGGCAGATCGGGGCGCCGCTCCCGCAACGGCACACAGCGCAGGCGCCGCGCATCGGCCGGGGTGCGCACGCGGGGCACCTGCAGGCCATAGGGCAGGTGCCCGGTCAGCATCTGGTAGCCCAGCACCGCCAGCGAGAACAGCTCGGACTGCGGGCTGCCGGCGCCGCCGGTGAAGTACTCGGGCGCGGTGTACTGCAGGGAACCGGTGATGGTGTCGGGCCGCGCTGCCGCGGTGCCTTCGGTGAGGCCGGCCACGTGCACCGAGCCGAAGTCGATGAGCCGCACCGTGCCGGTGCGGTCGATCAGGATGTTTTCCGGGCGCAGGTCCTGGTGCAGCATCTCCTTGCGGTGGAAGGCCTGCAGCCCCTTGGCGATCTGGCCGAGCAGGTCGCGCACGGTGTCCAGGTCGGGGGTGGGGTGGTCGGTCATCCACTGGCTCAGCGTCTGACCCTCGACGTACTCCATCGCCACGTGGAGGTGCGTGCGCGGGCGGTCGGCGGCGCAGGGCTTGAGCACGTGCGGGCTGTCGATGCGGCGCGCGATCCACTCTTCCAGCAGGAAGCGATCCAGCAGTGCAGGGTGCTCGCGGAGTTCGGCCGCCGGTGTCTTGAGGGCCACCTGCCGCCCGGTGGCGTCATCGACGGCCAGCCAGACGTGGCTGCGCGCGCTGGTGTGCAGCTCGCGCACCAGGGTGTAGCCCTCGAAGGTGGCCCGCGCCTGCAGTGGGGGCGGCCATTGCTGCGCGGCGCGCTGGCCGCCCAGCGGATGGACATCGGCCGCGGGCAGGTCCAGCACGCGCACGAGTTGCACGGTCAGGTTGTCGTCGCTGCCGCGTTCGAGTGCGATGTCGGCCAGGGCGCTGGCCGCGCTGTCGAGGTCGTCCGGATGGGCCGCGAGGACGGCCTGCACGGCCGTCGCATCCATGTGCTCCCACACGCCATCGGTCGCAAGCAGGTAGACCTCGCCGGGCTCGGTGTCCCAGCAGCGGTAGTCGATCTCGACCGACGGGCCCGCGCCCAGCGCCCGCCCGAGGTAGGTCTCGGTGGACGAGACGCGCACGCGGTGGTCTTCGCTGAGCTGCTCCAGCGCCTGCGGGTGCACGCGGTAGACCCGGGTGTCGCCCACGTGCAGCAGGTGGGCCTCACGCCCCTTGAACACCAGCGCGCTGAAGGTGCAGACGTAGCCGCGGTCCCGGTCGAAACGGGCATCGCTGCGCTGGCTCTGCGCATGCAGCCAGGAGTTCGTGGCCTCGAGCACGCGCTGCCCGGCCCGACGCACCGACCACGCTTCCGACGTGCCGTAGTAGTCGTCCAGAAAGCCGCGCACCGCTGCGGCGCTCGCAATCTGGCTGACCGCGCTGCTGCCGATGCCGTCGGCCAGCGCCACCGCCACGCCCTTGGTCTGCAAGAGCGGGCCGGCGGGCACGCAGGCGCCGTGGAAGTCCTGGTTCTGGGCCTTGCGGCCGGCGCGGCTGTGCTGCCCCACCGACACCTGCAAGGCGCTCACTTCATGAGCCACCCCGTTCGCCGTCGCTTCAGGCGGCCACGCGCTTCGGCGCCGTCTTGTAGTGGGTGGAGTACAGCGTGGCGCCCACAAAGGTCAGGCCGCCCACGAGGTTGCCCAGCACGGTCGGGATCTCGTTCCAGATCATGTAGTCCATGAAGGTGAAGTTGCCGCCCAGCATCAGGCCCGAGGGGAAGAGGTACATGTTGACGATGCTGTGCTCGAAGCCCATGTAGAAGAACACGAGGATGGGCATCCACATCGCGATGACCTTGCCCGACACGCTGGTGGACATCATGGCGGCGACCACGCCGGTCGACACCATCCAGTTGCACATCACGGCACGCACGAACAAGGTCAGCATGCCGGCGGCGCCGTGGGCTGCGTAGCCCACCGTGCGGCCTTCGCCGATGTGGCCGATCTTCTGGCCGATGGCGTTCGGCGCTTCGGTGAAGCCGTTGGTGAAGATGATGGCCATGAAGACCGCCACAGTCATGGCGCCCGCAAAGTTGCCTGCGAACACGAGGCTCCAGTTGCGCATCACGCCGCCCCAGGTGGCGCCCGGTCGCTTGTCCAGCACAGCCAGCGGGGCCAGGGTGAACACACCGGTCAGCAGGTCGAAGCCCAGCAGGTAGAGCATGCAGAAGCCGACCGGGAAGAGCAGGGCGCCCACCAGCGGGTTGCCGGTGTTGACCGACACCGAGACGGCGAAGGCCGCCGCGAGGGCCAGGATGGCGCCCGCCATGTAGGCGCGGATCAGCGTGTCGCGGGTGGACATCAGGAGCTTGGATTCGCCGGCGTCGACCATCTTGGTGACGAACTCGGTGGGAGCGAGGTAGGCCATGGGGCGTCCTTCCAGAAAGGGCAATCGGATGCAGGAAACACGCAGGCAATGAAAAAGGCGTCCCTTCCATGCAACAGCCGCGAGGCCGGAGCAGGACGGGACGCCTTCATCCGCGTGTGAGGTGGGCCGGGCAGGTGCGCCGGCGCCAGGTCAGGCCGCCTTTGGCCTGATGTGCCCCGTGTGTATGCAGGTTCTGTGCCGCCATGGTGCCGTGACGCTCGCCGCGATTCCGTGCATGGCGCGGCGGGGGTCTGCCCAGGACTGGTGCGTCAAGCGGCGGTGGCGATCACTTCTGGTGCGTGGTGCCCGGTCGGGCGGCAAAGGCCAGGTCGGGCAGGGCCAGCGTGGCCTCGGCCACATCGAGCAGACGGCGGTTGTGGTCCATGGCCGACTTCTGCAGCGCGCGGAAGGCCGCCTCTTCGGTCAGGCCCAGGCGCGACATCAGCGCCCCCTTGGCACGCTCGATGATCTTGCGCTCGTGCAGCGCGCGGCGGGCGCTGTCCAGCTCGGCCTCCATGCTGGCCATGCGCGCCGACTGGGTCTGCAAAAGCTCAACCAGTGAGCTCATGGCCGCGCTGCCCGACGGGCTGGCCGCATCGGACACCGCCGACAGCACCGGCGCCGCATCGGGCTGGCCGGGGGCGTTGAAAAAGCGGTCTACCGCGTGCGTGTGGGGCGGCGGGTTGTCACGGAGGTGGCGCAGCAGGCCTTCCGAATCCTGCAGAGCCTGCTCGGCGTGCGCGATCTGCTCGGCACAGGCCTGTCGCAGGCTGCGCACGAGGTCGTCCTGCAACTGCCCCATGTCGGTGATGCGGGCGCTGCTGACCTCGAACCAGCTTTCGCTGAGCTGTGTATCCAGCGCGGCCCCGGGACGTGCCGTGCACAGCGTGCGGCGCAGCCGTTCCAGCTGGGCCACGGAGGGTGTGAGCTGGTGCTGCTGCCATTGCGCACGCAGCGCACCGTCGGCGAACTCTTCGAACACGCGCAGGCTGCGCTCCTGTGCGTCGATCAGGTGCACGATGCGCTGCTGCTCGGTGTCGTCGCAGGCGCCCGAGCCGAACAGCTGGGCGCCCACGGCGCGTTCCTGCCCCGCCGATTCCTTGCCCTGCACCAGGTGTACGTAAGCCACCAGCAGGCGGGAGATGGCCGGGTGGGCGGTGGCATCGGCCAGATGAAACACGAGCTCGACCAGCCCGGCGATGACCCGGCTGTACGCTGCCACCACATCGTGGGCCGAGGGCGCCCGCTGTTCGATGGCGGCCCGCAGGGCGCGCAGGGCATCGAGGTCGAGCATCACCCAGGCCATCAGCGACAGGCTGCGCGCGGAGGTGCCAGCCTCCGGAGCGAGCTGGGCTGCGAACAGTTCGCGCAGCGTGGCTTCGACCGGCTGGGCCTCTGCCACGGCGGCCAGCCGCTCGGCGCCAAAGCGTTGCCCGCCCGAGGCGAGATAGAGGCTGGCGGCGCCCCGTTCGCGTTGCAGTGCATGCACCAGACGGCCGATGATGTCGGCCAGATCCACGCGGCCCGCGAGCTGGCGCAGCGCCTCGATCTCGAGTTGACGGGCGCGCAGGACGAGTTGGGAGACGGACAAAGGCATGGGACAGCGGGGGCGCGGAAGGCGGGCCCCGATTGTCGTCAATTTGAGCCCGCTGCGGGGCCCCGCCTGGGCCTCAGAGGTGGAATTGCCCGGCCGCTTCAGGTTGGAAGGGAATGGCCGCCAGGACGGCCTGTCGCGGCACGCCGTCGAGCCCGGTCCAGCGCACCGCTTCGCCCACGCGCTGACCGATCAGGGCCGCGCCCAGAGGCGTCAGCACTGACAGGCCATCGGGTGGGGTGTCGTGCGGGTAGCTCAGGGTGACCTTGAGCGTGCGGCCGTCTTCGTGGGCCAGCAGCACCACGCTGGAGCGCATGGTGACGACCTGCTCCGGAACGGCTTCCGGCGGGACGAGGTCGGCGAAGTCCAGCACCTCGTTCAGTTGCGCCCAGGTGGCGGGCGGGCAGGGGGCTGCGCGTTCAAGCAGGGCGGACAGGCGGCTGTGGTCGACTTCGGTGACCACGCGGGAGGCAGGGATCGGCATACGGGTGCTCCGGGGATCGCGCGGGATGCCCGGAGACCCGTGTGCGCAAAGGGGGGAAGGGTGGTCGCCGGGCTCAGTGATGTGCGGCCGTGACCCGGGGCACCGTCCTGAAGGTCGGCATGTCGTGCGTGCGCGCGCACCGGCCCACCCTGGCGTGGCGGCCGGGAAAGCGTGCAGTGGCGTGGCGCAAGGCGGTCATGAGTCCATTGTAGGAAGGATCCATGCCGCCCGCAAACCCGCTCGCACACCCACGCTCACACGCCGGGCTTCAGGCGCAGCGCACGCGCACCCGGCCGGCGTCCACCTGCACGGCATGGGCCTGCACCGACAGCGCCGGATCTTCGAGGCAGGCGCCGGTCTCGAGGTCGAAGTGGTGCTTGTACAGCGGCGAGGCAACGACCACCCGGTCGCCCAGGTTGCCCACCAGCCCGCGCGACAGCACACTGGCCCCGTTCTTCGGGTCGACGTTGTCGATGGCATGGAAGCGGGCGGTGCCCACGCGGAACACCGCGATGTGGCGGTTGTCGACAAGGGCGCACACGCCGGTGTCGGGCAGGATGTCGTCGACGGCGCACACGTCCGTCCAGGCGGCGTTGGCGTTGGCGTTGTCGGGGCGGGCTTGGATCATGTCGGTCAGCATGGCGTTCTCGTGCGGATCAGGCGGTGGTGATGGGGGTGCCATCCCGCTCTGCGGCGGTGGCCGGGCGGATCTGCCCGCGTTCCTTGACGAACACGATGCGCTCGTCCGGCACATCGCTGTTGACGAAGGAGCGGAAGCGCTTGCGCACCTCGGGGTCGGTCACCGCGGTCTTCCATTCGCACTGGTAGGTGTCCACCACGTGCTGCATCTGCGCTTCGAGTTCCGCGCACAGGCCCAGCGAGTCCTTGATCAGCACGTCCTTCAGGTAGTCCAGGCCCCCTTCGAGGTTTTCGCGCCAGGTGCTGGTGCGCTGCAGGCGGTCGGCGGTGCGCACGTAGAACATCAGGAAGCGGTCGATCAGGCGGACCAGCTCGTCCTTGTTCAGGTCGGACGCGATCAGCTCGGCATGGCGGGGCTTCATGCCGCCGTTGCCGCACACGTACAGGTTCCAGCCCTTCTCGGTGGCGATGATGCCGATGTCCTTGCCCTGGGCTTCGGCGCATTCGCGGGTACAGCCGGAGACGCCGAACTTGATCTTGTGCGGCGCGCGCAGGCCCTTGTAGCGGTGCTCCAGTTCCACGGCCAGGCCCACCGAGTCGCCCACACCGTAGCGGCACCAGGTCGAGCCGACGCAGCTCTTCACGGTGCGCAGGCTCTTGCCATAGGCGTGGCCGGATTCGAAGCCGGCGGCAATCAGCTCTTCCCAGATCAGCGGCAGCTGTTCCACGCGGGCGCCGAACAGGTCGACACGCTGCCCGCCCGTGACCTTGGTGTACAGGCCGTACTTCTTGGCCACCTGGCCCACGGCGATCAGCCCGTCGGGCGTGACCTCGCCGCCCGGCATGCGGGGCACGACGCTGTAGGTGCCGTCCTTCTGGATGTTGCCGAGGTAGTAGTCGTTGCTGTCCTGCAGGCGGGCCAGGTCCTTCTTGAGCACGAACTCGTTCCACACCGAGGCGAAGATGGAGGCCGCGGTGGGCTTGCAGATGTCGCAGCCCAGGCCCTTGCCGTGGCGAGCCAGAAGCTCATCGAATGAGCGGATCTCGCCGACGCGCACCAGGTGGTAGAGCTCCTGGCGCGAGTAGGGGAAGTGCTCGCACAGGTGGTTGTTGACCGCCATGCCGCGCTTGGCCATCTCGGCCTTCATCACCTGGGTGACCAGGGGCACACAGCCGCCGCAGGTGGCGCCCGCCTTGGTGCAGGACTTCAGCTGCGCGATGGTGGTGGCGCCGTCGCCCACGGCCGAGCAGATCTGGCCCTTGCTCACGCTGTTGCACGAGCAGATCTGGGCCGTGTCGGGCAGGGCGTCGGGGCCGAGGCCGGGCTTGGCCTTGCCGTCGCTGCTGGGCAGGATGAGAAACTCGGGCTCGGCAGGCAGGGTGATGCCATTGAGCGCCATCTGCAGCAGCGTGCCGTATTCATCGGCATTGCCGACCAGCACGGCGCCCAGCAGCTTCTTGCCATCGGCGCTCACCACGATCTTCTTGTAGACCTGCTTGACCTCGTCCACATACTGGAACGAGCGGCAGCCCGGCGTGCGGCCGTGCGCATCGCCGATCGAGGCCACGTCGACGCCCATCAGCTTGAGCTTGGTGCTCATGTCGGCGCCGGTGAAGGTGGCCTCGGCCTCGCCCGCGATGTGGCGGGCGGCCACGCGGGCCATGTCGTAGCCCGGGGCCACGAGGCCGAAGGTCTGGTCCTGCCACGAGGCGCATTCGCCGATCGCGTAGACGTTGCGGTCGCTGGTGCGGCAGTGGTCGTCGATGACGACGCCGCCGCGCGGGCCGATGGCCAGCACGCACTGACGGGCCAGCTCATCACGCGGGCGGATGCCGGCCGAGAACACGATCATGTCGGTGTCGAGGTGGCTGCCGTCTTCGAACACCATGCGGTGGCGGTGCTCGGCGCCATCGTCGATGCGCACGGTGCTGTGGCTGGTGTGCACATGCACGCCGAGCTCCTCTATCTTGGCGCGCAGCACGCGGCCACCGTGGTCGTCGACCTGCACGGCCATCAGGCGCGGTGCGAACTCGACCACGTGGGTTTCGAGGCCCATGTCGCGCAGCGCCTTGGCGCATTCCAGGCCCAGCAGGCCACCGCCGACGACGACGCCAACCTGCGACTTCGCGCCCGAGGCCTTCATCTTGTCGAGATCGTCGATGGTGCGGTAGACGAAGCAGTGCGGGCGGTCGCGGCCGGGAATGGGCGGCACGAAGGGGTTGGAGCCCGTGGCGAGCACCAGCTTGTCATAGGGCAGCACCTCGCCGTCGATGGTGGTGACGGTGTGGTTGCGGCGGTCGATGCTGGCGGCGCGGCAGGCGAGGCGCAGATCGAAGCCGGTGCGCTCGAAGAAGCCGGGCTCCACCAGAGAGAGGTCTTCGGCGGTCTGGCCCGAGAAGTAGGCCGAGAGGTGGACCCGGTCGTAGGCGGGGCGGACCTCTTCGCACAGGACGGTGACCTGCGCATCGCGCACGCCGGTTTCGGCGAGGCTTTCGAGGAATTTGTGGCCAACCATGCCATGGCCAATGACGACGATCTTCATGCGTGCTCCTGCGACGGGTGGAGGTGGGATAAGCAGCGGGCACCCTCGGTGGGGCCGACTCTTGTCCGCCGTCATTAGCGGAGACGAATGGGGGTGTGCGGGAGCGTCACTACTCGGGGGCACACGGTTGGTTTACGCAATATGTGTGCCGGGTGGCCTCGCCCTGGGAGAACGGGGGGATGAGCGGAGGGATGAACGGGAGAAGGGGGCCCGCCGTGGTGCGGGATGCACGGATGTGGTGCGGGGGGGCTGCGCCAGTCTCCGGGCTGGCGCCATGCGGGGTGGTCCAGCCACAACGCACAACCCACCACGCTTCGGGGACAGAATAGGGGCCGGGG
>NZ_CANBCC010000038.1 GCF_947366995.1 uncultured Aquabacterium sp. | reverse complement strand
CTGATGGCCTGGCAGGTGGCGATGTAGCCGCGCGCATCGCACGTGACCACACGCTGGCGCCAGCGCGCCACGGTGGCGGGCTGCGCGGCGCGGAAGCCGTCGTGGAACCAGCGCTGCATGGCCCCGTCGACGATGCCTTCCAGCCCGCCGGACTCGATGGCGGCAATGCGTTGCGCCCAGCCGGCCTGGGCTTCGGCCGGGTAGCCGCTGGTCGTGTTGGCCAGCACCAGGGCCTGCACCTTGTCGGGATGCTGCAGGGCCAGCTCCTGTCCGACCATGCCGCCCATCGACAGACCGATGAAGGTGACCGGGCCACCGACTTCGTCGATCAGGCGGGCCGCATCGTCGCACAGGTCCTGCATGGTGTAGGGGCCGGGGGGCACCTCGCTGAGGCCGTGGCCACGGTGGTCATAGCAGACGACGCGGTTGTCCCAGGCCAGCACGTTGGCCAGGTGGTCCCACATCATCACGTCGCAACCGAGCGCGTGACTGAGCACGATGGTGCGGCGCGGGGCCTGACCATTGCGCGGCTCACGCACGGTGTAGTGCAGGCTGGGCGTGGTCCTGGTGAAGCGGCTGGTGCCGACACCCGGGTGCGCCACGGTGTGCACGTCCAGCTGCTCCAGCCAGGGTGCGAACTCGGGGCCGAGTTCACGCAGGATCTTCACGGTCTCGGCGAAGGCCGTGTTGGCCGCCGGCACGCCGGCGTAAACGGCCGACTGGATCAGCACTTCCTTGATGTCGTCGACCGTGAGGCGCGAGGCCGGGTCACCGCCCGCCAGGGCAGCGCGGGTGTGCAGCTGGAACTCTTCCCAGCGCCCCAGCGCGGTGGTGATGGCCAGCACGATGATGCGACGGGTGCGGTGACCAAGCCCCGGGCGGCCCCAGACCTCGTGCCACGCGTAGCGGCTGATGAAGCCCTGGAACTCAGCGGTGAGGGCGGTGGCGCCGTTGAGCGAGCGGTCCACCCAGGCGTCGCCCAGGACGCTGCGGCGGTTGCGCAGGCCGCGCTGAAGATCGTGGTCGTATGCAGTCATGGTCAAGCTCGAGGGTCGGAGGAGGGCAGGTTGGCAAGGTGGTGGCGTGCCAGCTCGGCAGCATGTCGGGCAGCGTGGCGACACTGCCGGCCCCGGCTGGCGCGTGCGATCTCGGCCACGTCGAAGGTGTCGATCCGGCAGGCGTTGCGAGCATGCTGGCGGAAGCGGGAGAGCATGCACTGCAGCAGCTGCGGCGCATCGAACAGTGCCGCCATGGCTTCGGTGGAGAGGAACTGGTCGAACAGAAGGGTGGCCACAGGCGTGTCGCGAAGGTTGCAGGGCCCCATGTTAGGCAGTGCGCTGTGCGCACGCAAAGGGCGCCATGAGAAGGGCCGGGAGGCCGATCCGCCATGGCGGTGTCACGTGGCAAGGGGACGTCTCGCGGCCGAGAGGCGGGGCCTCAGCTCGCGGCTTCCGGCGTGTTCGGGTCCGGTTGCACTGCCGTCTGGCCGACGGTCTTGGTCGCGGCCTGCGTGCGCCAGCGGTCGATCTCCGTCCTCAGCAGGCCCAGGTGAATCGGCTTGGTGATGTAGCCGTCGAAGCCGGCGCGCCGCGCGGTGGCCGCGTCGCCCACCATGGCGTTGGCCGTCAGGGCCACCACCGGAATGTCGGCCGTGACGGGCTCGGACTTCAGGCGCCGCAGCACCTCATAGCCGTCCATGTCGGGCAGGTTGATGTCGAGCAGCACGAGGTCGGGTTGGCGTTCAGCCGCCAGGGCCAGGCCGGCACGCGGGGTGTCGGCCGTCAGCAGCTGCAAGTCGGGCCAGCGCGCAAAGGCGTGCTCGATGAACTGCAGGTTGACGGCGTTGTCCTCGATGCACAGCACCGTCCAGGAGGAGCCGGATGCAGCCGGGCCTGCAGAAGGCGTTTCGCGCGAGGAGGTTGCTGACACCGGCTCGGACGCACTGGACGCGCCGGTCTTGCCTGTCCACCGGGCCAGCGTGATCCAGAACGTGCTGCCCTGACCAGGCTGGCTGTGCACGCCGATCTCGCCGCCCATCAGGTGCATCAGGCGCCGGCTCAGCGCCAGGCCGATCCCGGTGCCGTCGATCTGCCGCGCGTCGGCATCCAGGCGTTCGAAGGGCGTGAACAGCCGCTCCTGCTGGGCCTGTGTCAGACCGGCGCCCGTGTCCTGCACACGAAGCTCGATCAGCGTGGGCCGCTGGACCAGAGTCAGTGTGAGCTGACCACCGCGCCGGTTGTACTTCACCCCGTTGGACAGCAGATTGAGCAGCACCTGGCGCAGGCGGGTCCGGTCTGCACGCACTTCGATCGAGGGTGCGATGGTCTCGACCTCCACCTTCACGTCGTGACCTTCCGCCAGTGGCCGCATCAGGTCGACGCACTCGGCCACCAGTTCATCCACCCGCACGCGCTCCAGGCTGACGTTCATCTGGCCCGCTTCCACCCGCGAGAGGTCGAGGATTTCGTTGATCAGCGTGAGCAGGTGGTGGCCTGCGCTGATGATGTGCCCGACCTGACGGCGCTGGCCGCTGTCGGGCACGGTCATGTCGAGCAGCTGGCCGAAGCCGATGATGGCGTTGAGCGGTGTGCGCAGTTCATGGCTCATGCGCGAGAGGAACTCGCTCTTGCTGCGGTCGGCCCGCTCGGCCTCGTTCTTGGCTGTCAGCAGCTCGGCCGTGCGTTCCTGCACCCGATGCTCGAGTTGCTCGTTGACGCGGCTGAGCGCCATCTCGCCTTGCTTGCGCTCGGTGATGTCGCGTGAGATGACCAGGAACGTGAGCGTGCCGTCGTCGAGCCGGGTCTTGCGGGCCACCGAGATGTCGAACCAGCGTTGACCTGCCGGCACGTTGATCGCGACCTCGCGACCCCAGACGCAGCCGCTGCGCGCCGCATCCTCGAGTGCCTGCTGCACCACGGCAGCGGACTCTGCCGAAAGCACCTCGTGGATGGTGCGGCCGACCAGATCGGGTGGCGCCTGCACGACCAGTTCTGGGCGCATGGCCAGCACGCGGCGATAGCGACCATGGGCGTCCAGCTCGAACAGCAGGTCCGGGATGGCCTGCCAGGTGGCCGAGAGCTCCTCGCGCAGCGCGTCGAGGCCCGCGCCCAGTTGGTCGATCTCCTTGAAGCCACCCCGTGGGACAGGGGCGCTGAGTTCGCCTGCGCGCAGGGCGCTGGCTGCGGCGTCCAGTCGCGCCAAAGGGCGGGTGACGTTGCGACCAAGCCACCAGCCCACCAGCACGAACACGACGATCAGGCCAATCAGGTCGGGCAGGCGAGCCAGCACTTCATTGCGCGCGGCATCGGCACGTTCCTGTTTCAGGTCGTAGGCCACGTAGGCGAGGCCCCGTTTCAGGCTGCGCACCTCATCGGGCCCCGATGGCCGCTCGAAGGACTGGAGGGCGTCCAGCGTGCCGCGGTCGGCGGTCATGTGCCAGTCGGGCAGGCGGCTGGTGGCGACCCGTGCAATCCGGGCGGGGTCCAGCTGGGGCGCGACCTGGTTCACGTGGCGGCCGCGCCAGTCTGTGCGGTGCGCGCGCAGCACCTCGCCGTGCTCGCTGATCAGCAGCACCATGCGCACATACGGGCGGCTTGCGATCTGGGCGATTTCGGCGGCAACCAGGGCGGAGGCCGTGCCCATGCCTTCGTCGCTCAGGCGCACCAGCCGCGACACATCGCCCAGCGCCTCGCGCTGCACGGTGTCGGTGAGACGGTCCTGCCGCTGCTTCAGCGAGAGCGACACGGACACCGTGCCGATTGCGAGCAGCAGGATGGCCAGGGCCACCGGGAGAAAGAGCCGCAAGGAGCGCATGTCAACTGCGCTCCGGCAGGTAATCGGGGGCGCACAGGCCCTCCAGCGACGGCATCGCGCGCAGCAGCCGGGCGCCATGCATCAGTCGGCCGACGGTATCTGCGGACTGGACGAGTTGCGGTCGTGGCCCGGCCAGCCAGCGCCGGTTTTCTTCCTCCGACGGCAGCCGGATGCCGCGGAAGGCCTCAAGCACGTCGGCGGCGCTCAGTTGCTGGTGGGGCGCGAGGCGCCGTGCCGCATCATCCGGCTGAGCCTGCAGGTGGGCCAGGGCGAGGAAGTAGCCGCGAACCAGCTCTCGCAAGTGCCTCTCGCCGCTGGCGCCAATCTCGGGGCCGATGGCCAGCACGTCCACGATCAGCCCGGGGAAACGGCTGCTGTCCAGAAGCTGCTGGGCGCCCGCACTCCGCAGGCGGGATGCCATGGGCTCGAACGTGATGACGGCATCGACCTTGCCGGCCGTGTAGGCCTGCACGTGCTGGTCTGCGGTGAGGGGCACCTTGATCAGGTCGGTGGCATCCAGCCCCGCGACCTCGAGCAGCCGGGACAACATCAGTGCGCCCACGGCGGTGGACTCGACGGCGATACGCTTGCCCTTGAGCCCGGTCACCCGGTGGATGGACGGATGCACCATCACCACGTCGGCGCCGCACGATTCGTCGAACACCAGGGCGGCGCGCAGGTCGAGCCCACCTTCGCGGGCGAGCAGCAGTTCATCCAGTGTGAGCGCGGCGGCCGAGACGCTGTGATTCGCCACGGCCAGCAGGCTGGCCGTGTTGGAAGGGAACTCGACAAGGCGCGCCGTCGACTCCGGGAGATGACCGAGTTCGCGTGCCAGAAAGAGCAGCGCGTAGCCGATCCAGGGGTTGAGTGCCACGCGCAAGGGCGCGGCAGAGGTCTGGCAGCCAGCCAGTCCGGCGCCACCCAGCAGGCCGGACAGCACGCTGAGGCTGCCGGCCAGAACTGCGCGTCGATTCATGGTGCCATGTGCTCCGCCCTGGGGAAATCGCGTTCGCAGGAAGAAGTCCGGACGCGAGACGCGCCGAGTCTCGCCGCTCTCCGCAGAGACTGCAAGCGTCTTGCCCGGATGGCGCAGCGGGGGTGTCGGGCGTTCCCGACCGTGCGCGTTGTGTGTCAGCGACGCCGGCGGTAGGTCACGAACGCAAAGCCGGGCTGCCCCTCGGCTGCCGCGTGATGTTCCTCACGAAACACCTCGTCGAAATCGGCGCGGGGCCACTGGGGAAAGAAGGTGTCGGCGTTGTACGCGGTGTGGATTTCCGTCAACACCAGCTCGTCGGCCAGCGGCAGGGCGGCGGCATAGAGCTGGCCGCCTCCCATGACGAAGACCTTGTCGGCATCGGCCGTCTGGATGAGGGCTTCTTCCAGCGTGTGAACGACTTCGGCGCCTGGCGCATGCAGATCGCGGTTGCGTGTCACCACCACATTGCGGCGACCGGGCAGCGGCCGAAAGCGCTCGGGCAGCGAATCCCAGGTGCGGCGGCCCATGATCACCGGGCAGCCCATGGTGGTGGCGCGAAAGTGCTTCTGGTCCAGCGGGTGGTGCCACAGCAGGTCGTTGTCCTTGCCGATGGCCCCGTTGGCCGCGACGGCGGCGATCAGGCTGAGGATGCGGGGCTTGCGGGCAGGCGCAGACATGGCGGGTTCAGCGCGTCAGACGGCCACAGGAGCCTTGATGGCCGGGTGGTGCTGGTACTCGGTCACCTCGAAGTCTTCGTACTCGTAGCCGAAGATCGAATCGGGCCTGCGCTTGATGTTGAGCACCGGGTAGGGGTAGGGCGTGCGGCTGAGCTGCAGCTCGACCTGCTCGGTGTGGTTGCTGTAGATGTGGCAGTCGCCGCCGGTCCAGATGAAGTCGCCGACGTCCATGTCGCACTGTTGCGCCAGCATGTGGGTCAGCAGCGCATACGACGCGATGTTGAACGGCACACCGAGGAAGATGTCGGCACTGCGCTGGTAGAGCTGGCAGCTCAGCTTCGGGCGCTCGCCCTCGGCCTGCGGCGGCGCGACGTAGAACTGGAAGAAGGCGTGGCACGGGGGCAGCGCCATCTGCTCGATGAGGCCGACGTTCCAGGCGCTGACGATGATGCGGCGCGAATCGGGCGAGGTCTTGAGCTGCCGGACCACCTCGGTGATCTGGTCGACGTGGCCGCCATCCGGTTTGGGCCAGTTGCGCCATTGCACGCCGTAGACCGGGCCGAGCGAGCCGTCTTCACGGGCCCATTCGTCCCAGATCGTGACGCCGCGCTCCTGAAGCCACTTCACGTTGTCGTCGCCGCGGAGGAACCACAGCAGTTCGACGATGATCGATTTCAGGTGCACCTTCTTGGTCGTCACCAGCGGGAAGCCCTCGCTCAGGTCGAAGCGCATCTGGTGCCCGAACACGCTGCGGGTGCCGGTGCCCGTGCGGTCTGCCTTGAGCACGCCCGTCGTGTGCACGAGGCGCATGAAGTCTTCGTACTGGCTGCGCACGGGGCGGGTGGACGACGGGCTCACGGGCAGGCTCACAGAGGTGAAAAAAAGCCCTCCATTCTACTGGAGGGCCTGATGCTTCAAATATCCGGGTTATCGGACGGTGCCGGCTGCCTCGGGCTCCCGCAGGAAGATCTCGACGCGGCGGTTCTTCGCGCGGCCGTCTGCGGTGTCGTTGCTGGCGATGGGTTCGCGTTCACCGCGGCCCGCGGTTTCGATGCGTGAGCGGCTCACACCGCGGTCTTCCAGGAAGTCGCGCACGGTGTCGGCTCGGGCCACCGACAAGCTGTTGTTGGTGGCGTCGCTGCCCACGTTGTCCGTGTGGCCCACCACGCGCACCAGCGTGCCCGGGTTGGCGCGCAGGCCGTCGGCAAACTGCTGCAGCACGCTGCGCAGTTGCGGCTGCAGGGCGGCGCTGCCGGTCGAGAAGGACACGTCACTCGGGATGTTGAGCTTGAGCTGGTTGTCCTGGGTGCGGACCACATCGACGCCGGTGCCGGCGGTGGCCTGCTCCATCGCCTGGCGCTGCTCTTCCATCCGGCGCGACCACACGTTGCCGGCAATGGCACCGGCGATGCCACCGATGGCCGCGCCACGTACCGTGTTCTTGCCGCCAGTGGCGGCACCCAGCACGGCACCTGCCACGGTGCCGATGGCAGCGCCCTTGGCTGTGCCTTGCTGGCGCTCGTCCATGTTGGCGCAGCCGGTGGCCAGCAGCGTGGCGGCCAGAGCAGCCAGGGTGAGTCGGGTGGGGGTGCGGTTCGTTGTCATGGCGATTCCTCTCAGCATGTTCGGCGGGAAGTATGTCCCTCTGTCTTTGAACGCCCGGCTGGCCTTGTGCGTTGACGGGGTCGGGATGGTCAGCCGCTTGGCGAGGTGTCCTTGGCACGTGGCGTGCCTGCCCCCTCCGGTGCGGGAAGCACGGTGTCGAACTGCATGGCGGCCAGCCGGGCATAGAGCCCGTTGCGGGCCAGCAGGTCCGCGTGGCGGCCGACGTCGACGATGCGACCCTGGTCGATCACGACGATGCGGTCGGCGTTGACGACGGTGCTCAGGCGGTGGGCGATCACGAGCGTGGTGCGGTCCTTCATCGCCTCTTCCAGCGCGGCTTGCACGGCGCGCTCGCTCTCGGTGTCGAGCGCGCTGGTGGCCTCGTCGAGCAGCAGCAACGGCGCGTTCTTCAGAATGGCCCGGGCGATGCTGATGCGCTGTCGTTGCCCACCGGAAAGACGCACCCCGCGCTCGCCGAGGTAGGTGGCATAGCCCTCGGGCAGCGCCATGATGAAGTCGTGCGCGTGGGCGGCGCGGGCTGCGGCCGTCACCTCTTCGTCGCTGGCTTCCGGGCGGCCGTAGCGGATGTTCTCGATCGCCGTGGTGGAGAAGATCGTGCTGTCCTGCGGCACCAGCCCGATGCGCCGACGCAGGTCCTCCAGCCGCAGCCGGTCGATGCGTTCACCATCCAGGGTGATGTGGCCCTGCTGCGGGTCGTAGAAGCGCAGCAGAAGCTGGAACACCGTGCTCTTGCCTGCGCCGCTGGGCCCGACCAGCGCCACGGTTTCCCCCGGGCGAACCTCGAGGTCAAAGGCCTCCAGGGCCGCGTGCTGTGGGCGTGAGGGATAGTGGAAGTTCAGCTGGTGCAGATGCACCCGGGCACCCGTGCGGCTGGCCGGCAGCGTGGCCGGTGCGGCCGGTGACTGGATGGGTGAGCGCGTGGCCAGCAACTCCATCAGGCGCTCGGTGGCGCCGGCGGCGCGCAGGATGTCGCCATAGACCTCCGACAGCGCGGCCACCGCACTCAGCAGCAGGATGACGTAGACGACGGTCTGGCCCAGGTGGCCGGCGCTGATGCGGCCGTCGATGACCGCCTGCGTGCCCTGGTACAGGCCCCACAGCAGGGCCCCGGTGGTGGCTGTGATGATGAAGGCCACGAGCACCGCCCGCGCCCGGATGCGGCGCACGCCCGTGCCGAAGGCGCGCTCGGTGGCATCGTCGAACCGGCGGGCCTCGCGCGCCTCGGCGGTGTGGCTCTGCACCACGGGTACCGCGTTGAGCACTTCGGCTGCAATGGCACTGGAGTCGGCCAGGCGGTCCTGGCTGGCGCGCGAGAGCTTGCGCACCCGCCGCCCGTACACGATGGCCGGCAGCACCACGAGCACCAGGCCGCCCAGCACCTGCGCCATCACATACGGGTTGGTGGCAATCAGCATGACCAGGGCGCCGATCGCCATGATCGCGTTGCGCAAGCCCATCGAAAAACTGGAGCCGACAACGGTCTGGATCAGCGTGGTGTCGGCCGTCAGGCGGGACAGCACCTCGCCGCTCTGGGTGGTCTCGAAGAACGCGGGGCTCTGCCGCAGTACGTGAGCGTAAACGGCGCGCTTGATGTCGGCGGTGATGCGTTCACCCAGCCAGGTGACCATGTAGTAGCGCGAGGCCGAGAACACGCCGAGCGCCAGGCCGACGCCGAACAGCGCAAGGAAGTGCTCGCGCAGGGCCATGACCCGCTCCCCGGGCTCGGGTGACACCATGCCCTGGTCGATCAGGGTGCGCAGCGCGATGGGGAGCACCAGCGTCGTCAGCGCCGCCATCACCAGGAAGACGAAGGCGAGCGCCAGGCGCGCGCGGTGCGGCCGGAGATACGGTGCCAGAGCGCGAAGGGAGGCGGCGGACCGGGCCGGGGCCGGGTCACGCGCGGGATCTCGGGCGGAGGGGGGCATGGTCGGCAAGGGAGCGAGGGAGCCAGCAGAGTATCAGCCTTGACAATATTTGCATAGGCAAACAAAATTGCGGCATGTCAGATTCGCCAAGCATGCCTGATCCGCAGGACACACCACCGGGATGCTGTCCGGCGCCCGCCGACTTCTATGTGCAGGACCGCTTCAGCCGTCACGAGAGCGTCGGCTACCTGATGCGGCGCATCATGCAGTTGCTGGTGACCGAGGTCGACCATCGCCTGCAGGACATCGGTCTCACCAATGCCCAGTGGGCGCCGCTGTTCACCATCCACAAGATCGGCACGACCACGCTGGCCGAACTCTCGCGCGAGCTGCAGACCGACCCCGGCGCATTGACGCGCACGCTCGATCGCCTGGAGGCCAAGGGCCTGGTGCGGCGAGAGCGTTCGACGTCCGACCGCCGTGTCGTGCACCTGGCGCTGACGCCGGACGGCGAGGCGGCCATGGCCCCTGTTCCCGGCGTGCTGTGCGAAGTGATGAACGCCTACCTGGCGGGTTTCACCCACGAGGAATGGCAGACGCTGCTCGAGATGCTGCGTCGCATGCAGGCCAACGCGGTCGCCTTCCGTGCGCGAACCGACGTCAAAGGCCCGGGCACCCAGGGCGGCTGATGGCCGCGCTTCACCATGCAGGAGGCCCGATGCAGGGCGAGACACTTTCACTTGACGCGGCACCTGTGCGGGGCCTGCTTGCCCTGGCGGCGGCCCTGTGTGCCGTGGCGCTGGCAGGCTGCGGCAGCCCGGCAGGCGTTCGCGCAACGGTCGAGCCCTTGTCGCCCGACACCCTGAAGTTGCAGGCCCCGGATGACACCGGTCGCTTCACGCAGGCGCTGCAACCCTGGTGGCGCGTGTGGGGCGACGACAGTTTGTCGAGCCTGGTGGAGCAGGCCCTGCGCGACAGCCCCTCGATGGCCGTGGCGCGGTCCCGGCTGATGCGCGCCGAGGCCATGCGCCTGCAGGCCGACTCCGTCACGCAGCCGCACTTGCAGGCTCGCGGTGAACTCGCCCGCCAGCGCTATACGGAGCACGGGGCTGTCCCGCCGCCGCTGGCTGGCTCGGTGCGCGAGAACGGCACGCTGCAGCTGGAAGGGGCATGGGAGCTCGATCTTTTCGGCCGCCACCGTGCCGAGCTGGCTGCCGCCGTGGGCGAGGCCCGGGCTGCGCAGGCAGAAGCCCACGCGGCCCAGTTGCTGCTGAGCATGCAGGTGGTGCGCACGCATGTGCAACTGGCTCGTTTGTTGAGCCTGCGCGAGGTCGAGGCCCGTACCCTGGCCCAGCGCGAGGAGACGCTCAAGCTGATTCAGCAGCGCGTGTCGGCGGGGCTGGACACGGCGGTCGAGCTGCGGCAGGGTGAAGCCAGCCTGCCCGCCGCGCGCCAGCAACTGGAAGCACTGGACGAGCAGATCACGCTGACCCGCCATGCGTTGGCGGTCTTGCTCGGGCAGGCGCCTGATGCGTTGCGGGGCCATGCGCCGGCGCTCGGCCGGCTGCAGCTGCCGGGCGACCCGGGCGTGATGCCGGTCGACCTGTTGTCTCGCCGGGCCGATGTCATGGCCGCGCGCTGGCGTGTGGAGTCGGCCGGGCAGCTGAGCCGCGCTGCCCGGGCCAGCTACTACCCCAATGTCGACCTGCGTCTGTTTGGTGGCTATGGCGCCATCGGACTGGACCGCCTGCTCGACCCGGGCAGCCTGCAGTGGGGTGTGTTGCCCGCACTGAACCTGCCGCTGTTCGATGGTGGGCGACGCGAGGCCAGTCTGCGTGGCCGCGTGGCCGACGAGGACCAGGCGATCGCCCGCTACAACCAGACCGTGCTGCAGGCGGTGCAAGAGGTGGCCGACGCCCTGGGCAGTGGCCGCTCGCTGCAGCGTCAGCGTGCCGAGCAGGCTGACGCCCAGCGGGCCAGCGAGGCCGCCTACCGGCTGGCGCGCGAGCGCTACCAGGCAGGCCTGGGCAGCTACCTTCACGTGCTGAGCGCCGAGACCGCCGTGCTGACGCAGCGCCGGCTGGCGGTCGACCTCCAGGCGCGCCAGCTCGACAACCAGGCCGCGCTGGTGCGCGCGCTGGGCGGCGGGCTGTCGTCTGTCCCCTCTGCGGCCACCGTGCCGCCCGTTTCCCCCCATCCCACCTTGTCGAACCCGCCCACACGGACGGCCACGCCGCATCCGACCGGAGTCCGCTCATGAGCCAAGCCCCCACAGCAAACCTTTCCGAGGCGCAGCCCGCCCGTACCCGCCGCAAGGCCCTGACGGCGGTGGCCGCCGTGGTTGTGCTCGGCGGTGTGGCCTGGGGTGCCTGGTACGGCCTGGTGGCCAGCCACTACGAGCACACCGACAACGCCTACGTGCAGGCCAATGTGGTGCAGATCACGCCGCAGGTGGGGGGCACGGTGCTGT
Source organism: uncultured Aquabacterium sp. (assembly GCF_947366995.1). Classification (GTDB taxonomy): domain Bacteria; phylum Pseudomonadota; class Gammaproteobacteria; order Burkholderiales; family Burkholderiaceae_C; genus Aquabacterium. Next base: position 27,104 of record NZ_CANBCC010000038.1, on the reverse strand, counting down.
CCATTGGCGCCGACGACACCGACGTGGTGAAGGCTGGGCAGGTGCTGGTGCGTCTGGACCCGGCCGATGCCGACGTGGCACTGGATCAGGCCCGCGCGCAGCTGGCCCAGACCGTTCGCGAAGTGCGCACCCTGTACGCAAACAACGCCAGCCTGCAGGCGCAGGTGGCGCTGCGTCAGGCCGATGTCGAGAAGGCGCGCAACGAAGTGGCCCGTGCACAGGAAGACGTGAGCCGCCGCAGCCCGCTGCTGGCCAGCGGCGCCGTCGGCAAGGAAGAGTTCCAGCACGCGAGCGCGCAGCTGGTGGCCACGCGAAGCGCGCTGGCCGCGGCCGAGTCAGCACTGGTGGCCGCACGCGAGCAGCTGACGTCAAACCGCTCACTGACCGAGGGCACCTCTGTGGCCGAGCACCCGAACGTGGCCCGGGCCGCTGCCCGCGTGCGCGAGGCCTGGCTGGCTCGCCAGCGGGTCGAGCTGCTGGCACCGGTCGCAGGCCACGTGGCCAAGCGCAGCGTGCAGGTCGGCCAGCGCGTGCAGGCCGGCTCACCCCTGATGGCGCTGGTCACCCTGGGCCAGCCCTGGGTGGACGCAAACTTCAAGGAAAGCCAGCTGCAGCGTGTGCGCATTGGCCAACCCGCCACGCTGACGGCCGATGTGTACGGCAGCAAGGTCGTCTACCACGGGAAGGTCGTTGGGCTCGGCGCGGGCACGGGGGCAGCGTTTGCGCTGCTGCCGGCTCAGAACGCCACGGGCAACTGGATCAAGATCGTGCAGCGCGTGCCGGTGCGCATCGAGCTCGATCCGCGTGAAGTGGCGGCGCACCCGCTGCGCGTCGGCCTGTCGATGGAAGTGGAGCTGGACGTGAGCCGTCAGGATGGCCCGGTGCTCGCCGTGGCCCCGCGCGCCCGCGCGCTGACGCAGACTGACGTGTTCAATCACCAGGCCAGCGAGGCCGACGCCCTGGTGCGCCGCATTATCGACGCCAACATCGGCCACACCACGGCACACGCCGTGGCGGCCGCACGCGGAGCGTGATGTGAGTGCCACCGCGGCGGCCGCCGCCCCGCGCCCCTTGCAGGGCGGTGAACTGGCCCTGGGCACCGTGGCGCTGTCGCTGGCCACGTTCATGAACGTGCTCGACTCGTCGATCGCCAACGTGTCCCTGCCCGCCATTGCTGGCAACCTGGGCGTGAGCCCCACGCAGGGCACGTGGGTGATCACAAGCTTTGGCGTGGCCAACGCCATCTCGGTGCCGCTGACGGGCTGGCTCACCCAGCGCTTCGGTGCGGTGCGCCTGTTCACGGCCAGTGTGCTGCTCTTCGTGCTGGCCTCGTGGCTGTGCGGGCTCGCCACGTCGCTCGAGATGCTGATTGCCTTTCGCGTGCTGCAGGGGCTGGTCGCAGGGCCGATGATCCCGCTGTCGCAGACCCTGCTGCTGAGCAGCTATGCGCCGGCCAAGGCTGGCATGGCCTTGGCGATGTGGTCGATGACCACGCTGGTCGCACCCGTGACCGGGCCTTTGTTGGGCGGCTGGATCACCGACAACTTGTCGTGGCCGTGGATCTTCTACATCAACGTGCCCGTGGGCCTGGGCGCCGCCGCCGTGGCCTGGCGCATCTACAAGAAGCGCGAGACGCCCACGCGCAAGCTGCCCATCGACACGGTCGGGCTGGCGCTGCTGGTGCTGTGGGTGGGTGCGCTGCAGGTCATGCTCGACAAGGGCAAGGAGCTGGACTGGTTTGAGAGCGGCCAGATCATTGCGATGGCCCTGGTGGCACTCATCGGTTTCATCGTCTTCGTGATCTGGGAGCTGACGCAGGACCACCCGGTGGTCGACCTGCGGCTGTTCTCGAAGCAGAACTTCGCCTTCGGCGTGCTGACGCTGTCGATCGGCTACGGACTCTTCTTCGGCAACGTGGTGGTATTGCCGTTGTGGCTGCAGCAGCACATGGGCTACACCGCCTCAGTGGCGGGCATGGCGGTCGCGCCGGTGGGGTTGCTGGCCATCCTGCTGTCGCCGGTGGTGGGCAAGAACGTGAGCCGGGTCGATCCGCGGGCGCTGGCCACCGTGTCGTTCTGCGTGTTCGCGCTGGTGCTGTGGATGCGCTCGCACTTCACGGTGCAGGCCGACTTCCAACACATCATGCTGCCCACCATCATCCAGGGTGCGGCGCTGGCGTTCTTCTTCATCCCGCTGAGCGCCATCACCTTGTCCGGGCTCACGCCTGACCGCATCCCGGCGGCCTCGGGCCTGAGCAACTTCGTGCGGATCACGGCGGGGGCCATCGGCACGTCGACCGTGACCACGGTGTGGGACAACCGCGCCACGCTGCACCATGTGCACATGGTCGAGCACGTGAGCCGTACCGACCCGGGGGCGATGGAGGCGTTGGACACGCTGTCGCGCGGCGGGCTGGGCTTCGAGCAGGCCGCCGCGCAGATCACACGCCTCATCGATCAGCAGGCCTTCACCCGCGCAGCCGACGACGTCTACCTGGCGTCGGCCTGCCTGTTCCTGCTGATGATTCCGCTGGTGTGGATGACGCGTCCGAAGCGCGCTGGCGGGGCCGCGGTGGATTCCGGCGCCCACTGACGCCGGTGTCTGCACCGATGCCGGTTCAGTTCGGCACGATGTAGTTCGCGTCCGACATCAGGTCGATCCCGCACGACAGCTGCTCCGCCCAGTCGATGAACTCCTTGACGGCGGCACCGGCCAGCGGCGCGCCGTGCTGCGGCACGATCATGTCGATCTTCAGCGTGCGCACCATCCGGGCCCAGCTGCGCAGGATCTTGTTTGAGACCATGTAGCGGCGGTGGAAGCTTTCCATGCCGCGCGGCAGCGGGTTGAGCGAGCGGATGGGCTGCTTGGCGCCTTCGCCCGACACGAAGGACACGCCCAGGTCGCCCGAGAACAGGATGCGGCTGATCGGGTCGTAGAACTGGAAGTTGCCCTCGGCGTGCATGAAGTGCGCGGGCAGGGCGATGAGGTCGTTGCGACCCACGCGGATGCGCATCCCGGGGTCGGGGATGCCGACGATGCGGCCGGTGGTCTTGCCCGGCTTGCAGAAGTGCGGCACGAAGCGCTCCCACAGCGTCGACACGTACAGCTTGGCGTCGGGCGTGGCCGTCATCCAGCGATCGAGCGAGGCGATGATGTCCGGGTCGGCGTGCGAGGCCAGAATGGCGGACAGGCGCGAGGGCGGGAAGTGCCGCGTCATGCCCAGGTAGAGCTCGCTGTAGGCGAGGTTGCCGCCCGGGTCGATGATGGCGCCATGGTCGCCATCGACGATCAGGAACTGGTTGGCCTGCACGGCCTCACCGCCCTCATTACTGAGGTCGGAAAACATCAGGCAGGCGTGGCCCTGATCGCGGAACAGCTCGTATGGCATCACAACTCCAACTTCGGCCCAGAGCCGCACGTCGCACGGCAAAAAGGGGATCGCCGAGCTTAGACGCAAGTACAGTCGATTGACTTAACCCACCTCAATTCGGGGGCGAGCCTGTCGTGAAGAGTGCACGGGCCCTGTCCGACAGGGTAGCCGCCGTCTGGCCCTGGTCACATGCGATGACGTGACGCTTTTGCATGCTGCGCAGCCATGTCACCTGGCGCTTCGCAAGTTGACGCGTGGCCGCGACGCCGCGCTCGGTGACCTCGGCCAGCGTGGCGGGGTCATTCAGGTCCAGGCTCGCATCCAGCGCCTCCCACACCTGGCGGTAGCCCACGCAGCGGATGGCGGGCAGGTCGGCATGCAGTTCAGGGCGCGCACGAAGGGCGCGCACCTCGTCGACGAAGCCGGCGGCCATCATCTGCTGGTAGCGCAGCGCGACGCGGCGGTGCAGCCAGGCCCGGTCCTCTGGCTCGAGTGACACGATGATGGCCGGGCGCTGCGCGGCGCCGTCCTGCTGGCTTCGCTGGTGAAAGGCCGATAGCGGCGTGCCCGTAGCGTGCCACACCTCCAGTGCACGCTGGATGCGCTGCGTGTCGCCGGGGGCCAGGCGGGTGGCCGTCGCCGGGTCCACGCGGGTTAGCTCGGCGTGCAGAGCGTGGCTGCCCTGGGTGCGCATCCGGGTGTCGACCTCGGCACGCACTTCGGGCGGAATGGCGGGCATGTCGTCGATGCCTTCCAGCAGGGCCTTCAGGTAGAGCATGGTGCCGCCCACCAGCAGCGGGGTTCGCCCGCGCGCACGGATGTCGGCCACGAGGGCCTCGGCGTCGGCCACGAAGCGCGCCGCGCTGTAGCGCTCGGTCGGGTCGAGGATGTCGATCAGGTGGTGAGGCACCTGAGCCTGTTCCTCGCGGGTGGGCTTGGCGGTGCCGATGTCCATGCCGCGGTAGATCAGGGCCGAGTCGACACTGATGATTTCCAGTGGCAGATGCCGGGCCAGTTCGAGCGCCACCGCGGTCTTGCCGCAGGCCGTGGGCCCGGTCAGGATCCACAGAGGTTCGGTGTGGGGATGGCTCATGGGTTCAGGCGGCTTGCGGGATCAGGCCATGGCGCTGGACGCGGTGCAGCGCCACGCGGGCAGTGCAGGCGCCGCCCAGTGCCATGCCGAGTGTCAGCGGGTGAATGGTGCCGGCCCAGCCGGGCAGGGCAGTCCAGCCGGACATGACGGCGCCCACGCCGAACGCGATCACCGACAGCACGAAGCCCGACAAGGCCGATGCGGCGCCCGCCTGGTGCGGGAAGGCCGCCACCACGCCGGTCTGGCCGCAGGGCTGGTGGATGCCGTGCCCGAAGGCGTACAGCCACAGGCCGGGCAGCAAGGCCCAGGAAGGCACATCCCAGCCGGTGCTGAGTTGTGCCAGCGAGATGCACAGGCCCCACACGCCGCCCACCAGCGGGAACCAGCCCGCGCGCCGCACCGTGCCGCGCAGCCCTTGCCGGCTCAGCGTGCGCCGGCAATGCAGGGTGCCCAACAGGTAGGACAGCGAGGTGCTGGCCATCACGAGGCCGTAGGCCGTGCGGCTGATGCCCAGCACGTTGATGAACACGAAGGACGAGATCGACAGGAAGACGAACAGCCCGCCGTAGGTCGAGGCCGACAGCAGTGCGTAGCTGCGGAACACCGGCTGCCGGCCGATGCCGATCCAGTTGCGCACCAGTGTGCGCCACGGCAGCGCGGCCTGTCGGCGCTCAGGGGCCAGCGTTTCGGGCAGGCGCCACCAGATGAAGGCGAGGATGATGGCGCCGGAAATCGCCAGGATCGACATGGTGGCGCGCCACCCGCCATGCGTGGCCGCCAGGCCGCCCAGCACGGGGCCGACCAGGGCGATCACGCCCAGCCCGCCCATGCCGTGGGCCATCATGCGCGCGCCATCTTCGGGCTCGTACAGGTCGCGCACCATGGCGCGGCCGCACATCACCACGCCCGACAGGCTCGCGCCCTGTGCGATGCGCGCGGCAATGACGATGCTGAAATCCTGCGCCAGCGTGGCCGCGATGCTGGCCAGCACGTACAGGCCCAGCCCCCAGCGCAACACCGGGCGGCGGCCAATGCGGTCGGCAATCGGCCCCCACACCAGCTGGCCGAAGCCGAAGCTCAGCATCAGCACCGACAGCGTCCATTGCGCCAGAGAGGGCGTCAGACCCAGCGCGACCTGCAACTGCGGCAGCGCGGGCAGGTAGAGGTCGGTCGTGATCGGCTGCAGGCCGAGCAGCATGCTGAGGGCCACGACCACCACCCACGTGGGGATGCCGTGGCCGGGCGGGCGCGCCGCCCCAGCGTCAGAAGCGCTCATCGGCCCTCAGGAATCGCCATTCGCCCACGGGCAGCTTGCCCAGCGTGATGCGGCCCATGCGCACACGCTTGAGGCCCACCACGCGCAGGCCCACCAGCTCGCACATGCGGCGGATCTGGCGCTTGCGGCCTTCGCGCAGCACGAAGCGCAACTGCTGTTCGTTCTGCCAGGACACCTGAGCCGGCTTCAACTGGCGGCCGTCGAGTTCCAGGCCAAAGCGCAGCTGCTCGATCACTTCGGGCGGCACGACGGCCGAGACGTTTTCGGCGTCCGGCGCGTCGACGGCCTGCACACGCACCAGGTATTCCTTCTCGACGCCCGAGTCCTCGCCGATGAGCTGGCGCGCGATGCGGCCATCCTGGGTGAGGACCAGCAGCCCGGTCGAGTCGATGTCGAGTCGGCCGGCGGGTGCAAGGTGGCGCAGGTGCCCGCGCGTGAGCTGCAGCGGCTGGCGATCGTCCTTCCAGCGGTTTTCCGGACGGATCAGCGTGACGGCGGGCTCATGCCCGTCTTCTGCCTGGCCGCTGACGTAGCCGATCGGCTTGTGCAGCAGGATGGTCACGCGCTCGGCCTGCTGCGTGCGGGCCAGCGGGTCGATGGTGACCTCGACATCGGGCAGCACGCGGGTGCCCAGTTCGTCCACCACCTCACCGTTGACGCGCACCCAGCCTTGTTCGATCCACTCGTCGGCCTCACGGCGCGAGGCCAGGCCGCGTTCGCTCATCAGCTTGGACAGGCGCATGCGACCGTCATCGGGCGTCGGGCGCTCGGTGTGCGGCGGTTGCGCAGGGCGCGGTGCGGCACGGGGGGTGCGGTCGGACCGGTCGCCCGGATCACGTCGGTTCGCCAGATTGCTGCGGTCGCTTCGGTAGCCGGCTTCATCGCGGTCACGCGGATGGCGAGGCTCGCCATACGGGGCGGCACGGCGGTCGTCAGCTCGCTGGGGTGCAGGCCGGCGGTCGTCCTCTCGGCGCGGGGGCGGCCGGCGATCATCGCGGCCCGAAGCATCGCGGCGCGGCGGGCGTTCGGTGCGATCGTCCGGATGGCGACGTTGCGTCGGGGCGGCCGCAGCGCGCGCCGCGGCCTCTTCTCGGGCCTGGGCGGCTTCAGCCGCCGTCATGCGTTTGCGCGGTGCGGTGCCGCTGCCGCGAACGGGGGGCTTGCGGTGCGAGGGCGCGTCACCGCCTTCGGTGGGGGCCGGGCGGTTGAGGCTCAGTTTCTTGCGTTCGGTCATGAAAAACAGTCAGGGTGGCGTCAGCGGCCGCGCATGAACAGCGCATCCAGTTCGCGCAGGGTCAGCTGCCGCCAGGTGGGGCGCCCGTGGTTGCACTGGTCGGCGCGTTCGGTGGCCTCCATGTCGCGCAGCAGGGCATTCATTTCGGTCAGCGTCAGCTGGCGGTTGGCCCGCACGGCGCCGTGGCAGGCCATGGTGGCCAGCAGTTCGTGCTGGGCACGCTGCACGACGTGGCTGGCATCCAGCTGGGCCAGTTCGGCCAGCACCGAGCGCGCCAGTTCCACGCCGTCCGCCTGGGCCAGAGCCGCGGGCACGGCACGCACGGCGAGCTTGCCGGGGCCGATCGCGTCGATGTCGAGGCCAAGTTCGGTCAGGGCCTCGCGTGCGGTCTCGGCCGTGGCGATTTCGGCCGGCGAGGCGGCAAAGGTCAGCGGGATCAGCAGGGGTTGGCTTTCGAGCCGCGCCTGAGCCAGTTGGGCCTTCAGCCGCTCGTAAACCACCCGCTCATGGGCGGCGTGCATGTCGACGATGACCATGCCCTTGGCGTTCTCGGCCAGCACATAGATGCCCCCGATCTGCCCGATGGCGCGGCCGAGGGGCCATTCTTCGTGGCCCGTGTTGTCGTTGGAGGCGGGCGAGGCCGTGTGCCCCGGGCCGGACGCCGTGGCGAGCAGAGCGCCCGGCACGCCTTCGGCGACCTCCAGCGGGCGAGATGCGGCGTGCGCGTACGTCATGGGCTGCGTGGCATCGACCTCGCCGTCCGTGCGGGCCACCACGCGGGGCAGTGCCAGGTCGGCAAAGGGATCCGGCGTGGTCGCCAGTGGCGCGGTGGGTGTGCCTGCCGCCGCTGGCCAGCCGGCCCAGCGCTGCTCGGGCGCGGTCGTGCCGGCGGGGCGGGCCCAGGGCAGGGCGCTCTGTGTCCGGTTGGCGCCGCTCCAGCTGACGGTGTCCGATGCCTGCGACGGGCCCGGGGCGGGGTCGGGCGCCTCGGCAGCCGCACGCGCCAGGTCGGGCATCAACGGCGCCGCCTCCGCACCGGCGCGAGACCGGGCCAGCGTGGCCTCGACCGCCTTGCGCACGGCCTGGTGCACCTCGCGCGAATCACGGAAACGCACCTCGATCTTGGTCGGGTGCACGTTCACGTCCACTCGCTCGGGGTCGATCTCGATGAACAGCACATAGGTGGGCTGGCGTGAGCCGTGCAGCACGTCCTCATACGCCGACCGCACGCCGTGCGAGATCAGCTTGTCGCGCACATAGCGGCCATTGACATAGCAGTACTGCCAGTCGGCACGGGAGCGGGCGGCATCGGGCAGCCCGGCCCGCCCATGCACCCGCATCGGCCCGATCTGCAGATCGACCTCGCGGCTGGTGCGCACGAATTCGTCGCCCAGCACGTCCTGCAGGCGTTGGGCCGGCGTGCCGGCGCGGAGCTGTTCGACCAGCTTGCCTTCGTGCCATACGGCAAAGCCGACCTCCGGCCGAGCCAGGGCATGGCGGCGCACGGCCTCGAGGCAATGCGCGAGCTCGGTCGCGTCGCTCTTGAGAAACTTGCGCCGGGCCGGCGTATTGAAGAAGAGCTCACGGGCCTCGACGCTGGTGCCCACGGCACGGGCCGCAGGCGTCAGTTCGCCCGAGCGGGCATCCAGCCGGTGGGCGTGGGCGTCGTGCGGGGTGCGGCTGGCCACCGACATGTCCGACACCGAGGCAATGGCCGCCAGCGCCTCGCCCCGAAAACCCATGGTGCCGACGTGCTCCAGGTCGTCCAGCGAGCGAATCTTGCTGGTGGCGTGGCGCTTGAGGGCCAGTGGCAGTTCGGGCACGGGAATGCCGCAGCCGTCGTCCTCAACGAGAATCTGGCGCACGCCGCCCCCCATCAGCTTGACGGTGACCTGCCGGGCGCCGGCATCAAGCGCGTTGTCCACCAGTTCGCGCACGACCGAAGCCGGCCGTTCGACCACCTCGCCGGCGGCGATCTGGCTGATCAGCTCGTCGGGCAGTTCCTGGATGGTGCGCCGCTGGACCGGCTCGGCTCCGGCGTCAGGCGCCGCGGCGGTCTGATCGGCGGTGGCAGGGTCGGGGGCGGTATCCAGATTCATCTGCGCATTGTAGAAGCGCGGGGCCGCCCGGACAGGTGGTGGGGCTTGCGGGCAATGCGGCCATAATCCCGCGCTATGGAGCTCGCCCACTTTCTGATCGATTTCATCCTGCACGTCGACAAGCACCTTGCCGAGTTCGTGCAGCTCTACGGCCCTTGGGTGTACGCCCTGCTGTTTCTGATCGTGTTCGTGGAAACGGGGCTGGTGGTCATGCCGTTTCTGCCGGGCGACTCGCTGCTGTTCATGGTGGGTGCGCTGGCCGGCACAGGTTCGCTGAGCCTGCCGGTGGCCATCGGCGTGCTGCTGGTGGCCGCCATTGCTGGTGACCAGCTCAATTACTCCATCGGCCGCTACATCGGGCCGAAGGTGTTCCAGTGGGAGGACTCGCGCTGGTTCAACCGCAAGGCGTTCGATGCGGCCCATGCGTTCTACGAGAAGCACGGTGGCATCACCATCATCCTGGCTCGCTTCATGCCCTTCATCCGCACCTTCGCGCCCTTCGTGGCCGGCGTAGCGCAGATGAACCGCACCACCTTCACCGCCTACAACGTGGTCGGTGCGTTGATCTGGGTGGTGGGCCTCACGGTGGTGGGCTACCTCTTCGGCAACATCCCCTTCGTGCAACAGCACCTCAGCAAGATCATCTGGGCGATGATCTTGGTGCCGGGGCTGATCGCCATTTTCGGGGCCTGGAAGGCCGGGCGTCAGGCGCGCGCCACGGCCTGACCTGAACGCTCAGAGCGCCCGGTTGCGGGCCAGCGGCGGGTTGCGCGCAAAGTAGCGCTGGATGCCCGCCAGCAGCGCGTCAGCCAGTTGGGCCTGGTAGGACTCGTCCTTGAGCTTGGATTCTTCTTCCGGGTTCGAGATGAAACCGGTTTCCACCAGGATGGACGGGATGTCCGGGGCCTTCAGCACCGCAAAGCCGGCCTGCTCGACGCGCGGCTTGTGCAGCCGCCCGACCTTGCCGAGGTGGCCCAGCACGGCCTGACCGAGCTTGAGGCTGTCCTTGATCTGCGCCGTGGTCGACATGTCGAGCAGGGCGCGCATGATGGTCGCGTCCTTGGTCTTGATGTTGACGCCGCCCACGATGTCGGCCGCGTTTTCCTTCTTGGCCATCCACCGCGCCGCAGCGCTGGTGGCGCCCGTCTCTGACAGCGCGAAGACCGACGCACCCCGTGCCTCCGGGTTCATGAAGGCGTCGGCGTGGATGGACACGAACAGATCGGCCTGCACCCGGCGAGCCTTGTTCACGCGCTCGTGCAGTGGCACGAAGTAATCGGATTCGCGGGTCAGCATGGCGCGCATGCCGGGCAGGGCGTTGATGCGCGTGCGCAGTTTGCGGGCAACCGCGAGCACCACGTCCTTCTCATACAGACCGCTGGGGCCGACGGCGCCCGGGTCTTCGCCCCCATGGCCTGCGTCGAGCGCCACAATCACGAGCCGCTGGGTGGCATCGGTGGCCGCAGGCGGCGGTTCGATGGGTTCGAGGCGCTCGGCGGTGGGGCGCGGCTCGGGGCGTGCGGCGGGCTTGGTGTCCTTGTCCGCTGGCCTGGGCGGTGTCCGGGTGGCCACACGGGTGTCGCTGCGGTCGGCATCGGCTGGCGGGCGGCGCAGCCCACCGATGAATTCGCCCAGGGCGTCGTTCATTGCGTCGGCGGCCTGCTCGGACGAGCGTTGCGCAGCCATGCCTGCTACAGCGGCAGGGCTCTGCTGGGCTGCGCTGGCGGGTGCCTGGACGCCCGGGAGCGTCGGGCTGGCAGGGGCGGAGGGTGCCGCAGTGGGTGACGAGGCCGGTGCTTCGGGCGTGCCGGCATTCAGCGCCACGCGCGGGTCGATCGGCGCGCCCGGATGCAGGTCGAACACCAGGCGGTGCTGGTAGGCCGCCACGGGCGCCAGCCCGAACACCTGCGGCTTGATCGCCTGCTTGAGGTCGATCACCAGGCGGGCCACGGATGGCTTGTACTGGCCCACACGCACGCCGGCGATGTAGGGGTCATCGCTGCGGATCTTGCGTACCAGCTCCTTGAGCTGGCTGCTCAGGGCCAGGCCCTCGATGTCGATCACCAGCCGGTTGGGGCGGTCCACCGAGAAGAACGTGGCGTTGAGCGCCGTGTCGGACTCCAGCGTGACGCGGGTGTAGTCCTGCGCTGGCCACACGCGCACGGCCACCAGCTCGGCACCCCAGGCCAGCTCGTTCGGGCCGAGCAGAAAGATGAGCGTGCCCCCCGCTGCCTGCTTGAGCAGGGCGCGGCGTGACGGAGATGGAGTGGGGTCATGCTCACGCATGGGCGGGGCCTCCTTCAGTCGGGGCGGCGTTCAAGTCCGCGAGTGCGGCGCGGCCGGTGGGGCTCAGGGCCTCGAGCCGGACGTCGCGTCGCGTGTCGTCGTGCAGGGTCAGCATCAGGCGCAGGTCCGGGCGGGGCAGCAGGCCAGCCGCCTTGTCGGGCCATTCCACGAGTTTGAGGCCGGGCGCGGCGAACAGGTCGCGAAAGCCAGCGTCTTCCCATTCCTGCGGATCGTTGAAGCGATAGAAATCGAAATGCTGCACGGTGTGCCCCGGCAGTTCATGCGGCTCGACGACGGCGTAGCTCGGGCTCTTGATGCGGCCGGTCACCCCCAACGCGCGCAGCAGGTGTCGCGTGAAGGTGGTCTTGCCCGCACCCAGGGTGCCATGCAGCTCGATCACGGCGGAGCCGCCCGACTCGAGCCGCTGGCGCAGCGCCTGAGCCAGTGCGGACGCCAGGGCCGCGCAGGCAGACTCGTCCAACCAGGTCTGGCAGACCTCGTTGACAGAAGCGTTGGGCTGGCTTGCTACGATCGTCACATGCGTCATGAAATTCGGTCACCCCGGCAGCCAGATCAGGCAGGCTCATCGGATGCGCCTGCGGCGTCGCGGCCGCTGTCCGACCCGGTTGCGGTGCTCGATGCACTGCGTGAATGGGCCGCAGAACTGGGATTTTCCCAGATTGGCGTAGCGGATGTCGACTTGTCAAGTGCCGAGCCGCGCCTGCTGGACTGGCTTGAGCGGGGATTCCACGGCGAGATGCACTACATGGCGAGCCACGGTCTCAAGCGCGCCAGGCCGGCCGAACTGGTGCCAGGCACGGTCCGTGTGATCACGGCGCGCATGGATTACCTGCCGGCCAGCCAGCCCGAGGGCTGGCAGCGGGTGGAGTGGGATCGCCTGGCGGACCCGTCGCAGGCCGGCGTGTCGATGTATGCCCGGGGCCGGGACTATCACAAGGTGCTGCGCGCCCGGTTGCAGAAACTGGCCGACCGCCTGGCCGCAGTGATCGGGCCGTTTGGCCACCGCGTGTTCACCGATTCGGCCCCCGTGCTGGAGGTGGAGTTGGCCAGCCGCAGCGGCCTGGGCTGGCGCGGCAAGCACACGCTGCTGTTGTCGCGCGAGGCGGGCTCGACCTTCTTTCTGGGCGAGATCTATGTGGATGTGCCCCTGCCGCTGACCGAACCGGAAACGGCCCATTGCGGCGCCTGTCAGGCCTGCATGGCGGTGTGCCCGACGCAGGCCATCGTGGGTGAGCGGCAGGTGGATGCGCGCCGCTGCATCTCCTACCTCACCATTGAACACCCGGGGCCCATTCCGCTGGCGCTGCGCCCGCTGATGGGCAACCGCATCTACGGGTGCGACGACTGCCAGCTGGCCTGTCCGTGGAACAAGTTCGCCCGCCGTGCGACGGTGCCGGACTTTGATGTGCGGCCGGCGCTGGCCGCGCCCGACCTGCTCGGCCTGTGGCAATGGGATGAGGCCACCTTTCTGCGGCTGACTGAGGGCAGCCCGATCCGGCGCATTGGCCATGCGCGCTGGCAGCGCAACCTGGCGGTGGCGATGGGCAATGCGTTGGCGGCACCTGCGCTGGCACCCGACGTGAGGGCGCACCTGGTGGGGGCGCTGCAAGGCTGGGCCGACACCACCCCGCTGGTGGGCGACGACCACGCGCTCGTGGCCGAGCACGTGGCGTGGGCGCTGTCGCAGTCGGTCAGTCGTTGACCAGCACGACCTTGCCGCGCACCTGACGCGATCCCATCAGCGCGAAGCCTTCCTTGAGCTGGCTCATCGGCAGCTTGTGCTCGATGACCGGCTTGATCTTGCCTTCCATGTACCAGGCGGCCAGCTGCATCAGGCAGGCAGCATTGGCCTGCGGTTCGCGCCGAGCGAACTCACCCCAGAACACGCCGACGATGGACGCACCCTTGAGCAGCGCCAGATTCAGTGGCAGGTTGGGGATCTGCCCGTTGGCAAAGCCCACCACCAGCAGGCGCCCCCGCCAGGCGATCGAGCGGAAGGCCTGCTCGGTCATGTCGCCGCCCACCGGGTCGTAGACCACGTCCGGGCCCTTGCCGTCGGTCAGCGTCTTCAACGCATCGCGCAGGTTGGTGGTGGCGTAGTTGATGGTCTCGTCGGCGCCAAGCTCGCGGCACAGCGCGCACTTCTCGTCGGTGGAGGCCGCCGCAATCACGCGGGCGCCCGCAGCCTTGGCGATCTGGATGGCCGCCGTGCCGACGCCACCGGCCGCGCCGAGCACGAGCACCGTCTCACCGGCCTTCAGCGCGGCGCGGTCCATCAGCGCATGGTAGGTGGTGCCATAGGTACAGAGGAAGGCGGCGGCGTCTTCGAACGAGAACACCGGCGGCAGCGGCATCAGCACGGCCGCCGGCGCGATGGCGTGGGTGCCGAAGCCACCCGTGCCCGCAAAGCCGGCCACATGTGTGCCCACGGCCAGGTGCTTCACGCCTTCGCCCACGGCTTCGACCACGCCCGCGAACTCGGCGCCCGGCACAAAGGGCAGGGCGGGCTTCATCTGGTACTTGCCCTGCACGATGAGCAGGTCGGGGAAGTTGAGGCTGGCGGCCTTGATGGCCACGCGGACCTCGCCCTTGCCCGGCTCGGGCGTGGGTTGCGTCTGCCAGGCCAGTTGCTCGGGGCCAGCGAATTCGTTGCAGATCCAGGCTTGCATGAGGGGTGTCTCCAAGTGAGGTCCGTCAGGGACTCTGTGTGAGGGTACAGGCCAGTATCACACTGCGCCGCGCGCGAAAGTGTCGCATTGGCGCAGATCGCCGGTGTCGAGGCCGCGCCGGAACCAGGTCTGGCGCTGCACGCTGGTGCCGTGGGTGAAGGAATCCGGACGGACCTCGCCGCCCGCCTGTCGCTGCATTGCGTCGTCGCCGATGCGCGCGGCCGCGTTCAGGCCTTCCTCGATGTCACCGGTTTCCAGCACCTGCCGGGCGCGGTCCGCGTGGTGGGCCCACACGCCGGCATAGCAGTCGGCCTGCAACTCCAGCCGCACGCTCAAGGCGTTGTACTGGGTCTCGCTCACGCGGCCGCGCATCGCCTCCACCTTGTCGGTCGTGCCCAGCAGGTTCTGCACGTGGTGCCCGACCTCGTGCGCGATCACATAGGCCTGGGCAAAGTCGCCGGGGGCGCCGAGCTGCTGACGCAGCACGTCGTAGAAGCCCAGGTCGATGTACACCTTCTGGTCGGCCGGGCAGTAGAACGGCCCCATGGCCGACTGGCCGGTGCCGCAGGCGGTGGGGACGCTGCCGCGAAACAGCACCAGGCGTGGATCCTGGTATTGGCCCCCGCCTTCCTTGAAGAGCGTGCGCCAGACGTCTTCGGTGTCGGCCAGCACGGTGCGTACGAAGCGCGTCTGTTCGTCGTTCTTTGGGGCGGCGCTTTGCTGCTCATGTGCGGGCTGGCCTGTGGGCGCAGGGCCGCCTGCCAGCATCTGCAGGACCGTCAGCGGATTGACGCCGAGGAAATAGCTGGCCACCACCGCGATCACCACCGAGCCGATGCCCAGCCGACCACCGCCCAGCCGCAGACCGTTGCCCGGTCCGCCACCCTGGTCCCGCACATCGTCCACGTTGTCGCTTTCGCGGTTGCCTTCCCAGCGCATGGCGCTCCTCCCTTTGTGTTCGGGTCATCGTAGCAGCGGGCGTCTAGAATTCCGGCTCGTCGGCACACCGGCTTCCGGGCCTTGCCTTCCCCCCCCTTGTCCTGACCCACCCGGCCCGTGCCGCGGCCCTGCTTCATGCCCGTTCTGCCCGCATCCCGCGTTGACCATGCCCGCCTGGGGCCCGAGCTCGTGCGCTGGCTCTGGGTAGTGGCGCTGGCGTCGGTGGGCTTCCGGGCCTGGCTGGCCGCAGTGCTGCCCATGACGGGCGACGAGGCGCTGTTCTACTGGTGGGCGCGCTTTCCGGACTACGGCTACTACGACCACCCGCCCATGGTGGCGTGGTGGATCATGGGCACGCGGGCGATGTTCGGAGACGCGGCCTGGGCCATCCGGCTGCCGATGCTGGTGTTGCCGCTGGGTGTGGGTGCGGCCATCTGGTGGGCCTGGGCGCCGGTGGACCGGACGCGGGCGGCGTGGGCCGTGCTGCTGTATTGGCTGATGCCGATCAACTGGCTCAACGCCCTGATGACGACGGACTCGCCACTCATCCTGTTTGCGGCGTGGTCGGTGGCGGCCCTGATGCGGGCTGAGCGGCAGTCGGCCAGTGGGCGCATGGCCTGGGGGGCGTATGCCTTCAGCGGCGTCGCCATCGGCCTGGCCTTTCTGTCCAAGTATTTTGCGGTGCTGCTCGGGCTGGCCTACCTGGTCTACTTTGCGGGTTGGGGTCGCGCACGCTGGCGGGGCCTGGTGCTGCTGGTGCTGTGCGGCGTGCCGGCCGCGATCGTGAACCTGATGTGGAATCTGGACCACTGCTGGACCAACATCATGTTCAACGTCTTCAACCGCAATGAGGACGCCGATTTCGGATGGGACAAACCGCTGGGCTACCTGCTGACTCTGGTCTACCTCGTGACCCCGGTGTGGCTGTGGTACGCCTGGCGGGCGCGTGCGGCCCTGCGCGAGTCCCTGCGGGGGCAGGTACTGCTGGCTTGTGTGGCGCTGGTGCCGCTGGCGCTGTTTGCCTTGATGTCGGGCCGCAAGGTGATTGGGCTGCACTGGCTGCTGGCCTTTCTGCCGTTTGTGACGGTGCTGCTGACGTGGCGGCTGCCGGCCGATCGGCTTGCGGGCGTCCGCCGCGGGCTGGCGGTGTTCCTGGGCCTGCACCTCGCCATCGTGGTGGCGCTGTCGCAAACCAGCCTGACGCAGTGGCAGCACTTCAAGCATTACAAGCGCATCGTCGAGGCGGTCCGCGCGCCCGAACTGGTGCAGCAAGTGGCCGCGCCCGGCGTGGTGCTGATGGGCCATGCCTATTCGGCGGCCTCTATCTACGGTTACGCAGCGGGCCAGCATGTGCCGGTCTTCGGGCTGGGCAGCGTGCATGCGCGGCAGGATGACCTGGTGGTGGACTACAGCCGCTTCGATGGCCGCACCATCCGCGTGCTGCGCACGAGCGCCCCGGCGCCGGGCGAGTACGAGCCATACTTCCACGCCGTGCGAACCTGGCAGGTGGTGCAGGATGGCCAGCCCTTCCACGTGGTCGAGGGGCAGGGCTTCCGGTTCGACGTGTACCGCCAGCAGGTTCTGAACGAAGTGAACCGCCGCTATTACGCCTTCCCTGCATGGCTTCCTGTGCGCGGCTGCGTGTTCTGCGAGCGTTTGTGCGGCGCAGCCCGCTGCGCACCCTGAGTCTGGGCGGCGGCCTCCGGACCGATACCAGAGGGGACCGTTTCCGCTGTCATCGTCATGCCGCACGTGGGATGGCCAGTCCGCCCTTGCCCGGTCGGGGCGAGGGCTAGAATTCGGCCTCCATTCCTGCCCTGAGGCGCTGCCGCACCATGTCCGCTCCCGAGTCGTCCCTGCCCGTGGTCATCATCGGTGCCGGCCTTGCCGGCCTGACCGTGGCGCTGAACCTGGCAGAGACCCAGCCTGTGATCGTGCTGGCCAAGCGTCAGTTGGAAGAGGCCGCCACGGCGTGGGCTCAGGGCGGCATCGTGGGTGTGCTCGGCAGCGACGACAGCGTTGAATCGCACGTGCGCGACACGCAGGAGGCCGGCGCCGGCCTGGTGGACGAGCGCACCGCCGAATTCATCGCCCGCCACAGCGCCGAAGCGGTGGAGTGGCTGGTGGCCCGGGGCGTGCCGTTCTCGCCCGACCCCGAAGGCCCGCTGGGCCTGCACCTGACGCGTGAGGGCGGCCACGCCGTGCGGCGCATTGCGCACGCCGCCGACGCCACGGGCAAGGCCATCCACGACGTGTTGCTCGACGAGGTCAAGAAGCACCCGAACATCACGCTGCGCGAGCGCTGGATGGCGGTCGACCTGATCACGCAGCGCCACCTGAAAAAGGGCAGCGACGACCGCGCCGAGAACCGCCGTTGCCACGGCGTGTACGCGCTGAACATTGACACGCACGAGGTGGAGACGCTGGCGGCCTCGGCCGTGGTGCTGGCCACCGGGGGCGTGGGCAAGGTCTACCGCTACACCAGCAACCCCGACACCTCTACGGGTGATGGCATCGCGATGGCGTGGCGCGCTGGCTGCCGCGTGGCGAACATGGAGTTCATCCAGTTCCACCCGACCTGCCTGTACCACCCGCAGGAGCGCAGCTTCCTCATCACCGAGGCGTTGCGTGGCGAGGGCGGCATCCTGAAGTTGCCGAACGGCCACCGCTTCATGCCCGACCACGACGAGCGGGGCGAGCTGGCCCCGCGTGACATCGTGGCGCGTGCCATCGACTTCGAGATGAAGAAGCACGGCGTCGACCATGTGTGGCTGGACGCCACGCACCTGGGCGAAGCCTTCCTGCGCTCGCACTTTCCGACGATCTACGCGCGCTGCCTGGAGCTGGGCATCGACATCGCGCGCCAGCCCATTCCGGTGGTGCCAGCGGCCCACTACACCTGCGGCGGCGTGGTGACGGACCTGCATGGCCGCACCGACCTGCCCGGCCTGTACGCCGTGGGCGAGACCACCTACACCGGCCTGCACGGCGCCAACCGGCTGGCCAGCAACTCGCTGCTGGAGTGCGTGGTGCTGGGCAAGACCTGCGCGGACGACATCCAGTCGCAGATCCCGAAGGCCGTGCCCAAGGTGCAGGCCTGGGACGAGAGCCAGGTGATCGACGCGGACGAAGAGGTCGTGATCGCCCACAACTGGGACGAACTGCGCCTGCTGATGTGGAACTACGTGGGCATCGTGCGCACCACGCGCCGCCTCGAGCGCGCACTGCATCGCATCAAGCTGCTGCGTTCCGAGATCGACGATTACTACGCAGCCTTCCGCGTCACGCGTGACATGCTGGAGCTGCGCAATCTGGTCGATTGTGCCGAGCTGATCGTGCGCTCGGCGCTGTCGCGCCAGGAGAGCCGCGGCCTGCACTACAGCCGCGACTACCCCTACACATTGCCCGCGAGCTTCCCGACCATTCTGTGCCGCAAGGCCAAGAAGAAGGACAAGGACGCCTGGCTGCCGTGATCGGTGGTCAGCGCCGTGCCCGCATGGCGTAGCGGGCCTGGACGAATTCGAAGGCGAACAGCACCGCCTCGCGGATGGCCTGCTCGCTCTCCTGGCGCTCCTTCTCGGTCATGTGGAAGGACAGGTCCACCTGGTGGCGGATGTAGCGCGGCGGAAGGCGGTTGAGGGCCACGCAGGCGACGTCCGGGTGGTGGTCTTCCGTCAGCAGCGGATAGCCGGCGGCGAGGTCGACCACCAGATCGACCACCAGGCGTTCGTGGTAATTGTGCAGAGACGTGAAGTCGGCAGGCATGGTGTGGCGAGGGGGCGCAATGGTCGCAGTGTGGCTGAGCCCGAGCGGGCCCGGCCATGAAAAAGGGCCCGTGAAGGGCCCCGGTTCGGCAATATGGCGCAGGCGAGGGCGCTTTCGTGCATGCCTCGCCGGGCGCTTCAGCCGCCGATGCGTTCCAGCACCCGCAGTGAGAAATCGACGGCTTTCACGTCTTTCGTGAGCTTGCCCACAGAAATACGGTCGACGCCGGTTTCGGCAATGCCGCGCAACTGGTCCATGGTGACGCCGCCCGACACCTCGAGCAGCGCCTGGCCTTGCGTGAGCTGCTGGTTGACAGCCACCGCCTCGCGCATCATGTCGTTGGTGAAATTGTCCAGCAGCACGCTGGTGGCGCCGGCGGCCAGAGCCTCACGCAGCTCATCAAGGGTCTCGACCTCGACCTGGATGGTGATCTGCTCGCGCTGCGGCGAGGGCTGCGCGGCCACCAGGGCCTGCGCGTTCTTCACGGCGGCCGTCACGCTGCCGGCGGCGGCAATGTGGTTTTCCTTGATCAGGATGCCGTCGTACAGGGCCAGGCGCTGGTTGGCGCCCCCGCCCACGCGCACGGCGTACTTCTGCGCCAGGCGCAGGCCGGGCAGGGTCTTGCGGGTGTCGAGCACCACGCAGCCGCGCGGGTTGGGCGAGGCGCCTTCGATGGCGTCCATGTGCTTGCGCGCCACCGTGGCCACAGCCGACAGCGTCTGCAGGAAGTTCAGGCCCGGGCGCTCGGCGGTCAGCAGCGCGCGCGCATCGGCTTCGATGGCGCAGACCTCGGTGTTCGGCTGCATCAGCGCGCCTTCCGCATAGGCCCAGGTGATGCGGGCGGTGGCGTCGAGCTGGTTCAGGCAGGCCTCGAACCAGTCACGGCCGCACAGCACGGCTTCTTCGCGCACGATGAGGCGGGCCTTCACGCGCTGGCCGGCGGGCACGAGCTGCGCGGTCCAGTCGCAGACACCGACGTCTTCGAACAGCGCATCGCGCACATTGCGGGCGCGGGCTTCTTCCAGGGTTTCGTTGTGGTCGAACATGGATGGGGTCTTGTTGTGTTCTGCGGTGCCGTGGATCAGGCTGCGCCGATGTTGGGCACGAAGCCCTGCGCGGGCTTGGTGATGGCCGACGGGTTGGCGGCCACGAAGTCCAGCATGCGGTCGATGCAGCCCTTGGCCTTGGCGCGTGTGGGCTCGTCCACGGTGATCTCGCCCGTGCCTTGTTCCAGGCAGTCGAGCACACCTTGCAGGCCGTTCATGGCCATCCACGGGCAGTGCGCGCAGCTCTTGCAAGTGGCGCTGTTGCCGGCGGTGGGCGCTTCGATCAGCGTCTTGCCCGGTGCCAGCTGGCGCATGCGGTGCAGGATGCCGTTGTCGGTGGCGACGATGAACTCGCGTGCGGGCGACTCGATCACGGCCTTGAGCAGCTGCGAGGTCGAGCCGACCACGTCGGCCTGGTTGACCACGCTCTCGGGCGATTCGGGGTGCACCAGCACCAGAGCCTCGGGGTGGTCCTTCTTGAGCAGGTCCAGCTCCAGGCCCTTGAACTCGTCGTGCACGATGCAGGCGCCGTTCCACATCAGCATGTCGGCACCGGTCTGCTTCTCGATGTAGCGGCCGAGGTGGCGGTCGGGTGCCCACAGGATCTTCTCGCCGTGGGCTTTCAGATGGTTGACGATGGCCAGCGCACAAGAGCTGGTCACCATCCAGTCGGCGCGGGCCTTCACGGCGGCGCTGGTGTTGGCGTACACCACAACCTTGCGGTCCGGGTGGGCGTCGCAGAACTTGGCGAAGTCGTCGGCGGCGCAGCCCAGGTCGAGCGAGCAGGTGGCGTCCAGATCGGGCATCAGTACGCGCTTTTCGGGGCTGAGGATCTTGGCCGATTCGCCCATGAACTTCACGCCCGCCACGATCAGGGTCTGGGCGGCGTGGTCGCGGCCGAAGCGCGCCATTTCCAGCGAGTCGGACACGAAGCCGCCGGTTTCCCAGGCGAGGTCCTGCAGGTCGCCATCCACATAGTAGTGGGCCACCAGCACGGCGTTCTGGCGCTGCAGTTCGGCCTTGATCCGCTCCTTCACACGGGTCTTCTCGTCGGGCGACAGGGGTGCGGGCACCTTGGCCCACGCGTGGGCCGTGCAGGTGGCGCCAGTGGCGTCCTGGCGGTCGTAGTCATATTCAACGGTCTGGGCGGTGGACATGGCAGGGTCTCGGTGCGGGAACAAGGGACGGTCGCGATGATCGCCGATCTGCAGGTGGGGTGTGGCGCGCCGCGATCAAGACGGAGCCGGCCGCGGGGTCTGCCGGCGGCGGTCCAGCCAGGCGACGAGCTCGCACGACAGCCAGATTGCGTAGAAGGAAAAGAGCACGTCGCTGAAGTAGTGGCCACCCTGCAGGATGCGACCGAAGCCGATCACGCTGCCGCCCACAATGCCGATCAGCAGCCAGCGGCGACGCCAGACGGGCCCGCAGGCCAGGCCGAGACACATCAGCGAGAAGCCGGTGGCGGCGTGGCCGCTGGTGAAGCTGCGGTGGTGTTCGGGATCCGCGCCCAGCCTGAGCGGTGCCACATAGGGGGTGGGCCCGCCGAACTGGACGGTCTGGACGGGGCGTGGGCGGCCCATGGTGTTCTTCAGAATGCCTTCGACCACCAGGCCGTTGCCCAGCGCCGCAGCCAGTGCCGCCAGGGCGGCCACCCGACGCCACGGGCCCGCGCAGCGCTCGGCCGCACTGGAATGCCCACGGCGTTGCAACGCGCGGGCGATGGCGGGGGCGGCGAAGGCGAACAAGGCCATGGCCAGCAGCAGGGCGCGGCCGACCCAGGGCGTCCATGTGTAGAGGGTGACCACCACCGGGTCCTGTGCGTGGATGAAGCCAACCTCGGGCCGCCAGTAGCGTGCGGAGACCAGCAGATCCAGACCGGGCAGCTTGCCGAAGATGGCCAAGGCGAAGAACAGCGTGCTCCAGATCAGGAAGGTGATCCGGTCGTTGACGTCCTGCTCGGTGGTGTCCGGCGAGGTGTCGGCGTGGTCAAGGCGCATCGGTCAGGGGCTCGGGCCGGTCGGCGCCGCTTTGCTGAAGGTAGGTTGCGTGGTCGTAACCCAGGAAGCCGCGCAGGAAGAACAGGTGCAGTTCGACTGTCCGATCCGGGCCCACGACGACCTTCACCGACTTCATGAGGCGCACGATGGCGAAGCGCTGGGTGATGGCATCGGGCCGCGGGTTGTCCGTCAGCAGCAGCACGTCCTGGCCCACCTTGTTGGGCAGGCTCCGCGTCATCTCGTAGTGGTTGTGGCGCACACCGCGCGGGTTCCACATGTAGGTGGCGACGCCCTGGTGGCGCCAGTGGTAGGCGGCATGCGTGATCAGGAGGCGCTGATCCGTCAGCACCGGCAGGCCGCGCACGACCGGATCCTGCAGCACCGGGGCCAGGTCGGCCAGCGCTTCCTGCCAGCCCCGCATGCGCACCAGCACGTCGAGTCGCGAGGGCATCTGGGGGCCGGCGATCTCGCGCAGGTGCAGCACCACGCTGCTGAGCAGCAGGTTGACGGCCAGCACGGCCACCAGCCAGCGGGCCGGGCGCGGTGCCGACAGCGGCACCAGGGGCTGGCTCAGGCGCGAGGCGATGAGCAGGGTGAAGCCGACCATCGAGGGGGCGGCCCAGTTCACGTGCGCATCGGCATGGAAGGCCTGGGCCACTGCCACCAGTTGCAGCGGCACGCTCATGGCCCACAGAAAGCGGTAGCTCGAGACCGAGGCCAGGTAGTACGCCGATCCCCGCACGGCCGGGCGGCGTGCCGCGAAGGACCCAGAGGTCGACGGCGGCGACAGCGTCTGCTGCGAGGCAGCCCACTGGCTGGCTGGCACGGAGGCCGGTGGCGTGCTGACGGCTTCACGGCGCTGGCGCACCAGCAGCCATACGCCGGCGAACACCGCCAGCGGTCCGAGCATGACGATCTGGCCGCCCAGGAAGCGCGCCACGGCGCCAAAGCCGCCGCTGCGGGTGGAGTCGGTGGTGATCTCTGCGGTGTGGGCCAGGGTGGGGAAGTCGTTCTGTACGTTCCACCACAGGTTGGGCGAGAGCAGGGCCACAGCCACCAGCACCGTCAGCCACGGCCCCACGCGCAGCACGCCGCGCTTGGGGCCTTGTACGCCCCACAGCGCCCAGATCGCGGTCAGCGCGAATGCGGCCATGGTGTACTTGCCCATCAGGCCCACCCCGCATGCCACGCCGCACAGCAGCCAGTAGCTTGCCCGGTCGGTCACCTGGGCGCGCCACAGCATCCACGAGGCCAGCGTCCAGCACAGGATCAGCGGAGCATCGGTGCTGGCAAACAGGCCCATCAGGCTGGTGACGGGCAGGGTCATGAACAGTGCGGCTGCCACGATGCCGGTGCGAACGCCGCTGCTGGTGGGCCACAGGGCGCGGGCAAAGCCAACCATGGCCAGCGCGGTGGCGGGATACAGCAGCATCGGCAGCGCCTTGACGCCCAGCAGGCCGTCGCCGAACAGGGCGGTGCTCAACCAGATCAGACCGGCGATCAGGGGCGGCTTGGAGAAGAAGCCCCAATCCAGGTGACGAGACCAGTCCCAGTACTGCGCCTCATCGAAGAACAGCGAGATGCCGACGTGCTGCACCGCCCAGTAGCGGTAACCCATCAGCACGACGATGAAGGCCAGCAGCCAGCCCAGGCGTGGGCCCCACAGGCGTGGCCACCGTTGGGCAGTCGAGGGGGAGGGACGGTCTTGTGGCTGGGTCATGGTCCGGGGGCGTACGGCGTTGGATCAGGCGCGATGGTGCCAGCCAGCGGTGGGTGCCATCTCAGGGGCTTTGCTGGTGTGATAAGGCGCCACCTCACCGCGGTCGTAGTAAATGCGGATCAGGAGTTCGGCCAGGACGCCCGTGGTGAGGAACTGCAGGCCCCCCAGCACACAGAAGAAGCCCAGCCACAGCAGGGGACGGCCGCCGATGTCTTCGCCGAGCAGCTTGAGGGCGCCCAGGTAGGCCAGGATCAGACCGCCCACCATGCCGACCGCCAGGCCCACCCCCCCGAAGAAGTGCCCGGGGCGACCCGAGAACCGCAGGAAGAAGTTCACGGCCAGCAGATCGAGCACCACGCGCAGCGTGCGCGAAATGCCGTACTTCGATTCGCCGCGGGTGCGTGCGTGATGGCTGACCGGCTCTTCGGCCATGCGGGCCGGCGAAGTCACGGTGGCCATCCACGCCGGGATGAAACGGTGCATTTCGCCATACAGGCTCACGCGTTTGAGGACGCTGGCACGGTAGGCCTTGAGGCTGCAGCCCAGATCCTGGAACTCGAGCTGGGTGATCTTGCGGATCAGGCGGTTGGCGATGCGCGACGGCACCTTGCGCAGCAGCATGCCGTCCTGCCGGTTCTGACGCCAGCCGGCCACCAGGTCCAGGTCTTCCTTGAGCAGGCGGGCCACCAGCTTGGGGATGTCCTTGGGGTCGTTCTGCAGGTCGCCGTCGAGGGTGACGATGACATCGCCACGGGCCGCGTCGATGCCGGCCTGCATGGCGGCCGTCTGCCGGAAGTTGCGCCACAGGTGGATGGGGCGCACGTGCGGGCCGCGCAGGCGCGCCTGTTCGTCGAGTGCCTGGCGGGTGCCGTCGCGGCTGCCGTCGTTGACAAGCAGCAGCTCCCACTCGAAGCCGTAGTCGCCCAGCGCTTCGTGCACGGCCGTCACGAACGGTTCGACGTTGTCGACCTCGTTGTACATCGGCACGACGATGGAGAGGCGGTGCGGCGGCACGTCGCTCAGGACGTTGGACGGGGCTTGCGTGGCAAGGGTCATGGGCAGCTTTCGGAAGTCAGGGCCAGCGGTCAGCCGCGGCCGGAGGAAGCAGGGGAATGCGGGGTGGCCGGCCGCTCGATGTGGTTAAGCAGCGAGGCGATGGCGCCCGCCAGGACGGCACACAGCAGGAAGCACACATGCAGGGCGAGCGCCGCGGGGATGGCCTGGGCCAGTGCCGCGGAGCCGCGGGGCAGGTGCGCGGCAAAGCCGGCCCACACGCCGGCCTCGTAAGTGCCGAAGCCGGCCGGCCCCTGCAGGGGCACGATGGCCGCCAGCTCGCCACCGAGGGCGCCCGACCAGGCAGTGCCCCATGGTGCGGTGCTGATGGCCGACAGCAGGCAGGCGCCGGCTGCGAGTTTCAGGCTCCAGTTGGCCGCAGTGAAGAACCAGGCCAGCGGATGGTGATGGGCGGGTTCGAGCAGAGCGTGGCGCACTTTGGTGAGCAGGCCGCGCAGCCCGCCGGGCACGGTGTCGGCGTTCGGGTGGGCGGCCAGCCAGCGGGCGAGCAGCCGGTTGCCGATGTGCCACGCGCCTGCTACGGCGACCAGCGCGCCGATGCGCATGGCCCAGTCCAGGCCCGGCCACAGCACGATGCCCAGCAGGATCAGCACGGCCAGGTCCTGCACCCGCATCCACAGCAGGCAGGCCACGGCTCGTGGCACGCTCAGGCCCAGCTGGCGGGAGGCCAGCCAGGGAAAGCTCAATTCACCTGCGCGCATGGGCAGCAGGTTCACGGCGGCGTTGTGCATCAGGATGACGCGCAGCGCGTCCATCCGCAGGCCGAGCACGCGCCGGCTGGGCGGGGCGCTGCTGGCCAGATCGAACACGACCTGCACACGTGCGGCCCGCAGGGCGTAGCTGCCGAGCAGGCCCGCCAGCGTCAACAGCCAGATGCCCGGGGCGGGGCGTTGCAGCGCGGCCGTGAGCTGGGCCAGCGGCACATGGCTCAGCAACCACGCGAGCAGCCCCAGCCCGACGGCCCAGGCCACGGCCATGCGCGCCCGGCGTGCGGCAGGACGAGGGGCGTCAGAAGAAGGCGTCGGAGAAGCGGACACGGTGGCGGCGCTGGCAACAAGGCAACCTGCGATTGTCCCGCATCTTGGCGCCCGTGCGAGCGGCGCATTGCAAAGCGCGCGACACACAGGCCGTGCCGGAGGGCCGTTCTAGAATCAATTTCAGTTTCAACCCTGCCCGATTGGGATGCATCCATGTCGAACACCTTCGCCACCTGCGACCTCTGCGACGAGCACAAGAACGACACCGACGGCGCCTTCCGCGTCCTGCCGCCCCTGTTCAAGGATTACGGTGGCCGCATCAAATTCGCCGGCCCCGTCAGCACGGTGAAGTGCTTCGAAGACAACACGCTGGTGAAGGCGGCCGTGGACTCGCCGGGGCAGGGCCGCGTTCTGGTGGTGGACGGCGGCGGTTCGCTGCGCCGCGCACTGGTGGGCGGTAACCTGGGCAAGGCGGCGGCCCGCAATGGCTGGGCCGGTGTCGTGGTCTACGGTTGTGTGCGGGATTCGGCCGAGTTGGCGGCGTGCGACGTCGGTATCCGGGCGCTGGCGCTGATGCCGCTGCCCACCGAAAAGCGCAATGAGGGTCAGAACGACGTGGCCGTGCAGATCGAGGGCGTGTGGATTCGCCCGGGCGACTGGCTGTACGCGGACGAAGACGGCATCGTCGTGATGGACAAGCCCGCCGCGTGACGCGCGGTTAAGGCCGGGCGGGGGCGCTGGCTCTGTCTCAGCGCCCGGGGGGCGGCCAGCGTTCCCCGGCATCCAGTTGCCAGCGCCACAGTGCAAGCCAGGCCTCGGTCTCGGCCTGCGCGGCCTGCAGGGCCTGTTCGCGGGCAAGGCGGCGTGCCTGCAAGACCCCGTCGAGGGGCCCTTCGCCAAGACGGTAGCCCTTGTCGAGCGCCTGGGCCGCATCCTCGAGGCGCGCGAGGGCGTCGCGCTGCCATTGCCAGCGCGCCATCGCATCGTGGGTGGCCTGCCAGCGCTGTTGCAGCGTGGCGCGGGCCTCGGCCAGCTGGGCGGCCTGCTGGGCGCTCGAGGCCCTGAATTGAGCCTGCTGCGCTTCTGCGGCCAGATCACGGTAGGCGCTGCCGAGAGGCACATTCACCTGCAGCAACACCGCCTGCTCGGCCCCGCTACGGTCCCGGGCCAGTTGTACGCCTACGGTCGGGGTGCCACGGCGTGCCGCGTCGGCCTGGCGCGCCTGCTGTGCGCCCACGTCGAGAAGGGCGAGGGCGCGTACCTGGGCCGGGTGGCGCTGCAAGAGCGCCTGCATGGCGCCTTCATCCAGCGTGGAAGGGACCGAACGGAGTGCAGCCTGGGCTGTCATCCAGCTGTCCGAGGCGGGCGGAGGCGGCGTCAGGGGCCAGCCCGGCAGGGTCAGATTCACGCGACGTTCGAGTGCGAGCAGGTGTTGGCTGGCGGCCGTGGCCTGCGCGCGGGCCTGTGCGAGAGCGGCTTCGGCCTGCATTGCATCCAGCCGGGCTGCGTCGCCAAGCTGCACGCGTTTGCGCACGCTG
>NZ_CANBCC010000037.1 GCF_947366995.1 uncultured Aquabacterium sp. | reverse complement strand
GCCGCAGACCAGCTCGCCGAACTGGAAGCGGCCACCGGCGTCTGAACGCCTGCCCGACCACGCCGTGCTGCGAACGCCCCGCCCGCACCGCGCCCCTGCCCTCTTGTCTGCCCGCTCGTGAACACCGCCCTGCCCCGCACCCCCGCCGACGCCCTGCAGCACGCCCGCGCCTGCGGCATCGAGCGCCTGGACGCCCAGCTGCTGCTGACCCACGTCACCGGCCAGTCGCGCACCTGGCTGCTGGCCCACGACCACGACCCGCTGCCGCCCGAGCAGGCCAGCCGCCTCGTCGAACTCGTGGCCCGCCGGGCTGCAGGCGAGCCGGCTGCCTACCTGCTGGGCGACAAGGAGTTCTTCGGCCTGACGCTGCAGGTCACGCCTGCCACGCTGATCCCACGCCCCGACACCGAAACCCTGGTCGACTGGGCACTGCAAATCATCCCCGAGCAGCCACAGGCCGACTCCAGCCCCTTCTCTGTGCTCGACCTGGGCACCGGCAGCGGCGCCATCGCGCTGGCCCTGGCCCACCGTCGCCCGCATGCGGACGTGACCGCCGTGGACGCCAGCGCCGACGCCCTGGCCGTGGCCGCCGCCAACGCCCGCGCGCTCAACCTGCCGCTGCGCTGCCTGCATGGCAGCTGGCTGACCCCCGTGTCCGGCGAACGCTTCAATCTCATCGTCAGCAACCCGCCGTACATCGCCGAGGGCGACCCGCACCTTGCCGCACTGACCCACGAGCCCATCACTGCCCTGACCGCCGGTCCCGACGGCCTCGACGACATCCGGCACATCGTGGCAGAGGCCTGCGCCCACCTGTATCCCGGCGGGTGGCTGCTGCTGGAACATGGCTACGACCAGGCCAACGCGGTCGCCGCCCTGCTGCGTGCAGCACGGTTCACCGACGTCACCACACGCATCGACCTGGGCGGGCAGCCGCGCTGCACGGGCGGTCGGGCATCCTTCACGGATTGAGCGGATTTCCTCGTCGCCCCTGGCGCCCCCCGTCAAAACGGGGAACTGGGGTCACGAACGCTCACAAATCTGATCCACAGACACAGAGCGTCTCCTTAGCATGGGCACCGTGTTCCGGAGGTTCCCGATGCGCCCGCTGTCCTGTCTTGCTGCCCTGCCCCGACCGCATCGGTCGATCCCCGCCCACGCCCGCACTGGCTGCGCGTGGACGCTGGCCCTGCTGCTCGCGAGCACCGCAGCGCACGCACAGATGGTGCCCAAGGCAAGCCACGCCTACCGCCAGTCTCGCACCGGTGACCTGACCGAAGCGCGCATCAGCTGGCAGACCGTGGGCCTGCCCGCCACGCTCACTGCCCGCGACACCGACGGCCCCGACCTTGATGGCCAGCGCCTGCTGCGCCAATGGGAAGGCCGCGTCGGCGCCCTGATCGACCGCCCGGCCGACCCGATGCGCGACCACCTCGGTGCCAGCCTGTCGGTGGCGCCCGGCCTGCGTCTGCGCAGCCTGCACCTGCTCACCGATTACTACGTGGCCGGCGGCCTGCGCGCCACCGCCGGCCTGGTGGCAGGCGAGACCGCCCAGGCCTGGTGGGGCGCCGGCGAGCGGGGCGGTGGCCTCAACCTCAGCCTGCAACGCGTTGAGGGGCCGGCGGCCGGCCTGGAGGGCAGCCCGAACACGCCGCGCACGGCCCCGTATCTGGGCGCCGGCTACAGCACCCGCCTGACGCTGCCGGGCTCGCCCACGGCCTGGCAGCTCAACGCCGATGTCGGCATCACGCCGCGGGCCACCGGCCACGACACCGTGCTGACGCGGGCCACCGACACCGAGGGCACCCAGCGTCTGCGTCACGTCGTCAAGGTGTCGCTCGGCTACGCCTTCTGACATGGGTCAGGCGCCCCAGCCTGCTATCCCTTCCACGCTGCTGCACTTCCGCCACCCTGCCGTCCTCTGGCTTGGAGGCCTGCTATAAACCGGCCTTGTCACCTACACCTTTTTCCGGATGAGCAGGCTATGAGCAACGTTCAACAACGCATCGACGAACTCGTGAAAGGCAACCGCGTGGTGCTCTTCATGAAGGGCAACCCGACCTTCCCGCAATGCGGCTTCTCGGGCCGTGCCGTGCAGATCCTGAAGGCCTGTGGCGTCACCGACCTGACGACCGTCAACGTGCTGGAAGACGAAGAGATTCGCCAGGGCATCAAGGAATACGCCAACTGGCCGACGATCCCGCAGCTCTACATCAACGGCGAATTCGTCGGCGGTTCGGACATCATGATGGAGATGTACCAGGCCGGTGAACTGCAGCAGGTTCTGACCACGCAGTAAGGCCGTGCCATCGGCCCTTCCCCGCCCGGCGCGCCTGATCGTCGGGCTCACCGGAGCGAGCGGCGCGGTCTATGGCGTGCGCCTGCTGGAACGCGCCCGCGTGCTGGGCGTCGAGACGCATCTGGTGGCCACGCCCGCCGGCATCCTGAACGTGCACCATGAGATGGGGCTGGGCCGCGCCGAACTGGAAGCGCTGGCCACCGAGGCCCATGCGCCCGGCGATGTCGGTGCCTGCATCGCCAGCGGCAGCTTTGCCACCGACGCCATGGTGATCGCGCCCTGCTCGATGAAGACATTGGCCGCGGTGGCCCACGGGATGGGCGACAACCTCCTCACGCGGGCTGCCGACGTGACGCTCAAAGAGCGCCGCCGCCTGGTGCTGATGGTGCGCGAGACCCCCTTCAACCTCGCTCACTTGCGCAACATGACGGCCGTCACCGAAATGGGCGGCATCGTCTTTCCGCCGCTGCCCGCGTTCTACCACCGCCCGGCAAGCATCGACGAACTGGTGAACGAGACGGTGGAGCGGGTGCTGGCCACGCTTCAGATTGCCTCAGCGCGGCCACAGGAGTGGCGCGGGCTGTGAGGCCCACGCTCGCCAGCGTCAGCGGCTGACGCTGCGCGCCGCCCCGGCGTCGGCCATCTGGATGGCGGCGTCGGCAGCCGGCACCTGCCAGCTGCGGCGTGCGGCCGTCACCATGTTCGGGTATTCGGCCCGACCCCGGCTGCCGTTGTAGCGACCGAGCGCCAGGAACAGGTTGCCCTTTTCGCGATCCAGGTAGTGCCGCAGGATCACGCAGCCAAAACGCAGATTCGTCTGCATGTGGAACAGCGTGCTGGCGTCGCCATTGCCGATGGTGCGCGCCCAGAACGGCATCACCTGCATGTAGCCCCGCGCACCCACCGACGAGATCGCGTACTTGCGAAAACCGCTTTCCACCTGGATCAGGCCAAGCACCAGCGTGGGCTCCAGCCCGGCGCGCTTGGCCTCGTAGCACACGGTCACGAGAAACTCGCGGCGCACCAGTTCATCGGGCTTGCGCTTGCGCAGCTTGTCTTCCAGCGCCAGAGCCCACCGCTCGCAGGACGCCTTCTGCGCCGCATCGGCAAAGGCCAGCTGGGGCGCCGCCCCACGTCCCACCGCCATCGACAGTGCGGTTCGCACCGAGTCGGCCAGCGGCTCTTCCACCTGGCCGCCGGCCTGCGCCGTGACGGCAGCGCCGCCCAGGGCGCACGCCAGCACGAAAGCAGAGAAACGACGGCAGGACCACTTCAGCATGGCGCGAACTGTACTGGAAGCCGGCCCCGGGTGATCGCGGCATCTGACCGCTGTGGCCGCCTGTTTCGGGGAGATACATCCCCGCAGCGGCCACCCGAGGCCATGCCGATCAGGCCCCGGCCAGACGCGCGCGCAAGGTGGCGAGCAGATCGGCCACCGGCACCTTGGTGGCCGCGACATCGCCACGGCCCTGGTACTCGGCCAGGCCTTCCTTGAGACCCTTGTCGCCCAGCACCACGCGGTGCGGCACGCCGATCAGCTCCCAGTCGGCAAACATGGCGCCCGGGCGCTCACCGCGGTCGTCGAGGATGACGTCCACGCCATCGGCCACCAGGTCGGCATAAAGACGGTCGGCCGCCTGCTTCACGTCTTCCGAGCGGTCGTAGCCCACCGGGCAGATCACCACAGTGAACGGCGCGATGGCGTCCGGCCACAGGATGCCGCGCTCGTCGTGGCGCTGCTCGATGGCGGCGCCCAAAATACGGGTCACGCCGATGCCATAGCAGCCCATCTCGAAGTGCTTGGGCTTGCCATCCACGTCGAGGAAGGTCGCATCCATGGCCTTGGAGTACTTGGTGCCCAGGTAGAACACGTGGCCGACCTCGATGCCGCGCTGGATGGCCAGCACGCCCTTGCCATCCGGCGACGGATCGCCTTCGACAACGTTGCGGATGTCGGCCACCAGATCGGGCTCAGGCAGATCACGGCCCCAGTTCACGCCACGGATGTGGAAGCCTTCCTCATTGGCGCCGCACACCCAGTCGGCCATGTTGGCCACGGTTCGGTCGGCAATCACCTTGACGGGCTGCTTCAGGCCAATGGGGCCGAGGTAGCCCGGCTTGCAGCCGAAATGCGCCACGATTTCCTTCTCGGTCGCGAAGCGGAAGCCCGCCTTCAACCCCGAGCCATCGGCCAGCTGCAGCTTGCCGGCCTTCACTTCGTTCAGGTCGTGGTCGCCGCGCACCAGCAGCAGCCACACGGTCGACTTGACGATCTCGCCGGCCTCGTTGGTCTCGTCGGTGGCCAGCACCAGCGATTTCACGGTGCGCGACAGCGGCAGGCCCAGCAGCTCGGCGACGTCGGCGCAGGTGCTCTTGCCCGGCGTGGCGACCTTCTCGCAGGCTTCGGCCGCGGCGGCGCGCTCGGCCAGCAGGGACACCGCTTCGGCCAGCTCGATGTTGGCGGCGTAGTCGCTCGTGGGGCAGTAGACGATGGCGTCTTCGCCGGTGTCGGCAATCACCTGGAACTCGTGCGAGCGGTCACCGCCGATGGCACCTGTGTCGGCCGCCACGGCGCGGAACTGCAGACCCAGGCGCTCGAAGATGCGGGTGTAGGCCGCGTACATCGCGTCGTACGACTTGCCGGCGGCCTCGACATCCCGGTCGAAGGAGTAGGCGTCCTTCATCGTGAACTCGCGGCCACGCATGATGCCGAAGCGCGGGCGGCGCTCGTCGCGGAACTTGGTCTGGATCTGGTAGAAGTTCTTGGGCAGCGCGCGGTAGCTGCGCAGCTCCTGGCGCGCGATGTCGGTGATGACCTCTTCCGCGGTGGGCTGGATCACGAAGTCGCGGTCGTGACGGTCCTTGAAGCGCAGCAACTCGTCGCCCATCTTCTCGAAGCGACCGGTTTCCTGCCACAGCTCGGCGGGCTGCACCACCGGCATCACCAGTTCAACGCAACCGGCCTTGTTCAGCTCGTCGCGGATGATGGCTTCCACCTTGCGGATCACGCGCAGGCCCATCGGCATGTAGTTGTACAGGCCGGCGCCCAGCTTGCGGATCAGGCCGGCACGCATCATCAGCTTGTGGCTGGCGATCTCGGCGTCAGCCGGGGCTTCCTTGAGGGTGGAGATGAAGAACTGGGAGGCTTTCATGGCGGGCAAAAGGAGCGCGGAGACATGCACCGCAGTCAGGGGCTTGACGATCGCACTAGGCGAAGCGGTCAGGGGGTGCAATAATGAAACCAGTTGAAAATTCGGAGTTGATTATGCTCGACCGGGAGGGCTTCAGGCCCAACGTCGGCATCATCCTGCTCAATCATCGGAACCAGGTTTTCTGGGGCAAGCGCATCCGCACCCACTCCTGGCAGTTCCCCCAAGGCGGCATCAAGCATGGCGAGTCGCCCGAGCAGGCGATGTTCCGCGAGCTCCACGAGGAAGTGGGCTTGCTGCCTGACCACGTCCGGATCATTGCGCGCACGCGCGATTGGTTGCGTTACGAGGTGCCGCAGCACTTCATCCGCAAGGATGCGCGCGGGCACTACAAAGGCCAGAAACAGATCTGGTTTCTGCTGCAGCTGACCGGCCGCGACACGGACATGAACCTGCGCGCCACCAACCACCCCGAGTTCGATGCCTGGCGCTGGCACGAGTACTGGGTCCCGCTGGAGGCCGTGATCGAGTTCAAGCGTGGCGTCTATGAGATGGCGTTGTCCGAACTGGCGCGCTTCCTGCCGAAGCCGCAGGGACATGCCAACCGCTTCCTGCGCGGCAACATGCGCCGTCGCGCGGGCGATGGCCCTGACGACGTCGAGGAAGGCTCGGCCGCACACGGCGGCGCAGGCCCGACGACCGGGCTGCTGGCACCTGACCGCGACTGAGCAGACCGACCGCCGGCGCCCGAAGGCGGACTGCACTCACTCGATCTCGGTCTTGGTGGCGCACTCGGCGTCAGACGGGTTCACGCTGCAGCGGGCGCGCTTGATGATGTTCAGGCCCTGCTTGTTGTAGATGCCCTGCTTGGCGATCTCGATGCGCGACTCGCGGAACATCAGCACGTACTTCGGCACCGCCTCGGCCGGGATGTCGTCCCACATCGCCGTGGGAATGCCCTTCTCGGCGGTCTGCACGATGTTGAGCGCCCGATCGAACTGGCTCAACCAGTACTGCCGCGACTTCTCGCCAAACCCTTCAGGGAACTTGCTCTTGTTGAGCACCACCTGCACGGTCGGAATCAGGATCGGGAAGCGCCCGATGCCGCCCTTGGTGCCGATGCCCTTGTAGAGCTCGAACGGCTTGAAGGCCACGGCCGGCAGGGTCACCATGTCGACGAAGCCGTTGTTGAACTTCGGCCCGATGTTGGTGACGTCCACCGAGACCGGCTGGGCGCCGATGCGCTGGATCATCACGCTTTGCGCCTTGTCGTAGTCGAACGCGGCGATCTTCTTGCCCGACAGTTCCTCGACCGTGTTGATGGTGCGGTCACGCACGATGGGGTAGGCCGCGCCCAGCGGGAAGATGCCGCCGATCTCGTGGTTGCCCTCGACCATCAGCTTGTTGGCCTGCGGCGAGGCAAACACCTGCACCACCTTGCGCACGACCTCGTAGCTCGCATTGATGTCGACCTTGCCGCCCTTGACGACGGTCGTCGAGCCGATGCTGTCGAGCGAGCCGGCCAGGCTGTTGAACTGGCGGGTGCGGAAGGCCGTGGCGATCACGCCGTCGCACTGACCGGCACGGTAGTCTTCGACGGCCACGCGCTCGTCGACGTAGCTCTTGAGCTCCATGTCGGCGCCGGCCTTCTGCATGGCCACCACGAAGTCCGTGGCGGCAGCGTAGACGTCACCGGTCTTGCCGGCCACGTCCCACACACACAGCAGCTGTTTGGCCTGGGCGGCCGGGGCTGCCACGGCGCCCGCCACGACAAGGGCGGACAGCAGGCGAGGGGCAGAGAGACGGAACGGGGTGCGGGAAAGGGACATGGAGCCTCCGGGATGGACACGCGCCGCGTGCCGGGGGAAAAAGAGAACCTGGGACAGCTTTGTAACGCGCCCGGGCCACCCCACCCCGACAGGGACTACCCCAATATGGATTCAGTTGTTGTCACATTTCACGACACGACAGGCGGAGGCCCCGTGTGGTGAAACGCCGTGCCAGGCCGCGCAATGCCTGGCTTTGTACCGTTTGCGACAGTCTCAGGCGAGGACCAAGTTGTCGCGATGGATCATTTCTGGCTCGTTGGTGAAGCCGAGCACCGCGCCGATCTCGCTGGATGGCTTGCGGGCAATCAGGCGGGCCTCGCCGCTGGCGTAGTTGGCCAGCCCGCGGGCCACGTGCTCGCCCCGGAGACTGCGCACTGCGATCACATCGCCGCGGTGGAAATCACCGATGACCTCGACCATGCCGATGGGCAGCAGGCTCTTGCCCTCGTCGCGCAGCTTGACGACCGCGCCATCGTCGATGACGACCGTTCCGCGCAGCTGCAGGTGGTCGGCCATCCATTGCTTGCGCGCGGTGAGCTTGGCGGTGGCCGCCATGAAGAGCGAGCCGATCGGCTCACCCTGGGTCAGGCGCACCAGCACATCGGGCTCGCGGCCCCAGGCGATCACGGTGCTGGCACCGCTGCCGGCGGCGCGCCGGGCGGCAATCACCTTGGTGATCATGCCGCCCGTACCCACGCCCGACCCTGCCCCACCGGCCATCTGCTCAAGCGCCGGGTCGCCAGCGGTGCAGACGTCGATGAAGCGGGCGTTCGGATCCTTGCGCGGGTCGGCGCTGTACAGGCCCTTCTGGTCGGTCAGGATGACCAGCGCGTCGGCCTCGACCAGGTTGGCCACCAGCGCGCCCAGGGTGTCGTTGTCACCGAACTTGATCTCGTCGGTGACGACCGTGTCGTTCTCGTTGATGACCGGCACGACCTTGTGCGACAGCAGCGTCAGCAAGGTCGAGCGCGCATTCAGGTAGCGCTCTCGGTCGGCTAGGTCGGCGTGCGTGAGCAGCACCTGGGCGCTGCCCATGCCGTGCTCGCGCAGCTTGGTTTCGTACATCTGCGCCAGGCCCATCTGGCCCACGGCCGCAGCGGCCTGCAGCTCATGCAGTTCCTTGGGCCGCGTGGCCCAGCCCAGTCGCTTCATGCCTTCGGCAATGGCGCCGCTGGAGACCATGATGACCTCGCGCCCGTCGGCCGCCAGGGCGGCCATCTGCCGGCACCAGGTGCCGATGGCCTCGGCGTCCACGCCCTTGCCTTCGTTCGTGACCAGGCTGGAGCCCACCTTCACGACGATGCGGCGGGCGTTCTTCAACACTTCGTTCATGGGCGACAGGGGGGCAAAGACAGGGGCGCGACAGGCGGGGGCGGAAGCAAGCCGACCGCGCGGGCAACCCCAAGGGGCCGCCGCGCACGGTCAAGGCGCTTACTTCTTGGCGGCTTTCTTCGCCACCTTCTTGGCAGGCGCCTTGACAGCGGCCTTCTTGGCCACCGGCTTGACGGCAGCCTTCTTCACAGCGACGGCCTTCTTGGCGGGGGCCTTCACCGGGGCCTTGGCAGGGGCCTTGGCCGGGGTCTTCACCGCGGCCTTCTTGGCGGCCACCTTCTTGACAGCAGCCGGCTTCACGGCGGACTTGGGTGCAGCCGCCTTCTTGGCCACTGGCTTCGTCACTGGCTTGGTCACCGCGGTCTTCTTGGCGGTCGCTTTCTTGGCGGCCACGGGCTTGGCCACGGCCTTCTTCGTCACCGGCTTGGCGGCCACGGGCTTCACGGCCGCCTTCTTGGCGGTCACCGGCTTGGCCGGCTGCTTGACCTCAGCCTTGACCGGCTTGGCGACCTTGACTGCCTTCGGGGCAGTCGCAGCCTTGACCTTCTTCGCCGGAGCGGCCTTCTTCACGGCGGCGGGCTTGGCGGCCGCCTTGCGGGCCGGTGCCTTGGCGGCTTCGGCCTTCACGGCAGGCGCGTCGGCGGCCACAGCGGCCTTCTTCACGGTGGCCTTTGCGCTCTCCTTTTGCGCAGCAGCCTTTTTCGTGGCGGTCTTGGCGGGGATCTTGGCAGCAGTCTTCACGTTGTCTTTCTTCGGTTTGACCAGGGCTTCCAGGTCGTCGTCGTAACGTAGACCGGCCTGGGCCATCAGGTCGGTCGCCATGGGCAGGTTGGCCTCCACATCGAAACGCACGTCGGCGTCGCGGTGGTGCTCCTGCATGCTCGCCACATGCTGGTAGATCGTCTGGACCAGCTGTTCGCAGCCTGCACGCGTGAGCGCGGAGATCTGGAACACCGGGCCCTTCCACCCATAACGGCGGACGAACTCCAGCACCTTGGCCACGCGCTCTTCCGGCTGGATCATGTCCAGCTTGTTGAGCACGAGCCAGCGCGGCTTCTCGTAAAGCGCCTGGTCATAGATCTTGAGCTCGTTGACGATGGCCCGGGCCTGCTGGACCGGGTCGGAATCGTCGAACGGCGCAAGATCGACCACATGCAGCAGCAGTCGGGTGCGCTGCAAGTGACGCAGAAAGTAGTGGCCCAGGCCGGCGCCTTCGGAGGCACCTTCGATCAGACCGGGAATGTCGGCGACCACGAAACTCTTTTCGGGGCCGGCGCGCACCACACCCAGGTTCGGGTGCAGCGTCGTGAAGGGGTAGTCGGCGATCTTCGGACGGGCGTTCGAGATCGCGGCAATCAGGGTGGACTTGCCGGCATTGGGCATGCCCAGGAGGCCGACATCGGCCAGCACGCGCAGTTCGAGCTTGAGCTTGAACATCTCGCCTGGCCAGCCCGGCGTCTTCTTGCGGGGGGCACGGTTGGTGCTGGTCTTGTAGTGCAGGTTGCCGAAGCCGCCGTCCCCGCCCTTGGCCAGCAGCTTCTGCTCACCGTGCTCCAGCAGTTCCATCATGATCTCGCCCGTCTCGGCGTTGCGGATGATGGTGCCCACCGGCATGCGCAGCACGATGTCTTCACCGGCCGCGCCGAACTGGTCAGAGCCCCGCCCCTGCTCGCCGTTGCGGGCCTCGTGGCGACGCGCATAGCGGTAGTCGATCAGGGTGTTGATGTTGCGGTCGGCCACGACAAAGACGTGCCCGCCCCGCCCGCCGTCGCCGCCGTTGGGGCCGCCGAAGGGGATGAACTTCTCGCGACGGAAGCTGATGCAACCGCTGCCGCCGTTGCCGGCAGCCACATCAATGGTGGCTTCATCGACGAATTTCATGGGGGTGTCCTGAACTGGAGAGTGCGGGCGCGAAAACCGCCATTATCTCGCGGGGATGCAACCCGGAGGATGGGGCTGCGCAGGGAGGGCCGGCGCGGTGCGGCTGGCCGTCGAGGCGTGGCTGCGGATGGCAGGGGCCTTCAAAAAACAAAAGCCCCGGCGGACCGGGGCTCGTGACGCGGGCTGCGCGAAGCAGCCCGCCAGGTCATGTCGACCCTCAGACCGGCGTGACGACGACGGTCTTGCGGTTTTGCGAGCCCTTCACGGCGAAGGACACGGTGCCGTCCACCAGCGCAAACAGCGTGTGGTCGCGGCCGGTGCCGACGTTGGTGCCAGCATGGAAGCGGGTGCCACGTTGACGGACGATGATGGAGCCGGCGGGCACGACTTGGCCGCCAAACACCTTCACGCCCAGCATCTTGGGTTGCGAATCACGGCCGTTCCGTGTGGAACCGCCGCCTTTTTTCTGTGCCATGGATCTGCTCCTTGGGTACTGAAGTTAGACGATGAAGGCGCGAGATCAGGCGTTCACGGCGCTGATTTGCAGCTCGGTGAAGTTCTGACGGTGACCTTGGCGCTTCTGGTAGTGCTTGCGGCGACGCATCTTGAAGATGCGGACCTTGTCGTGACGGCCATGGGCCACCACGGTTGCTTTGACGGTTGCGCCAGCCACCAGAGGGGAACCAACCTTGAGTTCAGCGCCGGAGCCGACTGCCAGAACCTGGTCGATCACGATCTCTTGGCCAACTTCCGCAGCAATCTGTTCTACTTTAATTTTTTCGCCAGCAGCAACCTTGTATTGCTTGCCGCCGGTTTTTATGACCGCGTACATGTTGAGACCTTTCGAAGGGAAAAGAACTTTCTTCACCCATCAAAGGGCGAAGCTCTCCACTCTAGCACAGGCGGTCAATGATGTAAAGGCACGCCGCGGGTGCCGGGCGGGTCCGGCATGTCGGCCGCCCCCAGAGCGGGCTGCAGGCCGGCGGGCTCATCGCCCTGCGCGGGGCGCCGCTGCCAGCCAAAGAACGCCTCGACCTCGGCCCGCTTGGCGAGGGCGTCGGCAAAGCCGAGGTGGATCAGCTCGCGCGTGAACGACGATTCGAACAGCAGGTAGCTGGCCAGGGCCGTGCCGCGCGCGGCCTTGCCGCTGCCGTACACGC
The DNA here is from genome assembly GCF_947366995.1 of uncultured Aquabacterium sp. Classification (GTDB taxonomy): domain Bacteria; phylum Pseudomonadota; class Gammaproteobacteria; order Burkholderiales; family Burkholderiaceae_C; genus Aquabacterium. The sequence continues at coordinate 26,963 of NZ_CANBCC010000037.1, read as the reverse complement.
CCACCGCGCGCAGCATGGCGCGCACCGCCGGCGGCAGGGCCCACAGGTGGCGGGCTGCGATGTCGTCGATGCGCTGGCTGGGCGCGATCACCAGCACGTCGACCTGGCGCAGGCCGGTGGCCGCGCGCTGTTCGGGGGAAAGCAGCGCCAGCGTCTTGTTGACGCGTTCGAGGCGCTCGATGTCCACGGCCAACGCATCCAGAAAGATGCTGGACATGGCGTGGCCGGCGATGGTGGCCAGGTTGGGGTAGTCCGCTGACGCGCGCCGCGGCTCGGCCGGCTCGTGCAGGCGGCCTGCTCCGATCACGAACACCCGGTCGGCCCCCAGGTGGATGGCCGGCGAAATGGGCGCGGCCTGGCGCATCGAGCCGTCGCCCAGCCAGTGCGGTCGGCCGTCCACACCCAGGCGCACGGCGGGAAACACAAAGGGGATGGCCGAGGAGGCCATCAGGTGGTCGATGGCGAGCGGGGCCTGCACGCTGAGTCGCTGGGAGCGCGTCCACGGGGCAACGGGCTGTGCACTGTCGTAGAAGGTGACGTGCTCGCCGGTGGTGTAGCTCGACGCCGAAACCGCCACTGCATCCAGGTGGCCCTCAGCCATCAGCCGCGGCAAGCGGTCGGTGCGGAACAGCGTGGGCAGGAAGTGGCGCAGCGGATCGTTGTCGAGCAGGGAACGGGGCCGCGCCCGGCGCCACCGCGCCAGGGCCCAGCCCAGCGAGAACAGCGTCAGCCATTTGGCACCCGTCTGGATGACGCCGAAGGAGTCGGAGCGGTAGACCTGCTCGGAGCGGAAGTCGCGCCAGACCTCGACCATGGCGCGCACGGCGAGGTCATAGTGGTCGGCCCGGCAGGCCAGCGCCAGCCCGTTGATGGCCCCGGCCGACGTGCCGCAGATGATCTGGAAGGGGTTGCGCCGCCGGGGCTGGGCGCAGTCGTGCCGGATGTGCTGCAGGGCCTGCAGCACACCGACCTGGTAGGCAGCGCGCGCGCCACCACCCGTGAGGATGAGGGCGGTCTTTCCGGAGGGGCTCATGGCGGTTTATCGGCCTGCTTCAGCCTCGGATTGAAGGGCCCCCGCGCGGTCGGGGGCGGACACACGACGGCGCCCTGCCCCGCCACTCACCAGCCGCAGGCGGTGTCCTGCTCGGGCTGGCCGAGGCCATAGACCCGCTGCAGCGTGGCCCAGGCCTCGTCGGCGGTCTCGACGTAGCGGAACAGGTTGACGTCCTGCGGGCTGATCAGGCCGGTTTCGATCAGGTGATCGAAGTTGATGAGCTTGGTCCAGAACTCGCGTCCGAACAGCAGCACCGGGCGCTTGCGGCACTTGCCGGTCTGCATCAGCGTGAGCACCTCGAAGAGCTCATCGAGCGTGCCGAAGCCGCCGGGGAAACACACCAGCGCCACCGAGCGCATCAGGAAGTGCATCTTGCGCAGCGCGAAGTAGTGGAACTGGAAGCACAGCCGCGGCGTGATGTAGGGGTTGGGCTCCTGCTCGTGCGGCAGCACGATGTTCAGGCCGATGCTCTTGCCACCCACTTCGTGTGCACCGCGGTTGCCGGCTTCCATGACGCCGGGGCCGCCGCCCGTCACGACATAGATCGGGGCATCAAGCTGGGCCGACGCGGTGGTCACCAGGGCCGCGAAGGCGCGGGCCTCCTCGTAGTAGCGCGACATGTCGACGTGGCGCTGCGCCTGGCGGACGGCGAAATCGCGTTCGTGTCCGGGGGGCAGGTCCATCGCTTCCTGCAAGAGCGCGTTGGCGGCCTCGGCCGGCAGGATGCGGGCGCTGCCGAACAGGACGATGGTCGACTCGATCTGCTCGTCGCGCTGCACCATCTCGGGCTTGAGCAGCTCGAGCTGCATGCGCACCGGGCGCAGTTCGGGGTGCAGCAGGAACTCGGGGTCGGCGAAGGCCAGGTCATAACTGCTGTCCGGCCCGCCGTAAAGCGAAGGTTTCGGGGCCCGGCGGACGTCCTGGTCCGCGGTCGGGAAGTTGCGTTCGAGCAGCTCTTTCGGGTTGTTCATGCTGGCGATCCTGAGAGGGGTTTCCCACATGCCGACGCAAGCACGTCGGGAACCCAGTATGCAGCCGCGCCCGCAGGCCCGGCGCGCGAAACAGCGCGCAAGCCGGGGGGCAGTTGCGAAATCCCGTCAGTGCCCCTGGGGGTGCGGTGCGTGGTCGCCACAGATGGGGCAGCCAGCTTGCCGACGCGCGCGCAGCTCGGTCCAGCGCCAGTTGCGGCCGTCGAGCATCAGCAGGCGGCCGGCCAGGCTCTGGTGCCCTTTCCAAGCGCCCTCGGGGCCGGACTGCAGCAGCAGTTTGAGCGCCTCGCCGGCCTGCATCACGCCCATCACGCCGACCACGGGCGCGAAGATGCCGAGCAGCGCGCAGCGCGCCTCCTCCGGCGGGGTGTCGGGCGGAAAGAGGCAGGCGTAGCAGGGGCTGGCGGCGTCCCGCGGGTCGAACACGCTGATCTGCCCATCGAAGCGCACGGCCGAAGCCGAGACCAGCGGCACACCCGCTTCGTGGCAGACGCGGTTGACGAGCTGCCGGGTGGCGAAGTTGTCGGTGCAGTCGAGGACGACTTGCGCGCGCGGCACCTCGCGGCGCAGCAGGGCCTCATCGGCCCGCTGGTGGATGGGCTCGACCTGCACGCCCGGGTTGAGCGCCGCCAGCGCGGTCCGCGCGGAGTGCACCTTGGGCTGGCCGATGCGGTCGGTGGCGTGGGCGACCTGGCGCTGCAGGTTGGTGAGGTCCACCTCGTCGGGGTCGACCACCGTGATGGCGCCGACCCCGGCCGAGGCCAGGTACAGCAAGGCGGGCGCGCCCAGCCCGCCGGCCCCGATCACCAGCGCGCGGCTGGCAAGCAGGTGATCTTGCGCGTCCTCGCTGAACTCGTCGAGCAGCAGGTGGCGGCTGTAGCGCAGCCGCTGGTCGTCGTTCACTGCGCCTGGTTCTCTTCCGGCTTGCGCTCGGTCATGGTCTTGGAGACGGCGACCGGCTTGCCCTTGAGCTGGTTGAGTGCCTGCAGCAGCGGGAAGTCTTCGGCCGAGCCGAATTCGGGCAGAGGCTTGGGCGGCTCGTTCTTCTTGCCGTTGCCGTTGAGCTCTTCCAGCTTCTTCATCGCTTCTTCGCGGGCCTTCTCTCGGGCGGCGTCCTTCTCTTCCTTGCCCTGGCCGCTGCCGATGTGCTTTTCCAGATCGGCTTCGCGCATGCGCAGGGCCGAATACAGGTTGCCTTCGACGCTTTCGTCGACCATCACGTCCGGCACGATGCCACGGGCCTGGATGGAGCGACCGCTGGGGGTGTAGTAGCGGGCTGTGGTGATCTTGAGCGCGGTGTCGGCCGTCAGCTGGCGCACGGTCTGCACAGAGCCCTTGCCAAAGGTCTGGCCGCCCATGACGGTAGCGCGCTTGTGGTCCTGCAATGCGCCCGAGACGATCTCGGAAGCCGACGCCGAGCCTTCGTTGACGAGCACGACCAGCGGCACGGTCTTGAGGGCGGCCGGCAGCTTGGCCAGCGGGTCGGTACCGAAGCGGCGCGAATAGTCTTCGGCGCGCGCCTTGAAGGTGGCCTTCGATTCCGGCAGCTGACCGTTGGTGGACACAACCACGACGTCCTTGGGCAGGAAAGCGGCCGAGATCGCAATGGCGCCTTCCAGCAGGCCACCCGGGTCGTTGCGCAGGTCGAGCACCAGGCCCTTGAGCTTGGGATCTTCCTTGTAGAGCGCGTTCACCTTGGTGACGAAGTCGTCGACGGTGCGGTCCTGGAACTGGCTGATGCGGACCCAGCCATAGCCCGGCTCGATCATCTTCGTGCGGACCGACTGCACGCGGATTTCCTCGCGCACGATGGTCACGGGGAAGCTGCGGTTCTCGGTCTTGCGGAAGATGGTCAGCACCACCTTGGTGTTCGGCTCGCCGCGCATGCGCTTGACGGCTTGGTCCATGGTGAGGCCCTTGACGAAGGTGTCGTCGATCTTGGTGATCAGGTCGCCGCTCTTCATGCCGGCGCGGAAAGCGGGCGAGCCTTCGATGGGCGACACCACCTTCACGAGGCCGTCTTCCATACCGATCTCGATGCCAACGCCCACGAAGCGGCCGGTGGTGCCTTCGCGGAATTCCTTGAAGCTGGTCTTGTCGAAGTAGACGGAATGCGGATCGAGCCCAGACACCATGCCGCCGATGGCGTCACTGATGAGCTTCTTCTCGTCGACCGGTTCCACGTAGTCGGTCTTGATCATGCCGAACACCGCGGCAAGCTGCTGCATCTCTTCCAGCGGCAGCGGGGCCACCGTGTTGCGGGCCGTGGCACCGAGTTGCAGCGTGGTGAGGCCGCCAGCCAGGGCGCCCAGCGCAACCCAGCCCGCGATCTTGAATTTGGATGTCATGGCGATCATTGCCTTGTGAAACCAGCTTCGCGGCCCGTGTCCGTGGGCTGACGAATGAACGGTCAGTATAGGGTCGTGCGCAGGCGCTGGGCGCGGAATAAGGCCATGACCACCCGCCAATCGGACGCCGGGTGCATTTCGGTGGCATCCGGTGCACACCGACGGCACATCAGGCCCATGGGCGGGGCGGCGTCGCGCTCAGGGCGCGATGGGCGCGTAGTCGACGGGCACCCAGCTGAAGCGCCCCTGGCCGTCGGCGCGCACCTGGCCGAGGCCGGGAAATGGCAGGTGGGCGCCGGCCACGAGCAGGGCGTCCTTGGCGGTCCAGCCGAAGAGCTTCAGCCGGGTGGCAAGCGCCTGCTTGCTGTCGGCGTCGAACTCGATGGTGACCTTGGGCCGCGCGAACTGCACCGCCGCGTTGTGGACGATGTCGCCCCAGACCAGCAGCTGCTGCCCACGCGACTGCAGCAGGTAGCTGGTGTGGCCCGGGGTGTGGCCGTTGGACTTGACGGGCGCGATGCCAGGCAGGATCTCCGACTCGCCGCTGAAGGTCTTGAATGCGCCCGCTTTGACGTAAGGCGCCACGCCGTCCTGCGCCATCTTGAAGAAGCGCTGGGCGCCTTCCGGGGCCTTCGCCGCCACATCGGGGTTGAGCCAGTGCCCGGCATCGCCCGCCGAGGCGTACACGGTGGCCTTGGGGAAGACGGCCTGGCCGTCCTGCACCAGCCCGCCGACGTGGTCGCCATGCAGGTGGGTCAGCAGCACCGCGTCGACCTGCTCGGGCTGGTAGCCGGCGGCCTTGAGGCTGGGAACGACCTGTCCGAGGCCGGGGCCGAAGAAGCGCCCTGCCCCGGCGTCCACCAGCACCAGGCGCTCGCCGGTGTTGATGAGGAAGGCGATCACGGCGGTGGGCGTCGGTGTGGCGCGGAACTGGCGTGCCAGCAGCTTCTGAATGTCGGTGGCGGAGGCGTTCTTCAGGAGCTTTGCGTCGAGCATGATCTGCCCGTCGTACAGGGCGGTCACCTCGAAGGCGCCGACCATCTGGCGGTAGTAGCCGGGCACCTGGGTCTTCTGCTGGGGGGCTTCGGCGCGGGCGGCAGGGACTGCAGCGCCCAGCACGGACAGTCCGAGAACGAACGGCGCAAGGCCCCGGGCAAGACGGATCGACATGAAAGCTCCTGGAAAACCGAGATGCCGGACAGTCTAGAAGAGACGCGGCGCCACAGACGGCGGCCATCTCGAATGCCCCCGTGACACAAACGGGTCGCCGGGTGCTATGGTTTGCCTACAACATCACAAGAGCTGGCACCCCACCTCCTGCGCAATGCGCCTCCTGACTTCCATGCCTGCAGTCTGGCCGCATGGTCTGCTCACCTGGCTGATCTACACCGCGGCTGGCCTGGCCGCCCTGTGGCTGGTGCCCCCCGGGGGGTTTGCCTCGCCGCTTTACCTGGCTGCCGGGCTGGGGCTGGGCGCCGTTCTGGGTTGGGGCCGCTGGATGGCCGTGCCCGTTGGCCTCGGGGCGGTCACCGTCGTGCTCTCGCTGCATCTGAGCGGGCCCGGGCCCATGCCGCCGGCCATGTGGGTGCAGGCCCTGATCAGCGGCGTGGGCGCCGGCCTGCAAGCCTGGGTGGGCTCGAAGCTGATTCTCGGCAAGGACGGACGAGCAGGACTGGAGCTGGACCGCCCGCGTCTGGTGGTTCGCTTCATGGCGCTGGCCGGGCCGGTGGCCAGCGTGGTGAACGCCACGGTGTCCGTGGCCGGGCTGCTGGCGCTCGGCCTGCTGCCGCTGGACGGGGCCCCGATTGCATGGCTGAAATGGTGGGGCGGCGACCTGCTGGGCGTGCTGGTAGGTGCGCCGCTGATGCTGGCCTTCACCGGCCGGCCCGCGGCGCTGTGGCGTGCACGGCGCGTCACCGTGGGCCTGCCGATGGCACTGGCCACCGTGCTGCTGTCGCTGAGCATCCACCAGGTGCAGACCTGGGAGGCTCGTCGCAACCGGGATCTGTTCGAGCACGACGTGACGGCCACCGTGCACACCCTGCGCCAGCAACTGGGGGACTATCTGGATGCGCTGGAATCCCTGCGCAGTGTGTACGCGGCCTCCGACCTGGTGGAAGCCGACGAGTTCCGGCGCGCGACCCGTTACTGGCTTTCCGGGTTGACTGGAGTGCATGGCATGGGCTGGGCGGAACGAGTCTGGGCCCGTGACCTGCTGGTGTTCGAAGGCCACATGCGCGCCAATGGCGTGCCGGACTACCGCGCCTTCGACGGCGTGGCGCGGGAACCGCCCTCGGGCGACGAACTGGTCCTGCTGCGCTTCATCGAGCCGCAGGAGCGCAATCGCGCCGCGCTGGGCTACAACGTGCTGTCGCGCCCGGTGACGCGCGAAGCGTTCGAACGCGCCCGCCGCGAGGACCGCCCCATCGCCACCCGCGGATTCCGGCTGGCCCAGGAGACGGGCTCGCAGCAGGGGGTGGTGATCTACCTTCCCGTCTACGATGGTCAGCCCTTCACCCCGCAGGCGCGGGTGCAGGCGACGCTGGGTGGCGTGTTCATCACGATGCGGATGGAGGACGCACTGGGCAACATCCTGCGCAACCGGCCAGGCTACCTGTCGGCCTGCCTGGTGGACCGGACCGCGGCAGTGGCCCAGGTGCTCGGCGGACCGTCGGCGTGCCCCGGTGGCGTGGTGCCCGCCGGTGCCCTGCTGAGCGAGGTGGTGCCCATTGATTTTGCCGGGGCACAGTGGGCGCTGCTGACATGGACGAACGAGCCCGTGCCGCTGGCCGAAGGCCAGTCTGCGTGGCTGTTTGCGTTGGGTGGCGTGGCCTTCGCGGCGGCGCTCGGCACGCTGTTGCTGGTGATGACGGGCCACACCCGCCGTGTGCAGGCCGCGATGGAGGAGGCCCGCGCACAACGGGCTGCCGCCGAATCGGCCAGCCAGGCCAAGAGCGCCTTTCTGTCTCGCATGAGCCATGAGCTGCGCACGCCGTTGAACGCGGTGCTGGGCTTTGCACAGGTCATGGAAATCGACCAGACGCACCCGCTGCCGCCCGCGCAGGTGGCGCGTGTGCAGCAGATCCAGCAGGCTGGCTGGCACCTGCTGGACATGATCGACGACGTGCTGGACATCTCGCGGCTGGATGCCGGCACGGTGCGGCTCGACACCCGACCGCAATCGGTGCGGGAGGCGTTGACCGCGGTGGCGAGCCTGGTGGAGACGCAGGCTCGGCAGCGCCGCATCACCCTGATCTGGCCGGACCGGGTGCCCATGCACTGGGGCGTGCAGGCCGACCCGACGCGGCTGCGCCAGATCCTGACCAACCTGCTGACCAACGCCATCAAGTACAACCGCCCGGGCGGCGAGGTGAAGGTAGCTGTGCAGCGGCAGCAACAGGGCGCGTCGCGGATGGAGATTGCGGTGAGCGACAACGGCCTGGGCATGAGCGAAGCCCAGCAGGCGCAGCTGTTCCAGCCCTTCAACCGCCTGGGGCGTGAATCACTGGTGCCGGACGGCACGGGGATCGGCCTGGTGATCAGCCGCCACCTGGCGCAGCTGATGGGCGGCGAGTTGCGCGCGCGCAGCGAGGAAGGCAAGGGTTCGACCTTCACGCTGAGCCTGCCGGCGGTGGTGCTCACGCCGGAGGCCCCGCCTCCACCGGCCGCCACGGCACCGACGGCGTCCAGCCCCGCTGCCCGACCGACCCGCACGGTGCTGCTGGTGGAGGACAACGCCACCAACACCGAGGTGATCCGCGCCGCCCTGCGCGCCCGGCCGTGGGTGCAGTTGCAGACCGCCACCACGGTGCAGGGCGCCATCCGGGAGCTGCACGAGGGGCGCCAGGGCACGCCTGCGTTGATTCTGCTGGACATCAATCTGCCCGACGCGTCGGGGCTGGAGATGCTCAAGGAGGTGCGGCTGAATCCGGACACGGCCAGCATCCCGGTGGTCGTGATTTCGGCCGATGCGATGCCGGAGCAGATCGACGCGGCGTTTGCAGCCGGGGCCAGCTGCTATCTGACCAAGCCGGTGCAGGTGCCGGCACTGCTGCAGCAGGTGGACGAGCTGTTGCCGCCGGCCTGAAGCCGGGCGGCCCGTTTCAGCGGGGTGCGTACTCGGGCACGAGGGCGTGCAGGCGGGCGCGCAGCACAGCGGGCGTCGCGGCAGCTTCGTCCTCTGCCAGGGTCAGCAGGCGGGCGATCCAGTCGGCGGGCAGTTCGCCGCGCAGCTGGGCCAGCCGCAGCCGCGGGTGCGGCGTGGGCAGCGTGGTGTCGGCGTCGGCCAGCAGCTCTTCATAGAGCTTCTCACCGGGGCGCAGGCCGCTGAACACGATGGGGATTTCGGCCTCGGTGTGACCGCTGAGGTGGATCAGCTGGCGCGCGAGGTCGGCGATCTTCACCGACTTGCCCATGTCCATCACGAAGACCTGTCCGGTTTCGGCCAGCGCCGCGGCCTGCAGCACGAGCTGGGCTGCCTCGGGGATGGTCATGAAGTAGCGGGTGATCTCGGGGTGGGTGACGGTGACCGGCCCGCCCCGGGCGATCTGTTCCTTGAACTTCGGGATGACGCTGCCGCTGGAGCCCAGCACGTTGCCGAAGCGCACGGCCATGAAGCGCGTGCCCGGCGCCTGGGCGGCCCAGTGCGACACCACCATCTCGGCGGCGCGCTTGGTGGCGCCCATCACGTTGGTCGGGTTGACGGCCTTGTCGGTCGAGATCAGCACGAAGCGCTTCACGCCATGCTCGGCCGCGGCCTGCGCCACGCGGAAGGTGCCCAGCGTGTTGTTGCGCAGCGCGATCCACGCGTTGTCGTCCTCCATCAGCGGCACGTGCTTGTAGGCGGCGGCGTGGAAGACGAGGTCGGGCTGGTGGGCGGCCATGGCGCGGCGCAACGCATCGAGGTCCTTCACGTCGCCGACCAGGCGCACCAGCGGCAGGTGCGGGAAGTGCTCGCCGAGGTCCTGCTCGATCTGGTAGAGCGCGAACTCGCTGAGCTCGAACAGCACGAGGCGGCTGGGGCCAAAGCGGGCGATCTGACGGCACAACTCCGAGCCAATTGAGCCGCCCGCGCCGGTCACCAGCACCGTCTGGCCGCTGATCAGCGAGGACACCGCGCTTTCGTCGAGCTTGACGGGCTCGCGGCCCAACAGGTCTTCGGGCTCGATGTCGCGCACGCGGTCGATGCGCGAGCGGCCTTCGCGCAGCTCGTCCGCCGAGGGCACGGTGACCACGGGCAGGCCGGTCTCGGTGGCCAGGTCGATGGCGCGCTGGCGTTGCTCCTGCGTCGCCGACGGCATGGCCAGCACGAGGTGAGTCACGTCGTCGAGCGTGCCGGGCTCCTTGAGCCGCTCGAGCCCGCCCCGCACCGTGAGACCGGCGATGCGGCTGCCCTGCTTGCTGACGTCGTCGTCGAGCAGGCCGACCACCGTCCAGCCGCGGTGCTGGATGCCGGCGATCAGCAGCTTGGCCGCGGCGCCCGCGCCCAGCACCAGCGCGCGATGCGTACCCGGCTGCCCCCCGAAGCGGCGCGCGCGCGATTGCTCGCTGAGCATGCGGATGGTCATGCGGCCAAGCGACAGCATCACCAGCGTGAACACCGGGTGCAGGGCCAGCACGGCCCGCGGGATCTCGACCAGCTGGGCCATGAGCACGACGACGGCGCTGGCCAGGCCCGCACCCAGGCAGACCCAGGCAAGGCGGGTGATGTCATGGAAGCCCGTGTAACGCCAGCTGGCCCGCGGCACGCCCAGCGCCCACGAGACGACGCTGTACACCGCGATCACGCACAGCAGCACGCTGCCGTCGTAGCTGGGGCGCTCGTGCAGCCAGCGCTCGACGCCGAGGCGGAAGAGGTAGGTGGTGTGCCACGCCAGCACGATCAGCAGGGCGTCGGCCAGCAGCACGACGGCCTGGCGACGAGGGCGGAGCGTGTCGAGAAAGCGGTTCAGCGAGGTCCAGAGCATGGTGGGCGGGCACGGCGGCGCCCCGGCGGACGGGGCAACCCGACATTGTGCCGTGCCTGCGGCGCAGGGCGCCCGTCAGCGGCGGATCGTGGTGGCGTCCTGCCCGAACAGCACCTTGCGGGAGGCCTCGTTCACCGTGGGCGTGCCGGCCGGGTTGACCTCGGCGGCGCGGGCGTAGGCGCGCTGGGTGGCCGGGCGGGCAGCGATAGCGTCGAACCAGCGCTTCAGGTTGGGGAAGTCTTCCAGGCGCTGCTGCTGGCGTTCGTGCGGCACGATCCAGGGGTAGCAGGCCATGTCGGCGATCGAGTAGTGGCCGTTGACGATGAAGTCGCGGTCGGCCAGATGGCGGTCGAGCACGGCATACAGGCGCGCGGTTTCCTTCACGTAGCGCTCGATGGCGTAGGGCAGCTTTTCCGGCGCGTAGGTGCCGAAGTGATGGTTCTGGCCGGCCATGGGGCCGAGCCCGCCCATCTGCCAGAACAGCCACTGCATTGCCTCGTTGCGCCCGCGCAGGTCGGCCGGGATGAACTGGCCGGTCTTGTCCGCCAGGTAGAGCAGGATGGCGCCCGATTCGAACAGGCTCAGCGGGGCCCCGCCGTCGGCCGGCGCCGTGTCGACGATGGCCGGGATGCGGTTGTTGGGCGCAATCTTCAGGAAGTCGGGCTTGAACTGGTCGCCCGCCGCGATGTTGACCGGGATGAGCCGATACGGCAGGCCGGCCTCTTCCAGGAACAGCGTGATCTTGTGGCCGTTGGGCGTGGCCCAGTAGTGAAGGTCGATCATGGTGCAGAACGTGGCAAGGGTGGGATGGGGTCGCGAGGACGATGGGGACCATGATGCCGCCACCCCAAGCCCTGCGGGACAATGAGGGCATGTCTGCTGGTGAACCCCTTCCTCCCCTGCCCTCGCTGCCGACCGGTCGGTACGAGCACTACAAGCGCCTGCCCTACGAGGTGATCGGCGTGGCGCGCCACAGCGAGACGCTGGAACCGCTGGTGGTGTACCGGCCCCTGTATGGCGAGGGCGCGCTGTGGGTGCGGCCGTATGCGATGTTCACCGGCACGGTGGACGTGGATGGACAGACGGTGCCGCGTTTCCGCTACCTGGGGCCGATGGCTGGCTGACCTGCGCCGGGCCGCGTCAGGCGGTGTCTGCGTTCACGGGGCGGGCCTGCGGGGCCCAGACCGTGAGGTCGCTGCGCGGCAGGGCCACGCAGGGCAGCATCGCCCCTTCGTCCTTGTCGTCCGGGCTGAGGCTGGGCCAGTCAATGCGGTAGGCCAGTTCGCCCGCAAGCAGGCGGCACAGGCAGGCGCGGCAGCTGCCGTTGCGGCACGAGCGTGGCAGGTGGACGCCGGCGCGCTGCGCGGCTTCGAGCACCGACTCGGTGGCATCGCACCCGAAGGTGGCGCCAAGCGGCTCGATGCGCACCTGCCACATCGGGGTCCACCTCAGGGTTGCGCGGGGGCCTGCTCCACCGCCGGCACGTCGCCGCTGCCCGTGGCGGCCTTGACCCCAGCGGCCGTCACGTCGACCGCGGTCTCGACCACCGTGGCGCCGACCGACACGGTGGTGGCCACAACGGAGACGGCCGCATCGGCCACGGCCACCACGGCACAGCCGGGCAGGCTGACGCAGGCAAAGGCAAGCAGGGCAAGGCGACGCAGCATGGCACTCCCGGTACGGCAATCAGTGGGTGGATTCAGTCTGCCATTGTCGCCGGGATGTCAGGGCTCGCTGGGGAACAGCGGCAGCGAGGTCGGCAAGGGCGCGGCCTCGGCGGCGGCCGCATCGGCCTCTGTCACCAGGCGGTCGATGCGCACGCCCAGCAGGCGCAGGCGCTGGTCCAGCGGCGCGGTCTTGAGCGCACGGCCGGCCCACAGGCGAATCACCTGCGCGTCGCGCGTGGGCTCGGGCAGGCTGATGGAGCGCGTGACGATGTGGAAGTCGGCATAGCGCAGCTTGACAGCGACGGTGCGGCCGCGGTAGCCCTTGCGCTCGAGGTCGGCGGCCACCTGCTCGCACAGGCGCGTGAACAGCGGCGTGAGCATGGCCCGGTCCTGCCGGGGGTCGAGGTCGCGCTCGAACGTGGTCTCGCGGCTGAGCGACTTGGGCTCGCGCCAGGTGACGACGGGCCGGTCGTCCTGGCCGTGGGCGGCGGCGTGCAGCCAGGCGCCGTAGGTGGCGCCGAAGTGGTCGACCAGCCAGGCCGGCTCGGCGGCCGCCAGCTCGCCGATGGTGTGCACGCCCAGGCGGGCCAGCTTGTCGCTGGCCTTGGGCCCGATGCCGTTGATGCGGCTGGCCGGCAGGGGCCAGATGCGCGCCGGGATGGCCTCGGGCATCAGCAGGGTCAGGCCATCGGGCTTGTCGAGGTCGGAGCAGATCTTGGACAGCAGCTTGTTGGGCGTGACGCCCACGGAACAGGTCAGGCCGGTGGCCTCGTGCACGGCCTGCTTGAGGCGCTGCGCCACGGCCCGCACGCCGCCCAGCGGGTCGCCGTCCACCGTGTCCTGCGCGCCGGGCACGTCGGTGAGGTCGAGATAGATCTCGTCGATGCCGCGGTCTTCCATCACGGGCGCAATGGCGAGGACCGCCTGCTTGAACAGGCGGGAGAAGTGGCGGTAACGGTCGAAGTCGACCGGCAACAGCACGGCCTCGGGCGCCAGCGCGGCCGCCTTCATCAGCCCCATGCCGGAATGCACACCCAGCGCGCGCGCCGGGTAGGTGGCGGTGGTGATGACGCCGCGGCCAGCGTAGTCGCGCAACGTGGCAAAGCGGCGGGTGCCATCCGGCTGGGGTTCGGGCTGATGCCGCCGCCCCCCCCCGATGACGACGGGCAGGCCGCGCAGTTCGGGGTAGCGCAGCAGTTCGACGGACGCGTAGAAGGCGTCCATGTCGAGGTGGGCGATGAAACGGCGCGGCGACGGGGTGTCGGCCAGCGCCTCGGGCGTGGCGTGGGTCATGGGGCGGTGGGCGCCCCGATCGTAGCCGTTCGGCCGGGTGAGGTCAGGCCTTCTCGTCGAGCAGGCCGCCCATCATGCGGTTTTCGGTGCGGATCACACCGAGGGCCGCCATGTACTCGTAGCTCGCGGCCTGCTGGTCGACCAGATCGCGCTCGAGCGCCGCACCCATGGTGTCGGACTGCGTGACGCTGGTGGCCACGCCCGCGGGCTCGAGCGTGCGCTGCAGCGTCTGCTGGCGGCGGAAATCAGGCGTCTCGATGTTGGCGACGTTGTGCGCAGCGGTGTCGAGCCGCAGGCTTGCGGCGTGGATGCCGCTCAGCGCGATGGACGAAGCACCCATGGTGGTTCACCTCCTGCCCGGAATGGTGAGGCCGAACTGCGCCGGCGCCACGGCACAGCCGGATCGCGGCGTGGCCGATTACCGGAAAAGCGGCCGTTTGCCACCGCTTTTCATCGGATGGCAAATTGCACGCGCGTGGCGGGCCCCGTCTCGCCGCGCGGCAGTTCGCCATCGACGCGCGAGGCTGTCAGCATCACGCGTTCGGGCGGCAACTGGGTGGCCAGGAAGGCCTTGACCGCGTCGCCGCGGCGGTCGGCGAGCTCGCGCAATGCGCGGGCATCGACCGGCGCGCTGGCCTTGAGCAGGGCCGTCATCTCGTCGGCCGGCAACGCCTTGGCCAGGCCGACCAGATTGCGGGGCTTCTGGATGTCTGCGGCCTTGTAGGCGGCGGTCAGCCATGTCAGGCGCTCGGACTCGGCCACGGTGACGTCGGCCACCGGCTGACGCGTGGCACGGGCCTTGGCCTCGCGCATCAGGCGCTCGACATGGGCCGCGCGCAGGCCTTCTGTGTCGGCCGCCGGGTCGGCCTGGCCGGTGGCCTCGAGCTTGAGTGCAGGACGGTCGGCCAGCTTGGTGGCCAGCGTGGTGAGGCGCTGGCGGGCGGTTGCGTCCAGCTCGGTGCTGCCGGGCGCAAAGGGCACGAAGCCCAGTTCTTCGCTGCCGCCGCCGGACAGCAGCGAAAACGGCGCCGTCACGGCCTTGGTGATCAGGTTGACGAACACGCGCCAGATGATGCCGCCCACAGAGAACTCCGGCTCATCGAGTGAGCCAGAGATGGGCAGGTTGATGTCGATCTCGCCCTGGCGGTTCTTCAGCAGCGACACCGCCAGGCGCACCGGCAGGCTGGTGGCATCGGGGCTGTCGACCTTGTCCCCGAACGTGAGCTGGTCGAGAAACACCTGGTTCTCGGCCTTGAGCTGCCCGCCATCCACCTGGTAGTGCACGTTCACCGACAGCGTGCCCTTGTCGATGGCGTAGCCGGCATATCGGGCGGCATAGGGTGTCAGGCGCGTGAGTTCGATGCCTTTGGCCGAGCCCTGGATGTCGGTGTAGAGCCGCGGGCCCAGCGGGTGCAGCTTGCCAGTGATGCGCAGTGGCGCGGCGTCGTCGACCGCGCCGGCAATGCGAACCTCGGCCGGTTCGGTGCGCTCGGACGACACGGCCGAGATCGTGCCTTCCACCTGCGTGAGGCGCGCCGAGTAGTTGGGCTGGATGAAGTTGTCGGTGAAGTCGACCCGGCCGTCGGCCAGTTGGATCTGCTGCCAGCGCAGCCGGTGCGCGGGAGCCACTGGCGTGGACGCAGCGGCAGGCATTGGTGCCGAGGCTGCGCTGGACGGCGCCGGCGTGGTGATTGAGCGGGTCGTCTCTTCATCGGGCTGGCGCACGATGTGAGCCAGGTTGAGCCGGCCATCGGGGTTGACGATCACACGACCGTAAAAGCCCTGCAGGCGGATGCGCCCCAGGTCGGCATCGAGCGGCGCGTTGGCGGCCCACCGCACATCCAGATTGTCGAGCGCAAGCGTCTGCCACGTGAGGAAGTCCGCCTCATTGAGGCGATCGAGCACGCGCAGCCCCGTGATGCCGGCGCGACCCTGGTAGCGGGCGCTCAGGCCTTTGCGGGGGTCGTCCTGCAGCTGCAGGCGCCCCGCGGCCTGGGCCTGCGCGCGGGCCAGGCTGACGTTGAGCAACGGATCGAGGTAAGGCCGCACGGCGCCGAACTCGAGGTTGCGCACAGCCACCTGGGCCTGCACCGACAGGGGCTGGGGCCGCACCGTGCCCTTGAAACGCAGCTCACCCTTGCCCTGCGCCCGGGTGTCGAGGTCGACCGCCAGCGGGCTGCGCAGGTCATGCGAGAGCCCCTGCACGGTCAGCGCCAGCCGGCTTGCGTCGAACCGCGCGGCGGGCTCGACGCTTTCGTCGACGAAGCGCAGCTGGCAGCCCTCGCATTGCACGCGCCCCACCGTCCAGCGTGGCGCAGCCGTGGCCGGCGTCGCAGGGGACGTGCGGGCTTTCGACGAGGCGGGCGGGCCACCCAGACCGAGCACCCTGCCCTGCCCATCACGGCGCACGCGCGCATCCAGCCCGGTCAGGGCCACGTTGTCGATCGACACGGTCTGCAACGCACCGCCCTCCACGCGGGCCGCGACGCCGGCGAGCGCCAGCTGCTGCCAGTCGATGCGGTCGTCGACACCGCGGGCCGTGCGCGCAGGCCGGGCCTGGAGGTCGGCCACCTTCAACGCGTCTGCCTGCAGGTCCAGCCCACCCTCGCCATCCCACTGCGCCTTCAGCGCGGTCTTGAGCGACACGACTCCCTTCTGCGGCTGCAGCGGCAAGGTACGCCAGGCGGGCACGTCGGCCAGCGGGGCGGTCCAGTGCGGCAAGGACAGCCCGGCCACGTCGATGCGGGCGCTGGCATGGTGTGCCGCCATCTGGAGGTCGCCTTGCGCCTCGATGCGCGCCCCCGCCGCGTCGTTCAGCGCCAGCTGCCAGGTGGCGGGTGGGCTCGACGGAGCCGCGTTCAACCCGCGGACCTCGAGCTTCACGGCCTGCACCGTGGGCCAGGCCGCGGCGGCCTGCGTCTGCACGGCAAGTTGTGAAGCATCGACCTTCACGGCATCGACCTGCCAGCGCCAACCCGCTTCAGGCGCGGGCGTGGGCGCGACCGGGGTAGCGGCGACCCGTGCACGCGACGCCGCGGGTTCGACTCGCGTCGCCTCGGCCTGCGGATGCACAGCGGCCGTCAGCCCGGACAGCGCAATCTGACCGACGCGCGCCTGCCGCTCCAGCGGACGCAACACCACGCCGGTCACGGCCAGTTCACGCCAGCCGGCTTCCAGCGGCCCCACACCTGGCAACCCGCTGGCCTGCACGGCCAGTGCCCGCACCGTGGCGTGGCCTTCGATCGACACACTGGGTGCGGCCGGAGATGGCTTCGCCTCGAAGCGCACCGTCACCACGGTGGCCAGTTCGCCCGACGGCATCTGCACCTGCCAGCCTGCCGGCAGCAGCGGCCGCGCGGCCTCCAGCCATTGAGGCAGCTTCACGCCCTGCCAGGCCAGCGACACGGTCGAGGTGCGGCTGGCCGAGAAGGGCTGGCTGCGGCCTTCGACGCGCAGCGGGCTGCCATTGACCCGGGCCGACAGCACCGGCTCCACATCCACCGTCACGAAGCTCGGCAGGTTGGAGAGAAAGGGCACGCCCAGCGTGATCTGGTCGATCTGATGCGACTGGTTCAGCACGCGGTCGACATAGCGCACCGCGCCGCCTTCGAGGCGGATGTTGTGCACGGCAAACCGGGTCGGCTCGCCGGTGTCGGCCGCATCGGGTTGCGCGCGCAGGTGGTCGAGCACCGGGCTGAAGTTGAAGCGCTCGGGCGTCTGTCGTTCGATGAAAACCTGCGGGCCGCGCACGGTCACGCGGCGCACCACGGGCGCCAGGCGCCACAACGACTCGGCCGAGATCTGCACCTGGGCCTGCTGCACCCGCAGATACGGTGCATGGGCCGGGCCCACACGGGCGCCATCGACAGTAAGCGTCAGCGTCCACGGCTGCAGGGCCACCGCGTCGAGTGCAACGGGTGTCCCCAAGGCCTCGGTGGCGGCCTGCTCCACACGCGGTTTGATGAAGCCGGGCAGCCAGGCGCCCACGAGCCCCGTCCAGGCCGCAGCCGCAACGCCAAGGCCCAGGGGCCAGCGCCACCAACGGCCCCCGCGGGAACGGGCGGCGGGGGCGGCGGGCGACGGGGGATTCCCGGGCTGGTCCATGCAAAAAACCTCGGCTGACGAAAAGCACATCGCCTCCGACGCCAGGACGGCACGGGGGCGATGGAAATCATACCGCCGGGGTCAGGCCACGGGGATCCTGTCTGTCCCCGTGCCTGCCGGGCTGCATCAGCTCAAAGCGCGAGCCATGCGCGACTTCGGCGCCGACTCGTCTTCGGTGCGTGCGGGCTGCAGCACGAAGTCGAAGCGCACGCGGCCGATGGGGCCCGTCACGCCCAGCGATTCGTACCCTGCAGCCGACACGCCGGACTCCACCTCGACCACCAGGCCGTCGCGGGTCGCAAAGGCAAAGTCGTCGTCGTTGTACGGGTCACCGGAGATGTTGACCTGGGTGGTCAGCAGGCGCTGGCCCGGCGCGGCGACCATGAAGTGCACGTGGGCCGGCCGGTTGCCATGGCGCCCCAGGGCGTCGAACAGTTCCGATGTGGGGCTGTTCGGCGGGATGGCGTAGCCCGGCGGCAGCTTGCTGCGGAAGCGGTAGCGGCCTTCGGCGTCGGTCTCGATGCGGCGACGCAGGTTGTAGGCCGGTTGCGCTGGGTCGAAGTGCGAGTAGCGGCCCTGGTCGTTGGCATGCCAGACATCCACGATGGCGCCGGCCAGCGGCTGCCCCTTGGCGTCGATCACACGGCCTTCCATCACGAAGGTCTGGCCCGCCAGCTCGGCGCCCTCGTCCAGACGGGTCTCGTACTTCGACAGCGGAGCACCGGCCACATACAGCGGGCCTTCGATGGCGCGCGGCGTGCCCTTGGCGATGCCGGCGCGTTCGTCAGCCTCGTCCATGCGGATGTCCAGCAGGCGATCGAAGCCGAGGCCGGCGGTGATCAGACCCATCTGGCCAGTGGCGCCCAGGCGAGCCAACCAGTCGGTGGCGGCCCAGAACTCGTCCGGCTGCACGTCCATCTCGTCGATGGCCTTGAACAGGTCGCCCACGATGCGGGCCGTGAGGGCGCGCACGCGCTCGTTGCCGTCGGCGATGCGGACCGTGTTGACGCGGTCAAGCAGCGCCTGCTTGCTCATTTCGTTCTTGCTCACGTTGTCTCCTTGAGGTGATGGAAAGGACGACTCAGCGGTCGTCATCGTGAATGGACGAGGCATGACGGCACAGGGCCTGCACCTCGATGTCCATGTACGGGAACAGCGGCAGGCGCGACAGCACGTCGTGCAGCGCGGCCGGGCTGTCGACGTCGAAGATGCTGACGTTGGCGTAGCGGCCGGCAATGCGCCACAGGTGGCGCCAGGTGCCATCGCGCTGGAGGCTTTGCGCCATGGCCTTCTCACGGGCCTTGAGTTCGTCGGCCACGTCGGCCGGCATGTCATGCGGCAGGCGCACGGTCATCTGGACATGAAACAGCATCGGGGTCTCCTGGGGATGGGCGAGAGGGGATCAGAGGCCAGCGGCGCCAACAGGGCGCACGCGATCCGGGTCACGGCGGTAGTGCGCCAGCTTGTCGAGGTCGAGCGCCAGGCCCAGGCCCGGGCCGGCCGGCATCTGCAGCGCGAAGTCGCGGTAGACGGGGCGCTGCTGCACGATGTCGTCCTTCAGCAGCAGCGGGCCGAACAGCTCGGTGCCCCAGTACATGGCAGGGCCCGCAGCAAACGCGTGGGCCGATGCGATCGAGCCGATCGTGCCTTCCAGCATGGTGCCGCCATACAGGCCCAGGCCAGCGGCCTCGCCCACCGTGGCGGCCTTCAGCACCGCTGCCAGGCCACCGGCCTTGGCGGTCTTGAGCGCGAGGATGTCGGCCGCACCCAGTTGGGCAATTTCGTAAGCGTCCATCGCGTCGTTGAAGCCCTCGTCGGCCATCAGCGGCACGTCGAAGCGGGCACTCAGGCGGGCCATGGCACGGCGGTTGCGACCGTGGATGGGCTGCTCGACCAGCATGATGCCGAGCTCCTGCATGGCGGCCATGCCTTCCATGGCCTGCGCCTCGTTCCACGCCTGGTTCACGTCAATCGTGAGCTGGATCGCATCACCCAGCCCCTTGCGGATGGCGGCGACGTGGGCCACGTCCTCGGCCACCGGGCGGCGGCCCACCTTGAGCTTGAACACGTTGTGGCGACGCTGTTCGATCAGCGAGAGGCCTTCGTCCACGTCGCGCGCAGCGTCACCGCTGGCCAACGTCCACAGCACCGGCAGACTGGTCTGGGCGGTGCCCCCCAGCAGGGCATGCACGGGCAGGCCCAGGCGGTGGCCCAGCGCGTCCAGCAGGGCCGTTTCCACCGCGCACTTGGCGTGCGAGTTGCCCTGCACCTGCTTGCCCACACGCTGCATCGTAGCCTGCACGGCGGAGGCATCTTCCCCGATCAGCAGCGGCGTGATGTAGCGGTCAATGGCCAGCTTGGCGCTTTCCGGCGACTGCTCGCCGTAGGCGAGGCCACCGATGCTGGTCGTTTCGCCGATGCCGATGGTGCCGTCGCTGCAATGCACCCGCACGATCACGAGGGTCTGACCGTGCATCACCGTCATCGCCAGCTTGTGCGGGCGAATGGTCGGCAGATCGACGAGGATGGCTTCGATGGCCTCGATACGCACTTGAGGAGAGGAAGCAGACATGGGAGGTATGGGGTCGACTGAGGGGGCGTGAGGAAATGATCCTCGTGTACGCTCGGTCCGTCCAATATCGAATGGGTCCAATCCCATACCCCACAGGTATACATATGGAACTGCGTCACCTGCGCTACTTCGATGCCGTGGCCACCGAGCTGAGCTTCAGCCGCGCCGCCGAGAAGCTGCACATCGCCCAGCCGCCGCTGAGCCGGCAGATCCGTCAGCTGGAAGACGAACTCGGGGCCGAGCTGTTCGACCGCTCGGCGCGGCCGCTGGCCCTGACGCCGGCCGGCCGCTACTTCCATACCCAGGTGGTGCAAAGCCTGAACCGCATCCAGGAGGCCGCCCGCGCCACGCGACGCATTGCCGAGGGCCACCAGGGCTGGTTCGGCATCGGCTTCGTGCCGTCGACGCTGTACGGTTTCCTGCCCGAAGTGATCCGCCGCTTCCGCGAGGCGCACCCGCGCGTCGAGGTCGGCCTGAGCGAGCTGACCACCGTGCGCCAGCACGAGGCCTTGAAGGCGGGTCGCATCGACGTCGGCTTCGGCCGGCTGGAACTGGCCGACGTGGCCATCGCCAGCGAAGTGGTGGCACGCGATGCGCTCGTGGCCGCCCTGCCCGCCCGCCACCGGCTGCTGGCCAGCAAGCGCGTGGCCCTGTCCAGGCTGGCTGAAGAGCCGCTGCTGCTCTACCCCGCGCAGACGCGCCCCAGCTATGCCGACCAGATGCTGGCCCACTTCGAGGCCCGTGGCCTGCGCCCACGCATCGTGCAGGAGGCCAACGAGATGCAGACCGCCATCGGCCTGGTGGCCGCCGGCATCGGGGTGACGCTGGTGCCCGCCCCCGTGCAGGCCCTGCAGCGCCAGGATGTGGCCTACCGCCCGTTGCGCGAAGAGGGCGTCGACTCGCCCGTCGTGATGAGCCAGCGCCGGGGGGATGACTCGCCGCTGCTGCAGGCCTTCCGCGCCCTGGTCACCGCCACGCTGGTGCAGGCGATCACCGCACCGCAGGCTCGCTAACATCGGCACATGCAGCTCACCCGCATCCACCATGTCGCCCTGATCTGTGGCGACTACCCGCGCAGCAAGGCCTTCTACACGGAGGTGCTCGGCCTGCGCGTGCTGGCCGAAACCTGGCGGCCCGAACGCCAGTCACACAAACTCGATCTCGCCCTGCCGGACGGCGGGCAGCTCGAGCTGTTCTCGTTTCCCGATCGGCCGCCACGGCCGTCCTATCCCGAAGCCCGGGGCCTGCGCCACCTGGCCTTCTCGGTCGACGACCTCGATGCCGCGGTGGCCCACTTGCAGGCCCACGGGGTCGCGGTCGAGCCCATCCGCGTGGACGAGCTCACCGGGCAGCGCTTCACCTTCTTCGCCGACCCCGACGACCTGCCGCTGGAGCTCTACGAAGCCGCCCGATAGAACGAGCCTGCCAGGTCAATCGAGACCGCCTGTGCGGGCATGCAGGCACACGGACAGGGTGCCCAGCGTGCCGTAGCGCAGCTGCAGCGGCACACCGCACGGCAGGTCGAACGCCCCGGCATACGAACCGGTGATGACCACCTGCCCCGCTCGCAGGCCGGTACCCTGCTGCCGCAGGAACTCGGCCAGCCAGTGCAAGGGGCCGCGCGGCAAGCCATCGGGCATCACGCCGTCACGCACCGCATCCGGCTGCCCTGGCATCTGAATGACGATGGGGAAGCGCACGGCTTCGCGGGCCACCTCGCCGTCGACCCGAGGACCGACGAACAACCCCTGGTTCACCAGCCCGTCGGCCAGCTTGTCTTCAAACGACGGCACGGCCTCGGGCGCGTAGCGCGAATCGATCAGCTCCAGCGCCAGGTGCGTGGCCGCCACGGCCGCGTCGACCTCGGCGGGCGACCAAGGCTCCGCGCGGGGGGCGAGGTCAGTGGCCAGCACGAAGGCGAGTTCGGGCTCGACCCGCACGGCCGGGGCGCCATCGCCCACCCATGGCCACGCCGTGGCCACGGGCGCCGCAGACAGCGGGACCCCTGCCTCTGCCCGGCACACCGTGGGTGCGTAGATGGGCGCCACCACCAGCTTGCCCGGCGCCGGCAAGGCGCACTTCCAGCCGGCCACCGGCCAGCCCAGCACCCGGGCCACCGCTGCCTGCACGGCCAGGGCTTCGGCATCGGTGCGTGGGCGCATGGCATCCGGCAGCAAGGGGCCACGGCGCCCGCCACGGCGGCGTTCGGCCAGCACCACACCCGCCTCGGCCAGGGCGGCCAGGCGGTCGGGGGCCAGCGGGGCTTCGTCGTGCAGCGTCAGATCGGGGTACAGCGGGGCGGGTATCGGGGCGGCGTTCATGCACCCATCGTAGCGCCCGGCTGCCGCGCGACATCGACGTGCCGCAGGCCCCAGGCCGACCACAGCGCCAGCCCCACCAGCACGAGCGTGAAGCCCGCCACCGGCCACCAGCCGCCGTGGCCCCAGAACCACCCACCCACCGAGCCCATGACGCTGGAACCCAGGTAGTACGACAGCAGGTAGAGCGACGACGCATGCCCCTTGCTGCCCACGGCCAGACGGCCCACCCAGCCGCTGGCGACGGCGTGGGCCACGAAGAAGCCGAACGTGAGCCCCACGATGCCCGCCACGACGCCCACCAGCGGTGCCACACAGGTCAGCATCAGACCAGCGCCCATGCACACCATGCCCGACACCATCACCGGCCAGCGACCAAAACGGTCTGCCAGCGCCCCGGCCACCGCCGAAGACACAATGCCGAAAACATAGGCCGTGAAGATCAAGCCGATCTGGGTCTGGTTCAGGCCGTACGGCGGCAGCACCAGCCGGAAGCCGATGTAGTTGTAGACCGTCACGAAGGCCCCCATCAGCAGCCCCGCGATCGCGAACAGGCGCGGCAGGCCGGGCCGGCGCAGGTGGGCCGCCCAGTGCCCCACGTGGTCGGACCAGGCCTGCCCGCGGCGCGGCACGAAATTGCGCGAAGCGGGGAGCAGTGCGGCAAACCCGGCCGCGGCGGCCAGACCGATCACCCCCAGGCAGATCAGCGCTGCGCGCCAGCCCATGAACTCGGTCAGCACGCTGATGCCGATGCGTCCCATCATGCCGCCGAAGGCCGTGCCGCCCACATACAGACCCATGGCCAGGCCCAGACCGGGCGGCTCGATCTCTTCCGCCAGGTAGGCCATGGCCACCGCCGGCACCCCGCCCAGCACGAAGCCCGACACCGCGCGCGCCACCAGCAGCGCATGCCAGTCGGGTACCAGCGCGGCCACGATGTTGAGCGCCGCCGCGGCGCACATCGATGCGCCCATCAGCGGCCGGCGTGCCACGGCCGACGACACCGCGCCGGCCCCGAGGATGGCGAACGCCAGCATGCCGGTCGACAGCGACAGCGCCAGCGAGCTTTCAGCCGGGCTCACGCCAAAGGCCTGCGCAATGGCCGGCAGCAGCGGCTGCACGCCGTACAGCAGCGAGAACGTGGCAAAGCCCGCCAGGAACAGGGCGACGCTGATGCGGCGGTAGGCGGCCGTGCCGCGGCGCGTCCACATGGGCGTGGTCGCCGGGGCGGTGTCGCTGGCAGAGGAAGTCATGAAAGACGGAGGGGACGCAAACCCGGATTGTCGCCAACCCATCCCCGCCAGGCCGGTTCAGGGCCTTGTGGATTGCCACATTTCTGAGCACCCCAACCCGCTTCCCTGGGAGAAACCCGGTTCCCCCCGGCTTGCCAACAAAGTTGTCCACAGGAAATGGGGACAACCGCCCCCGCAGCCGGCACCCGCCGCGTACACTCGCGCCCTTGGGCCCCGCGCCCCCTGCTGCACCCGAATGGCCACCGGCCCCCGCCCCCGCATGTCCTTTGCCGATCTGGCCCTGCCTTCCGCCCTGCTCAATGCCCTGAGCGCCCAGGGCCTGTCCACCCCCACGCCGGTTCAGGTCGAGGCGGTGCCGCCGCTGCTGGCCGGCCGCGACATGCTGGCCCAGGCCCAGACCGGTTCGGGCAAGACCCTGGCCTACGCCCTGCCCCTGCTGGCGCACTGGCTGCAGGCCGAGCGCCGCACCCCGCGCGCCGTGCGCGGCCTGGTGCTGTTGCCCACGCGTGAACTGGCCGACCAGGTGGGCGCCACGCTGGCCGACCTGTGCGCGGACTGGCCCCAGCGGCCCAAGCTCGCTGTCGTGTACGGCGGCGTGTCGATCAACCCCCAGCTGATGCACCTGCGCGGCGGGGCCGACATCGTGATCGCCACGCCGGGCCGCCTGATCGACCTGGTGCAGCACCGCGCCCTGGCGCTGGCCACCGTATCCACGCTGGTGCTGGACGAGGCCGACCGCCTGCTGCAGCTCGGCTTTGCCGACGAGCTGGCCCAGATCCTGGCCTGGCTGCCCGCCCGCCGCCAGACGGCGCTGTTCTCCGCAACTTACCCGGACGAGGTGGCGGGCCTGGCCCAGCACGTGCTGCATCGCCCGGTGCAGGTCACGGTGGCCGATGCGCCCGAGACCCTGCCCGACATCCGCCAGCGCGCGCTGGTGATCGACGCCGAGCAGCGCACCATGCTGCTGCGCCACCTGATCGCCAACGAACACCCGAACGACCGCATGCTGGTCTTCGTGGCCAGCAAGTACGGCGCCGAACTGGTGGCACACAAGCTGGCCCGCAATGGCGTGCACGCGGCAGCCTTCCACGGCGAGTTGAGCCAGGGCACGCGCCGCGCCACGCTCGCGGCGCTCAAGCAGGGCGAGCTGCAGGTGGTGGTGGCCACCGACGTGGCCGCCCGCGGCATCGACATCGCCAGCCTGCCGGTGGTGGTGAACTACGACCTTGCGCGCTCGCCGGCCGACCACATCCACCGCATCGGCCGCACCGGCCGCGCGGGCGAAGCGGGCATCGCCTACAGCTTCGTCCCACCCGAAAGCGAATCGCATTTCCGCCTGATCGAGAAGCGCCAGGGCCTGCGTGTGCCGCGCGAGACCGTGCCTGGCTTCGAACCCCGACCGCGGCCGGCCACGGCACCCGCCGAGAGCGCCACGGCTGAAGGCGCCGATACGTCCCCCGGCACCGGCGGCATCAAGGGCCGGCGCAAGAGCAAGAAGGACAAGCTGCGCGAACAGGCAGCCCAGGCAGCATCCCACGCCGCCCGCGCACCGCGCCGCAAAGCCCTCTGAAAGGCAAGGTCGGGTCTGTCCCGGCCCTGATTCGCGGTCAGCCTTGGCACCATGGTCGCATCGGCCAGGAGCGCGCCATGACCTCTTCCCGTTCAGATCCCCCGCCGCCTTCACTGAGCGGCCGCACCGTCGGCGTGATGGCGGACGACACCGTGCCCGTGCCACTGCCCTTCCGGCAGTTGCTGTATCGCTATTGGTTCTTCGGCTGGCTGTTCCGCGACGTCAACCGGCCCAATCTCTTCGAGCGGGCGGCCGCGTGGCGCCACAACCAGCAGCAGGTGCGCTGGCTGCCCACCTACCTGCGCCGCTGGGCGGTGTATTCGGCCCTGTGCTTCGGCCTCGCCGTGGTGATCGAGCACGGCTTCAGCGCGCAGGTGCTGTCGGCCGTGTTCTACGTGCAGGCCGTGCTGGGCATCACCTACAACGCCGTGACCTCGGTGCTGCTGCTCGGCCTGAAGCTGCTACCCGGGCCGATGTGAGCGCCCGCTGCGGGGCGCGGCAGCGCTTCTGCGCGCGTTGCCCCTCGCACGGCGGGGGACGCTCCGGCGGCGGCGCACACCCTGACACGCTGCCGCCTACAATGATCACCTGCTGCGGCCTTTGATGGCCGGAGCAGAGCGTTCTCAGGGCGGGGCGGAATTCCCCACCGGCGGTAGGAGGCCTTCGGGCCTCGAGCCCGCGAGCGCCTCGCACCGCTTCGGTGGCGCGAGGGTCAGCAGACCTGGTCAGATGCCAGGGCCGACGGTCACAGTCCGGATGAAAGAGAGCGCGATCCCTGCCCTGCTGGACGGGTGCGGGTGCGTGCGCCTTCGCGGCGGCACACACCTGCGCGCGCCTGAAGGGCGGTGTTGTCGTGCGCCCTGATTTCTGGACCCGTTGTCGTTTCACGAGCCATGAATCAGTCTGACCTTCCTTCTGCTTCCCTTCCTGCTGCCGGCGCGCTGCCGCAGCGCCCCCGTGTGGCCCTGATCCAGGCCAGCTGGCACGCCGAGATCGTCGGCCAGGCCCGCGAAGGCTTTCTGGCCGAACTCGCCCGGCTGGGCTGCGCCACCGATGCCGTGCAGGTGTTCACCGTGCCGGGCGCCTTCGAGATCCCGCTGCACGCCAAGAAACTGGCCGCCTCCGGCCGCTTCGACGCCATCGTGGCCACCGGTCTGGTGGTCGACGGCGGCATCTACCGGCACGATTTCGTGGCCACGGCCGTGATCGACGGCCTGATGCGCGTGCAGCTCGACACCGAGGTGCCCGTGTTCTCGGTGGTGCTCACGCCGCACCACTTCCACGAGCACGAGCAGCACCAGCGCTACTTCCACACGCACTTCGTGACCAAGGGCGCCGAAGCCGCCCGGGCCTGCGTGATGACGCTGGCCAGCCTGCAGCAGGTGGCGGCCGTCACGGCCTGATGCACCCGCGGGGGCCCGCCCCATGCTGCCCCCGTGCTCAAACCGCGCCCGTCAGAGGGCGTGCGTCACCAGCTTGAAGTCGGGGTCGTCCGGATAGGACTTGACCGTGAAGCCCAGGCTGCGCATCAGACGCAGCATGCTGTCGTTGTTGGCCAGCACCAGGCCCTGGATCTCGGCCAGCCCGCGCTCGCGGGCCACGTCCATGATGCTTTCCATCAGGCGCGAGCCCAGGCCCTTGCCGCCAAAGTCATCGGCCACCACCAGCGAGAACTCGCAGGTGGTCTGGTCGGGGTTGGTGATGTAGCGCGACACCCCGATCACGCGTTCCCGCTCGGTGATCTCGCCCTGCTCGTCGGCATGGCGCTCCTTGTAGACGGCCACCAGCGCCATCTCGCGGTCGTAGTCAATGAGCGTGAACTTGGCCAG
>NZ_CANBCC010000036.1 GCF_947366995.1 uncultured Aquabacterium sp. | reverse complement strand
GCCTCGGCCCAATCAAGCAGCACACCGCACTGACCACGCAGGGCCTGGACAAACAGCGCCTGGTCCTCGACCGACCACCGGGCCGGCAGCACCAGGCGCACGGTGAGCGTCGGCCGGCGGGCCTCCCGGGTTGCCAGGTGCTGCGCCGACACCGGCGCGGCCACGCCGGACAGATGCGCGCGCATCGAGGGCGCGGTCGCATCGTCTGCAGGCTCAGGGAGTGAGCCACCCTGGGCTTCATCGGGGATCAGGCCGCCGACGGCATCGAGCAGTGGCAAGAGCACGGCCTGCATCAGCACCCAGGCGCGCTGCACGGCGGCCGACGCAGGGCGCCCGTCTGGGTGGCTGAGCACGGCATCCGGGTCGGGCTCGGAGGCCAGAAGCTCGTCGACCTGCTCGACGCGGGCGGTGAAGACGGGCATGCCATCCAGGTCGAAGAGGGTGGCATCCGGCCCGGGACGAGGGGGGTTCGATTGCATGGTGGCCCAGGCGGCATCGGCATCGCTGCCCGCGCGCAGCGACACGCCCGAGGCGAGCAGCCAGGTGTT
This sequence comes from uncultured Aquabacterium sp., assembly GCF_947366995.1. Classification (GTDB taxonomy): domain Bacteria; phylum Pseudomonadota; class Gammaproteobacteria; order Burkholderiales; family Burkholderiaceae_C; genus Aquabacterium. Next base: position 38,738 of record NZ_CANBCC010000036.1, on the reverse strand, counting down.
GGCGGCCCGCAAGGCGGCTTCCGAGTTAGGCTGCTCGTCCAGGGACACCGCCGGAGCGGCACCGGGCGCCGCTGCCTGGGCCGAGCTTGTGCGGAGGCGCTGCACACCCCTCAATGAGAGCCACAGCGCGGCTGTGAGCATCACAGGCAGGACCAGCAGCTGCATCACGATATCGCGATCGGCCACGGTGGCGTCTGTGGTCTGCCACTGCCAGATCGAGAAGAGCCAGATGACCGCTGCGATCACCAGCCACATCCCCGCCACTTTCCAAACCTGGGTCATGCCTGAACTGCCTGATAGATGACCGGGCGACCTGGGCGCAAACGCCGCCGTCGCGCCGCGTCTCAGATGTCGGTGGAGACGGCCTGAGTCGCGATGAGGGTGGCACCACAGGCGCACTTGTCGCCATGGCGGGCTGCCGGCATGCCGTCGATCAGCATGGTGGGATCACCTGTGACGATGACCGTGGTGCCGCCATGCCCCTTGCGCGGGCAGGTGACCTTGTCGCCAACCCGCGCAATGCCGCGGCCATGGGTGTCGGTCATGGCCGACGCCTGCACCACGGTGCCCCCGTGGTCGGTGACATCACCGAGGACGATGAATGGACGGCCCATGGCCTCGCGCTCCCTGCTTGCTTTTGTTTATGGGCGCAGCCTGGGCCGCGCGGGGCGAGTCTAAGGGCGCAGCGAAGCGACTCACCCCCCTCCAAAGCAGGTCAGCTGTTACGGCTTGTGTCGAGTGTGAGCGAGCTTCAGCGGCCGCGGACGGCGCGCATGGCTTCGCGGACGCCAGGCTTGCGCCACTCCACGTGACCCAGGTCGAGCATCTGCCAACGGCCGCCCCAGGTGAGCCCCACCCGCTCGGCCACCTCACCATATCGGCGATAGCCTTCCATGGCCCAGGGGTCGCGTTCGGAGATGACCAGTCGCCCGTTGCGCAGGAAGGCGCAGTCGGCGGCCAGGCCCCACTGGTGATAGCTCTGACCCGCGGTGGCCTGTGTGACGTGAGCCCCCTTGGCGGCCAGCTGGTTCTGGCGCTCGGGACTGCGCCAGCCTTCGAGCAAGGCCATGTCGTACCCATGCTCTTCCTTCATGATCCGGAACACCCACAGCAGCCGCTGGACGAAGTCCGGGTCCATCTGCTCCCACCGGCGGTCGGCCAGCGCCAGCATCGGGCGCTCGATTTCCACTTCGGCGGTGGCAAAGACCTCGGGGGGCAAGGGCGGCGGCGGCACGAGGTGTTCACCTGCAAGCAGCTGCGTGATGCGCTCATCGCCTACGCCAACGCGATCGTCGAAGCCGTCGAGCATCCAGGGGCCGCGCAGGCCCCAGCCGAGCACGGCCACGGCTGGCATGGCCAGCAGCAGGACCACGGCGACAGGCGTCTGCCACGACGCGGGTCGCCACCAGGGGCGCACTGTGGCGCCGATGACAGGCAGGCGGGGGCGCGGTGCCCGGGCGGCTTGGCGCGGCCACGACCACTGCACCGCATGACGGCGTCGCCAGGTCAGTGCAAGCCGCTGCCACGGGCTGGACCACCAGCCGGGAAACACCACGCCGGCCAGCACTGCGCACCCCAGTGCGAAGCCGGCCCACAGCCACCCTGTCTGCATCGTTCTGTAACCATTGCTTGCAACCCCACAACGGGGGCGCAGGTCCCTGGGAATGTGATTCGTAGAATCTCGCGATTCAACCATAAACAAGTCATCAGGGAGACTGGCGTGAGCCATGAAACAGGCGCCTCGGCGCGTCCATCGCTGGACCGTCCGAGCCTCTTCGCCGGGATGGACCCCGACCACCCTGAACACGCTGCAGGCGGGCAGCCACCCGTGGGGCTGCTGTCCACGCTGGAGTCGGCCCGGCAGCCCGCGCGAGGAGCACCCTCCACGCGCCGCCGGCAACCGCGAGACCGCGCCAGGTGGCAGAAGCGAGCCGCCGTCGTGCTGATGGCGGGTGGCGCGCTGGCCTTGCTGGCCACGTTCTCGGTGGTGGTCCAGGAAGGCAATCCGGAGGCTGCGCGGTGGGCTGCGGCCCCTCACACCAACGTGGCGTCGGCGGCTGCGGCTGCGGCGTCGGCGGCGCACAGTGCGACGCCCAAGGCGCAGGGATCGGGCGGGCCGCTGGCTGCCCTGACCGCCCCGGCCCCGGCTGCGCGCATCGAGAACGTCGCCCCCGATCCGACCGTGGGCGCGCCCCAGACCGCCACAGCCGCGAGCGCCGTGGCGGCGACCGATGCGTCGCCGAATGCTCAGGCCACGAAAGACATCCCGCCGGGCAAGTCCCCGCGCACGGACGTCGCCCGGGCGGAACGGTCCGACCGCGAGCGGCATGCAGAGCGAACGGCCTCGGCCCCCCGCGCCAACCGACCGGGTGCCGACGACGTCGCCCTGGTGCAGGCCCTGATGACGCACACCCGTTCGCGCCAGACCGCCCCCGGTGCGGGCACGACGGTGGCCGCGGCAGACTGGGCAACGTGCAAGACGCTGACCGGCGCACCGGGCGCCACCTGCCGCGCGCGCCACTGCGTGCAGCACCCGCGAGACCCGGTCTGCCACGCAGACTGAGCGGCCCGGGCGCTGCGCGATGCTAGGCTGCTGCCATGCAGCGATTCGCGCAGCTCTACACCGAACTGGACGCCAGCACCGCCACCCGCGACAAGGTGGCGTCATTGCTGCGCTACTGGCGGGATGCCGGGCCGCAGGACGCCGCATGGGCGGTGTACTTTCTGTCGGGCGGCCGACCGCGGCGGGCCATCAACACCACCGAGCTGCGCCGGTGGGCCGCTGAGGCAGCGGGCATCGACGAGTGGCTGTTCGAGGTCTCGTACCAGGCGGTGGGCGATCTCGCGGAGACCATCGCCCACCTGCTGCCGCACACGCGGGCCGAGGTCGCCGACACGCGGCAAGCCACCGCCCTGCCGTTGCACCGCTGGCTTCAGGAACGGCTGCTGCCCTTGCGCGGCCAGCCGGTCGAGGCGCAGCATGTGGCCTTGCGCGCGTGGATGGCCCCGCTGGACTGGGCGCAACGCTTCGTGCTGATCAAGCTGATCGGTGGAGGCTGGCGCGTGGGCGTGAGCAAGCAGCTGGTGATCCGGTCGCTGGCCGAGCACGCCGGACTGCCCGCCACGGTGGTGGCCCAGCGCCTGATGGGCTACACCGATGCCCGCCATGCCCCCGATGCCGACGCTTACGCGCGGCTCATCGCCCCTCTGGACGGGGATGCCGACGAGCCGCAGGGCACCCAGCCCTACCCCTTCTTTCTGGCCCACCCACTGGAGGAAGCCGAAGCCCCTGGCGGCGCGCACGAGACGGTACTGGGCCCTTCAGCAGACTGGCTCGTCGAGTGGAAGTTCGATGGCATCCGCGCGCAGATCGTGCGCCGCGATGGCCAGGTGGGCATCTGGTCGCGGGGCGAGGAGCTGATCACCGAGCGCTTTCCCGACCTCGCGGCGCTGGCGCAACACTGGCCGGATGGCACGGTGCTCGATGGCGAGATTCTCGCGATCCGCGACGAACCCTCACCCGGCCTGAATCTGCCCTTTTCACCGGCCCCGTTTGCCGAACTGCAGCAGCGCATCACGCGCCAGAAGTTGACGGCCGCGTGGCTGCAAAAGGTGCCGTGCGCGTTCATCGCCTACGACCTGCTGGCATGGGCGCACCAGGATCTGCGGCGTCAACCGCAACGCTTGCGCCGCCAGCTGTTGGAAGCGCACCGCACCGCGCTGCGCGACCTCGTTTTGTCGCCACTGCCAAGCCGGCCGGAAAAGCCGCTGCCCTGGGCCGAGCTGGCCACCCTGCGCCAGCAGGCGCGCGAGCTTGGTGTCGAGGGCTTCATGCTCAAGCACCACGCTGCCTGCTACGGCGTCGGCCGAACCCGCATCGACGGCATCTGGTGGAAGTGGAAGACCGAGCCGATGACCGTCGATGCCGTGCTGATCTACGCACAGGCTGGCCACGGCCGCCGGGCCAGCCTGTACACCGACTACACGTTTGCCGTGTGGAACCGCCCCCCACGCGACGACGCCGAAGTTCTCGCCGTGCTGGATGCCATCTCGGCCGGGCAGCCGCCGGATCCGCAAGGGCTGCAACTGGTGACCTTTGCCAAGGCCTATTCCGGGCTCACGGATGCCGAGATCACGCAGGTCGACAAGGTGATTCGCCAGACGACGCTGCAGAAGTTCGGGCCGGTGCGCGCGGTGCGCCCCTCGCTGGTGTTCGAGCTGGGCTTCGAGGGGATCGCACCGAGCCCCCGCCACAAGAGCGGGCTGGCCGTGCGCTTTCCCCGGATCCTGCGCTGGCGGACAGACAAACCGCTGCGCGAAGCGGATACCCTCGAATCCCTGAGGCGATGTCTGACCGGCTACAGTGCCGGCAACAACTAGAGTGCCCCTCCTCCGACAGGAACCGACATGAACAGCCCTTCCCTGCGCGCCATCGACCCCCAAGCCACCGAGGCCGACGACGACCAAGGCGTGCCTGTGTCCGTGAAGATCCGCGAGCGCCTGAAGGCCGCCCAGCGGCGCTTCCACGCGAACGACAACATCGCCGAGTTCATCGAGCCGGGCGAGCTGGAAAAGCTGCTCGACGAGGTGCAGGACAAGATGAGCGCCGTGCTGTCGAGCCTCGTGATCGACACCGAGAGCGACCACAACACGCAGGACACCGCGCGCCGTGTCGCGAAGATGTACCTCAACGAGATCTTCAAGGGGCGATATCACGCGGCGCCGCCGGTCACCGAGTTTCCGAACGCCGAGCGGCTCAATGAACTGATGATCGTCGGCCCGATCACCGTGCGCAGCGCTTGCTCGCATCACCTGTGCCCGATCATCGGCCGGGTGTGGATCGGCATCATGCCGAACGAGCACTCGAACCTGATCGGCCTGTCGAAGTACGCACGCCTCATCGACTGGGTGATGAGCCGGCCGCAGATTCAGGAAGAAGCCGTCACGCAGGTGGCCGACCTGCTGCAGTCGCGCATGAGCCCTGACGGCCTGGCCGTGGTGATGGAAGCCGACCACTTCTGCATGCACTGGCGCGGCGTCAAGGACATGGACTCGAAGATGATCAACAGCGTGATGCGCGGCTCCTTCCTGAAGGACCCGAACCTGCGTCGCGAATTCCTCTCCCTGGTCAACCACAAGAAAGGCTGAGCCATGCTGGTTCGACTGCTGTATGCGAGCCGCGCGAAGGTGCCGCTCACGCCCGAAACGATCGACGCCATCCTGGCCGCCTCGCGCAAGGACAACCCGCAGCACGGCATCACGGGCCTGCTGTGCCACAGTGGCGACATCTTCATGCAGGTGCTGGAAGGCGGCCGCGAGCAGGTCAACCAGCTGTACACCCGCATCTGTCAGGACACCCGCCACCACGATGTGGTGCTGCTGCGCTACGAAGAGATCACCGAGCGACGCTTTGCGGGCTGGACCATGGGCCAGGTGAACCTGGCGCGCGTCAACCCGTCGACGCTGCTGAAGTACTCCGAGCGGCCGGTGCTGGATCCCTATGCGGTGTCCGGCGAGGTGTCGATGGCCTTGCTGGAAGAGCTGATCGCCACGGCCTGCATCGTCAGCCGCCAGAGCTGAGTACGTTGCCGCTGGCATGGGTTCGGCCGCAACGCCCTGGCTGCTGGGCCTGGACTTCAGCAGCGCGCCCAGCGGCCGCAAGCCGCTGACGCTGGCGTGGGGCCACCGCGTCGGCAGCGTGGTGCGGCTGGAGCGGGTGGACGAGCTGCCCACGCATGCGGCGCTGAGCGCGCTTCTCGCCCCCGACGCGCCGGGCCCGCTGTCCAGCGGGTTCGTGATGGGCTGTGACTTTCCTTTCGGCCTGCCACGCGTGTTCGTGGAGGCGCTCGCCACGCATGGGCCCGGCCTGCTGCCACGCTGGCTCGGCGGGCTTGAGCCCGTGCCGGGCGTGGCGCTTGATCAGGCTCACGCACTGAGCGAGACAGAACGCCTCATCCGTGCCCTGCACGCGCATTGCGAGGACCGCGCAGGTTTTCAGCGCCTGGTGGATGGCTGGGGCGACACCTGGCTCGCAGACCGCCCCCCGGGGCCCAGGCTGGCACACCGCACCGCCGACCTCGCCATCCCGGACATGGTCAGCACCAGCCCGCTGCAGACCCGCTATGTGCCCGTGGGCAAGATGTACTTCGAGGGCCTGATGCGCCTGGTGGCGGCCGACCTCACGCTGCCCGGCCAGCGGGAAGGCCGCCCGCACGCCGTGGCGCTGGAGGCCTACCCCGGCTGGCTGGCGCGCGAGGTGCTGGGCCGTCGCAGCTACAAGAGCGATGCCGTGGCCACCGACGACCGCCTCATTGCCCGCAAGGACCTGGTGGCGGCGCTTGAGCAGGGTCGCACGCGCCTGGGCCTGCGGCTCAAGCTGTCGGCCGCCCAGCACGATGCGCTGGTGGCCGACCCGAAAGGCGACCGGCTCGACGCCGTGCTGTGCCTCGTCCAGGCCGCATGGGGACAGCAGCGTGCGGAAGCGGGAGACGCCCGGTATGGCATCCCTGCCGGCATCGACCCGGTCGAAGGATGGATACTCACGGGATGAGTGAACCGACCTTTCCGATGACCCAGGTGCTGGGTCAACCCGCCGTGCAGATCCAATCACCCGACGGGGCCCAGGCGACCGTGCTGCTGCACGGGGGGCACGTGGTCTCGTGGATTCCGGCCGGTGGCCAGGAACAGCTGTACCTGTCGCCGCGCGCGGTGGCCGGCGAAGGCCAGGCGGTGCGCGGTGGCGTGCCCGTCATCTTCCCGCAATTCGAGCAACGCGGCCCGGACGTGAGCCTGCCCCGGCATGGTCTGGCACGCAACCGCGCCTGGCGCCTGGAAGGCGGCCACGCCGGACGCGACCACGCGCAGGCCACGTTCGTGCTGCAGGACGACGAGGCCACGCGGGCCATCTGGCCGCATGGCTTCACGCTGGAGTTGACGGTGTCCGTCAGCGGCGGTCGCCTGGATCTGGAGCTGTTTGCCGAGAACACGGGCACGACCACCTGGCCGTTCGCCGCGGCCCTGCACACCTACCTGGCCGTGTCCGACTTGCAGCAAGTGCGTCTGCAAGGCCTGGAAGGCTGCCGCTATGTCGACAGCCTGCTGCGCACCGAGACCATCGAGGACCATCCGGAAAAGCGCTTCCACGGCGAGATCGACCGGATCTACGAGAAGGTGCCGGCAGGCCTGCTGCTGCGGGATGGCCCGCGTCGCCTCGCGATCGAGACCGAAGGCCTGCCTGACGCGGTGATCTGGAACCCGGGCCCCGAGAAGTGCGCGGCGCTGAAGGACATGCCCCCCGACGGCTGGCAGCACATGCTGTGCGTCGAAGGGGCCCGGGTCTTTCAGCCGGTCACGCTCGGCCCGCAGGAAAACTGGACAGGTCGCCAGAGCTTCACGCTGCTGAGCGCCTGAGGTCCGCGAGTTCAGGGCGTCGGTGCCGTGAACGGCAAAGCCGCGCTGGCCGTGAGCCATGCGCCGGACGCGTGGCCGACCCAGGCGCGGGCACGCATCGTCTGCCCCCCGTTGACCGCGTACAGGTGACGGATGCCCGTGGCCGTCGACGTGGCAGACAACCCGTCGCCGAAGAGCCAGGTGGCGTTGATGCCACCCGCCAGGCCGGACAACTGCAGCGTGCGCTGGCTGCCTGACGCGCTGGCCGTCAGCCCGAGGCGGGGCAGATCGACACGGGCCGAGGCATCGACCACGCCGGGCCACAGGCCGGCCGTTGGCACGTTGAACGCGGTGTTGCCCGACGCCGTGAAACCGCCGGCCAGCCAGGTGTGCACACCGGCGACAGCCATGGCCATGTTCTGGAACTGGTTGCTGGCAAATCGCACCCCGCCGGCGGCGCGCTCGGCGTTGATCAGGACGCCACCGCCCCAGTCTCCGCCACTGCCCCCGAACCAGTTGCCCGACAAGGTGAGCCCCGACAGGTTGCCGTTGACACCGCACAGGCACACGCCCCAGCCGTGCAGGCCCGCCGCGGCGCTGCCCTCCAGCAGCAGGCGATTGCCCTGGATCTGCATGGCCGCCGCCCCGCTGGTGACCGGGCTGGCGATGATGCCGACGTAGCGACGCCCGGCATCCCCCGCCCACCGACCGGCTTCGCGTGCAACGGTGTTGCCACTGAGCACGGGCGCCCGGGTGAGGGACCACTCGCCGCAGATGCCGCAATCGCGGGCATTCTCGATGTGGTTGCCCGTCACCCGCATGCTGCCGGACACCGGCCCGTTGTTGAATTTGTAGATGGCCGCGTGGCTGTCGTAGACGGCGTTGCCGTCCAGGGTGACGCTGTCGAGGATCGCCACGCCGAGCCCGATGGCAAAGCCCTGCACCACGTTGCGCTGAACCGCCAGGGTGCCCGCACCGCCGAGCTCCATGCCCCAGCCGCGCTCGCTGTTGTCGCAACCCGCCCCGCATCGCAGCACGTTGCCTTGGATCACCACGCTGTCGCCCGACACCACCGACATGCCGATCAGTTCACGCTGATCGGCCTCGAAACGCCAGTCGGACAGCACGTTGTCGCGGATGACGAGGCCGCGAAGGTTGCTGCCCTGCACCTCGATGCCCATGCGCCGCATGCCGGACAGGCGGTTCTGCGCAACCTCCGTGCCGGTGATCTCGAAAAAGTGCATGGCCTGGTAGACCCGGCCCATGCTGTTGTTGCGGATGACACTGCCCGAGACGCCGTGGCCGATCAGCGCGGTGTTGGTGTCGATGTTGTCGAACACGTTGTGCTCGATCACGCCGTCCTCGAAGCCGACGATGTGCAGCGCATGCATGCGCGTGTGGTCGGACTCCAGCGCCGTGCCCGGGCGGTTGACGTTGCGGAAGGTGTTGTTCACCACCCGATTGCCCGAGCCGGCCAGGATGACGGAGGCGCCGTCAAACACCAGGTTGTAGAGGTTGAATCGATCGGCACGGCCGCGATAGGCTGCGTCAATCAGATGACCCGAGCCGCCTGTCCAGCGCAACGTGGCGGTGCTGCTGGCACACAGGGTCAGGTCCGACCGCGGCAGCAGCATGGCGGAGATCTGGTACACGCCCGCAGGGAACACGAACGTGGTGCCGGCCGGCGCCATGTTGATGGCCTGCTGCAGCACGGCGGTGTCGTCCACGCCGTCGTCGGGCCGGGCGCCCAGCGTTTCGACCGACACGGCTTGCGTCTCGGCACACGCGACGCGCGCGGTGGAGGAGGCGCCCAGGGGCGCCACCGCCAGCACCAAGCCGGATGCCTGGGCCGTCTCGTCCGGCCCAGCCGTGGGCGCCAAGGCCACCGAGCCCGGCGTGGCGCCACCACCGCCACCACCGCATCCTGCCAGCGCGCCCGCCAACAGGCCGACCGCCAGAACCACACGCTTGAACATCCCGGATTGCCTTACTCGCTGCCTGAACGGCCAGGCGGTCGGGCTTCTGACCTGCACGATGGCAGCCGGCCCGTCCTCACCCCATTAAACCCCTGGCATGGCACCCGGACCATCCGGGCCGCCATGAATTCGACGGAGTATTCGTCAGAACGCGGATGAAGACGTGTCAAATCCTCACGAGCAGGCCGGTCGACACAATGCGTTTCAACTCGTGCCCAGAAGTTGCGTCACGTCGGCGGTGAGCTTGTCTGCACCCATGCCGTAACGCACGAACAGCCGCACGCGGCCGGCCGGGTCGAACAGATAACCGCCCGCGGTGTGGTCGATGGTGTACTGGTCGCCCTGGGTGGGCACCTTCTGGTAGAAGACCTTGAACTCGCGGCTGGCCGCGTCGGTCTCTTCCTTGCTGCCGCGCAGGCCGATGAAGTCCTTGTCGAGGTTGCCCAGGTAAGCCTTGAGCACCTCGGGCGTGTCGCGGTCAGGGTCGACAGTGACGAACACGCCTTGCACCTTGTTGCCATCCGGGCCCAGGCGCCGACGCACCTCGGCCAGTTCGGCCATGGTCGTGGGGCACACGTCGGGACACTGCGTGAAGCCGAAGAACACGAAGACGACCTTGCCCTTGAACTCGTCGAGCGAACGCGGACGGCCGTCGAAGTCCTTGAGGTTCAGCGTGCGGGCGTAGTTCGCCCCGGTGATGTCGACGCCGTTGAAGGCGACCTTCGGCTTCGGCGGCGTGGACGACGGCATGTCGCAGGCAGCCAGAAACAGGGCGGACACCGCCGCCAGGCCCAGCCGACGACGGCCGGGAGAAAAACGCATGCGCATGGTGGTCTAGAGGATCCAGTAGTGGTCGACCAGCAAGGCAGCAAACATCAGCATCAGGTGGATGATGGAGAAGCGGAAGGTCTTGCGGGCCAGTTCGTCACTGTAACGCCGCCACAGCCGCCACGCGTATGCCACGAACAAGCCGCCCAGCACCAAAGCGCTGACCAGGTAAAACCAGCCACTCATGCCGTAAATGAAGGGCAGCAGGCTGCCGGCCAGCAGCACCACGGTGTACAGCAGGATGTGCAGCCGCGTGAACGCGTTGCCGTGCGTGACCGGCAGCATCGGCAGGCCGGCGCGGGCGTAGTCCTCGACGCGGTACAGCGCCAGCGACCAGAAGTGCGGCGGCGTCCACAGGAAGATGATGAGGCACAGCATCAGCGCCTCGGGGTCGACCGAACCGCGCATGGCGGCCCAGCCCAGCACGGGCGGCATCGCGCCGGACGCGCCGCCAATGACGATGTTCTGCGGCGTCATGGGCTTGAGCAGCACGGTGTAGACGACGGCATAGCCCACAAACGTGGCGAGGGTGAGCCACATGGTGAGCAGGTTGACCCACACGGCCAACACCAGCATGCCGAGCCCGCACAGCACGGAACTGAACAACAGCGTCTGGGTGCGCGAGAGTTCGCCGCGGGCCGTGGGGCGCCAGGCGGTGCGCTTCATGCGCGCGTCGATGCCTTGCTCGACCAGGCAATTGAAGGCGGCTGCCGCCCCGGCCACGAGCCAGATGCCGGCACAGGCGGCCACCGCGGTCAGGGCCTCGGCGGCCGTCGGCACACCGGGCACGGCGAGCAGCATGCCGATGACCGCGCAGAACACGATGAGCTGCACCACGCGCGGCTTCGTGAGGACGTAGTACTGGCGCCAACTGGACAGCAGGGCCGGCGCGGCGGCGACCTGGGGCGAGGCGATCGTGTCAGGCATGGTCGTCTCCGAAGGATGGGGACCGGCAAAGGGCCGACAGCACGAGAGAGGCGGAATCGACTATGGCGCGCGTTGCAGCCGGTTTGTAGCGTGAAGACCCTTGGATGCCTCCGCCGTGGCACCCACGGGCCGCGCCCAGCCCGGCAGCACCAGCAGGCGCACCAGCCACCACACCAGCAACGCCGCACCCAAGGTGTGGGCCAGCGCGGCCACCAGCGGCCAGTTCAGCACCACATTGCTGAGCCCGGTGAGCAATTGCCATGCCCCCATCGCAAGCAGGACGCGGCCCTCGTGGTGCCAGACCGTGTGACGCAGCAGACCCCAGCCATAAGCGAGCAAGGCCAGCAGCACGACCACGGCCATCAGGCGATGCGCCATGTGGATGGCGGTGAGCGCCGGCAGGGCAATCCAGCCGCCCTGCCCGTTCTCGCCCAGCGGGCGCCACAGCGTGAAGCCCGTGGCGGCGTCCATGTCCGGCCACCACCGGCCCTGACAGGTTGGGAAGTCGGCACAGGCCAGCACGGCATAGTTGCTGCTGACCCAGGCGCCCAGCGCGATCTGCACGGCCAGCACAGCCAGCAGAAGCATGCCGGCGCGGCGCCAGGGTGACGAGGCCCAGACCTTGGTGGTCTCACGCTCATACCGTGAGCCTGCCGGGTGCAGGGCCCGCACCTGCGCGGTCAGCAGCCCCACGCCCAGCAGCGCGCCCAGCAGGTGCAGCGTCACGATGAGGGGCTGCAGCTTCAACGTGACCGTGAGGGCCCCGAAAGCGCCCTGTACGCACACCCACACGAAGGTCAGCGTGGGCCACCACGGCGAGAGCGCACCGGGTGCATGGCGCCGCCGCCATGCCGCCACCATGAGCCCGGTGATCAGTGCCCCGACGGCCGTGGCCAGATAGCGGTGCAGCATCTCGATCCAGGCCTTGTGGTGGGTGACCGGGCCATGCGGACGCGCGGCTTGCTCGGCCGCAATGGCGGTCTTCGCCCCCCAGGGACTGGTCTCGCCATAGCACCCCGGCCAGTCCGGGCAACCCAGCCCCGAATCGGTCAGGCGGGTGAAGGCACCGAAGACCACCAGATCGAGTGTCAGAAACAGGGTGGCGACCGTGAGCACCCTCTGCCAGGCGGCCCAGCCGCGCACGCCCTGGCGATGAGCGCGCCACGCCACCAGCGCCGTCGGGACCAGCGCCAGGACGGCGCCAAGCGCCAGCATCTCCAGCACGGGCTCCAGGTCGATCAATGCAGCGATGCCCACCATGCGCTCCGTCCGGCTCAGCGGCCGGCCTCGTCCCAGCTGTTGTTGGCCTTCATCAGGCGCAGAAGGTCCTTCTTGATGGCGGTGGGATCGGCCGAGGCAGGCCAGCGCATCATCCACTCGCCCCGGGGGTCGACCAGATAAAGGTGTGCCGACAAAGGCTGCCCTGCCGCCGGTGCCAGCCAGCCCGACAGCGCCGCGTGGTCGGCCTGGAGCACCCAGGATCCCGGCGTCGCGAGACCGGGCAACACCGCCCGCCGAGGTGGCTCACCGTCGTTGACCAGCCAGACACGGTCCAGCCGGTCCTTGTCCTTGCCCAGCACCTCGCGCAACTGCCGCTGCCAGTAGAGGTGGCGCTCGCACTCGGCCGCGCAAGCGCCACCGGCCACGCTCACCAGCAACCACTGCCCCTTGAGCGCGGTCGCCGACACGGCCCGCCCTTGCACATCGTGCAGGGCAAGTCGACCATCGACCGGCATGGGGCGCGAAGGGGTGATGAGATCGCCGTGGTTGACGCGGCCCTGCGGCCGTAGCACGTAGTACGTGAAGTAGGACGCGATGACGGGCGCCGCACACACCAGCCACACCAGCAGCATCTTGAGGCGGCCGCTGCGCGTGCGCTGGGCCTGAGCCAGATCCTGCTGGCCCAGGCCGTGCACACTGAACTGCAGTGCGCTGTCGGGCGCAGACCGGTCATGGGTCGACATGGGCAAGCGTCCGGTCGGCAGTCCGACGGGGGCGGATGAGTTGGTGCCAGACATAGAGTCCCGTGATGAGGGCCGCCAGTGCAAACCACTGAACGGCATAACCCAGATGCTTGCCCTGCCCGTGGTCCACCGCGGGCCACTGACGCCACAACCCGTCGCCAGCAGGGGCTTCGGGGGCGGTCGCGTCGGCGCGGGCCAGTTCGGCTTCAGCTTGCAACTGAAGGACGGTGCCCGCCAGCGGGGATTGTCCCAACCACGCGGCCCAGAAGCCGGGATCGACGTTCTGGCGCAGCACGGGTCCGGCGCCTTCCGGCGGGGGCTCCTGCGCAATCGAGTAGACCCGGCTCGGTTCGGCCACCAGACGCCCATGCACCTCGACAAGGCCCAGGGGGCGTGGCACCGCAGGCAGGTGCGCGGCGTCGCGCGGCGCGGCCGGATCCCGGGGCAGCCAGCCACGTTGCACGAGCACGGTGGCGCCAGGACAGGCCGCGCGCTCGCCCAGCCGAAGCGGTGTCACGACGATGAGCCCGCTGCGCCCGTCCATGCTGCGGTTGTCCAGCAGCACGGTGCGCTCGTGCAGCCACTGCCCGCGCAGTCGCACCGGCCGCTGCAGAGGCAAGGTGCTTGCCGCTGGCGCGGCGCAGGGCCAATCGGCGACCGTCCAGGTCGGCAGGTTTGCCTGATGCGCCACCTGGTTCGCCAACGCTGCCTTGGTCTCGGCACGCCCCAGCTGCCAGCATCCCAACCAGACCGTCAGCCCGGTGGCGGCCAACGCGGCCAGGGCGACCACCACGCGGCGCCCTTTCCCTTGCGGCTGCGAGGGCAGGGTCATCGCGGCTCCCGCAGGGCCGGGCTCCCGGCATACACTCGGCCGATGAATATCGTCTTCGTCATCGCCCTGATCGCCATCGTCGTGGCGCTGTTTGCCGCAGGTCGCGCGATGCTGCGCGATGGGCGGGACGGCGAGCCCAAAAGCAACCGCATGGTGCGCGCCCTGGCCTTGCGGGTTGGGCTGTCGATTGCCTTGTTCGTGTTCATCCTGGTGAGCTACAAGATGGGCTGGATCCAGCCCACCGGCATCCCGATGGGCCAGTGAGTCCGGCCCGGGTGCGTCAGGTCCAGTAGACGACGACGTACAGGCCCAGCCAGACGACGTCCACGAAGTGCCAGTACCAGGCCGCGCCTTCGAATCCGAAGTGGCGTTGCGCCGTGAAGTGCCCCTTCTGCAGCCGCAGCGTGATGAACAGCAGCATCAGCATGCCGACGAACACGTGTAGGCCGTGGAAGCCGGTCAGCATGAAGAAGGTGGATCCGTAGATGCCGGACGAGAGTTTGAGGTTGAGGTGGGTGTAGGCCTCGTAGTACTCATAGCCCTGCAAGGCCACGAACAGCACCCCCAGGCCCACCGTCATCCACATGAAGGTGAGGCACCGCTTGCGCATGTCTTCACGCAGCGCGTGGTGCGCTATCGTGAGCGTGACGCCCGAGGTGAGCAGTAAGGCGGTGTTGATGGTCGGGATGGGCCATGGGCCCATGGTGCGGAAGGGCTCGACCGTGCCAGCAGGCGAAGCCGTGGCTCCTGCCATCTCGGACGGCCACACCGCCTTGAAGTCGGGCCACAGCAACGCGTTCTCGATGTTGCCCAGCGCCGGCAGCACATACAGGCGCGCCCAGAACAGCGCACCGAAGAAGGAGGCGAAAAACATCACCTCCGAGAAGATGAACCACGCCATGCTCCATCGGTAGGAAACATCGATGCGATCGCTGTACAGACCGGCTTCGCTTTCGCGAATGGCATCCGAGAACCACTGCGTGAGCACGACGGCCCACCACGCCAGTCCGAAGGCCACCGAGTACGGCCCCCAGGCCGCCCCATTGACCCACTGGCCGGCGCCGAGAATGACGAAGAAAAGGCCGGCGGCCGCCATCATCGGATGGCGGGATGGCCCCGGCACGAAGTAGTAAGGGGCCTGCCCTCTGGGTACTGCGACCGACATGTCTGACTCCTCAGGCCCGCACAGGGCCACGCTGGTTCACGACGACAAAACCGACACGCTGCTCACTGCGCCACCCCACTGCCCACGATCCAGCGCACAAGCAACACGAGACCGACCACGAAAGCGATGCCGGCCAGAACCCCCGCCACGATCACGTGGATGGGGTTGATGTGGGCCACATCCTGCGCGTAGTCGGTCGACTTGCGTACCCCGAAGAACGACCACGCCACGGCCTTGACGGTCTGCAGGAACGAGCCACGGCGCCTTGCGGCCTCACGCAGGCCATCCGACGATCCGGATCCGGGCTCGAGCTCGCTCACACCGATCCTCCTGGCACCGCAGGCACCCGCCCGCCCACCTCAAAGAACGTGTAGGACAGCGTGATGGTGCGGACGTCCTTGGGCAGGCGCGGGTCGATGACGAAGGTGACCGGCCAGCGCTTCGACTCGCCTGGCTGGAGCTTGTGCTCTGCAAAGCAGAAGCATTCGAGCTTGGTGAAGTGCGAGGTGGCCTGCTTGGGTGCGTAGCTGGGGATGGCCTGGGCCGCCATGGTCCGGTCCTGGCGGTTGCGGAATTCGTAGACCACCGTGGTCAGTTCGCCAGGGTGCACCCGCACCGAGCGCACTTCGGGTTTGAAATCCCACGGGCCGCGGGCATTGGCGTCGAACTCGATGGTGACGGTGCGGCTCAGGTCGACCTGGGTGTTGCGGCGCTCGCCCACGGCGCCCGGCACCTTCTGCTCGCCCAGCGTGAGCACGTTGATGCCGAGGGCCGCACAGATGTGGCGGTACATCGGCACCATGGCATAGCCGAAGCCGAACATCAGCCCCGCCACGACGACCAGCTTGAAAACGGTGTCGCGGTTGGCCCGGTGCAGGCGCAGGGCGCGGCGCCAGGCCGCATCATGGGGCGGGGTCGACACACTCATGGCGGCGTCAGCAGCACGATCTTGACGATGAACCCGACGAAGAACGCCACAGCCACCGAAGCCAGGATCAGGCCCAGGCGCTGGTTGGCACGGGGGTCGGAAGGCGCGCTCATGGGGGTGTCCTCTCAGGGGTCAGGCCATCAGCCCACCACACGGGTGGCCGTGGCATCAAGCCTGGGCGGGGTCTCGAAGGTATGGAACGGCGCAGGCGATGGCACTTCCCACTCAAGGCCTTCCGCGCCCTCCCAGGGCTTGGCCGGTGCGGGCTCACCCTTGCCGCGCATGGCCGGGATCAGCACACCGAAGATGAAGTACACCTGTGCGAACCCGAAGGCGAACGCGCCCACCGAGGCCAGGGCGTTGAAGTCGGCAAACTGCATCGCGTAGTCGGCATAGCGACGCGGCATGCCCGCCAGGCCGAGGAAGTGCATCGGGAAGAAGGTGACATTGAAGGCGATCAGCGACCACCAGAAGTGCAGCTTGCTCTTCCAGTCCGGCACCATGACGCCCGTCCACTTCGGCGCCCAGTAATAAAAGCCGGCAAACAGCGCAAACAGCGAGCCCGCCACCAGCACGTAGTGGAAGTGCGCGACCACGTAATACGTGTCCTGCAGCTGGATGTCGATGGGCGCCACCGACAGGATCAGGCCCGTGAAGCCGCCCATGGTGAACACGAAGATGAAGCCGACGGCCCATAGCATCGGGCCCTCAAAGGTCATCGAGCCCCTCCACATCGTGGCGATCCAGTTGAAGACCTTCACACCCGTGGGCACCGAGATCAGCATCGTGGCGTACATGAAGAACAGCTGGCCCGTGACGGGCATGCCGGTGGCGAACATGTGGTGGGCCCACACGATGAAGCTCAGAATGGCGATGGAGGCCGTGGCATAGACCATCGAGGTGTAGCCGAACAGCCGCTTGCGCGCGAAGGCCGGCACGATCTGGCTGATGATGCCGAAGGCCGGCAGGATCATGATGTAGACCTCGGGGTGACCGAAGAACCAGAAGATGTGCTGGTACATCACCGGGTCACCGCCACCGGCAGGGTTGAAGAAGCTGGTGCCGAAATGGCGGTCGGTCAGCGTCATCGTGATGGCGCCGGCCAGCACCGGCATCACGGCAATCAGCAGGTAGGCGGTGATCAACCACGTCCAGGCGAACATCGGCATCTTCATCAGCGTCATGCCGGGCGCGCGCATGTTGAGGATGGTCACGATGATGTTGATGGAGCCCATGATGGACGAGGCGCCCAGGAGGTGCATGGCAAAGATGCCGGCATCCATCGACGGGCCCATCTGCAGCGTGAGCGGCGCGTACAGGGTCCAGCCCGCCGCCGGTGCGCCGCCCGGCATGAAGAAGGAGCCGACCAGCAGCAACGCCGCGGGAATCATCAGCCAGAAGCTGAAGTTGTTCATGCGCGCGAAGGCCATGTCGGAGGCGCCGATCTGCAGCGGCAGCATCCAGTTCGCGAAGCCGACGAAGGCCGGCATGATGGCACCGAACACCATGATGATGCCGTGCATGGTCGTGAGCTGGTTGAACAGCTCGGGGTTGACCAGTTGCAGCCCGGGCTGGAAGAGCTCGGCGCGGATCCCCAGGGCCAGCACGCCGCCGATCATCAGCATCGTCAGCGCGAACAGCATGTAAAGCGTGCCGATGTCCTTGTGGTTGGTGGCATAGACCCACCGGCGCCACCCGTGCGGATGGTCGTGGGCGTGGTCATCATGGCCGTGAACGTGGCCGCCTTGACCGAGCACTGCACTCATTGGAACGTCCTTTCGTCAACGACGCGTTGTCAGGGCTTCACTTGCGCATGGCCAGCACTTCGGCCGGCTGCACAAGCTGTCCGGTCTTGTTCGACCACTGGTTCTTCGTGTAGGTGATCACCGCCGCGATTTCGGTGTCGGACAGCTGACGCCAGGCCGGCATGATGTTGTTCTGACCATTGAGCAGCACGTGGATCTGCTTGCCCTTGTCCTCGCTGAGCACCACGGGAGAACCATCCAGTGCCTTGATCGCACCACTGCCCTTGCCATTGGCCATGTGACAGGCCGCGCAGTTGGCGCTGTAGACCTTCTCGCCACGGGCCACGAGATCGGGCAGCGCCCACACCTTGCTCGGGTCATCCGCCTTGGCCTGCAGTTCCTTCTGCTTGGCCGTCACCCACGCGGCGTAATCCTCGGCAGACAGCACCTTCACGTGGATGGGCATGTAGGCGTGCTCCTTGCCACACAGCTCGGCGCACTGCCCGTAGTAATCACCCACCTTCTCGGCGCGGAACCAGGTGTCGCGCACGAAGCCGGGGATGGCATCCTGCTTGACGCCGAAGGCCGGCACCATGAACGAGTGAATGACATCGTTGGCCGTGGTGATGATGCGGATCTTCTTGTCCACGGGCACCACCAGCGGCTGATCGACCTTGAGCAGGTAATCATTGCCTTGCGGCGTGCCGGCATCCGACAGCGCGCGGTGCGTGGCATCGAGCGTGGACACGAACGCAATGCCCTCGCCTTCGCCCTTCAGGTAGTCATAGCCCCACTTCCACTGGTAGCCGGTGGCCTTGATGGTGAGGTCGGCGTTGGTGGTGTCCTTCTGTGCGACCACCACCTTGGTGGCGGGCAGCGCCATGCCGATCACGATGAGGAAGGGGATGACAGTCCAGACGATCTCGACCGTCGTGGACTCGTGGAAATCGGCCGGCTTGACGCCCTTGGATTTGCGGTGCTTCCAGATCGAATAGAACATCACGCCGAACACCGCGACGAAGATGGCGCCGCAGATGTAGAGCATCATGTTGTGCAGCCATTGCTGCTCGACGGCGATGCGCGTCACGGGGGGCGGGAGATCGTACTGACGCACGGCCGGCCCACCCGGCAGGTCGCTCACCGCGTGAGCCACCCCGAAACCCAGCAGCAATGCAGCCGACATCGCCGCACGACATCCGGACAGCGCGGCCTGCGCACGGGCCAGGCTTGCCTTCGGTACCACCTCACTCACTCGCTGACCAGGATCCAGGATCATGTTCTCGCTCGCCATGGGTTGTCGTTGGTCATGAAGGGGCTCCGTGACGGCGCGCCTGACCTGGCACGCCCTCGCCCGCTTACCGGCCGTCGAGGTGACGAAGCGCCCAGCGGAACTCGTCCGCCAGCTGACGCCGGTGTTGTCGCTGGACGAAGTCGCCCACCACCACGCTGAGCCCGTGGCCCGACAGGCGCACCAGGGACTCATCGTGCTGGTCGGGCTCGACCCGCACCCAGCGGGGGTTGAATTCGACGGTGTCAACACGCCCGGCACGGTGCCGTTCGACCCGCAGCAGACCGGGACGCAAGGCAATCACGTCGCGGTCGTCTGCGTGCCGGACCCACATCGCGAGGACCATGCCGATGCCGGCCAACTGCAGACAGGCAAGCGGCGCCACGGCCGCACCCATCAGCCAGAACCCCGCACTGAGCAGCAACGCCAGGGTTGCCAGCAGAAACAGTGCCCGGCCGGCCTGCCACGGTGTAAGCAGGCGTTCGCGGGCCAGGTGCCATTCGGCAAGCCAGCCAGCGGCCTGGTCAGTGAGGCGCGCCCGGGCCTTGCCGGAATGCCGAAGGAGTGTGTCAGGACGCCAGATGCCGAACTGCCAGAGCGCGGGGCCATTCATGCGAACAGACGACAAGGTGGCTGTCATGCCCCACAACTCCTCTGCTGTCGGCGGCTCGGTGGCCGATTCCGGCGGGTGGATCGGGTGACGTCAGGGCCGGTGGACCCCTCGGTCGTGTGACCCATTCTATGCAGGCACTTGCGCCATCTCAATACGGAATCGGAGCCATCTGGCTATGGATAACCCGCTGTCGGCGTTGCAATCGCACCGCAGGGGCTCACCCCTTTTCACCCCCGTGACGCACCATGCGCTTCATGTCGTCGAGCGACACGCGGGTCTCGGCAGCCAGACGGGGCCGCGGCAGGGGCTTGAGGGCGTGGCCGTAGACCAGCTCCAGCGTCAGACCCAGGCGGCCGTCCGGGCGGCAGCAATGGGCGTGCAGGGCCTCGAGCAAGCGGGCGCGCCAGCGCGGTGTACGCAAGCTGGCATGACGGCCCACCGCCACGTTGCCGCCCCAGGTGCGCAGTTCGGCCAGCATGGACTCGGCGTCCGGCCAGGTGAGGGTCAAGCGCTCCATGTCCATCACCGGGTCCTGAAAGCCGGCCTTGACAAGTTCATCGCCCAGGTCGTGCATGTCGATGAAATCGACCGTGGGCAAGGGCCAGCCGAGCGCGCGGTACAGATCGCGCAATTCGCGCGCGGTGTCCGGGCCCAGCCCGCTGCACATCAGGAAACCGTTGGTGTCGAGCAGACCGTGCCAGTGCGCCAGCAGGCCGGGCAGGTCGGCGGCGGCATGCAGCGTCATGTTGGCCCAGACCATCTGCACCCCATCGACGGGCCAGCCTTCAGGGTGCAGGGCATCCATCGTGATCACGGGCGGGGTGGTACGCCGCCAGCGCGCCCACCAGGGCGACGCGTGAGAGGCCTGCCAGGCGTCCGTACTGCGGATTGAGAGCGCGGGCGTCGGCTCGATCACCCAGCGTCGGGCCTCGGGGTAGCGGGCGGCCACCGGATCCACACCCGCGCCCAGCCAGGCCGACCAGTCGACCCAGTGAGCAGGCTCGATGCGGATGGGGCCGAGTTTGTCGGCCAGGCGACGCGCCACCTCGCCATGCAGCCACGGCGGCGACGGCAGGGTCGCGAGGCGGCGGAGCTGGCGCGCCAGGGCAGCGGGCTGAGGGGAAACGGGCAGAGGAGCGTCGGTCATGGGGGCAAACAGCATCGGGCTCCCGCCTCGGGGCGATGGGCCGACGGGAGCGCGCTCAGTATATTGATCGGATGCCTGCCCTGCCCCGCCCTCGGCATCAACCGCCCGCAACGGGTGGCTTCTGGTCCTGGCTGACCGGCCTGCCCGGCGCCCCGTGCCGCACCTGCGGGCGGTGGCAAGGCCAGGTGATCTGCCAGGACTGCCTGGCCTTGCTGGCCCCCCATCGGCCGCGTTGCCCCCGTTGCGCCATCACGCTGCCAGCCGCCCACCCGGCGGGCGAGCCTTGCCTGCTGTGCGAGGACTATCCGCCTGCGTTCGACCGCGCCGTGGCGGCAGTCGACTACGTCGCCCCATGGACCGCGCTGATCGGCAGGCTCAAGTTTCACGAGGAAGCGGCCCTGGCCGCCGCGCTCGGCGGCTTGCTGGCCGAGCGCGTGGCGCCCACCTTGCGCCGCCTGCGACCGGCAGAACGGCCGCTGGTGGTGGCAGCGCCACTGTCGACATCGCGGCTGCGCGAGCGCGGCTACAACCAGGCGGGTCTGCTGGCGCAGCATGTGGCGGGGTCACTTCGACTGACATGCGTTCCGCACGCCCTGCAGAAGACCCGACACACCGACCGGCTGATGGGCCTGTCGGCCGACGAGCGGCGAGCGGCGATCCGGGGCGCCTATGCCGTGCGGGCCGACATGGCGCCAAAGTTGGAGGGCCGCCATGTGGCGCTGGTCGACGATGTGATGACCACCGGCGCCACGCTGGACGAGCTGACGCGCACGCTGGAGGGCGTCGGGGTGCGCAGCGTGTCGGCCTGGGTGCTGGCGCGCACGCCGGCGCCAGAGCGCCCCGCTGACTTCAACGCGCGTCAGGCGCGGGCGTGATCGGCCGTCGGCGCCAGCAGGTCGATCAAGCCGCTGGCACGGCGCGTGGGCCGCTGCGTGGCGGCCGCCAGCAGCCCGGGCTGGGGCGCCATCAGCGTGAAGGCCTGGCGGGCGCGGGTGATGCCGGTGTAGACCAGCTCGCGGTTGAGCAGCGCCCCCCCGTGCGGTGGCAACACCAGCACCGTGTGCTCGAACTCGGATCCCTGGCTCTTGTGCACGGTCATGGCAAAGGCCGTTTCGACATGGGCCAGGCGGCTGACGCCCACCGATCGCAGCTGCTCGCCATCCAGAAGCCACACACGCAGCGCCCCGCCCGGCGTCGCCGGCGGCAGGGTGAGCCCGATGTCGCCATTGAAGACGCCGAGTGACGGATCGTTGCGGGTCACCATGACAGGCCGCCCGACGTACCACTCGCCACGCGGCGTCAGCAGGCCGGCCTGTGCCAGCGCGCGCTCCACAAGGCGGTTGAGCCCGATGGCCCCCCAGTCGCCCTCGCGCACGGCACACAGCAGGCGAAAGCGTTCGAAAGCGCGCAAGGCCGACGCCACCCAGGCTGCATGGGCCTCGGCACCGGGCTGCGGACGCGCGGCCACCACCGCCAGGTAATCGCGGTAGCTGGCCACGGCCCCGGGGCGGCCGTGCACCGCCAGAGCGAGCACGTCCGGCGTGGTGGCGTGCTCGTTGGCCTGCACCGCCCCGCCCCCGGCCGACTGCAGCACCGCGCGCACGTCGGCCGCATTGCCTGCGTTCACCGCCAACGCCAGCTGCCCGATCGGTCCGCTGAAACGTCGGCTCTGACGCAGCATCACCGTCTGCTGGGCCAGCAGCGGCGGCCGGCGGCCCGCGGTGGCGTGGTAGCGCACCGGCAGCATCAGGCCTGTGGCCTCGGCCGCGTAACCTACGGTGTCCGGGCTGTAGGCCCCGGCTTCGGCATCGCGGCAGAGGTCGCCCAGCACGGCACCGGCTTCCACCGAGGCCAACTGGTCCTTGTCCCCCAGCAGCACCAGGCGGGCGGTGGGCGGCAAGGCTTGCAGCAAGGCCGACATCATCTCGAGGTGGATCATCGAGGCCTCGTCGACGATCAGCACGTCCACATCGAGCGGGCGCGACGCGTCATGTTGCATGCGGCGCGTGTCGGGCCGGGCACCCAACAGCGCGTGCAGGGTGCGGGCGGCCCCGATGCGCTGCGTGAGCGCGGTCAGATCAAGGTGGCCGTCGAGGGCGTCGGCCAGGCCCTGCAGCGAGGTGTCGATGGACTGTTTGAGGCGAGCCGCTGCCTTGCCGGTGGGCGCCGCAAGGGCCACGCGCAAGCGGTCGGGCTCGGGGTCGAGCGCGAACAGCAGGGCAAGCAGGCGGGCGGCGGTGTAGGTCTTGCCCGTTCCCGGCCCGCCGGTGACGACGGCCAGGCCCGCGCGCACCGCCACGGCGCAAGCCAGCCGTTGCCAGTCCGGCTCATCGGATGAGCTTGATGTCGGCACAGCGGGCGGGCCGAACAGGCGGTCAAGCCAGCGCTGAACGGCGGGCGCTTCCACGGGCCAGGTGCGGCTGGCGCGCTCGCGCAGCTGCCGTGCCACCTCGCGTTCGTGATCCCAGTAGCGGCGCAGGTAGAGCCGTGGCGCGTGCGCCGGCCCGGCCAGCACGAAGGGCTGCCCCTGGTCGGGCGCCGCGTGGGCCACGCGCACGGCCGGGCTGGCCGACAGGGCCCGGGTCCATTCCGCTACCGTGGCGGGCAGCGTGTCGCGCACCGCCTGGCAGGCCTCGCGTGCCGGTGAGGCCCAGCCGAGCACGGCGGTGGCGTCTTCCACCAACGGTTGCAACGGCAGACAGGTGTGGCCACGACCTTCCATCTGTGCCAGCACGGCCACGGCAAACAGCAGGACGGGCGACGCAGCGGGATCGGTGTCGAGCACGAAGGCCGCCAGGGCGCTGTCGAGGCGGCGCAGCCACCCCGACTCGCTCCAGGCGCGCAGCGTGGCGAGCAGCTCGGGCGCGGCCATCGGCGGGCCGGCCGGTGCGGCTGCGGGTGCGGCGTCGAAGTCCAGACCGAATTGCGCGGCGTCAGGGGTGGGGCGGGATCGGGGCGGGCTCATGGGGCACGGACCTCGCGGTGAGGGGCTTCGGTGTCGAGCAGGTGGTCGAGGGCGGCCATCAGGGCCGGCGTGGCGGGCACCTGGCACACGCCGCGCTCGGGCCCTTCGGTGCCGCGCAGGAAGAGGTAGACCGCGCCGCCGAGGTGCTGCGCCGGGTCGTAGGCCTCACCCAGGCGCTCGCGCAGCAGGCGATGGAGGGCAAGCAGGTAGATGGCAGCCTGCACGTCGTAGCGGTGCGCGAGCATGGCGCCCGCCAGGGCCTCGCGGTGGTAGGCGGCATCCGTGTCGCCCAGGTGGTTGGACTTGTAGTCGAGCACCCAGTAGCGCCCTTCATGCTCGAACACCAGGTCAGCGAAGCCCATCAGCATGCCGTGCAACTCGCGTTCCGGCAGTTCGGGGCGGGTCAGGCCGGGCAGGATGTGCGCGCGGCACACGGCATCCAGCGACGCGGCAGGCAGCCGCTGTGCAGGCAACCAGAACTCCATTTCGGGCAGCAGGTGCTGCAACGCGGCCAGCGGAGCCTCGGGGCCGGGAAGCGGTGTGAGCAGCACGGCCTGCAGCCACGCCACCAGCGCCTCGGCGTGCTCGCCATGGCCTGCACGGGCGCAACGCTGGCGCAGGCGTTCGGCCAGCTGGGGCCGGGTGGCCAGCGCAAAATCTTCGGTGGCCAGCCATTCGAGCTGATCGTGCAGAAAGTTGCCCGCCAGCGCGCCCTTGGTGAAGCGATGGCGGATGGGGCGCTCGCTCGTCGGGATGAGGGCAGGCGGCGTTGCGCCGTGCGCTGCATCGGAGGGCGCCTCGGCGGCTTCGTCGTCGGCCGGGCGGGGCAGGCGATCGCCCAGGGGCAACGCCGGGCCCGCCAGCGCCCGCACCAGCGCCGAGAAACTGCCCACACTCCAGCGCCGGTCGAACCAGGCGTCATAGGGCGCGCGTTCGGCAAGTGGCGGCGGGGCCTCACGCGCTTGCAGCGGCGTGAGCGGCCGGGTTTCATCCAGCGCAGCCGGCTGCAGCGCGATGTCGGGCTGCCCGTGGGCCAGCTGTTCCAGCAAGGTCTGCCATCCTGAGGGTTCGATGGCTTCCTGCCCGCCGAGCAGGTAGCCTGTGGCGCTCAGGTGGGTGACGCACTTCGTGCTTTTGCCCTTGGCCTTGAGCGCGGCAAAGCCGAACCACAGCGCATGGCGCGGGCGAGTCAGCGCCACGTAGAGCAGGCGCAGGTCTTCGCGCAGCCGCTCGCGGTCGGCCAGTTGCTGCACGGTGTCATCCACTTCAAGGTGCAGCGTGCGCTGGCCATCGGCGCCGGGCAGGCGCACCACGCCCTTGCGGGCCTTCTCGACCGCACGGTGGGCACAACCGAAAGGCACGCACACGACCGGGTACTCGAGGCCCTTGCTCTTGTGCATGGTGACGATCTTGACGAGGTCGGCGTCGCTTTCCAGTCGGACCACCTGCTCATCGCTTGTGCTGCCGTCTTCGTCGATCTGCTCGGCCAGCCAGTGGATGAGGGCCTGCTCGCCCTCCAGTCGGGTGCTGGCCTGCTGCAGCAACTCGGCCAGATGCAGCACGTTGGTGAGCCGGCGCTCGCCATCAACTTCAGCGAGGCTGCGGGCAGGCAGATCCAGCACATGCAGGCTCTGACGCAGCATGGTGAGCACGCCCTGGGTCTGCCACACGGTCTGCAGGCGACGCAGCTGCTCGCTGCGGGCGTCGAAGGCCTCGTCGCTCGCTGCCAGCCAGCCCAGTTCGTCCAGGCTCAGGCCCACGGTGCGCGTGGCCAGGGCGGCGCGCACCAGGCGCGCATCGAGCGGCTGGGCCACCGCCCGCAGCCAGAACAGCAGGTCGCGGGCCTCCTGGCTGCGAAAGACCGAGTCCTTCTCGGAGAGGTAGACCGAGGCGACGTTGCGCAAGCGCAGCTCGCGCCGCACGGCCGCGGCCTCGCGCCCCGTGCGCACCAGCACGGCAATGTCAGCCGGGCGCAGGCGCTCGCGCCGCCCACCCGCCTGCTCGAAACCGGCATGCGGGTCGTTGAGCCACTGCACGATCTGCTCGGCACAGCGGGCAGCAAAGCCCTTCATCACCGAGCGCGCGATGTGGGCCGACTCTGTGGCATGCACGATCTGCAGCGCGGGCACCGGCCCTTCGGCACTGACGAACCGTTCCGCCCGGCCGCGGGCGGCCACGGGCAGGAAGGGGACGGGGTTGTCGCCATCTTCGCGAAACAGGAAGGCGCCGGGGCCGGGCCGGTCCTCCGCCCGAGCGAACCAGTGGTTGACGGCCCCGACCAGCTCGGCGGTCGAACGGTGGTTGGTGCCCAGCATGTAATGCCGGCCTTCGGTGGCGCGCCGCGCCTGCAGGTAGGCGTGGATGTCGGCCCCCCGGAACCCGTAGATGGACTGCTTGGGGTCGCCGATGAGCAGCAGCGCGGTCTGCGGATCGTTGTCGGCGGTGCGGTAGAGCTGGTCGAACAGGCGGAACTGGCGCGGCGACGTGTCCTGGAACTCGTCGATCAGGGCAACCGGATACTGCGTGAGGATGCGCTGCCGAAGACGCTCACCGTGTGAGCCGCCCAAGGCCTGATCCAGGCGTTCGACCATGTCGGCGAAACCGAACTGGGCGGTCTGGCGCTTCAGGCGCTTCAGGCGGGCATGCACGGTGGCCGCGGCGTGCAGACGCGCGGCACCGTCCGGGACGGGCAGGCTCTGCAGTTCGGCAAGCATCTGCTCTGCGTCGGCAAACACGGGTGGCAGCTCGATGGGCCCGGCCTTGCTGCCACGCGCGTCGAGCAGCCCGTCGGGGGTCAGACGTCGCGCACCCGTGCCGAGCTCCTTGAAGTTCAGCTCGATGGGCTCCGGCGCGTCGGCCCAGTCCTGCAACAGCGCCATCCACTTGTCGATCGAATCGGCGCGCAGCTTGTTGCCGTTCCAGTCCTTCCGGTGGTCGTTCAACTGGGTGGCGAACCACCCGCGCAGCCACGTGATGCGCTCGGACCAGCCTGCGCGCAGGCAGTTCACCGCATCGGCCCACTGCTGGTGCTCGGTGGCGATCACATGCTGCAGCGTGCCTGCGACAAGGTGACCCTCGGGTGGATCGGCCAGCAGCGCCTTCATGTCCTGAGCGAGGTCTTCGACCCCCGGCCAGATGCTCAGCACCCGATCCAGCCACTCGCCGCGCAGGGGGTAGACCTGCTGGCGCCAGTAGTCCTGCACCGCTTCGGTCAGCAGACGGGCCTCGTCGGCCACCAGGGTCTCGTCGAACAGGTTGCCGCTGTCGAAGGCGTGCTCGCGCAGCATGCGCTGGCACCACGCGTCGATGGTGTGCACCGCCGCTTCGTCCATGCCTTCGGCGGCCATGGCCAGCCGCCATGCGGCCGCCTGTCGGCCCGCGCCCTCGGGGTAAGTGGCCATCAACTCGCGCAGCAGCGCGTCGTGTGGGGCCGGCTGCAGTTCGCCCCGGAAGCAACGTGCGGCCTCGATCAGGCGCGCACGGATGCGGTCGGACAACTCGCGGGTGGCGGCCCGCGTGAAGGTCATCACAAGGATCTCGCCGGGGCGAAGCGGACGCGGATGGGCATCCGGGCCGCCGTGGCCGAGCACCAGGCGCAGGTAGAGCGCGGCAATCGTCCAGGTCTTGCCGGTGCCGGCGCTGGCTTCGATGAGGCGGCTGCCCCACAGCGGGAAACGCAGCGCGTCCAGGGTCTGGCTGGTGCTCATGCGGAAGCGTCCTCGGAATGCGGATGCGGGGCGGGCGCGCCGTCGAGCGGCTCAGGATGGGCGCGCCAGGCGACGTGGTCGTTGGCCCAGTCGGCGAGACGGCGGTACAGTGTCTCGCACACCTCGTCGTAACGCGGGTGGCTGCACAGGGTGTCGTAGTCGGGGAACAGGCGCGCCAGACAGGGGTCCTGCTCGACCTCGCCGCGGCGGAACTTCGCGCCTTCGTACGCTTCCTGGGGCTTGCCGTTGTCGCTGACCTGCGCCAGGCCAGTTTCCAGCGCGGCGGGCAGCGGGGCACTCAGGCCATCACGCCACAGGTCGATGAGGGCCGCGAGGTCGGCACGCGCCTGCTCGGGCTGCATGGGGTGAATGTGCAGCGTCGCATCGCTGCCCACGATGCGACCGCCCACCCGCAGATCGCAGGCCGCGGCGGCCAGGCTGCGCACCCATGCGCCCAACAGCTTCTTGATGCGCGGCGGGCCTTCCTCCAGGTCCTCCATCAAGCGGCCCGGGTCGAGGGCCAGCCAGGCGCGCTCGACGGGCTCTTGCGGCGGCAGTGCGCCCAGGTCGGCCCCGGCCTCGGGCTCGTCACCCAGGTGGTGAAGCTGGTCCAGCCAGTCGGCGAACAGCATGCCGCGGTGCTCGATTTGCACCCGTTGCCGCGGCGCCGGTTGGGCCCACGCCTTGCGCAGCGTGTACCAGGCGGTCAGCGCGGGCAGCACCTGATCGCGCAGGGCCGAGGCCTGACGCTCGCCCAGGCCGCCCATGGGCAGCCTGCCCGCGCGCTGGATGCGCGCAATCTGTGCGTCGACGCGGGCAGCCAGCAAGGTGGCACCGGCTTCGCCCCGGCCTGCGCCCACTTCCACCACCACATCCTTCAGCAGCGCATCGGCCAGCTGGTGGTTCTCCAGGCCATCGAGTGCAAAGGTCTCTTCGTCTTCACCCAGGTCGGCCAGCTCGTCGAACACCACGTTGAGGCGCTGACGGAAGAAGGTACCCACAGGCCGGCGGACGAAGCTCGTGAGCTGAGCGAGTGTCAACGGTACATGGGGATCGGGCTCGAACGGAGGCAGCGGCGGGATCGCGGTCGCCATCGACGGGATGGGCGATGTCGCTTCGGCCTCATCTGAAAGAGGGGCGTCGCCAGGCCCGTCGGTGCCGGGCACCTCGTCCATCGCCAGCGGCGCATCGTGCGCGGCACGCCACTCGCGCGCGTGGGTGAACAGCAGCGAATCGGCTTCGAAGTACCGGCGGCTGAAAGGCTGCAGAGGGTGCTCGGTCGTGCGGTCGCGCAGCAGCGCGCGGCGGGTCACGGGGTCGGCTTCGTCCTCGGCCAGCCAGCCGGCGGTGAGGTAATCGCGCAGCTGCGACACCAGCACGGAGGGCGGCTGCTCGGTGTTGTCGCGCACGCTGCGACCGGTCCAGCTGACATAGAGCATGCGCCGCGCCGACAGCACGGCCTCGAGCATCAGCTGGCGGTCGTCATCGCGGCGGGAGCGGTCACCCGGCCGCACCTGCCCCGGCAGGCCCATCAGGTCAAAGTCGCTGCGCGGTGCGCGGCGGGGGTAGTCGCCATCGTTCATGCCCAGCAGGCACACCACCTTGAAGGGGATGGCCCGCATGGGCATCAGCGTGCAGAAGGTGACGCCGCCAGCCCGGAAGCGCTTGTTCAACGCGGGGGCATCGAGCGCGGCCAGCCAGGCTTCGCGCATCACGTCGAGCGAAACCGCGTCGGCAAAGCCGGCCTCGTCGCACGCTGTCTGCCAGGTGGAGAGCGCCTCCTCCAGCGCGGTGAGCGTGTGGCGATCGGCTTCGTCGGCGGCGGCAAACACCGCGGCAAGAAGAGCCCGGGCGCGATCGGCCCACACCGCAGGTGACGCATCCTGACGGGCCTCGGCCCACCAGGCCAGCAGGGCATCCAGCAGCGCGGCGAGCGCGCCGGCCAGCTCGGCTTCAAGCCCGCCCACTTCGTCATAGGGTTCGATGCCGGCAAACACCGCTGCATCGTCCTGGCCGACCGAACCGGCCAACCGCCCTGCCCCGCTCGCGTAACCCAGCAGCATGCGCCGCAGGCCGAACCAGGCCGTGTTCTGCTCACCACAAGCGGCGAGGTCCAGCGCTTCACGCTGACCCGCATGCAGCCCCCATCGGATGCCGGACCCGCTCATCCACTGAGCCAGCCGCGGATGCGCTTCGGGGTCGATGCCGAAACGCCGGGCGACGGCTGGCACGTCGATCAGGTCACGCAGCTCGGAGAGCCGGCTGCGCTGCTGAGGCAGGCGCAGCAGCCACTCCAGCGCGGCCACCAGCGGGGAGCTGGCGCGCGTGCTGAGGTCGGCGATGTCGAACGGGATGTAGCGCGGATCGTGCCGGCTGTGCTGACCGAACACCGCGCGAATCGCCGGGGCCATGACCTCGACATCGGGCACCATCACCACCACATCGCGTGGCTGCACCGGCTGCCCTTCGGCGGCGCTGTCCGCAAACAGCTGCAGCAGCTGGTCATGCAGGACCTCGACTTCGCGTTGGGCGCTGTGTGCCACGTGGAAGACGATGGAGCGATCGCCAGCAGGAACGCGCACATCGGGATGTTCAGCCAGCGGCACCAGGTCGCGCACACGCTGCTGAACCTGCTCGAGCAGCGTCGGCTGGTCGGCGTCCTCTTCATCGAACAGGTCGATGCGCGGCAGGCTCATCTGGCGAGCCTGCCGTTCTTCTTCGAACGCATCCAGCTGGCGAACGAAGTCGCGCCCCTGACGCCCCCACGCTGCGAGCAGCGGGTGGGCATGGGCATGCATGGATTCGAGCGGCACGGCGGACAGGTCCACTTCGCCGCGCAGGGGCAGGCGCCGCCATGCGCTGCGCAACAGCTCCCGGCCGTCCATGATGTCGGCCCAGTGGTAACGACAGGGGTTGGGCACCGCCAGCATGACCTGACTGTGGCCAGACAGGGCGGCCAGGAGCTCCATGGTGGCCAGCGGCACGTGGGTCATGCCGAACAGCACCACCCGGCGCGCCACCGGCCGGCTCAGCGGCTGGCCCTGTTCCAGCGCGGCCACGACGCGGCCATGGAGTCGCGGGCGGATGCACGCGCGCTCGTGCTCGTCCAGCTCTTGGGTCAGCGTGCGCCACAGCGCGGGCTGCCAGCGCTGGTCGGCCGGCAAGGCGAGGTCGGGTCGACCGGGCACGCGCAGGTGGTCACGCCCCTGCTCCCAGTCGTCGAGCCAGTCGGCGCGGTAGACCTGGTACTGGTCGAACAGGTCGGCCAGGCGGGCGGCCAGCTGATAAAGCCGGTCAGGCTCGTTGGGGCGCAGGAAGCCGGCAATCGGCTCGAAGCCTGGCTCACCCAGCAGCATGGGCAGCAAGCGCATCAGCCGCCATGTCAGGCCCGTCTTGTCCAGCGGGATGTGGGCGGAGACCGCGTCGGTGCCCAGCACCTGCCGGTAAGTGCGCCACATGAAGCGGCCTGGCAGTTCGACCCGCGTGGCGGCGCACACCCCGGCCCGCTGCGCCAGTGTCATCTTGAGCCACTCGGCCATGCCGTTGCTCTGCACCAGGATGACCTCTTCCTCCAGCGGCGCCAGCGGGTTGCCCGCCAGCCAGGCCAGCACGGTGTCGGCCAGCCGCTCGGCGCGGTGGCTGTGCAGGGTCAACAGGCCAGGCTGGATCAGGGTCGTCATGGGCGAGATTCGGTGTGACAGCGAGCAGAGCGCCCCCGGCCGATGCGGCGCTCGGGCACACCGAGGTCCTGCCAGAGCTCGGGATGGCACGAGAACAGCAGGATCTGATGGCGCTCGGCCGCATCCAGCAACACGCGCTTCATGGCATCCAGCCGGGCCGGGTCGGTGTGCACCAGGGCATCGTCCAGGATGATGAGCGTGGGGCGACCAGCCTCTCGCAGCAGATCGGCATAGGCCAGCCGGCTGATGATGCCCAGCTGCTCGCGTGCGCCGAAACTCAGCGCGTGCACATCGGCGTGTTCTTCGGTGCCCGGCTGGCCGCGTGCCAGCAGGCGCGGGTGCAGGTGTTCATCGAGTTCGAGTCGGGCCTGCGGGAAGACCAGCCGGAGGTAGCGTTGCAGGTGGGTCTGCAGCGGGGCCTGCAGCCGGGCGGTGAGGGCCTGCCTGTGCGCCTGCAGCCGCTGTTGCAACAGGGTCAGGGCCTCGGCGCGCAGCTGGTACTCGGCGAGGCGGCGTTGCACCTGCGTCAGCCGAGCCTGCAGGTCGGCGCGGTGTTCGGCGAGGCCCTGGGTGCCTTCCGCCTGCAAGGTGCTTTCCAGGCGGATCAGCTGCTCGTGGCGCTCGCGGTGGCGCGCCAGGGCCAGATCCGCGGACTGCCGGAAACGGGTCACGTCGCGCTGCAGGGCCTCGGGCTGGGCCGCATCGATGCGCTCGCGTTGCGTCGCCACGCGGCGGGCCAGATGGTCAACCTGGGCCACCACCTCGGCCAGTTGGCGTCGGGCCTGTTCCCGCGCGGCCTGGCGCTGCGGGTCGGCCAGTTCGGCCGCCAGGCGCTGGCATTCGGCCTCGTCGTGGTGCAAGGCGGCCTCGGCGGTGGCCAGGGCTTCTCGCGCCGTCTGCAGGGCCAGCTGGGTCTCCTGTTGCTCGCGCAAGGCCTGCATCTCGGCCGCCTCCGCCTGCCGGCGTTGCTCGGCCAGCACCACGGCATCGGCCTGCGGCTCATCAGCATGACCGGCCTGCTCGATCTGTGCCGCGGGGCTCAGAACGGACAGTTCGGTGGCCAGGGCCTGGGCGCGAAGACGGCCTGCAGCCAGGCGCCCCTCCAGCGCCTCGACACCTTGCGGCGCCAGCAGGCGCAGGGTCTGTTCGGCTTGAGCCAGCTCGGCGGCGTGAGCCACCGCAGCCTGGTTGCGCGCCTGAGCCTCATCGAGCAAACCCGGGCCGCGCTGCTGCAGTTGCCACCGCTCGCACAGGTCGGTAAGCCGGGTCTCATGCTCACGCCGTGTTGCGGCCAGCGAGGCGAGGTCGCGGCCGCCGGGCCGCAGCCGCAGCGTGCCCACCCCCGGCACGTCGATCTCGGTGTCGTCCAACAGCGACCGCACGGCTTCGCCTTCCAGGGCTTCGCCATTGAGGTACACACGCTGGCCCGGCTGCAATCGCACCTCCATGCGCGTGGCCAGGACGCTTTCCTGCACAGCCAGATCGCGGAGGCCGTCGAGCGCAGCGCTCAAGGCCTTGACATCGGCGGGCGGGATGACCACAGGCACGGTCTGCGCACGCAAGGCCTGCAGTCGCGCCGCGTGGTCCCGCGCCTGGTCAAGCAGCGCTTGCTGTTCAGCAGACTGCCGCAGCGCCTCGGTGTGCTGCTGATGCAACTCGTGCCGACGGGCGGCCCGCTGCGCCGCCTGGTGTGCCGCACGGGCGGCGCCAAGCGCCACGTCGGCCTGCTGCGCCCGCAGGCGGGCCGCCTCGACCTGCTCACGGACTTCGGACACGCGCGCGCGGCGCGTCACCAGCTGGGCCACACGCCGCTCCTGGGCTTCCTCGGTGCGACGGTTGGCCTCCAGCTGATCCTGCAACAGCGCCCTGCGCTGGCTCAGTTCCTGAGCCTGTGCTTCGACCCGCATAAGCTCGGCCTGCCAGCTGGCCACGTCCTTCAGCGCGGTTTCCGCCACTTCCTGACGGCGCCGCAGCGCCAGCCAGGGTTGTTCTCTCTCGTCGCGCTGGTGCTCGGCACGCAGCGCAGCCAGTTCATCGACCTGCGCCTGGTAGGTCGTCAGCCGGCCGTCGATCTCGGCGAGGGCCGCGCGCCACTCGGCCTCGTCAGCCTGTGCCTGGCGATAGGCGCCCGCTGGCTTGCCCGTGCCCGGTGTCAGCAGCTCGGCGCGGCGGGCCGCCACGCGTTCCAGCACGGCATCACCCAGGCTGGAAGCCAGTTCGTCGGTCTGCCCGCCGAGGGCGCCCCGAAGGTGATCCGCCGCGTGGGCCACGGAAGCGTGAAGCTCCTGCGCACACCCCTGCTCGATCCACAGCAGGCCCGGAATACCCCAGTGATCGGGCTTGCTCGCGCCCTTCAGGGCGAAATCAAAACCCAGCAGGCGCGCCAGGTGGTCTTCGGCATCGGTGCCGTCCAGCTTCTGCGCCCCCACGGAGAGGTCACAGCGCTTGCGGAGCACGAAGCGCTTGCTGAGCACGTACGGCACGCCGGCATGCTCGAAGCGCAGGTCGATGGCCGGCGCGGCACCGCTGTCGCCCCACGGCTGCAGGTCCTGCATGGTGGTGGAGCGATGGCGTTCAAAAAAGGCGGCGCGAATGGCGCGCACCAGCGTGCTCTTGCCGGCCTCGTTCGGGCCAGTCAGCAGATTCAGGCCGGGCGAGAGCTCGTCCAGCACATAAGGCTCGCGGAACTGACGCAGCTGTTCCACCCGCAGTTCACGCAGCAGCATGGGTGCCTCCTGCCGGGGTTTCGGGGGCCAGCTCGGCCAGCAGCGCAGTCAGCTGCACCAGGGCCTCACGGGCGACGTCACTGCCCGCCTCGGCGTCATCGCGCAGCTCGGCCACCACCTCGCCCACATAGCCATCGGCATGCAGCGCGGCCAGGTCAGCGTCAGTGGGGCGCAAACGAAGGCCGTGGCGATCGACGCGCAGGCTGCGCAGGCGGGCTTCGGCTTCCGCCAGCGCGGCATCGAGCCGTTGGTGCGCCGCCAGATCCAGTTCGCCTTGCAGGGTGATGTCCAGCACATCGGCCGGGCTCATGGCCTGCAGGCGCTCGACGAGCAGCGCCACATCGCCCGCCTGGTGCAAGCCGGCCTCCCACTGCTGCCAGCGCAGCTGGCCCACCCGGATCGGCGTCACAACGGGAGCCGCACCCGGGCCATCGATCTGCACGCGCAGGGCCAGACCGGCCTCGTTGTTGCGGAAGCGATCGGGCTCGGGGGTGCCGCTGTACCAGGTGCGGGCGTCGATCTGGCGGGCGCCATGCCAGTCGCCCAGCGCAAGGTAGTCAAGCCGGGCGCGGGTGGCCCGGTCTGGCGCGATCGGGTTGGCCGAGTCGATGTCTTCTGCCAGGATGCCGGTGATGCTGCCGTGGGCCAGGCCCACACGCAGCAGGCCGGGCGGCGTGTCTGCGGTGTCGAACCAGATGGTCAGGTCGTTGTGCGTGTGGCGCTGCGTGAGCGGCGCTGGCAGCAGCGCCAGTCCGGCTTCGGGCAGAAGCAGCACCTCAGGCTTGAGAGCCAGATGCACATTTGGTGGCACGACGCCCAGGCGCTGAGCGCGCGACCACACGCTTTCAGCGAGGGCCGCGTCGTGGTTGCCCGGCAGCAGCACCCAGGGTCCCGCCCAGCCCGCCATGGCCTGAAACAGCTGGCGCACGGTCTTGTCGGACACGGTCTGCGCATCGAACACGTCACCGGCCACCAGCACGGCCTGCGCGCCCTCGGCGGCGGCCACCTGCGCCAGGCGGTGGACGGCCTCCAGGCGTGCCGCGGCCATGGGCACGGCATTGTCGGGCTCAAAGGCAGGATACTGGCGGCCGATCTGCCAGTCGGCCGTGTGCAGAAAGATGGGCATGGGCCGAGTCTGCCAAGCGCCAGGCTCAGGGCATGAGCCTGCCAGAGCGCCTTGGCAAGAAAATGACAATCATGCCATGCGGCTCACAGCGTCGGCCGACGCTGCGCCCAGGGTCGCGCCTTTTCCAGCTGCGCGGCCAGCCGCAACAACAGCCCTTCCGAATCGAGCGGCCCGGTGAACTGCACACCCAGCGGCAAGCCCTCGGGCGTCCAGTACAGGGGTACCGACATCGCGGGGCGCCCCGTCACGTTGGCCAACTGCGTGTAGGGCGTCCACGCCAGGTTCTTCAACACCGTGTCGTTGAAGAAACGCGTGCGGCGGATCAGCCCGAACAGCCCCAGCGCCGAGAGCATCCGGTTCACCAGATGCAACGCAGGCGGCGTGGCCATCGCCCCGATCGGGACGGGCGGCCCGTTCAGGGTGGGCGACAGCCACAGGTCGAACCGCGTGTAAAAGGCCGTCAGGGCCCGGGTGTGCTCATGCCAGCGGCCCAGGCAGGCGAGGAATTCGGATGCCGAAATGGTGCGGCCCACATCGGCCATCACGCGGCTGTCGGGCTCCACATCCCGGTCGCGCAGGCCTTCGACACGGCCGAGTTCGTCCAGCAGCATGGCCTGCACGCAGAACCAGCCCTGCATGAAGTCGGCCATCAGCGCCCGGCCGTCGAAGGGCAGGGGCACGGCCTCGACGTGGTGCCCCAGGTCGGTCAGCAGGCGGGCGGCATCGTCGACCGCGGCCACCGCCCGAGGGTCGACCGGCGTGCCGGTGGGCGTGTCGGTGGTGAAGCCGATGCGCAGTGGCCCGGGCGGCCGCGACAGCTGAGCCAGATGGGAGGCTTCCGGCGGTGGCATCCAGTACGGTGCGTGGGGCTCCGGCCCTTGCAGGACATCGAGCATGGCGGCCGTGTCGCGCACCGAACGGGAAACCACGCCCTGCACCGCCGCACCGAACAGCCCTTCGCTGGCCATCGGCCCCATCGAGATCCGCCCCCGCCCGGCCTTCAAACCGAACAGCCCCGTGCAGGCCGCAGGGATGCGGATGGAGCCCCCGCCGTCGTTGGCGCCCGCCACCGGCACGATGCCGGCCGCCACCGCCGCCGCCGAGCCACCCGACGAGCCGCCGGGGGTGTGGCCCGGGTTCCAGGGGTTGCGTGCCGGGCCGTAAGCCAGCGGCTCCGTCACGTTGCGCGCGCCAAATTCCGGCACGTTGGTGGCCCCGAAAATCACCAGGCCCGCATCCAGCCACCGGCGCACGACGTCGCTGGTCTCGGCCGCCGGATGGTGGTGATGCCGGCTGCTGCCCCATCCCGCTGGCGCACCGGCCCATTCCTGAAACAGGTCCTTGATGAGAAACGGCACACCGGCAAAGGGCTGGGCCGGATCAAAGGGTTGTTGCAAGCGCGCCCGCGCCCGGTCGTCGAAGCGCCGCACGATGGCATTGAGCGCGCCGTTCGTGGCCTCTGCCCGCGACAACGCCGCATCGAGCAGTTCGGACGGATGAACCTCGCCCCGGCGGACCAGCTCGGCCAGCCCCAGGGCATCGTATCGGGCGTAGTCAGCAAAGTGCATGGACAGGGGTGCCGGCAAGGCCGCGGTGTGGCAGACGGCACATGGTAGGACCGATGCAACGCGCTCGCTGGCGCCCCTCGTCAAACTGTCACAGACGCTTCGCAAAATGAGCCGCTCTGACGAAGTCTGTCAGGAGGCAACACTTGGAACTCGGCATTCCCTACGCCAAGACGGAAGCCGCGCGGGCCCTCCTTCGCGCTCGTGATGCGACGCTGACGCCCCCCTTGCGGGCCCTGCTCATCATGATCGATGGCAAGAAGCCGGTCACGGACTTGCTGCCCGCCATCAAGGCCCTGTCGCTGAAGGCCGAGGACGTGCACGGCCTGCTGTCACGCGGCCTGATCGAGCCATGCCCACCGCCTCGCGCTGTGCGCCCTGCCCCCGCACCAGCGTCGACCGCCTCGCCCGCTCGCAGCCTGGCCGCCGCGAAGTTCTATGCGCTGGGCCAGTTGACGCTCATCCTCGGACACGGTGACGCGATGCTGCGGCACGCAGCGCGTGAAGTGGTCGACCATCCCAGTCTGATGGCATGGCTGACCGCATGCGAACAGGAAGTGGCGGCCTTTGCCGGCGACGCCCGCGCAGCGCGGTTCGCGGCGCTCGTGCGGGAGCTGCTGCCGGACCCCACGACCGAGCCGGCCGCGTTCGGTTGAAGGCTCAACCCGAGGCCGCAGGAAGCACCCGGGCACGACGGCCCAGCCAACGCTTGCCCCACGCAATGCCGGGTTGTTCGACGTACCGGTGCAGCAGCATGCACAGCCCCAGCGAGACACCACCCGCCAGCACCGCACAGATCGCAAAGCGGCTCCACGCCGGCAAGGTCAGGTAAGCAGCGAACGACACCAGGGTGCCTGCGACCGGCAGCAGCACCAGCAGGTGCACCAGGTAGAAGCTGTAGGCGTAGTCGCCTGCACGCTGCCCGGGCCCTGAGGACAGCCACCGACGGATCGCGGTGAGAAGCGGCCATCGGCCCGATCCCGCCACCAGCACGCCAAAACCGCCGGCCATGAGGGCAAACGCCAGCCCGTGTACATCGGGATGCCGCACGACCTCGACGCCGCACACCACCGCCACGACCCACCACGGGCCGAGGCCGATGCCTGGCAGTCGAGCCCGGGCCAGAGCCATGCCGAGCAGGAACACATGCAACTTCATCGGCAGGAAGGCGGGCATGGGAAAGCGCGACGCGTAGCCCCACAGCAACCCCCACACACCCAGCCCTGCACCCAGCACCAGCATATGGCGGCGGAAGCTGAACGTCCGCCCCAGCGCCAGCATCAAGAGAGGAAAGACCGCATAGAACTGCATCTCCAACCCGATCGACCAGTCAGGCAGGGGCGTGCGGAAGGCATAGTCGGGCCGCAGACCGAACACGAAAGTGACATGGTGGAGCACGTTGGCCAGCGACGCGTCACCGTAGCGGTCTTTGGATGTCATGGTGTCAGGGAACGGGCCTGCAATTGCCTCGCGGTAGTGCCCCAGCAGCGGGCCACATGCCAGCGCGACCGCCAGCAACAGGTAGTACGCCGGCGCGATGCGGAAAAAGCGGCGCCCCCAGAACATGCGCCAGGTCGCCGCGTTTTCCCACGGTTCACGCCCCTGACGTGTCAGGGCGTTGTGGGCCATCAGGAAGCCCGAGATCATCATGAAGAGATCGACGGCCAGATCCCCCCAAGCGAGCACCGGCACGGCCCGCATGCCGCAGAGGATCTGCACGTGCGACAGGAAGACCCAGAAGGCGGCCAGGCCGCGCAGGCCATCGAGGGCGCCGACGTGGTGGGTCGCGGGAGTCGGGAGCGGGGCGGCGGACATGCGGCGCATCGTAGAGCGCCTGTCTGGCGCAGGAAGCGCCGGCACGGCCAGGTGTCGAGAAACGAGCGGCTTCTTACAGGCGTGTCACTCGGGCGGGGATTTGGTCACCAGCCGGCACCGGTGCGTCAGGGCGCCGTTTTGCTTGCCGGAAAGAAGAAAGCCCCGCAGTCATTGACGTGCGAGGCTTTGATCTGGTGGGCGGTGCAGGGTTCGAACCTGCGACCCCTGCCGTGTGAAGGCAGTGCTCTACCGCTGAGCTAACCGCCCGAAACTGGTTCGGGACTGTGGTCCACCTTGCTGATTGCTTTGCGTTGTTTGCTGCAGCGATCAGCGAAGACCTAGACTATAGCAC
>NZ_CANBCC010000035.1 GCF_947366995.1 uncultured Aquabacterium sp. | reverse complement strand
TTCCGATCTGTCCCGGCCTGCAACCGGCCCCTGGGCCACCACCCCTTCCACATGGTGGGCCAGAAGTACATCGACGCCGTGCGGCTCGCGGGTTGCCTGCCCGTCGTCGTGCCAGCCGCGCATCCCGACGAACTGGCCGACTGGCTGGACCTGGCCGATGGGGTGCTGCTGACCGGCTCGCCGTCGAACGTCCACCCGAGCCACTTCGACGAGGCCGTGCACGACCCGAGCCTCCCGCTCGACCCCCTGCGCGACCTGTGGACGCTGCCGCTCATCCGCATGGCCATCGAGCGGGGCCTGCCCTTGCTGGCCATCTGCCGCGGCTTTCAGGAAACCAATGTGGCCCTGGGCGGCACGCTGCACCAGGCTGTTCACGAACAAGCTGGCCTGGCCGACCACCGCGCGCCGGCGGAAGACCAGCCTGTCGAAACACAGTACGGACTGGCTCACCCCGTGAGCCTGGTTCCGGGCGGCGTGCTGGCCTCCTTGCTGCCGCAAGGCGAAGTGCAGGTCAACAGCCTGCACGGCCAGGGCATCGCGCGCCTCGCACCAGGGCTGCGCATAGAGGCCACCGCACCGGACGGCCTCATCGAGGCGTTCTCGGTGCCGAGCAGCCCGGGCTTCAGCCTGTGCGTGCAATGGCACCCCGAGTGGCAGGCTGCCACCAACCCCGTCTCCATGGCGATCCTCCAGGCCTTCGGTGCGGCCTGCCGGTCGTGGCGCGACCTGCACCGCCCACCGGGCCGCTGACGCCACCCGGCTCGCGCCTTCCGTTCTGGAGGGCGCTCCATTCCCCGACAACGAACTGACGCCCATGGGCCGCGGAAGCGCCCATGCCCGGCCACGCCTGTGTCCGCCCGAGTGCGGCCCGGACGAGGTCGTCCATCCGATCCCTGTATGAACGCGCAAACCGCCATTTCCTCCTTCCCTGAACTTGAACAATGGTTCATCGACCAGCGTGTGACCGAAGTCGAATGCCTGGTTCCCGACCTGACCGGCGTGGCCCGCGGCAAGATCCTGCCGCGCGACCGCTTCACCGAAGACCGGGGCATGCGCCTGCCGGAAATCGTCGTGGCCACCAGCGTCACCGGCGAGCAGCCTGAAGCCGGCCCGTACTACGAGGTCATCAGCGCCACCGACCACGACATGCACCTGCGGCCCGACCCCACCACGGCCCGCATCGTCCCTTGGGCGACCGACCCCACCGCCCAGGTCATCCACGACTGCTACGACCGCCACGGGCGGTTGGTCCCCTTTGCCCCCCGCTCGGTGCTCAAGCGCGTGTGCGAACTGTTCGATGCCAAGGGCTGGAATCCGGTTGTCGCACCTGAACTGGAGTTCTACCTGGTCGAGCGCAACCTCGATCCCGACCTGCCGCTGAAGCCGCCCAAAGGCCGCAGCGGCCGGGCAGAGACCTCGCGCCAGGCCTACTCCATCGACGCGGTCAACGAGTTCGACCCGCTGTTCGAGGACATCTACGCCTACTGCGAGGCGATGCAGCTCAACGTCGACACGCTCATCCACGAGATCGGCGCCGGTCAGATGGAGATCAACTTCTTCCACGACCACCCCCTGCAGCTGGCAGACGAGGTGTTCTTCTTCAAGCGCACCGTGCGCGAGGCCGCCCTGCGCCACGACATGTACGCGACCTTCATGGCCAAGCCGATCGCGGGCGAACCGGGCAGCGCCATGCACGTTCACCAGAGCATTGTCGACAAGCTCACCGGGCGCAACCTCTTCAGCAACCCCGATGGCACAGCGTCTGACGCCTTCCGCTGGTACATCGGCGGCCTGCAGCGCTACATCCCCTCGGCCATGGCGCTGCTTGCCCCCTATGTCAACAGCTACCGCCGCCTGGTGCGCGCCACAGCAGCGCCCATCAACATCCAGTGGGGCACGGACAACCGCACCGTGGGCTTCCGCTCCCCGGTGGCCACACCGGCTGCACGCCGCATCGAGAACCGCGTGATCGGCGCCGATGCCAACCCCTACGTGGCCCTGGCCGCGACGCTTGCCTGCGGCTACCTGGGCATCGTCAAGCAGATCGAGCCGAGCCCGGAATGCAAGGGCGACGCCTACCTTGGCGACTACGGCCTGCCACGCAGCCTGGGTGAAGCCATCGCCCTCCTGCGCGACGAGAGCGACCTGGCGGAGGTGCTGGGCCGCGAGTTCGTCACCGTCTACACCGAGGTCAAGGAAGCCGAACACGCCGAGTTCATGAAAGTGATCTCGCCGTGGGAGCGCGAACACCTGCTGCTGCACGTCTGATCCGTCTTGAGAAGGAACCACCCCATGTCCCGCCTCCGATCCCTGCGCTCGATCCCCTCCACGATCGCTATGACTGCGCTCGCCCTCTTCTGTGCCGGCAGTGCCCACGCCGACGAAGAGAAGGTGCTCAACATCTACAACTGGTCGAACTACATCGCACCGGACACGATTGCCAATTTCGAGAAGGAAACGGGCATCAAGGTCCGTTACGACGTCTTCGACAACAACGAAATCGTGCACGCCAAACTGGTCGCCGGCAAGACAGGCTACGACGTCGTCGTGCCCTCGTCGTACTGGGCCAAGCTGCAGGCCGATGGTGGGCTGCTGCAGAAGATCGACAAGAGCAAGATCCCGAACTGGAAGAACATCGACCCGGCCATCCTGGGCCAGCTTGGCAAGCTTGATGCCGGCAACCAGTACATGGTGAACTGGCTGTGGGGTTACACCACGGTCGGCATCAACGTGGACAAGGTGAAGGCTGCGCTCGGCAGCACGCCCATGCCCGACAACGCGTGGGAC
Source organism: uncultured Aquabacterium sp. (assembly GCF_947366995.1). Classification (GTDB taxonomy): domain Bacteria; phylum Pseudomonadota; class Gammaproteobacteria; order Burkholderiales; family Burkholderiaceae_C; genus Aquabacterium. The sequence goes on along the minus strand of NZ_CANBCC010000035.1, from coordinate 37,659 downwards.
CTGATCTTCAAGCCCGAGTACATCAGCAAGCTCAAGGGCTGCGGCGTGTCCTTCGTGGACTCGGCCACCGAAGTCATTCCCGCCGCACTGCACTACCTGGGCAAGCCGGCCTACAGCAAGAGCGTGGCCGACTACCAGGCCCTCACCCCACTGCTGAAGTCGATCCGGCCGTATGTGACGCTGTTCAGTTCGAGCGGGTACATCAACGACCTCGCCAACGGGCAGATCTGCGTGGCCTTCGGCTACTCGGGCGACATCAACATCGCCAAGAACCGCGCCATCGAGAGCAAGACCGGCCAGAACGTGCAGACGCTGATCCCCCGAACCGGCGGCGTCATCTTCATGGATGCCATGGTGATCCCCGCAGATGCGCCGCACCCGGAGAACGCCCACAAGTGGATCAACTACATCCTGCGCCCCGAGGTGCATGCGGGCCTGAGCAACAAGGTGTTCTACGCCAACCCGAACCTGGCGTCGCGCAAGTTCATCAAGCCCGAGGTGGCGAACGACCCGGCGGTGTTCCCGCCGGAAGCGGACATGAAGCGCATGGCGCAGCCGGACGCGATCAACAACGACATCCGTCGCCAGATGACGCGCATCTACACCTCCTTCAAGACGGGGCTCTGAGATGAACGCTGCACGCAACCACGCGGCCGGTGGTGCACCGGCCTTCCTCCAGATCCAGAACGTCGTCAAGGACTTCGGCGGTGGCGCCGTGGCAGTCAACCATGTGAGTCTCGACATCGGGCGTGGCGAGATTTTCGCGCTGCTGGGCTCCAGCGGCTGTGGCAAGACCACGCTGCTGCGCATGCTGGCGGGTTTCGAGACGCCGACTTCAGGCCGCATCCTGCTCAATGGCCAGGACATCGTGGGCCTGCCGCCGTACCAGCGGCCCATCAACATGATGTTCCAGAGCTACGCGCTCTTCCCGCACCTGAGCGTGTGGGACAACATCGCCTTCGGCCTGCGGCGCGATGGCCTGCCCAAGGACCAGATCGCCGAGCGGGTGGACGCCATGCTGCGTCTGGTTCAACTGGCGAAATTCGCCCGGCGCAAGCCGCACCAGCTCTCGGGCGGGCAGCAGCAGCGCGTGGCGTTGGCCCGCAGCCTGGCCAAGAAGCCGCAGTTGCTGCTTCTGGACGAGCCGCTGGGCGCGCTCGACAAGAAGCTGCGCGAAGAGACCCAGATCGAACTGGTCAACATCCTGGGTGAAGTCGGCGTGACGTGCGTGATGGTGACGCATGACCAGGAAGAGGCCATGACCATGGCCAGCCGCATCGCCGTCATGAGCGAGGGCCGCATCCTGCAGGTCGGCGCGCCCCACGAGATCTACGAGACACCCGCCACCCGCTTTGTGGCGGACTTCATCGGCAACGTCAACCTGATGGACGGCACGCTGGTACAGGATGCACCGGATCATGTGGTGATCCAGTGCGACGACTGTCAACACCTGGTAGGCCACGGCATCACCGGCACCGAGGGCATGCCCGTGTCGGTGGCCGTGCGCCCCGAGAAGATCCGTCTGGTGCGCCAGCAACCCGAGAGCCTGTACAACCGGGTCAACGCCGTCGTGCGCGACCTGGCCTACTTCGGCAGCTACACGGTCTACCACCTCCAGCTTAAAAGCGGCGCGACGATGAAGGTATCGATGGCCAACACCGCGCGCCACAGCGACGAGGCGCTGGAGGCCGGCGATGCCGTCTGGGCGCAGTGGGACAGCACGGCGCAGGTCGTGCTCACGCAGTGAGGAGACGGCCATGAGCTTCACCCTCGAACCCGGTCGCCGTGTGGTCATCGGCATTCCCTATGCGTGGCTGCTGGTCTGCTTCCTGCTGCCCTTCCTGATCGTGATGAAGATCAGCGTGTCCGAGATGGACATCGTGGCCTTCAAGGACCTGCTCACCTGGTCCGATGGTGTGCTGAAGCTGCAGGTCAAGCTGAGCAACTACCTGTTCATCACGCAGGACGACCTGTACTTCAAGACCTACCTCAACAGCCTGAAGTACGCCGCCGTCACGACCGCACTGTGTTTGCTGATCGGCTACCCCTTTGCCTACTTCATGGCGCGTGCCAGCAAGTCCACCCAGCCTGGCCTGGTGATGCTCGTCATGCTGCCGTTCTGGACGAGCTTCCTGCTGCGGGTGTATGCGTGGAAGGGGCTGCTGAGCGAAGGCGGCTGGGTGGCCCAGGCCCTGCAGGCATCGGGCATCGAACCTCTGCTGGCGCAGGTCGGGCTCATCCCGGCACCCGGGCAGCTCATGAACACGCCGTTCTCGCTCGTGATCGGCATGGTCTACACCTACCTGCCCTTCATGGTGCTGCCGCTGTACGCCAACCTGTCGAAGATGGACCTGCGCCTGCTGGAAGCCGCGTCGGACCTGGGTGCCACGCCGTGGGTGGCGTTCTGGCGGGTGACGGTGCCGCTGTCGCGCCCCGGCATCCTGGCCGGCGCCATGCTCGTGTTCATCCCGTGCGTGGGCGAGTTCGTGATCCCCGAACTGCTGGGTGGCCCCTCCACGCTGATGATCGGCCGCGTGCTGTGGGACGAGTTCTTCGCCAACAACGACTGGCCCATGGCGTCGAGTGTGGCCGTCGTGATGATCCTGCTGATCATCGTGCCGCTGGCGCTCTTCAACAAGGCGCAGGCCGACAACCAGGAGCGCGCACGATGAGCCGCATTCCGAGCACCCCGTTCACGCCGACCTTCAACCGAGGGCTGGGCCGCGCCTGGCTGGCGGGCGGCTATCTCTTCCTCTACCTGCCGATCGTGGCGCTGATCCTGTATTCGTTCAGCGCATCCGACCTGCCAAACACCTGGAGCGGCTTCACGTTCAAATGGTATGCGGCGCTGGCACAGGATCAGGAGCTGCTCGACGGTCTGGGTCTGTCGCTCAAGATCGCGCTGGCCACCGCATGCGGGTCGGTCATCCTCGGCATGCTGGCCGCCTTCACGCTGGTCAAGTACCCACGTTTCAAAGGCCGCACGCTGTTTTCCGGCATGGTCAATGCGCCCCTGGTGATGCCCGAGGTCATCGTCGGACTGTCGCTGCTGCTGATGCTGGTGTCCATGCAGCGCTGGCTCGGTTTCCCGGAGCGCGGCGCCGTCACGATCTGGCTGGGCCACCTGCTGCTAGGCCTGGCCTACGCGACCGTGGTGCTGCAGGCGCGCCTGAAAGAGATCAACCCGCAGCTTGAAGAGGCGGCGATGGACCTCGGCGCCCGCCCGGCGCAGGTCTTCTTTCTGGTGACGCTGCCCAGCATGGCGCCTTCGCTGCTGTCGGCTTGGCTGCTGACCTTCACCGTGTCGCTCGACGACGTGGTGCTGTCGGCCTTCCTGTCCGGGCCGGGCTCCACCACGCTGCCTCTGGCGATCTTCTCCCGGGCGCGCCTGGGGCTCAGTCCAAGCATCAACGCCGTCGCGACCGTGATCATCACCGTGGTCGCCGTGGGGGTGCTTGTGGCGAGCTACGTCGTCGCGCGCCGTGAACGCCGCCTGGCCGCCGAGATGGCCGCCGCACAACGCCCCTGAATTCCAGAAGGACCCCACCATGAAACGACACCTCCCACTCGCCACCCTGAGCCTGGCGCTCGCCGCCATCTACCCCGCCACGGTGTGCGCGGCGGGCGCCAACGATGCCCTCCTCAAGGAACTGCAGGAGCTCAAGGCGCGCATGGCCGAGCTCGAAAAGCGGCTCGACAGCCAGCCTGCTGCCCCGGCCGCGCCATCGGGCATGACGCCGGAGCAGCTTCAGGACTTCAACCGCATCGCCGTGAAGACCGAAGCGATGGAAGACTCCCGTGATGCGCTGGGCTTCAAGGGCCTGAAGATCAGCGGCTACATGGATCCGACATGGATCTACAACCAGCGCCAGCACCGCGCCGGCTTCCAGTTCCTCAACGCCGTGGACAACGGTGGCTACTTCTACGACACCTCCTACATCGGCACGGCGGTCATCGACTTCACCAAAGAGACCGACTCCGGTGCGCGCTGGCGCCTGACCTTGTCGCCGCAGCGCGGCACGCAGGCGGTGGCAGAGGGCTCGAACTCGCCCGTGCACGAGGCCTCGGTCTCCGTGCCCCTGACCGACCTGCAGACCCGCTTCATCGCCGGCCACCTGCCCGACTGGTCGGGCTACGAATACCTGCAGCCGACGCTCAACAAGCTCATCACCCACAACCTGCTGTTCGACACCACGCTGCCGGCCGCCTACACCGGCGCTGGCATGGAGTTGACACGGGACAAGTGGATCATCAAGGCCCTGGTGGGCAACATGAACGCGAGCAAGCGCCAGTCCGGCGAGAAGACCCCGGTCGTGGCCTACCGCGTGGACTACGCCAAGGGAGAGTTCCAGGGGTTTGGCTTTGCGGGCGTGCATGGCAAGGCTCCCAACGCCAGTCAGAACCTGCTGGACGGGGACGGCAACCCCATTGCCCAGCGAGATTCTCGCGTCGACCTGTTCGAGATCGACAGCTACTTCATCCGGGGCGACCTGACGGCACAAGCGCAGTTCAGCGTCGGCCGGCAGCGCAAGGCCTCCATCAGCCCGGACCCCTTGACGGGAGAACGGCGCGATGCGCACTGGACCGGTCTGTCGGCGCTGATGGCCTACAAGTTCGAGCCCTGGCTGGAAGGCATCGCCCGACTGGACCACATCTGGAACCGCAAGAACGGCGGCGGCCTCCTGACCTACACCGCTGCGGACGACCGAAATGGCATCGGGCCTGCCGCAGGCGGCGATCCCAACCGGGGCGTGGACCGCTCGGCCCTCACGCTGGGCCTTGGCTACAACTTCAATCTGAACACCGTGTTCAAGGCGGAGTACCGCATCGACCGGGCCAGCGGCGCCGTGTTCCGCGACACGCGCGACGGCGGGTTCAAGAAGACCAACCAGCTGCTGGCCACGTCGGTCGTGGTGAGCTTCTGAAGGGAGGCCCCATGACCAGCACCGCATGGCACGATCGTGCCGCCGGCCTGACCTTCGATGGCCGCAGCGTGATCGATGGGCAACGCTGCGCCACCCTGAGCGGCCAGACATTTGCCAAGTGCTCCCCCGTCCACGGCCGACTGCTGGGTCCGGTAGCCCGGGGGCAGCCCGAAGACATCGACCGGGCCGTTCGCTCCGCCCGGGCGGCGTTTGCCGATGGCCGCTGGTCGCGGCAAGCCCCCGCGGCTCGAAAGGCCGTGCTGCAACGCTGGGCTGAGCTCATCACCGCGCACCGCGATGAGCTGGCACTGCTGGAGACCCTGGACATGGGCAAGCCCATCCAGTTCAGCCGCACGGTGGACGTGCCGGCCACCGCCTGCTGCATTGCCTGGTATGGCGAAGCGATCGACAAGCTGTACGACGAGGTTGCGCCCACCGGCGCACACGCCCTGGCCCTCATCACCCGCGAACCGATGGGCGTGATCGGCGCCATCGTGCCCTGGAACTACCCGATGATCATGGCGGCCTGGAAGCTCGGCCCGGCGCTGGCATCGGGCAACAGCGTCGTGCTGAAGCCCTCGGAGAAGTCCCCCTACACGGCACTTCGGCTGGCCGAACTGGCACTCCAAGCCGGTCTGCCGCAAGGCGTGCTCAATGTTGTGCCCGGTTTCGGTCACGAAGCTGGCGAGGCCCTGGCGCGGCACGCAGAGGTCGATGCCATCGGCTTCACGGGCTCGACCCGGGTCGGAAGGCGGATGCTCAACTACGCCGCGGAGTCCAACCTCAAGCGCGTTTACAACGAGCTGGGCGGCAAATCGGCATTCATCGTCTTCGATGACGTCAAAGACCTCGAGAAGGCCGCCCGGACAGCGGCGGCGTGCGTGTTCTTCAACCAGGGCGAGTCTTGCAACGCGCCGACCCGGGTGCTGGTGCATGAGAGCCTGATGGACGACGCGCTCGCCTGCATGCAGCAGGAGGCCGGAGGCTGGCAGGCCGGCGACCCGCTGGACGAACGCACCCGACTGGGCGCCATGGTGGATGAAGGGCAACTGCATACCGTGCTGCGCTATGTCGACCAGGGGCTCGGCGAGGGCGCCACGCTCGCCCACGGCGGCCGCCAGACACGTGCCGACACCGGGGGCCATTACGTCGAGCCCACCATCCTGAGCAACGCCCACAACGGCATGAAGGTGGCACGCGAAGAGATCTTCGGGCCGGTCCTGACGCTCATCCCCTTCCGCACCGAAGCCGAGGCCATTGCCCTGGCCAACGACAGCCCCTATGGTCTGCAGGCCAGCATCTGGAGCGGCCAGATCGACCGCGTCCACCGCGTGGCGCGGGCGTTGCAGGCCGGCACCGTGCACGTCAACCAGTATGACGAAGACGACATCACCGTGCCTTTCGGCGGGGTGAAGCAGTCCGGCAACGGACGTGACAAGTCCCTGCACGCCTTCGACAAATACACCGAACTGAAAACCACCTGGTTGCGGATCGAAGCATGACTTGCGCCATGACATCACCGCATGCCACTCTACGCAACGAGGAAACCGACATGTCGACCCAAGCCACATCCTTCACCGCCTCGCGTGCCGCCCCGGCCGGCCTCGGTCAGCCAGGATCGACGACGCACGCGCCCTCCTACTACGCTGCCACCGGCCTGTCACAGCCCGATCGCCCTGTGCTCCAGGGAACGACACAAGCCGACGTCTGCATCATCGGGGCCGGCTACACCGGCCTGTCATCGGCCCTGCACCTGGCCGAGCAAGGCTACAAGGTCGTGGTGCTCGAAGCGGCCCGCGTGGGCTGGGGTGCATCCGGCCGCAATGGCGGGCAGCTGGTGCACAGCTACTCGCGCGACATCGACGTGATCGAGGCCCGCTACGGCAAGGCAGCGGCAGACGCGCTCGGCAGCATGGCCTTCGAAGGAGCCAGGATCATCAAGGAGCGCATCGCGCGATACCAGATCGATTGCCACTTCCGGCCTGGCGGCATGTTCACGGCGCTGAGCGACAAGCAGGTGCGCCAGCTTGAGCACCACAAGGCACTGTGGGAGCGGTACGGACACACCGAGCTGGACATGCTCGACGCCCGCGCCACCGAGCAGGCCGTCGGCACGCGGCGCTACAAGGCGGCGCTGCTGGATCACAGCACCGGGCACGTCCACCCGCTGCGCCTGGCACAGGGCGAAGCCGCGGCCTTCGAGTCGCTCGGTGGCGTCATCCATGAGTTGTCGGCCGTCACCCGGATCGAACGGGGTGAGTGCGCCACGGTGCACACCGCCCACGGCCGGGTCCAGGCCCGGTTCGTGATCGTGGCCTGCAATGCCTACATCGGTGACCTCGAGCCCCAGCTGGCGGCGCGGTCGATGCCGTGCGGCACGCAGGTGATCGCCACGGAGCCGCTGGGTGATCGCTTCAAGGAGATCCTGCCCACCGAGTACTGCGTGGAAGACTGCAACTTCCTGCTCGACTACTTCCGACTGTCGGCCGACCGGCGTCTGGTGTATGGCGGCGGCGTGATCTACGGCGCGCGCGACCCCGCCCACATCGAGTCCATCATCCGCCCCAAGATGCTCAAGACCTTCCCGCAACTGAAGGACGTGCGCGTGGACTATGGCTGGACCGGCAACTTCCTGCTGACGCTGACGCGCCTGCCGGAAGTCGGCCGGCTTGCGCCCAACATCTACTACTCGCAAGGGTGCTCCGGCCACGGCGTCACGTTCACCCACCTCATCGGCCGGGTGCTCAGCGAGGTGATCCGGGGCCAGGCCGAACGCTTCGACGCCTTCGCCAGCCTGCCGCATTACCCCTTCCCCGGCGGGCGGCTTTTCCGGGTGCCGTTCACGGCACTCGGTGCGGCTTACTACGATCTGCGAGACAAGCTCGGCATCTGAGCCTGCCCGCAGCAAGAAGGCCCTTCAGCGCGTGGCGCGGCGGGCCATCTGCCCAGCCAGATACGTCCACACAAAGGTGGCCGCGGCACTGGCAGTCAGCTCGGCGTGGTCGTAGGCGGGGGCCACCTCCACACAGTCCATGCCGACAAAGTTGAGATCGTGCAGCTCTTCCAGCAGCGTCAGTACCTGTGCCGAGGTCATGCCACCGGGCTCCGGTGTGCCGGTTCCCGGCGCAAAAGCGGGGTCGAGGCAATCGATGTCGAGGCTCAGGTACACCGGCGGATGACCGTGGGCGGCCAGGCGCTCCCGGATGGCTTGCAGCACGCCTTGAAGTTGCGCCGGGCTTTCCATGCCGCGCAGATCACGTGCCGTGAAAATCTGGCCACCTCGTGCCTTCACGTACTCGCGGGCGGCACGCTCGCCCGAGGAGCGGATGCCGATCTGCGTGAAGCACGGGTCCACGACCAGCCCCTCCTGCATCGCTTCGTACACCCAGGTTCCGTGCCCGCTGGGCTCGCCGAAGTGATCCTGCCAGGTGTCGCAATGGGCATCGAAGTGGATCACCGCCAGGGGGCGGCCCAGGTGGGCCCGCAGCGCGCGCAGCACCGGCAGGGTGATGGAATGGTCTCCGCCCAGCCAGACCATGTGCTGCCGCGCCAGCATGGCGGGCAGAACCTCGCTGAACGCCGCGCGCATCGCGTCCAGGCCCGTGTTGGGCAGCGCCAAGTCGCCGTGGTCGTCGAGCTGACCAACAGGCGTCGTGTCGAACAAAGGGTGCAGGCCGTCGCACAGCATGTGGCTGGCCTCGCGGATGGCGCGCGGCCCGAAGCGGGCACCCGGTCTGTTCGTGGTCGAGCCGTCCCAGGTGACACCCGCCACACCAAAGGGAAGCGGCTGATCCTCAGACGGACGCGTCTTGAACAGCGTGGAGTCGGACAGGTAAGCGAACTGGGTCATGGTGGGCCGGTGCAAGTGGAGGCGCCAGCCTAATGAGCCCCGGCCACACCACGCAATGGCCGGCACTGCAAGTTCACTTGATCGGTTCTGCACGCAAGCCGGCGCGCTTCATGCACACTGCCCCGATCCCATCTGCATCACCGCTGTCTCCGGATGCCCACCACACCAGCCCGCACCGCGCCTGTGCATGTGACCCGCGATCAGCACGGCCTCGACCCGCGGCTGGTTCACACCTTTCTCGCGGTGGTGCGCGCCGGCGGGCTATCGGCCGCGACGCTCGAGTTGCAGACGGACCTTTCCACGGTCAGCCGCCAGTTCAAGGAGCTCGAGACCCGCATCGGCAAGCGCCTGGCTTCACGCGGTCGAGCGGGCTTCAGGCTGACGCCGGAGGGAGACCGGTTTCTTGGCATGGCGCAGCGGTGGATGGATGCACATGCGCGCTTTCAGACCGAACTTGACGCCCTTGGCGCCGCGCCGCCGCCCACGCTGCGCCTGGGCATCGTCGACGCGCTGCTGACGGCCTTGCCCGGACATGCCTCGCACCTGGCCCGCGCCATCCGCCAGTGCTGCGAAGCAACCCAAGGCATGGCGTTTTCGCTGTCGACCCTTCGGCCGGTCGAGATCGAGCGGCGCATTCTGTCGGGCGAACTCGACGCCGGCATCGTGGCCGCCCACACGCCGCCGGCAGGGCTCGAACAGCACACGCTCTACACCGAGCCGAACAGCCTGTTCATCGGGCCCGGTCACCCGTGGTACGACAGGGCAGACCAGGCGCGCAGTGACGCCGAACTGTCCAGCCTGGCGTGCGTGGTCGATCCTTACGCCGGCGACCTCCCCCTGCCCGGGCTGGGCACCATGCTGTTGACCGGCCCCACCCGGGCTGACAGCATCGAGGGCGTGGCGCTGCTGGTGTGCAGCGGTCGTTTCGCCGGCTTTCTTCCTGACCACCTCGTCGCATCGACGGCATCGCTGTCGGCGCTGCGTCGCGTGTGGCCGGCCCGCCTGAGCCACACGCAGGACATCGTGCTCACCTGCCGCAAGGGTAAGGGCAGCCAGCCGGTGAGGCAGTTGCTGCGGGCATTGGCGCAGCGGGCCTGAGTCCACTTCAACCCCGCTGGGCGGCCCGCTGCAGCATGCGCGCGTGCTCTCGCTCGATCGCGCTGGCCAGCGTGTGCACCGCCGGGCGGATGCGCGCTTCCGGCACCGCGGCAAAGCCCAGGTTGAGCCCCGGTTGCCGGCGCGACTGGTCGATGTAGTACATCGACAGCGGCCGGCACACCACGCCTTCGGCCAGCGATTGCGCCACCACCATGGTGTCGTCCACCGGCTGGTTGAAGCGATAGACGATCTGCAGTCCGGCATGGCCATCGGAGGGCGAGACCAGGTCGCCCAGGCAGGCCTTCATCTCGTCGAGCAGCACCGCGCGGCGCTCGCTGTAGACGCCGCGCATGCGCTTGATGTGGCCGGTGAAGTGGCCTTCTTCGATGAACTCGGCCAGCGCGGCCTGCTCGGCCAGGCGCCCGCCGCGGTACAGCTCGGCATTGCCGATCACGAAGGCATCGACCAGGTCTTCCGGCACCACCAGGTAGGCCAGGCGGATGCCCGGGAACATCACCTTGCTCAGCGTGCCCAGGTAGATCACGCGCTGGCGGTTGGCCAGCCCGAACAACGAGGCCAGCGGCCGCCCCGAATAGTGCAGCTCGTTGTCGTAGTCGTCCTCGATGATCCACGAGCCGGCCTCGTCGGCCCGCTCCAGCAGCGCCAGGCGGCGGTCCAGCGACAGCATCGTGCCCGTCGGGTACTGACTGGAAGGCGACACGAAGATGAGCCGCGGCGGCCGGCCCCAGTCCTCGGCCGTCGGCGCGATGCCCTTGTCGTCGAGCGGAATGGGCTGAACCTGCAGGCCCGCCGCACTCAGCACATTGCGCGCGCCCCAGTAGCCGGGGTCCTCGATCCAGGCCCGGTCGCCGTGGTCGGCCAGCATCCGCGCGCACAGGTCGATGGCCTGGTGCGAGCCGTTGATGATGATGATCTGCTTGGGATCGACCGGCATCATGCGCGTGACGCGCAGGTAGCTCGCCAGCGTCTTGCGCAAGGGGCCATAGCCCGCATACGCGTACTGCAGCAGGTGCGACTGGTCCTGGTCGATGTACTTGGCCACCAGCTTGCGCCACACCGCAAACGGGAACAGCTCCACATCCGGCACGCCCGGCGTGAACGCGCCGCGCTGCGCGATCGAACTGCCCGCGTGCGCCGCAATGGCGCCGCCCCGCCGCGACAGCCCTTCGCGCCGCGCGCCCAGCAGCCGCTTGGGTGCCTCGGCCTTCGGTCCCCGCGCCACCGCGTCCGAGACATAGCTGCCATCGCCCACGCGGCCCTCGATGTAGCCCTCGACCGTGAGCTGTTCGTAAACGCGCACGATGGTGTTGCGGCCCACGTCCATGTCCTCGGCCAGCGTGCGGGTGGGCGGAAGCTTGGTGCCCGGCGGCAGCCGGCCTTCGAGGATGGCGCCGCGCAACGCCATGTAGACCTTGATGCGCAGCTTCACGTTCTCGGGCTGGCGATCGAGATGCTGCATCAGCAGCTCCGAGATCAGGCGTGGTTCCATGGCTTGGTGTTCGCGGACGGCACAGGCAAGAGGGCTATCCCTATATTGGTTCCCTTCAATCCGCGGAAATTGGTTCTACTTTAAACCAATGACACTTCTATGATCCCCCCAACCCGCGCCATTCCGGTGACACAGGACAGGCTCACGCCCGCTGCGAAGCTGTCCCGCCGGCTGTCACACCTGTTCGAGCCTGGAGCCCCCGATGCGTCCACAGACCCCCCGCCCCGACGCGCCGCACGTGTCCTTCCGCAACGTGCAGAAGACCTACGACGGTGAAAAGCTCATCGTCCGTGACCTGAACCTCGACATCCGTCGCGGCGAGTTCCTGACCCTGCTCGGCCCCTCGGGCTCCGGCAAGACCACCTGCCTGATGATGCTGGCCGGCTTCGAGACCCCGACCTCGGGCGAGATCCGCCTGGGCGAGCGCGTCATCAACACCGTGCCCCCGCACAAGCGCAACATCGGCATGGTGTTCCAGAACTACGCGCTGTTCCCGCACATGACGGTGGCCGAGAACCTGCGCTTTCCGCTGGCCGTGCGCAAGCTGCCCGCCGCCGAGATCGACGCCAAGGTCAAGAAGGCGCTGGGCATGGTGCGGCTGGAGCAGTTCGCCAGCCGCTACCCGCAGCAGCTCTCGGGCGGCCAGCAGCAGCGCATCGCCCTGGCCCGCGCGCTGGTGTTCGATCCCGAACTGGTGCTGATGGACGAGCCGCTGGGCGCGCTCGACAAGCAGCTGCGCGAGCACATGCAGCTCGAGATCAAGCACATCCACCAGAACCTCGGCGTCACCGTCGTCTTCGTCACGCACGACCAGGCCGAGGCCCTGACGATGTCCGACCGCATCGCCGTGTTCGACAAGGGCGTGATCCAGCAGATCGACTCGGCCGAGACGCTGTACGAGCGCCCCGCCAACGCCTTCGTCGCCAGCTTCATCGGCGAGAACAACGCGCTCAAGGGCACGATCAGCGCCGTGCAGGGCGAGCAGTGCACCGTGACGCTGGACGGCGGCGCGCAGGTCGAGGCCCGTGTCGGCAACGTGCGCGAAACCGGCGCACGCACGCTGGTGTCCGTGCGCCCCGAACGCGCCTACCTGGTCGACGACGGCCAGCCGGCCGGCCCCAACCAGTTCTCGGCCCAGGTCAAGGAAATCATCTACCTCGGCGACCACGTGCGCGTGTGCATGGCCCTGCCCGGCCAGCCCGACATCGCCGTCAAGACCCCGATCTCGCAACTCAACCGCAGCCTGCAGGCCGGTGAGTCCGTCCGTGTGGCCCTGCCGCCCGAGCACCTGCGTGCGCTCGATGTGGCCGAAGCCGCCTGACCCCCGTTCTTTTCCTTCACCCGCAACCCACCCCGCTCCCGGAGTTCGTCCATGTCCGTCTCTTCCCGTGCGTTTTCCACCCTTGCGCTCGCTGCCGGCCTGGTTGCCGCCGGCACCGCCCAGGCCGACCTGACCGTCATCTCGTTTGGCGGCGTCAACCAGCAGGCCCAGATCAAGGCCTTCTACGAACCCTTCACCAAGTCCACCCAGATCCCGCTGGTCAAGGGCGAATACAACGGTGAGCAGGCCAAGGTCAAGGCCATGGTCGAGGCCAAGCAGGTGAGCTGGGACGTCGTCGAGGTCGAGTCGCCCGAGCTGGCCCGCGGCTGCGAAGAAGGCGTCTACGAGAAGCTGGACTACAGCAAGATCGGCAACAAGAAGGACTTCCTGCCCGCAGCCGTGACCGAATGCGGCTTCGGCTTTTTCGTGTGGTCGACCGTGATGGCCTACAACGCCGACAAGCTCAAGACCGCGCCGGTGACCTGGGCCGATTTCTGGGACGTCAAGAAGTTCCCGGGCAAGCGCGGCATGCGCAAGGGCGCCAAGTACACGCTCGAGTTCGCGCTGATGGCCGACGGCGTGGCCCCCAACGACGTTTACAAGGTGCTGGGCACCAAGGCCGGCGTGGACCGCGCCTTCAAGAAGCTCGACCAGCTCAAGGCCAACATCCAGTGGTGGGAAGCCGGTGCGCAGCCGCCGCAGCTGCTGGCCTCGGGCGACGTCGTGATGAGCACGGCCTTCAACGGCCGCATCGCCGGCGCACAGAAGGAAGGCAAGAACCTCAAGATCGTCTGGACCGGCAACATCTACGACATCGAGGCCTATGCCATCCCGAAGGGCGCGCCCAAGCGTGACCAGTCCTACAAGTTCCTGGCGGCCCTGGCCAAGCCCGAGAACCAGAAGGTCTTCTCCGGCGAGATCCCCTACGGCCCGACGCACCTGAAGGCCATGGGCCAGATCGAGCCGACGCTGGCCGCCACGCTGCCCACGGCCCCGGCCAACATGAAGACCGCCATCGCCACCAACACCGCCTTCTGGGTGGAACACGGCGAAGACCTGGAACAGCGCTTCCACGCCTGGGCCGCGAAGTAACCCCCCACCCCGGAGCCGGTCCTGCGCGGTGCAGGGCCGGCGTCTGACGAGGACATTCCCATGAGCTCGATCGCGATGGCCGACACCCCGCCCCCCGCCCTGCCGGTGCAGACCACGTCGCTCAAGGCGCAGCTGCGGCGCGCCGAACGGCTGAAGAAACTGCGCTACGGTGCCCTGATCGCCCCGCTGGCGCTGTTCCTGATCTTCACCTTTCTGTGGCCCATCATCGGGCTGCTGAACAAGGCGGTCGACAACCCCGAGGTGCACACCGCGCTGCCGGCCACCGCCAAGGCCCTGGCCGGCTGGTCGCAGCAGGGCCTGCCCGACGAGGCCGCCTTCGCCGCGCTGCAGGCCGACCTGATCCAGGCCAAGGGCAGCGAGGAACTGGCCGCCGCTGCCAAGCGCCTGAACATGGAGCGCACCGGCATGCGCTCGCTGATCATGAACAGCGCACGCAAGCTGGCCGCCGAGCCCCCCTCGGGTCCGGCCAAGGCCGCGCTGATCGAGATGGACGCCCGCTGGGGCGAGAGCGACACCTGGCAACTGGTGGCGCGCAATGCCCGCCCCCACACCGACCACTACCTGCTGACGGCGCTCGACCTGCGCCGCGATGAGGCGGGGAACATCGTCGGCGCACCGGAAGGCGAAGGCGTCTTCCTCGACGTGTTCGGCCGCACGCTGTGGATCAGCTTCGTCGTCACGCTGTGCTGCTGCGTGCTCGGCTTTCCGGTGGCCTACCTGCTGGCCCGCCTGCCTGCCCGCACCTCCAACCTGCTGATGATCTGCGTGCTGCTGCCGTTCTGGACCTCGATCCTGGTGCGCGTGGCCGCCTGGATCGTCATCCTGCAGGACGGTGGCCTGGTCAACCAGGCGCTGATGGCGCTCGGTGTGATCGACCAGCCGCTGCACCTCGTGTTCAACCGCATCGGCGTCTACATCTCGATGGTGCACATCCTGCTGCCCTTCATGATCCTGCCGCTCTACAGCGTGATGAAGGGCATTTCGCCGGTCTACCTGCGCGCGGCCGTGTCGCTGGGTTGCCCGCCGTTCAAGAGCTTCTGGAAGGTCTACTTCCCGATGACGGTGCCCGGCCTGGCGGCCGGCGGCATCCTGGTCTTCATCCTGTCCATCGGCTACTACATCACCCCGGCGCTGCTGGGCGGGCCGAAGGAGCAGATGGTGAGCTACTTCGTCGCCTTCTACACGAACGAGACCATCAACTGGGGCATGGCCGCGGCGCTGTCCGCCCTGCTGCTGGTGGCCATCTCGGTGCTCTACACCGTCTACAACCGGCTGGTCGGCAACACCACGTTTGCCGCCAAGTCCCGCTGACCCGAAAGGCCCACACCATGCTGCCTGCCTACGCCTCCCGCGTCGAACAACTGTGGCACGTGACCCTGCGGGTGATCGTGGCCGCCGTGCTGCTCTTCCTCGTCGCCCCGCTGCTCGTCATCGTGCCGTTGTCCTTCAACGCCGATTCCTTCCTGCTCTACCCCATGACCGGCTTCTCGCTGCGCTGGTATGAAGAGCTGATGACCTCGGGCACCTGGACGCACGCCTTCCGCAACAGCCTGATCGTCGCCCCGCTGGCCACGCTGCTGGCCATGGTGCTGGGCACGATGGCCGCCATCGGCCTGACGCGCATCGACTTCCCCGGCAAGTCCGTGCTCACGGCCATCCTGATCTCGCCGATGGTGGTGCCGGTGGTCATCGTCGGCGTGGCCACCTACCTGTTCTTCGCCCCCATCGGCCTGACAGGCAACTTCTTCGGCCTGGTCATCGTGCATGCGGCACTCGGCGTGCCCTTCGTGGTCACCACGGTGAGCGCCACGCTCCAGGGCTTCGACATGAACCTGGTGCGCGCCGCGGCCAGCCTGGGCGCCAGCCCGCTCTACACCTTCTTCAAGGTGACCCTGCCGCTGGTGGCCCCGGGCGTGATCTCGGGCGGGCTGTTCGCCTTCGGCACCTCGTTCGACGAGGTGGTGGTGACGCTGTTCCTGGCCAGCCCCGAGCAGACCACGCTGCCGCGCCAGATGTTTGCCGGCATCCGCGAAAACATCAGCCCGGCCATTGCCGCCGTGGCGACCATCCTCACGGTGATGTCCGTGCTGATGCTGCTCACGCTCGAGTGGCTGCGCGGCCGCAACGCCGCCGCACGCGGCACCTGAGCCCCCGCCCCCTCTGAAAAGAAAACAAGGCAGCCGACGGTCCGGTCGACTGCCTTGAAGCAGCACGCCTGTCGGCGCCAACCGGCAGGCGTGTCGGTGAAACGCACCCATCCCAGACCTTGCCGGGCGCACGGTGGGTGCCTTGTTCTGGAGCAACCATGAAGCATACACGTCTGGCTGCCGCGCTCGCGCTGGCGGTCCCCTTCTCCCTGCCTGCCCATGCCGACGAGCTGTCGGACCTGCGCGCTACAGTCCAGAAGCTGCTGGCCAAGGTCGAGCAGCTCGAGGCTCAACAGATGAGCCAGAAGGCCGCCGCCGCTGCGCCCGTGGCTGCGGCACCTGCCTACACCGGCGCGCCCGCCCCGGCCGGTTTCATCCCCGTGCCCGGCACCTCGACCGCGGTCAAGCTGGGCGGCTATGTGCAGCTCGACGGCGCCCTCGACATCAAGGGTGACCAGGGCCGTGGCGTGAGCCTGTCCGACCTGCCGCTGGACGGCAGCGCCGGGGCCAGCCGCCGCAACACCAGCACGCTGAGCGCACGCACCACCCGCCTGAACGTGCAGACCGTGACCGACACGGCTGGCGGCCCGCTCAAGACCCGCATCGAATACGACTTCTTCACCAGCGACGGCTCGGAAACCTACACGAACTCGGCACGCCCCCGCCTGCGCCACGCCTTTGGTGAATACGGCCGCTGGCTGGCCGGCCAGACCTGGTCCACCTTCATGGACCTCGATTCGGTTGGCGACACGCTCGAGTTCAACGGCCCGACCGGCCAGTCCTTCATCCGCCAGGCCCAGCTGCGCTACACGCTGCCACTCGCCACGGGCAACCTGGCCCTGGCCATCGAGAACCCGCAAACCGACGTGCGCGACGCCAGCGGCAACGCCGTGGCGCAGGACCGCCTGCCCGACCTGATCGCCCGCTGGACGCAGACTGGCCCCTGGGGCCACGTGGCCGTGCGCGGCCTGGCCCGCGACCTGCGCGCCGAAGACGGCACCGGCCACCGCCAGGCCGACACACTGGGCTGGGGCCTGGGCCTGTCGGGCAGCCTGAAGCTGGGCGCGGCCACCACGGGCCTGTACCAGCTGAACGTCGGCAAGGGCATCGGCCGTTACATCCAGGACGCCAACGCCGCCGTCGCCTACGACGCCACCCGCGTGAAACTCTCGGCCGAGAAGGCCGTGGGCGGCGTCATCGGCGTGCAGCACGCCTGGAACGACGCGCTGCGCAGCCACCTGATGTGGGGCTTCACGCGCATGGACAACGGCGCCGGCTTCGGCGACGTGGCCAGCCTGAACACGCGCACCAACCAGGCCTACGCCAACCTGATCTGGACCGCCACGAAGGGCCTGGACCTGGGCGTGGAGTACGGCTGGGGCAACCGCCGCACCGAAGCCGGTGACAAGGGCGACATGAGCCGCCTGCAAGGCTCGGTGCGCTACAGCTTCTGACCGGAGCCCCCCTGTGCGCCCCGTCTCATCCCCCCAGCCGGGCGGCCACCTGCCGCGCCAGCACCGCGAAGGCGGGCGGGATGGCCTCGGGGCGCACGCAGGCATAGCCCAGCAGCAGCCCGCGGGGCGCACGGGCCGGGTCGGCGTGGTAACGGCTCAAGGGCCGCACCGCCACGCCGGCCGCCAGCGCATCCCGGGCCAGGGCCACATCGTCCACATGGTCGGGCAGCGCCAGCACCAGGTGCAGCCCGGCATCGTCCCCGCGCACGGCCAGCGTGTCGCCGAAGTGCTGGCGGATGGCCTCGAGCAGCGCCTGCCGACGCTCGTGATAGAGCCCGCGCATGCGCCGGATGTGCGAACCCAGGTGCCCCTGCTCGATGAAATCGGCGAGCGTCGCCTGCTGCCACGCCTGCCCTTCGCGGTACAGCGCGGCCGAGCCCAGTGCAAAGCGTTCGGCCAGCGCCGGCGGCACCACCAGGTACCCGAGCCGCAGCCCCGGAAACAGCACCTTGCTGAGGCTGCCCACATAGATCACCCGGCCCGCGTCGTCGAGACCCTGCAGGGCCGGCAACGGACGGGTGCCATAGCGGAACTCGCTGTCGTAGTCGTCTTCGATGATCCAGCTGCCATGCGTGCGCGCGTAGGCCAGCAGGGCCTGCCGGCGCGCCAGGCTCATCACCATGCCCAGCGGATACTGGTGCGACGGCGTGACCAGGATGGCGCGCGGCACCGGATGCGGCCCGCCGTCCTGCCAGGCCAGCCCCTCGGCGTCCACCGGCACGGGCACGATGCGCGCCTCCAGCGAGGCCAGGCTGCTGCGCAGGCCCCAGTAGCACGGGTCTTCCAGCCACACGTGCTCGCCGGGCGAGGCCAGCAGCCGCAGCGTCAGGTCGATGGACTGGTGGCTGCCGGTGGTGAGGATCAGCTGCTCGGGCTCGCACACCACCGAACGCGCCGTGCGCAGGTGCGCGGCCAGGGCCTCGCGCAGGCGCGGCAGTCCGCCGCCCGGCGCATAGCTCAGCAGCTCGGGCTCCGGGTGGCGCCAGCGCCGGTTCTCCAGCCGCATCCAGGTGCGCGCCGGAAACTCCGTCACATCGGGCACACCGGGCATGAAGGCCCCCCACTGCCGGGTGGACACGCTGGCCGCGGCCAGCAGCGCCTCGCCGCGGGGCGACAACTGCGCGGCGCCGTTCGCATCGGCCACCTCGGCCCCGGCTGCACCCCCGGGCTCGGCACCGGCACCCCGGCCCCGCGCAGACCGTGCCCGGTTGGGCGCCGGCAGGCGCTCGGCCGACAGGTCGGCCACCACCGTGCCGCTGCCCTGGCGGCTCACCACACAGCCCTCCACCGCGAGCTGCTCGTACACGTCGATCACGGTGTTGCGGGCAATGCCCAGCTCCTGCGCCAGCAGGCGCGACGACGGCAGGCGCGTGTGCGCCGGCAGCTCGCCACTGATCACCGCCTGCCTCAGCAGCTGCTGCAGCTGGCGGTAGACCGGCTCAGACCCATCGCGACGCAGACGCTGCTGCAGCCAGTCGGACAAGGCCGTCGTCTTCATCGCAAAGTGGCTCCATCAAAAACACAAAAGTGGACCTTAATCATAGATCCATAACACCCTAACCTTCACACCACTCCCTCTTCATCTGTCACACCATGTCCAGCACGAACTTCCAGCTCCAGCCCGCTTTCTTTGACGGCCCCAACGCCGACTGGGTCGCCCGCAAGAACGCCGCCACGCCGCGTGGTGTGGCCGTGGCCCAGACCTTCTACGCCGCCCGTGCACGCAACGCCGAGCTGTGGGACATCGAAGGCCGCCGCTACATCGACTTCGGCAGCGGCATCGCCGTGCTCAACACCGGCCACTGCCATCCCAAGATCGTCGAGGCCGTCAAGCAGCAGCTTGACCGCTTCACGCACACCGCCTTCCAGGTCGTGCCCTATCCCAGCTACGTGGCCCTGGCTGAAGAGATCAACCGCCGCACGCCGGGCAACTTCGCCAAGAAGACCACCTTCTTCACGACCGGCGCCGAAGCCGTCGAGAACGCCATCAAGATCGCCCGCGCCTCGACCGGCCGCCCGGGCGTGATCGCCTTCAACGGCGGCTTCCACGGCCGCACCTTCCTGGGCATGGCGCTGACCGGCAAGGTCGTGCCCTACAAGCGCGGCTTCGGCCCCTTCCCGGGCGAGGTCTACCACGCGCCCTTCCCCTACCCGCTGCACGGCATCACCACCGCCGATGCGCTGAAGACCGTCGAAGCCCTGTTCAAGGCCGACATCGACCCGAAGCGCGTGGCGGCCTTCATCTTCGAGCCCGTGCAGGGTGAAGGCGGCTTCGTGCCTGCCCCGGCCGACTTCGTCGCCGGCCTGCGTCGCATCGCCGACGAACACGGCATCCTGCTGATCGCCGACGAGATCCAGACGGGCTTTGCCCGCACCGGCACGCTGTTCGCCACGCACCAGTACGACACCCCGGTCGACCTGACCACCTTCGCCAAGAGCCTGGCCGGCGGCCTGCCGCTGTCGGGCGTGTGCGGCCGTGCCGAGGTGATGGACGCCGCCGAGCCGGGCGGCCTGGGCGGCACCTACGCCGGCAACCCGCTGGCCGTGGCCGCAGCCCATGCCGTGCTCGACATCATCGACAGCGAAGGCCTGAACGCCCGCGCCACCGTGCTGGGCGATCGCCTCAAGCAGCGCCTGAGCCAGCTGCAGCCCGACGCCCCGCAGATCGCCGAAGTGCGCGGCCCGGGCTCGATGGTGGCCGTCGAGTTCCACAACCCCGCTACCGGCGAGCCGGATGCCGCCTTCACCAAGCGCGTGCAGACCGAGGCCCTGGCCCGCGGCCTGATGCTGCTGGTGTGCGGCGTGTACGGCAACGTCATCCGCTTCCTGCACCCGCTGACGATCGAGGACACCGTGTTCAACGAAGGCCTCGACATCCTGCAAAGCGCCATCCTGGCCGCCAAGGCCTGATCGCACCTACGCCACGCACACACAGGATCACCGCATGAGCTTCCTGAAAGACCCGAGCCTGCTGCGCGACCGCGCCTGGCTGAACGGCCAGTGGGCGGCCGCCGACAACGGCGAGACCTTCCCCGTGGACAACCCGGCCACCGGCGAGCACGTCGGCGTGGTGCCCCGCATGGGCGCCGCCGAAACCGAACGTGCCATCGACGCGGCCAACGCCGCCTGGCCCGCCTGGCGTGCGCTCACGGCCAAGGCCCGCGCGGCGCTGCTGCAGGCCTGGCTGCAGCAGATCCAGCAGCATGCCGAAGACCTCGCCGTGCTGATGACGGTCGAGCAGGGCAAGCCCCTGGCCGAAGCCCGCGGTGAAGTGGCGTATGCCGCCTCGTTCATCGAGTGGTTTGCCGAAGAGGCCAAGCGCCTGTACGGCGAGACCATCCCGAGCCCGCTGGCCGACCGCCGCCTGCTCGTGCTGCGTGAGCCCATCGGCGTGTGCGCCGCGATCACGCCGTGGAACTTCCCGCTGGCCATGATCACCCGCAAGGTGGCCCCGGCCCTGGCCGCCGGTTGCCCCATCATCGTCAAGCCGGCCGAGTCGACCCCGCTGTCGGCGCTGGCCCTGGCCGTGCTGGCCGAACGCGCCGGCATCCCCGGTGGCGTGCTGCAGGTGCTGACGGGCGACCCGCGCGCCATCGGCGGCGCGCTCACCACCAGCCCGGTGGTGCGCAAGCTCAGCTTCACCGGCTCGACCGAAGTGGGCCGCCTGCTCTATGCCCAATCGGCCCCGACGATCAAGAAGCTCTCGCTGGAACTCGGTGGCAACGCGCCCTTCATCGTGTTCGACGACGCCGACCTCGACGCCGCCGTGCAGGGCGCCATGGCCTCGAAGTTCCGCAACGCCGGCCAGACCTGCGTGTGCGCCAACCGCCTGTATGTGCACGACAAGGTCTATGACGCCTTCACCGCGAAGCTGGTCGAGGCCGTCCAGGGACTGAAGGTCGGCAACGGCCTGGAGCCCGGCGTGACGCAGGGCCCGCTGATCGACCGCGCCGCGCTGGCCAAGGTCGAGGACCACATCGACGACGCCGTGACCCGCGGCGCCCGCGTGCTGACCGGCGGCCGCCGTGCCGACCTGGGCAAGACCTTCTTCGAGCCCACGGTGCTGGCCGATGTGCCGGCCGACGCCAAGGTGGCCCGCGAAGAGACCTTCGGCCCGCTGGCCCCCGTCTTCCGCTTCCACACCGATGAGGAAGTGATCACCCTGGCCAACAACACCGAGTTCGGCCTGGCCAGCTACTTCTTCAGCCGCGACGTCGGCCGCATCTTCCGTGTGGCCGAGGCCTTGGAGTACGGCATGGTCGGGGTCAACACCGGCATGATTTCCAACGAGGTCGCGCCCTTCGGCGGCGTGAAGCAATCGGGCCTGGGCCGCGAAGGCTCGCGCCACGGCATCGAAGACTACCTGGTGACGAAGTACGTGGCGCTGGCCGGCCTGTGAGGATCACACCATGAGCGACCTCTCCTACGTCAACCCCGGGCCGGAAAGCGCCTGGGGCACCTACCTGGCTCAGGTGGACCGCGTGCTGCCCTACCTCGGCTCGCTGTCGCGCTGGGCCGAGACCCTCAAGCGCCCGAAGCGCGCGCTGATCGTCGACGTGCCCATCGAGATGGACGACGGCACGGTGCGCCACTTCGAGGGCTACCGCGTGCAGCACAACCTCAGCCGTGGCCCCGGCAAGGGCGGCGTGCGCTACCACCCCGACGTCACCCTGGAAGAGGTGATGGCGCTGTCGGCCTGGATGACGGTGAAGAACGCCGCCGTCAACCTGCCGTATGGCGGCGCCAAGGGCGGCATCCGCGTCGATCCGCGCTCGCTGACCCGCAAGGAGCTCGAGCGCGTCACCCGCCGCTACACCAGCGAGATCGGCATCATCATCGGCCCGCAGCAGGACATCCCGGCGCCCGACGTGAACACCAACAGCCAGGTCATGGCGTGGATGATGGACACCTACTCGGTGAACGTCGGCGCCACGTCGACCGGCGTGGTGACCGGCAAGCCGCTGGACCTGGGTGGCTCGCTGGGCCGCGTGAAGGCCACGGGCCGTGGCGTGTTCGTCACCGGGCGTGAGGCCGCCCGACGGCTGGGCCTGCCGCTCGAAGGCGCGCGCATCGCCGTGCAGGGCTTCGGCAACGTCGGCAGCGTGGCCGCCGAGCTGTTTGCCCAGGCCGGCGCGCGCGTCGTGGCGGTGCAGGACCACAGCGGCACGGTGTACGCACCGGGTGGGCTGGACGTGGGCGCACTGCAGGCCCACGTGCGCCACACCGGCGGCGTGGCCGGCTGGCACGGCGCCGAGCCGCTGCCCGCCGAGCAGTTCTGGGACGTGCCCTGCGACATCCTGATCCCCGCTGCGCTGGAAGGCCAGATCACCGCCGAGCGCGCGAACCGCCTGCATGCCCGCCTGGTGCTCGAAGGCGCCAACGGCCCCACGGTGCCGGCGGCCGACGACGTGCTGCGCGAGCGCAATGTGCTGGTCGTGCCCGACGTGATCTGCAACGCCGGCGGCGTGACGGTGTCCTACTTCGAGTGGGTGCAGGACTTCTCGAGCTTCTTCTGGACGGAAGACGAAATCAACGCCCGCCTCGACAAGATCGTCGGCGACGCGCTGGCCACCATCTGGGACCGCGCCGACCTGCACCGCATCCCGCTGCGCACCGCGGCCTTCGCGGTGGCCTGCGAGCGCATCCTCAGCGCCCGACAGGAGCGGGGTCTTTACCCCTGAGCCACCAGGGCGCTCGAGGGCTCAATCGGCACCCAGCCGCTCGGCCGTCCAGCGCAGCAAGTCCAGCCACATCTGCCGCACCTCCGCGTCCTGCGGGGTGCGCAGCGCGCTGGGCAGCTCGATGGTCACCACCGGCACCTTCTTGTGCACGCCGCCGTAGTTGCCCAGGCTGCCCGGGAAGATGCCGACCTGATCCAGGTACAGCCGCCCCAGGCGCTTGGGCGGCACGGTGGGCCCGTCGAAATCCAGCACACCATACGGCGCATGCACGGACACGATCAGGTCCGGCTTCCAGCGCGCCATCTCGTCGTGCACCCAGCGGCTTTCCGGCTCGGACAGCGGGGTGCGGCCCGGAAAGCGGCGGGGGTCTTTGCCCGTGCGCTTGTGCCAGTAGTGCGTCGCTTCCTTGTCCCAGCCGGGGGTGGGGAAATTGCGGTTCAGATCCACACCGTTCGCGTTGGTGCGCGTCGGGGCGGCTTTCAGCATGCCGTCGGGGTTGACCAGCGGCACGAAGCGCCAGTGGATGTTCGACGGCGTCTCGACCGCCGAGCGGATCCAGTGCAGCACCAGCGAGGTCGACGAGGGCTCGTCACCGTGGATGCCACCAATCACGAGCACACGCAGCCGGGCATTCGGCGACACGACGTCGCGCTGGAGCAGCGCACTGCCCTGCACCGAACGCCCCGGCCCCGGCGCCAGTTCGGCCTCCTGACAGAGCGCCAGGCTCACGCTGGGCAAGCGCTTGACGGCCATGTTGCAGAAGTTGCGCGCGGTCAGGGGCGCGGCCGCAGCCGGGGCCGCCAGCACACCGGCCACCAGCAGGGCGGCACCCGCCAGGCTCATCCAGGATCTCGACACCATCATGGCCGAGATCATGCCGCAAACCGGCACGGCCCCCCCTACCTCAACGCGCCAGCGACTTCAGTGCCAGCTTGATGCCGTCGCTCACCGACACATCGGCCGGCAGCTGCTTGAGGGCCGCCTGGGCTTCCTTGTCCGAGTAGCCCAGCGCGATCAGCGCCTGCTGGATGTCCCCCTGCGCGTCGCTGCCCGCGGTCCAGTCGGGTGCCGTCAGGGCCGGCGCCAGCTTGCCCTTGAGCTCCAGCAGCAGGCGCTCGGCGGTCTTCTTGCCGATGCCCGGCACCTTCACCAGCCGGCCGGCCTCCTGTGCCGCCACGGCGCTGGCCAGCTCTTCGGTACTCAGCCCAGACAGCAGCGCCAGCGCGATGCGCGGGCCGACGCCGCTGATCTTGATGAGCTCGCGAAACGACTCGCGCTCGCCGGCCGTGAGGAAGCCGAACAGCAGCTGCGCGTCCTCACGCACGATGAACTGCGTCAGCAACGTCACCTTGGCGCCCAGCTCGGGCAGGTTGTAGAAGGTGCTCATCGGCACCTGCACTTCGTAGCCCACGCCGTGCACGTCGACGAGGACGTAGGGCGGGGACTTGCCGGCGAGTTCACCAACGAGGCGGGCAATCATGGGCAGCAGGGTTCAGTTCGGACCGGCCCGGACGCCGGCTTCAAAGACAAAGCGGCGCGAGCCCGCCAGGGGCCGCGCCGCCAGGAAGAAGAGACCGCTTCAGCGTCGGAACAGGCCCAGGCGCTGCGCTTCCAGCGCGGCCTCGGCCCGCGACGACACGTTGAGCTTGCGGTAGATCTGCTTGACGTAGTCGGCGATCGTGTGGCGCGACAGGTTCAGTTGCTGGCCGATTTCGGGCAGCGTGAAGCCCTTGGCGACCCGCAGCAGCACCTCGTTCTCGCGCTCGGTGAGCTGCACGTGCGGCGTCACGGTGTCGATCGGGTGGGCCGGCTGCAGGCGGGCCTGGGCCGTGAAGTACTGGATCACGCGGCGCGCAATCGACGGCGACAGCGGCGGCTCGCCCTGGCTGATGCGGTGCAGCTGCTCCGACAGTTGCTCACGCGACTGCTCCTTCAGCAAGTAGCCGAAGGCGCCGGCCTGCAGGGCCGGAAACAGATGGTCATCATCATCATGGATGGTGACCACCACAGACTGGGCATCCGGCTGCTTCTCGCGCAGGGCCTGCACCACCTCCACGCCCGAGCCGTCCGGCAGGCCGAGGTCGATCATGGCAACGTCGAAGCGCACGGCATTGACCAGCTCCAGCGCGTCGTGAATGCGGGCGCTTTCGTTGATCTGCGCGCCAGGGAAAACCTGGAGTGCCAGGGTCTTGAGCCAGGCTCGGATCTCCGGCAGGTCTTCCAGGAGAAGGATTTGCTTCATGACGGGGGTCCTCACGTCGATCGGTTGGGGCGCTCAATGCGGAGGCGCATTGCTACGCATGCTAGCAGCGCTGCCCGGCATCGACATGCCGGCGGCGCGAACTTGTTGCAGTGTGGCCATTTCCAGCGGCAAGGTGAGACGGATCACCGTCCCGAAGCCCGGCCCGGACTCCACCAGGCACTGCCCGCTGAGCTGCTTGGCGCGGTGCTTCATGCTGGTCATGCCGTGGCCACGGTCCAGTCGGCCGTCGAGCTCCAGCGGGATGCCCTTGCCATTGTCCTGGATCACCAGCAGGAACTCGCGGCGTTCGAGCTGCACGTCGGCGGCAATCACCACGTGCGAGGCGGCACTGTGCTTGATCACGTTACTCACGGCCTCGCGCAGGATGCGGGTGGTCTGCACGTAGGTGCGCGACGACAGCGGCTCTTCGACGATCTCGTTGGGGTTGCGCCATTCGCATTCGATGCCGGCCTGCCCCAGCCGGGAGACGACCTCGGCACGCCAGTCGGCCAGTGCGTCGGACAGCACCATGGGCCGCCCCGTCAGGCCGCGCACCGACAGGCGCATTTCTTCCAGCGCCTCGCGCGCCAGCGTGGAGATGCGGTCGTTGTCCGAGGTGTGGACGATGGTCAGCAGCTTGGCGCCCAGGTCGTCGTGCAGGTCGGAGGCAATGCGCTTGCGCTCCTTCTCGGCAATCTGCTCGACCCGCAGCTCGGCGATCTGGTTGAAGTTGCGCTCGATCTCGACGCTGATCTCGTGCACGCGGCGCTCCAGCTGCTGGCGGGCGCCCTCTGCCGTCTGCAGCGCACGGGCATACACCTGGATCAGGCGCACGGCCACCGCCCCGTACAGCAGCGGCATCACGAAGTGGGTGACATGGATGCCCCACAGCCGCAACAGCCCGGCCTGGTAGGACAGCTCGATGCCCAGCACCGCCGCCACCACACCCAGCGCCACGCACATCAGCCAGAACTCGGCGCGGCGGCCCTTGCCCGCCTCCCACAGGAAGTAGGCGATGGCGGCAAAGATCTCGAGCGAGAACACGACATACCAGAGCCGCGCGCCCAGGAAGAGGTGGTCCACCCCCAGCAGCAGCAGGCTGGCCGGCATGAGCACGCACTGGGCCCACAGCACCGCGTTGACGCGGCCGCCCTGCTGCGGCGAGCCCGAGCGCACGCCGTGCCCGGCATAGCCGAGCAGAAACTTGACGGCAAAGGCCGCCATCGGCGCGAACATCATCGCGATCAGCACCTCCTGCGCGGCGTTCGGCATGGGCACGTCCAGCGGAAAAAGCCGACCGGTCATCAGCGCCCAGCCCAGCGTCAGCAAGCCGAAATGCACCAGGTAGCCCAGCTTGCGCACCCAGGCCAGGCCCAGCGCAAACAGGCCCAGTACGGCGAGCAGCCCGCCCAGCACCTGCGCGATGGTGCTGGTCCAGAAGGTCTGCTGATCGGCCAGCTGGCGGATTTCCTGCAGCGGGCCCACCCGCACGGCCGCCAGGCCACCGGCGCGCTGGCGGGCCGTCACCCGCTCGACCGGGTAGCCCACCACCTTGATGTCCAGCGCGTTCTCGGTCGGCTTGAGCAGGCTCACGGGCAGCGGCACCAGGTGGGTGCGGTAGCAGTTGCGGGTGTAGGGGTCGGTCATGCGGCCGCCGCGCCAGACCAGCTCGCCATTGAGGTGCACCTCGACGTTGGAGCAAGCCCGCTCGATGTAGACCGCCTGCAGCGGGTCAGCGCCGGACGGCACCTGATCGAAGCGGAAGCGGTACCAGACGCCGCCCTGATAGCCGGGCCGGCTGGCAGCCCACTCGTCCGGGAGCGCCTGCATGCGGCCGGGCGCCAGCGCCGGGAACTGGGGCGCATCGCTTGCGACGGACCAGGCCTCGTCCAGGCTGCGCACGCCGTCCTTGGCCGACACGACGCCAGGGTGGCTGATTCGGACAGCCTCGCGGTTGAGGGCCAGCATGGCGTAAGCTGCCACCGTGGCGAGCATCAGGCCGAGCACGCCCAGCCAGGCGAGTCGGCGCCATGACAGCGTGGACACGGTGGGGGACGCCCCCTCTTCAACAGAGACAGCCGACTCGGTCAACCCGGCCTTCCGGCCCTGGGCCCAGGACTGCCACCAACGATGCAACATGCTCAAGGACAACTCCAAAGCCCCGCCACTTCCAGACAGAAGCGGCACAAGGGCTGATTTTCGCAAGATAAGTCACACCTGAAACCACCCGGCAGGCGACAATTTGCCGCCTTTCTTCGGAATCCAGCGCCTCCATGCTCCTGCGACACAGCTTTTCTCCTCCGGACAACGCCCGACTGGCCCACCTGTGCGGTCCGCTGGACGAACACCTGCGCAGCATCGAGGCCGCCTTCGGCGTGACGGTGAACCGCCGTGCCGAGCAGTTCCGCATCGAAGGGGCCCGGGGTGCGCCCAAGATCGTGGCCGAACTGCTGGACGCGCTCTACGCCCGCGCCGACCGGCCGCTGGGTGCCGAGTTGGTTCAGCTCGCCATCACCTCGAGCCTCTCACAGCTTCAGCGTGCCCGTGCCCCCCGCAAGGGCGATACCCCGACAGACGAGGTGACACCGCTGCCCGACGAGTCGGCCGAGGGCCCCGTGCTGCACACGCGCCGCGCCGACCTGCATGGTCGCACGCCCAATCAGGTGGGCTACCTGCGCAGCATCCTGTCGCACGACCTGAGCTTCGGCATCGGGCCGGCCGGCACGGGCAAGACCTTTCTGGCCGTCGCCTGCGCGGTGGATGCGCTTGAGCGCAGCGCCGTGCAACGCATCATCCTGACGCGCCCGGCGGTCGAGGCCGGCGAACGGCTCGGCTTCCTGCCGGGCGACCTGACCCAGAAGGTCGACCCCTATCTGCGCCCGCTGTACGACGCGCTGTACGACCTGATGGGCTTTGACCGCGTCGGCAAGGCCTTCGAGAAGGGCCTGATCGAGATCGCGCCGCTGGCCTTCATGCGCGGCCGCACACTGAACCACGCCTTCATCATCCTCGATGAGGCCCAGAACACCACGCCCGAGCAGATGAAGATGTTCCTCACCCGCATCGGCTTCGGCTCGCGCGCGGTGGTGACAGGTGACGTCAGCCAGATCGACCTGCCACGCGGCGCCAAGAGCGGCCTGATCGAGGCCGAGCGCATCCTCAAGCGGGTGCGCGGCGTGTCGTTCACGCGCTTCACGGCGGCCGATGTGGTGCGCCACCCGCTGGTGGCGCGCATCGTCGAGGCCTACGAGGCGGCGCAGGCGAGCGAGCCGGCCGCGCCCCCCACCGCCGCCCGCCCGACCGACACGCCATCCGCCTGAGCCGGCCGCCCTTCAGCACGCCACTGCCTTTCCTTTCCCGGTTGTTGCCCTTTCTCGCATGAAGCCTTCCCTGAGCCTGAGCCTGCAGTTCGCCGACAAGCGCCACCGCGACCTCCTCCCCCGCCACAAGGTGGCCCGCTGGCTCAAGGCCGCGCTGGAAGGCGACGCCGAGCTGGCGGTGCGCATCGTGGATGCCGACGAGGGGCAGGCGCTCAACCGCGACTACCGCCAGAAGGACTACGCCACCAACGTGCTGACCTTCGACTACGCGGTTGAGCCCGTGGTGATGGCCGACCTCATCCTGTGCGCCCCGGTAATCGAGCGCGAGGCCGAGGAACAGGGCAAGACGCTGGAGGCGCACTACGCGCACATGCTGGTGCACGGCGCGCTGCATGCGCAGGGCTGGGACCACATCGAAGAGGACGAGGCTCAGGCCATGGAAGCGCGCGAGCGCGAGGTGATGGCGGCGCTCGGCTTTGCCGACCCGTATGGCGCGGAAGCCTGAACGACAGGGGCAGACATGGGTGAGTTGTACGAAGACATGTTCGAGCTGGCGCCGGTGTCGCTCTGGCTCGAGGACTACAGCGCGCTCAAGCAGCTGTTCGACCGCTGGCGCGCCGAGGGCGTCGAGGACCTGCGTGCCCACCTGAGCGGGCACCCCGAGCGCACCGCCGAATGCGCCGCCGCGATCCGCCTGCTGCGCGTGAACCGCCACACCCTGGACCTTTATGGCGCCGCCGACCTGGCCGAGCTGTCAGCCAACCTGCACCGCGTGTTCCGCGACGACATGCTGCACAACTTCGTGTGGGAGCTGGAGCAGCTGTGGTCGGGCCAGACTCACTTTCGCAGCCAGACGGTGAACTACACGCTGCACGGCGAGCGGCTGGCCATCACGCTGCGCGCCAACGTGCTGCCCGGCCACGAGGCCACCTGGAGCCGCGTGCTGCTGGCCATCGAGGACGTGACCGAGCGCACCCGCGGCGAGCAGGCCCTGCGCCGCAGCGAGCTGTACGCCAAGGGGCTGTTCGAGCATTCGCCCGTGTCGTTGTGGGTGGAAGACTTCAGCGGTGTGCGCAAGCTGCTCGACGAGGTCCGCCGGCAGGACATCGAGGACTTCCGCGTCTTCCTCGACGTGCACCCCGACTTCGTCCTGCGCTGCATGCAGGAGATCCGCGTGCTCGACGTCAACCAGCAGACGCTGGAGATGTTCCGGGCGCCGGACAAGACGACGCTGCTGGGCCGGCTCGACGAGGTGTTCCGCGGGGACATGCGGCCGCACTTTGCCGAGCAGCTGATCGAGCTGTGGCACGGCCGGCTGTTCCAGCAGCGCGAGGTGGTGAACTACGCGCTCGACGGCGAAAAGCTCCATGTGTATTTGCAGTTCTCGGTGCTGCCCGGGCACGAGGACAGCTGGGACCAGGTGCTGGTGTCGCTGACCGACATCAGCGCCCGCAAGAAGGCCGAGGCCTATCTGGAGTACCTGGGCCAGCACGACGCCCTGACGGGACTGCGCAATCGAGGCTTCTTCATGGACGAGCTGGCGCGCATCGAACGGCGCGGGCCCTGGCCCGTCAGCGTCATCGTGCTCGACCTCAACGACCTCAAGCAGACGAACGACGAGTTCGGGCACGCGGGCGGCGATGCGCTGCTGCGCCGGCTGGGCGAGGTGCTGCGCAAGGCGGTGGAGCGGCCGGCCACCGCCTCACGGCTGGGCGGTGACGAGTTCGCCATTCTGCTGCCCGGCGCCGACGCGCGGCAGGCCGAGTTCACCGTGGAGCAGGTGCATGAGCTGCTGGCCCTGAACAACCAGTATCACGCGGGGCACACGCTGAGCGTGTCGATCGGCCACGCGACCAGCCAGGATGGCGAGCGGATGGAGGCGCTGCTGCACCGGGCCGATCAGGCCATGTACGAGGCCAAGCGCCGTCACTATGTGCGGCTGGGACACGACCGGCGGGCCATGGCCGATCGGCGGTCGACCTGAGCGGCCCGCCACCGGGCCGCTGAGTCTCAGGCGGCTTTGAGGCCGCTCAGAAAGCCTGTGGCGCCACCATCGTGCAGGCAGCGGGGCTTCCACTGGCCCACGCGTTTCGCGATCTCGGCGATGTGGTCGGGCGTGGTGCCGCAGCAGCCGCCGGCGATGTTGAGGAAGCCGGCCTTCGCGAACTCCTCGACCAGGCCGCCAGTGATCTCGGGCGTCTCGTCGAAGCCCGTGTCGCTCATCGGGTTGGGCAGGCCGGCGTTCGGGTAGCAGCTCACATACGTGTCGCCGGCGATCTTGGCCAGCTCCTCGATGTAGGGGCGCATCAGCGTGGCACCCAGCGCGCAGTTCAGGCCGATGGCCAGCGGGTGGGCGTGGCGCACCGAGTGCCAGAAGGCGCTGACGGTCTGCCCCGACAGGATGCGGCCGGAGGCGTCGGTCACGGTGCCCGAGATGATGATGGGCAGGCGCTCGCCGGTGTCCTCGAACAGCTCGTCGATGGCAAAGATGGCGGCCTTGGCATTGAGCGTGTCGAAGATGGTCTCGACCAGGAAGACGTCACAGCCGCCTTCCATCAGGGCCTTGGCCTGCTCGTAGTAGGCCTGACGCAGCGTGTCGAAGTCGACGTTGCGGGCGCCCGGGTCGTTCACGTCGGGGCTGATGCTGGCGGTCTTCGGCGTCGGGCCGATGGCGCCCGCCACGAAACGCGGCTTGTCGGGCGTGCTGTACTTGTCGCAGGCCTCACGCGCCATGCGGGCGGCCACGAGGTTCATCTCGTAGGCCAGCTCGGGCAGCTCGTAGTCGTCCTGGGCCACGGTGGTGGCGCCGAAGGTGTTGGTCTCGATCAGGTCGGCACCGGCGGCCAGGTACTGCTCGTGGATCTCGCGGATGACGTCGGGCTTGGTCAGCTGCAGCAGCTCGTTGTTGCCCTTGAGATCCTTGCCGTGCTCGGCAAAGCGGGTGCCACGGTAGTCGGCCTCGGTCAGCTTGTAGCGCTGGATCATGGTGCCCATGGCGCCGTCGAGCACCACGATGCGCTGGCGCATGATCTCGGGCAGCTGCGCGGCGCGGGTGTAGGGACGGCGTTCGACGGGCTCGCGGGCAGCGGCCGCGGCGTTTCGGGCGGGCGTGTTCATCCGGTCATTTTAGAGAGTTGCGCTGCCCCTTGCCCTCGCGCAGGATGGGCGTCGCCTGCAAACCCCACAATCCCGCACATGGACAAGGACATCGACAAGCCGCTGGATGGATGGCGCCTGCGCCTCTACACCATCATCTTTGAAGCCGACACGGTGGCAGGCCGCCGCTTCGACCAGGCCCTGATCGGGCTGATCCTGCTGAGCGTCACGGTGGTGGTGCTCGACAGCGTGGCGACGCTGCAGGAGCGGGCCGGCACGCTGTTCGACGTGCTCGAGTGGCTGTTCACGCTCATCTTCACCGCCGAGTACGTGCTGCGCTTGCTGTGTGTGCGTCGGCCGGTCACATATGCGCTGAGCTTCTACGGCATCATCGACCTGGTGTCGGTGCTGCCGACCTACATGGCGCTGCTGGTGCCCGAAGCGCATTTCTTCATCGACGTGCGCATCCTGCGGCTGATGCGGGTGTTCCGGATCTTCAAGCTGACCGGCTACGTCTCGGAGTACAACGCGCTGGGCCGCGCGCTGGTGGCCAGCCGGCGCAAGATCATGGTCTTCCTGTCCTTCGTGCTGATGGTGGTCCTCATCATGGGCACGGTGATGTACGTGGTGGAGGGCCCCGCGAACGGCTACACCAGCATCCCGACGGCCATGTACTGGGCCGTGACGACGATGACGACGGTGGGCTTCGGCGACATCACACCCAAGACGGACCTCGGGCGCCTGATCTCGTCGCTGATGATGATTCTGGGCTGGGGGGTGCTGGCGGTGCCGACCGGCATCGTGACGACCGAGCTGGCCATGCAGCGGCCCACGTTCGGCCGCCCCACCACACGCACCTGCCAGCGCTGCCTGACGGAGGGACACCCGCCCGAGGCCAACTACTGCCTGCGCTGCGGCGCCGAGCTGCCCGAGTGGCAGCATGACTGACGGCCGATTCAGCGGGTGACGCGGCCGGGCACGGGGTGGCTCGGCGGGTCGATCTCGTCGGCGTTGAACACCGAATCCCGGAAGGTGGGCCGGTTGGCGGGCACCTCGTCGCTCAGGGCCCACAGCTGCAGGTGCGTGGCTGGCATGGGGCGCGCGAACAGAAAGCCCTGCATCTGGTCGCAGCCCAGCTGCTTGAGGATGTCCTGCTGGGCCACGGTCTCGACGCCTTCGGCCACCACCTCCAGCCCCAGCGCATGCGAGAGCTTGATGACGGCCTTGACGATGGCCCGCGCATCCGACTGGCTGCCCAGGTCCTGCACGAAGCTGCGGTCGATCTTGATCTGGCTGGCCGGCAGCTTGCGCAGGTAGCTCAGGCTGGAGTAGCCGGTGCCGAAGTCGTCGATGGACAGCGCGACCCCGGTGACGGCCAGGCGCTCGAAGATGCGCAGCGTGGCGCTGGGGTCTTCCATCGCGGCGCTTTCGGTGAGCTCGAAGGTGATGAGGTCGGGCGGCACGCCGTGGCGCGACAGGATCTCGCCCACGCGTTCGACCAGATCCGGCTGGCGCAGCTGGTGCACCGACACGTTGATGGCCACGCGCATGCTCAGCCCGGCGCCGCGCCACGACTGGATCTGTCGCGCGGCTTCGTCGATGACCCACTGGCCCAGTGCACCGATGAGACCGAAGCGCTCGGCCACCGGAATGAACACCACGGGGCTCACCGCCCCGCGCTGTGGATGCTGCCAGCGCAGCAAGGCCTCGACGCCGGCAATCTGGCCGCTCGCGCTGTCTATCTTGGGCTGGTAGTGCAGCGACAGGCCCTGACCGGTCTCGAGCGCGGCCCGCAAGTCACGCTGCAATTCGACGGCGGCCTCGGCGTCGTGGTCCATGCCCGGCTCGTAGAAACAGTGCATGTTGCCGCCGGCCCGCTTGGCGGCCAGCATCGCGGCGTCGGCCCGGGCGATCAGGCGGGCGCGGGGGCCGTGGTCCGGGTAGAGCACGATGCCGACGGAACACGACACCCGCACCTCGCGTCCGGCGAGCTGGTAGGGGCGCTCGAGGCTCGCACGCACGCGTTCGGCCACCAGCGCGGCCGCCCCGGCGTCGGGGTCGCCATCGAGCAGCACGAGGAATTCATCGCCGCCCAGGCGGGCCACGGTGTCGGTGCTGCGGCCGTGCTCACTGAGCCGGCGGCCGACTTCGCGCAGCAGCGCATCGCCCACACCATGACCAAATGAGTCGTTCACTGGTTTGAAGCCATCGATGTCGATGTAGAGCAGACCCAGGCGGCGCTGGCGGGCTTCGGCACGCAGCACGGCCGAGGCCAGCAGGTCTTCCAGCATCAGGCGCGTGCCCAGCCCGGTGAGCGGGTCGGTCACGCGCTGGCTGGCCGTGGCGTCGGCCACCGGGCTCCAGCCGGTCAGGCCGGCGCCCGCCGCGGGTGCCGGGGCGGGCGCCGCAGCCGGGGTGGCCTCACCCTGCGATGCACGGCGCCGGGCGGCGGTGCGCGAATCCAGGTCGCGCAGCTGCTGCCACCAGCGCAGGCCGGCCACAAGAGCGAGCGTGCCCAGGATGCCGGCCAGCAGCCACCACCAGGGCGACACGGCCTGCAGATCGGTCTCCATCAATTCACCATCTCCAGTTGGGACCAGGCGCTGGGCACGGCCTGGTCCGCATGTTCATTGTGGACTGCAAATCGAGACACGCTTCCGGGATCGCGTTGCCGCAGCCAGTTCAGGAGGTCCGCGCCCGACATGGGACGCGCATACAGGAACCCTTGCAACTCGTCACAGTCCAGGTCACGCAGGATCGCCGCCTGCGCCTCGGTTTCCACGCCTTCGGCCACCACGGTCATCCCCAGGGCATGGGCCAGGCGCACGACGGCGCCGGCAATCGCCTGGGCGTCGTGGCTCGTGTCCAGGTCGCGCACGAAGCTGCGGTCGACCTTGAGCTGCCGCGCCGGCAGGCGGCGCAGGTAGCTGAGGCTGGAATAGCCAGTGCCGAAGTCGTCGATGGACAGCTGCACGCCGATGGCGTCGAGCATGTCGAACACGCGGATCGACGCATCCACATCGTCCATGGCCACGGATTCGGTGATCTCGAGGATGAGCATGCGCGCCGGCACGCGGTGGCGCCGCAGCACCTCGCGCACGCAGGCTTCGAGGTCGTGCTGGCGCAACTGGTGCGCCGACAGGTTGACGGCCACCGGCACGTCGGCGCCGGCCTCGTGCCACAGGCGCACCTGGCGGCAGGCCGCGTCCAGCACCCACTGCCCGAGTTCGCCGATCAGGCCGAAGCGCTCGGCCACCGGGATGAACACCGCCGGGCTCACGGCGCCGTGCACCGGGTGCTGCCAGCGCAGCAGGGCTTCCACGCCGGCCAGCATGCCGTCGGCCGCGCGCAGCTTGGGCTGGAAGTGGAGCGCGAGCTGTCCGCGCTCGATCGCGTGGCGCAGCTCGCGCTGCAACTCCACCTGGTCCGTGCCATCCAGGTCCATGCCGTGCCGGTACACGCAGTAGGCGTTGCCGCCGGCACGGCGCACGGTCAGCATGGCATCGGCCGCGTGCGCCATGAGCTGGGCCACCGAGGCGCTGGCGGGGTGCCGCGCCACACCCACCGAGCAGGTCAGGCGGATGTCCTGGTCGTCGACCTGGCACGGCGCGCGCATGGCCTCGACCAGCCGCTGCGCCACGTGGGCCAGGCGAACCTCGTCGTGCCAGCCGCGGCACAGCAGGAGGAACTCGTCGGCGTCGGTGCGGCCCACCACGTCGTGCTCGCGCACCAGGCCACCCAGTCGCCAGGCCAGCTGGCGCAGCACGAGGTCACCGAAGGCGTCGCCGTAGCGCTCGGTGAGGTCGCGGAAACCGTCCAGGCCGATGCGCAACACCGCGGGCGGGTCGATGGCCGCGCCTGGGCCTTCCAGCATCTCGGCCAGCCTCTGCTCGAAGGCCTGGCGCTTGTAAAGGCCGGTGAGCGCGTCGCGCTGCACGGCCTGGTCGAGCGCCTCGCTGGCGTCGTCGAGGTGGCGGCGCAGTTCTTCCCGCATGCGGTGGGCGCGGGCATCCAGCACGGCCGCCACGTGCACCAGCACGCACACCACCAGGGCCACGGCCGGCAACAGCCACAGCAGCGTCGCCCCCGACAGCTGCCCGACGCTGAGGCAGCGGGCCTCTTCGGGCACACCGGCAGCCGACACCATCAACGCCTGGCCGAAGCGGAAGGCCGTCCCCAGCACCAGCGCGACCACCACGTCGGCCTGCAAGGGCAGTGCGCGGCGCACCATGTCCCGCACACTGGGCGCCAGCACCGTGCCGGTGAACAAGGTCACGCTCAGTGAGGCGGCCACCAGCGCAGGCGACCACTGCACCCCGGGGGCCAGCACTCGGGACTCGACGGCGGTGGCCGCCACCACGGCCAGCCCGCCTGCCATCACCAGCCCGCCAACCAGTCTCACCCACGGGCGGGGCGCACGGCGTGCATACAAGGCAATCGTGAGCGCGCTGACCGTGACGGCCGGCAGCCAGGACACCAGCACCAGCACGGGCACGTAGCCGACTTCGATGGGCAGGCGTTCGGCCACCAGGCCGAGCAGGCTGACAGCCCAGATGCCCGTGCCCGCAGCCAGCGAGCCCACCAGGCCCCAGGCCAGCGCGGCGTCGCGGTCGGCCGCCTGAACGCGGCGAACCACCTGTCCCTGCAGGTAGACCAGGTAGACCGCGAGCAGCCAGGCTGCCAGATGGGCAAGACCGTCGTGCTCGACGGCCATGAGGGTGGGAGACATGCGCCTTTCCTGCCGGCGGGGCCCTCGACATGAGGGCGCTCCTGCGCCGGGCGGATGGCTCACAGACACATCCGTGATCGTTTATCGGCAAGCATGTCGGCAACTTGAGCCCGGGGGCCCGTTGCCGGATTCGGACGCGGCGCGTCCCGGGGGGGTCAGTGCATCACGACCGGCTGCTGCGCCATGCCGGCATAGCGCTCCAGGTAGGCGTCGAACTCCTCGACGCTCGGTGCGCTCTCGATCAGGGCCTCGACGCCCTCCTTGAACGACTCGGCCAGCGCCCCCTCGATGAAGATCTCCTTGCGGGCGAACTTGTCGACGATCTCGAAGCCACCGCGGGTCAGCGTCGCGGTGGCATCGGCCGGGACGGCGGCATCGCCGGGCAGCTCGATCTGCACGACGGCGTAGCTGTCTGAGTTGTAAAGCATGTGCATGAGCGGGTACTCCAGGGCCCCAGGGGCCTCACCGCGACACGTGGGGGCACGCGTCCAGACTGCAAGGCCATCATGATCGGAGCATCGGTTGCGTCACTCCCCGACTTGAGTGCTCGCTTCCCCCTGTGGGCAGGGAGCGTGGCCGAATGCACGCACACGGCTCACCCCGGCCGGGATGAGCGGGCGACTCAGCCGCGCATGGCGCGACGCTTGAGCCACCGCATCAATCCGCCGAGCACGGGCAGCTTCTCGTACAGTTCTTCGGCCGCGTCCCAGTAGTC
The DNA here is from genome assembly GCF_947366995.1 of uncultured Aquabacterium sp. Lineage (GTDB taxonomy): Bacteria > Pseudomonadota > Gammaproteobacteria > Burkholderiales > Burkholderiaceae_C > Aquabacterium. Next base: position 398 of record NZ_CANBCC010000035.1, on the reverse strand, counting down.
GCGGTGGTCGGCAATCAACCCGTGGGCATCGAAACGCAGGTGGGTGGCCCCCCGGACCACCTGCCAGACGGTGTCGCCCTTGAAGCGGAAGCGGAAATCCCAGGTGAGGAAGGCCTGGTTGCCCTGCGCCAGCCGATCGCGCACGACGAAGTGCGGCGTGTCGAGCGCGCGGAACATGTGGGCAAACACCGCCTCGATCTCGAGCAGGCCCTCGACCTCGTTGAACGGGTCCTTGAAGCCGGCGTCCACAGCGTAGATGCGGTCAAGATGCCCCAGGTCCTGGGCCTTGAGGCCTTCGAAGAAGGCGACAACCCGGGGCAACGCCTGCTGGGCGACGCTGCCGGGCGGGGTGGGCAGAGGGGTCACGCTCATGTCGGTGTCGGCCATGGGGCGGCAAG
>NZ_CANBCC010000034.1 GCF_947366995.1 uncultured Aquabacterium sp. | reverse complement strand
CGCCCTGTACTACATCGGCGGCATCATCAAGCACGCCCGTGCGCTGAACGCCATCACCAACCCGGGCACGAACTCGTACAAGCGTCTGGTGCCTGGCTTCGAAGCCCCGGTGAAGCTGGCCTACTCGGCCAAGAACCGCTCGGCCTCGATCCGCATCCCGTACGTGTCGAACCCGAAGGGCCGCCGCATCGAAGCGCGCTTCCCGGATCCCTCGGCCAACCCGTACCTGGCTTTCGCCGCGCTGATGATGGCCGGTCTGGACGGCGTCGAGAACAAGATCCATCCGGGCGAAGCCGCCACGAAGGATCTGTACCACCTGCCGCCCGAAGAGGACGCACTGGTGCCGACCGTGTGCCACAGCCTGGACCAGGCCCTCGAGTACCTCGACAAGGACCGCGCATTCCTGACCAAGGGTGGCGTCTTCACCGACGCGTACATCGATGCCTACATCGACCTGAAGATGCAGGAAGTCACGCGTTTCCGCATGGCCACGCACCCGGTCGAGTACGACATGTACTACGCCCTCTGATTCCCGCGAGGGATTCTGGGCAGGCCCTTCGGGGCCGCATGAAGAGGGCGACGCAAGTCGCCCTTTTTTCGTTGTCTGCGCGGTCTGCTGTGCTGCACTGTGGTGTTTCTGTCGTGGCGTTTTGTGTGCCTGAGGGCATACTGCCTGCCGAGGCTGCCTGCATCCAGGCGGGCCAGATCGATCGCGAGACACGATGCCTTCCATGACTGTTCTGCCGTTTTCAGTCCAGGTTCCGCTGATGCCGCCAGCGCTGCGCCACGCTGCGACGTTGTGGCTGCTGGCCGCCCCCTTGCTGCTGGTTGCGGGCGAGGTGCAGGCCCAGGACAAGCCGGTCTACCGGTGTCCGGGCAACCTCTACACCGACGCCTTGAGTGCCAAGGAAGCCCAGTCGCGCGGGTGCAAGACGCTGGATGGGGCGCCGATCACGGTGATCCAGGGGCCGTCGTCGCAGCGCACGCAGGGCGGCCAGGGGGAGCGAGCCGCTGGCTCTGGCGCAGGCGCCACGGCACCCAAGGTGACTTCCGACGAGCAGCGCGCCCGGGACGCGGACCGCCGACGCATCCTCGAAGCCGAACTCCGCAAGGAAGAAGAAGCGCTGGCTGCCTTGCAGAAGGAGTTCAACAACGGCGAGCCCGAGCGGCGTGGCGACGAGCGCAACTACCAGAAGTACATGGACCGCGTCAGCGCGATGCGCGATGCCGTGACGCGCAAGGAGGCCGATGTGGCTGCCCTGAGGCGGGAGCTCGCCGCGCTCGGAGCGGGGCGATGACCGGTTCGCTGCGAGGCGCGATGGCTGGTGGGCCAGGGGGCGCGATGAGGGGCGCGGAACGCGCCGACGCCAGGCAGGTGAGGGCGCTGTTGCCTGACCATCTGGAGGCGCTGGACTATCTGGCCACCATGGTCGCCGTGGTCGAGCCCGACGGGCAGTGTCTGTTTGCCAACGCCGCGTTCGAGGAGATCCTCGGGCTGTCGCGGCGCAGCGTGATGCGCGAGTCGATCTTCGACTGGTTCATCGACCCCGCCGTGCTGCAGGACATCGTGGGCGCGGTGGCGAGCAACGAGTACGCGACGAGCCGCCTGCAGGCCGAGCTCAAGCGGCACCCGAACGTGTTCGGCGAACCCCTGCCCGTGCAGTGCATCGTCACCCGGCTCGAGCACGGCGACCTGGTGCTGATCGAACTGGTCGAGATCGAGCAGCAGACGCGCCAGGAGCGTGAAGAGCGTGCGCTCGATCAGGCCCAGGCGAACAAGGAACTGATCCGCAATCTGGCGCACGAGATCAAGAACCCGCTGGGAGGCATCCGCGGCGCCGCGCAACTCCTGCAGATGGAGCTCGAGAGCAAGTCGCTCACCGAGTACACCCAGGTCATCATCCACGAGGCCGATCGCCTTCAGGCACTGGTGGACCGGCTGCTGGCACCGCACCGCCGACCGCATCTGGTCGGTGATGTCAACATCCACGAGGTGTGCGAGCGTGTGCGGTCGCTGATCCTGGCCGAGTTCCCGAAGGGGCTCAAGGTCTGGCGCGACTACGACACATCCATCCCCGATTTCCGCGGCGACCGCGAGCAGCTGATCCAGGCTGTGCTGAACATCGCGCACAACGCCGCACAGGCTCTGGCTGAGCGCATCCAGGCCGGCGATGCCAAGCTGACACTGCGCACGCGGGTGGCTCGCCGCGTCACGATCAACCGCCAGCTGCATCGGCTGGCACTGGTCTTGCATATCGAGGACAACGGCCCCGGCATCCCCGATGCCATCCGTGACCGCATCTTCTACCCGCTGGTTTCTGGGCGTGAGGGCGGTTCCGGACTGGGCCTGACATTGGCTCAAACCTTCGTTCAACAGCATCAGGGCACCATCGAATGCGAGAGCGAGCCGGGACGCACGGTTTTCAGGATTCTGATTCCGCTGCCATGACCGGTGACCGCGTCACAGTCGAGACGGGATGCCATCACCTCAGGTCAGCATGAAACCCATCTGGATCGTTGACGACGACCAATCCATCCGCTTCGTGCTCGAGAAGGCACTGGCCCGCGAGGACATGCCGGTTCGCAGCTTCACCAACCCGCGCGATGTCCTGCTGGCGCTGGATGACGACGAGCCGCAGGTGCTGGTGTCGGACATCCGAATGCCGGGCGGTTCGGGCATCGACCTGCTGAGCAAGGTCAAGGCGCGGCTGCCAGGGCTACCCGTCATCATCATGACGGCTTTTTCCGATCTGGACAGCGCCGTGTCGGCCTTCCAGGGCGGTGCGTTCGAATACCTGCCCAAGCCCTTTGATCTGCCCAAGGCGGTCGAACTGATCCGCCGTGCGGTTGACGAGAGCGTGCGTGAAGAGGTGGTGGACGAGCGCGTGACGCAGATGCCCGAGATGCTGGGGCAGGCGCCGGCCATGCAGGACGTCTTCCGGGCGATCGGGCGGCTGAGTCAGAGCAACGTCACGGTGCTGATCACCGGCGAATCGGGCGCAGGCAAGGAGCTGGTGGCGCGCGCGCTGCACAAGCACAGCCCGCGGGCCAACGGGCCGTTCGTCGCCATCAACACGGCGGCCATCCCGAAGGACTTGCTCGAATCCGAGCTGTTCGGTCACGAGCGCGGGGCCTTCACCGGCGCACAGACCATGCGGCGCGGGCGCTTCGAGCAGGCCGATGGCGGCACCCTGTTCCTCGATGAAATCGGTGACATGCCGTTCGATCTGCAGACCCGGCTGCTGCGGGTGCTGAGCGACGGCCAGTTCTATCGCGTGGGCGGCCACCATCCGCTCAAGAGCAATGTGCGCGTGATCGCGGCCACTCACCAGAACCTGGAAGACCGGGTGCGGCACGGCGTGTTCCGGGAGGATTTGTTCCACCGCCTGAATGTGATTCGGCTGCGCTTGCCGGCGCTGCGTGAGCGCCGCGAAGACATTCCCACGCTGGCGCGGTTTTTCCTGCAGAAGAGTGCGAAGGACCTGGGGGTCGAGGCCAAGCGGATTTCCGAGCAGGCCATCGCACGGCTGGCCACCTTCGACTTCCCGGGCAACGTCCGGCAGTTGGAGAACATCTGCCACTGGCTGACGGTGATGGCGCCCGCGCAGGTCATCGAGACGAAAGACCTTCCACCCGAGCTGCTGGATGGTCAGATCCCGGCCATGAATGGCGCCAGCGCCATGGCGGTTGCGGCTGCGCCGGCAGCGTCCCTCGCGGACGGCTGGAGCCAGGGCGCAGCCAACCCGTCGCCGGGCGGGGTGCTCGGGGCGCCTGTGGAAGGGGCTTCGGCGTTGGAGGCCCGTCTGCCAGAAGCCACGGGCGGCAGCATGGGGCCGGCCGACCTGTCTGCTGGTCACTTTGCACCGTCGGTGCCGGGCGGCTCGGCGAATGGGGCGGAGGCAGGCGTGCGCATCTCGATGCCTTTTGGTGATGCCGCGGCTGCGGTGGCCAGCGCGGTACCTGTCCAGCCAGCCGGCTGGCTCAAGGATCTTGAACGCGAGGCCCGCACGCGTCTGGAAGCCGGCCAGCCAGAGGTGTGGGACAGCCTGACCCGTCAGTTCGAGGCCAGCCTGATCCACACTGCGCTCGAGTTGACACGGGGGCGCCGCATCGAGGCCGCCCAGAAGCTCGGCATCGGCCGCAACACGATCACCCGCAAGATCCAGGAACTCGGGATCGACGATTGAGTTCCAACCGGCAGGGGCTGATAGAGTGACAGCCTGTTTCGGAAGGATCTTGAGATGCAATCCCTGAAGTCGACTCTGGCTGGCGCCTTGAGCGCCCTGGCCCTGATCGGTCTGTCAGCCTGTTCCACCACCAGCCCGGACGTCATCAAGCCGGGCGACGCGCAGCGCCTGTCGCAGGTTGCCGATGCCATTGTGATCAGCATTCGGCCCGTCGTGGTCGAAGGCAGCCAGAGCGGCCTCGGGGGCGGCACGGGCGCCGTGATCGGTGGCATCGCTGGTGCCGGCGGCACCAGCAACCCGCGCGGCTCGGCCATGGCCGGTGTGGCGGGCGCGGTGGTCGGCGCGGTGGTGGGCAACGCGGTCGAGCGGTTCGGCACCCGTGAAGACGCCTATGAAATCATCGTGCAGCTGATGAACGGCGAACGCCGCGCGCTGGTTCAGGCGCAGGGCAATGAAACGTTCAAGCCGGGCGACGCGGTGATCCTCGTGACCACCGGCGGCAAGACCCGCGTGATGCTGAACCCGCGCAGCAGCCCGTCGGGCCGCTGAGTCGGGTGGATCGGCGCGGCGCGCGGTGGCCGTGCGCGCCGCGGTGTTGATGGCCAGCCAGCAGTCAGCACATGGACGACCGTATCCGACAGATCCTCACTCAGATCACCAAGCTGGAAGACGAGCTGCGCGACGCGATGAAAGAGCGCGAGCAGCAGGTGTTCTTCGAGCTCAAAGGGCGCCGCATCGAGTTCGAATCGGCCGTGAAGGCGCGGCATCGCCAGCTGCGCATGGGGCTGTTGCGCTGGCTGGCCGGTAGCCGGCCGCAGAACTGGTTGTCGGCGCCGTTCATTTACGGCGTGTTCCCGGCGTTCGTGATCCTCGACGTGCTGGTGTCGATCTACCATGCGGTGTGCTTCCCGCTGTACGGCATCCCGAAGGTGCGACGGGCCGACTACATCCGCTTCGACCGGCACAAGCTGGCCTACCTTAACAGCCTGGAAAAGCTCAACTGCGAGTACTGCGCCTATGCCAACGGGCTGCTGGCCTGGGTGACCGAGGTGACCGCGCGCACCGAGCAGTACTGGTGCCCGATCAAGCACGCGCGCCGCATCGTGGGCGCGCATGGGCGCTATCACCGCTTCAAGGAGTATGGTGATGCCGAGGGCTACCAGGCCCACCTGCGCAAGATGCGGCTGGAATTCAGGCGGGAAGCGCGCGCGCAGCCTGCGCCAGTGTCGTCAGATCCGCCTCAGTGAGTGTTTCGCGGGCCAGCAGCATCGCGGCCCCTTCATCGAGCAGCGCGCGGCGGGCATCCAGCAAGGCGCGGGCGCGCTGGTAGGCCTCGTCCACCAGCTGGCGCACCGCCGTGTCGATCTGTTCGGCGGTGGCCTCGCTGTGCTGACGCGGTGAGCCGATGCCATCGGCCGCCGGGCCCAGGAAGGCGTGGTGGGGCCGCTCGTAGGCCACCTGGCCCAGCTGAGATGACATGCCCAGGCGCATCACCATGTCCCGCGCGATCTCCGTCACCTTCTGCAGGTCGTCGGCCGCGCCGCTGGAGATGTCGCCCATCACCAGGGCTTCGGCGGCGCGCCCACCGAGCAGCACCACCATGCGGTTGAGCAGTTCCTGCCGCGTCTGCAGGAAGCGGTCTTCGCTGGGGCGCTGCAGGGTGTAGCCCAGCGCGCCGATGCCGCGCGGAATGATCGAGATCTTGTGGACCGGGTCGGCGCCGGGCAGGGACAGCGCGAGCAGGGCATGCCCCATCTCGTGGTACGCCACGGTGCGGCGCTCGGGCTCGTTGAGCACGCGCTGGCGCTTTTCCAGGCCAGCCACGATGCGTTCGACAGCGGCGGTGAAATCCTGCGCTTCGACCGCCTCGGCCTGGCGGCGGGTGGCCAGCAGCGCCGCTTCGTTGACCAGGTTGGCGAGGTCGGCGCCCGCGAAGCCGGGGGTGAGGGCGGCGATGGCGTCCGGGTCGACGTCCGCCCCGAGCTTCACCTTGCGCAGGTGCACGCGCAGGATGTCGATGCGGCCCTGGCGGTCGGGGCGGTCGACCAGAACCTGGCGATCGAAACGGCCGGCGCGCAGCAGGGCGGGGTCAAGCACTTCGGGGCGGTTGGTGGCGCCCAGGATGACGACGCCGGCACTCGGGTCGAAGCCGTCCATTTCGGCCAGCAGCTGGTCGAGCGTCTGTTCCTTTTCGTCGTGACCGCCCAGCATGCCGGCGCCACGGGCCTTACCCAGGGCATCGAGCTCGTCGATGAAGACGATGGCGGGCGCGGCTTCGCGGGCCTGCTCGAACAGGTCGCGCACGCGGGCGGCGCCCACGCCGACGAACATCTCGACGAACTCGGAGCCGTTGATGGAGAAGAAGGGCACGCCCGCCTCGCCGGCCATGGCGCGGGCCAGCAGCGTCTTGCCCGTGCCGGGTGGGCCGAGCAGCAGGATGCCCTTGGGCATGCGGGCGCCCAGGCGGCCGTAGGCCTGCGGGTGCTTAAGGAAATCGACGGATTCGCGCAGCTCGGCCTTGGCCTCGTCCACGCCGGCGACGTCGTCGAAGGTGACCGTGATGTCGCGCTCGGCGTGCACGCGGGCCTTGCTGCGGCCCACGCCCATCATGCCGCCGAGGCCGCCGCCGCCCATCATGCGTTTGGCCAGCAGGTTCCACAGCCCGAACAGCAACAGCACCGGCAGCACCCACGAAAGGATGTCGCGCAGCCAGGTGCTTTCAATGACGCCTTCGACGCGCACGCCGTGCTGCGACAGGGCTTCGGCCAGGGCCGGGTCCACCCGGGTCGCCACAAAGCGCTGGCGGCCGTCGGGCAGGGGCTTCTTCAGCTCGCCTTCGATGAGGTTGCTCGACACGCGCAGGCTGGCCACTTCGCCGGCCTTCACGCGGTCCATGAGCTCGCTGTAGGGCATGGCCTGCACCTGGGTGCTGCCGACCCAGACCTCGCGCACCCACAGGGCCACGAGCAGGGCCATGACGATGTACCAGAGGTTGGGGCCGGAGAAGGGCGGGCGGGGTGTGTCGCCAGAGGGCGGCGTGGGGCGAGGGCGCGGTGAGGTGGGCATGAGGGGCTGCGCGAGGTTCAGGTCTGCATGCGGCTGACGGCCGAGCGGAAGCGCCACAGGGCGCCAGCAAAGAACACGGTGCCGATGGCGGCGATGGCGGCCAGCTGGGGCCAGACGATGGTGACCCCAGCGCCGCGGTACAGGATGGCCTGGGCCAGGCTCACGAAGTGGGTGGTGGGGGCAGCGAGCATGATGTTGGCCACGATGTCGGGCATGTTCTCACGCGGGGTCTGGCCGCCGGAGAGCATCTGCAGCGGCAGCAGCACCAGGATCATCAACAGGCCCAGCTGCGGCATCGAGCGGGCCACCGTGCCCATGTAGATGCCCATGGAGGTGGTGGCGAACAGGTGCAGCGCGCAGCCCACCAGGAACAGGGGCACCGAGCCCGAGATCGGCATGCCGAGGGCGCCCTGCACGATCACGTACAAGGACGCGGCCGTGGCCACCAGCACCACGAGTGCCATGGACCAGACCTTGGCCAGCATGATCTCGATCGGGCGCAGCGGCAGCACCAGCAGGTGTTCGATGGTGCCGTGCTCGCGCTCGCGGATGAGCGCGGCGCCGGTCAGGATGATGGACAGCATGGTGACGTTGCTCATCAGCTCCATCACGCCCATGAACCAGCTGTCGTTCATCGACGGGTTGAAGCGCACGCGCATTGCCAGGTCTACCGGGGGCACGGACTGGGTGCGTTCGCGCTGCAGGTATTCGTTGACCTCGCCCAGCGCGATGCTCTGGATGTAGCCCGCGCCGACAAAGGCCTGGCTCATCTGTGTGGCGTCCACATTGAGCTGGATTGCGGGGCTGCGGCCGGCCAGCACGTCGCGCTGAAAGCCGGGCGGGATGTTGAGCACGAAGGTGTAGCGGCCGGCGTCCATGCCGGCATCCATCTCGCGCAGGTCGATGTGCGCCGGCGGCATGAAGGTGGGCGGGTAGAAGGCCTCCGTGATGCGGCCGGACAGCGGGGTGCGGTCTTCATCGACCACGGCCAGCGGCGCGCGATGCAGGCGGTCCGGGGCGCCTTTGGCGGCGGTGTAGATGGCGCCGGTGAAGGCCCACAGCACGAAGGCCAGCAGCAGGCGCTCGCGCCACAGGCTGCGCAGTTCCTTCAGCCCCAGTTGCCAGATGTGGACGAGGCTGCTCATGTGTCCTGCTTCTTGAGCAGCATCACGGTGGCGACCGTGAGCACCGGGATGATGGCCAGCAAGGGCAGGAAGGACGGCCACAGGTCGACCAGACCGAGCGCCTTGCTGTAGGTGCCGCGGCTGATGGTGAGGAAGGGGCCGGTGGGGTAGCTGTGGCCGATCCACCAGGCCAGCCCTTCCAGCGAGGACACCGGGTTGATCAGGCCGGAGAACTGCACGGCGGGCAGCATGGTGGCCAGCGAGGTGCCGAAGATGGCGGCGATCTGGCTGCCCGTGAACGAGGACATGAACAGCCCCAGTCCGGTGGCCGCGGTGACGTAGAGCAGGGCGGCGAGCGTGAGTGTGAAGAAGCTGCCCTTGAACGGCACGCCGAACACCGTCACGGCCAGGGCCGTCATCAGCAGGAAGTTGACCATGCCCGTGGCGATGTAGGGCAGTTGCTTGCCGAGCAGGAACTCCAGCCGCGTGGCCGGGGTGACGTAGAGGTTGACGATGGAGCCCATCTCCTTTTCGCGCACCACGGCCAGCGCCGCCAGCATGGCGGGGATGAAGATCAGCAGGATCGGGATCACGGCGGGCACCATGGCCACGATGCTGCGCACCTCGGGGTTGTAGCGGTAGCGCACCTCGACTTGCGCGGCCGGCGTGGTGTCCATGCCGCGCAGCCGGGCCTGTTCAGCGAGGTAGCCCGTGTGCAGCCCCTGCACATAGCCGGAGATGGTCTCGGCGCGCTGCGGCATGGCGCCGTCGATCCACACGCCGATGGCCACGGGGCGGCCGCGTGAGACATCGCGTGCAAAACCGGGCGGGATCTCGAGGGCCACGCTGATCTCGCCGTTGCGCAGGCGGCGGTCGAGGTCGGCGTCGTTCTGAAGCGGGGGCTGCTCGATGAACCACGGCGAGCCCGAGAAGTTCAGCGTGTAGTCACGGCTGGCCGGCGTCTGGTCGCGGTCGAGCACGGCGTAGCGCAGGTCCTGCACGTCCATGCTGATGCCGTAGCCCATGATGATCATCAGCAGCACGGTACCCAGCAGGGCCAGCGTGAGGCGGATGGGGTCGCGGCGCAGTTCGAGTGATTCGCGGTGGGCGAAGCTCATCATGCGAGCCAGGCTCCAGCCGCGGGTGCGGGGGGCGGGCGCCGGTGGCCGGGCTGGCAGTTCTGCCGCGGGCGCTTCTGACGCGGGTGCGGCGGGCGTCGCGGACGCAGCGGTTGCAGGAGGTGGCGCGTCCGCCGTGTCCGCACCGCCCTGCGCCTCCAGCAGGTAGTCGATGAAGGCGTCTTCCAGCCTGTCTCGCCCTTTGCTGGCGGTCAGCTCATCCGGCGTGCCGCTGGCCAGCACCCGCCCGGCGTGCATCAGCGAGATGCGGTCGCACCGCTGCGCCTCGTTCATGAAATGCGTGGAGATGAACAGCGTCACGCCATCCCGACGCGAGAGCTCGACCATCAGCGCCCAGAACGCATCGCGCGCCACAGGGTCCACGCCCGAGGTCGGCTCGTCCAGGATGAGCATGTCGGGCTTGTGCACCACCGCCACGGCCAGCGACAGCCGTTGCCGCACGCCCAGGGGCAGCGCGGCGGGCAGGGCATCGGCCACGTCGTGCAGGCCGAAGCGCGTCAGCATCTCGTCGATCCGCGCTTCGCGGGCGTCGGCCGGCACATGGAAGAGCCGTGCGTGCAGATCGAGGTTCTGGCGCACGGTCAGCTCGCCGTACAGCGAGAAGCCCTGCGACATGTAGCCCACGCGGCGACGCACGTTCAGGTCGTTGGCGTTCACCGGGCGGCCGAACAGCGCCGCGCGCCCCTCGGTGGCGGGCAGCAGGCCGGTGAGCATCTTCATCGTGGTGCTCTTGCCGCAACCGTTCGAGCCCAGGAAGCCGAAGATCTCGCCCTGCCGGATGCGGAAGCTCACGCGGTCGACCGCGGTGAAGTCGCCGAAGCGGCAGGTCAGGTCTTCCGCTTCGATCGCGATGTCGCGGTGGTCGCCGCGCAGCGGCGGCACCGTGAGGGCGCGATGGTCACCGCGCCGCGCGTCAGGCAGCAGGGCCAGGAAGGCCTGCTCAAGCCCGGTGGTGCCTGTGCGGGCCAGGATTTCCGCCGGGGTGCCCTCGGCGAGCACGCGCCCGGCGTCCATGGCCACGAGGTGGTCGAAGCGCTCGGCTTCTTCCATGTAGGCCGTGGCCACGATCACGCTCATGCCCGGCCGCCGGCCGCGGATGTGGTCGATCAGCTCCCAGAACTGCCGGCGTGACAGCGGGTCCACGCCCGTGGTGGGCTCGTCGAGCACCAGCAGGTCCGGGTCGTGGATGAGGGCGCAGCACAGCCCCAGCTTCTGCTTCATCCCGCCCGAGAGCTTGCCGGCCGGCCGGTCGGCAAAGGGCGCCAGCCCGGTGGCGGCCAGCAGCTCGGCGATGCGACGTTGGCGTTCGTGCGCGCCATGCCCGAAGAGCCGACCGAAGAAGTCGACGTTCTCCTGTACCGACAGGGTGGGGTAGAGGTTGCGGCCCAGACCCTGGGGCATGTAGGCGATCTGCGGACAGCGGCTGTGGCGCACGCGCGCGCTCGCCATGTCGCCGCCCAGCACCGTCACGCGCCCCTGCTGAATGCGGCGCGCGCCGGCCAGCAAGGCCAGGAGGGTGGACTTGCCCACGCCGTCCGGCCCGATCAGGGCGACTGTGCAACCGGCTGGCAGCGAAAGGTCGATGTCCTGCAGCGCGGCCGTCTTGCCATGGTGGTAGCTGACCTGCTCGAAGCGCGCGACGACCTGGTCCGGCGGCCTTTTCTGCACGGCGCGGCCTCAGGGCTGACTGGCCGATGATGCAGGCAGGGCCGGGGTGCGCTCGGGCGGCAGGGCCACCGCGAGCCGGGCGGGCCACGGCGTCTGGCTGTCCACCCGCACATAGGCCATGCCGGGCATGCCGGTCTTCACCTGGTTGCGGTAGCGCACCAGCAGCGCCGGGTCAATGCGGGCGCGTACCTTGAAGACCAGCTTCTGCCGCTCGTCATGGGTCTCGACCGTCTTGGGCGTGAACTGCGCAACGCTGGCCACATACGACACCGACGCGGGAATGACGTACTGTGGCGCCGCGTCCAGAACGAGCCGCGCTTCAGCGCCCAGGGCCAGGCGGCCTGCCGCCGCCTCCGGAAGGAAGAAGGTCATGTAGACGTCGCTGAGATCGACCAGCGACAGCACCCGCGCGCCGCCGCCGAGCACCTCGCCCGGCTGGGCAGCCTTGACCTGTACGCGCCCCCCGCGCGGTGCCCGCAGCACCGTGTCGGCCAGATCGGCCTGCACGCGGGCCTCGGCAGCCTTGGCGGCCTCGATGGCCGAGCCCGCCTCAGCCCGCTGCGAGCGCAGCGTGGTCAGCGCCGCACGCGCTTCGGCCACCTGCGAGCGCGCCGCGCCCAACGCGGCCCTGGCGCCCTCGTGCGCGGCCTGGGCCTGGTCCAGTTGCTGGGGGGGCAGAAAGCCCTTGGCCACCAGCTCGCGCGCGCGCTCCAGCTGCCGGGCCGCAAGCGACACTTCTGCCTGACGTTGCCCCACCACGGCTTCTGCTGTGGCGATCGCCTGCTGGCGCTGTTCCTGCAAGGCCTCGGCGGTTTCCGCGGCCTGTCGGCTTTGCGCCAGCTGCGCCTGAGCGCGGCGCAGATCGGCCTGCAGTGTGTCGGTGTCCATCTCGGCCACGGCCTGGCCTGCTTCGACGTCGTCGCCTTCCTGCACCAGCACCGTCTTCACGCGGCCCCCCGTGCGGGCCGCCACGTCGATTTCCGTGCCCTCCAGCCGGCCATTGCCACCGGCTATGCCCGCGGGCAGCGGTTCTGGCTGCAGATGCTGCCAGCCCAGATACCCGCCGATCGCTGCCACGGCGGCCGCGGCCATGGCAAGAAAGCGAAGGCGGGAGCGAGGGGGCTGCGAACTGCTCATGGTGTTGTGGTGGGATGAGGGTTTGTGCGTTTTTTAGCACGGTCGTGCGTCCTTGCCCATGACACCACGCAAGGTCGGCTTGACCCCGCTGGGCGGAACCTTTGGCCCATCCGCGATACTCACTGACGATGGCCTCTGGTCGGCCAGACGCGTTGCGTTGACACGATGTTGCTTTCTGATCGCCTTCTGCCTGCCTCCCTGATCTGTTCCGCTGCCCGGCAGCCTGCCTCCCCGTCGGTGCCGCGCCGTCGCCGCAGCCTGACTGCCGTGGCGATGGCCGCTTGCCTGGTGCTGAGTGCGCTGCAGCCGGTCAACGTTCAGGCGGCCCCGGCCCGTGGCGCGGCAGCGTCCCGGTCCGGGGCACCGGTGCTGGAGGCCCAGGTCGAGGGCATCTCGGCCTACCGGCTCGCCAACGGCCTGCAGGTCCTGCTGATCCCCGACGCATCCAAGCCCACCACCACGGTCAACATGACCTACCGGGTCGGATCGCGCCACGAGAACTACGGCGAAACGGGCATGGCGCACCTGCTCGAGCACATGCTGTTCAAGGGCACGCCGCGGCATCCGCAGGTCTGGAGCGAGTTCAACAAGCGCGGCTTCCGGGCCAATGGCAGCACCTGGTTCGACCGCACGAACTACTTCGCCAGCTTCTCGGCCAACGACGACAACCTGCGCTGGTACCTGGACTGGCAGGCTGATGCGATGGTCAACAGCTTCATTGCGCGCAAGGACCTCGATAGCGAGATGACCGTGGTGCGCAACGAGATGGAGATGGGGGAGAACAACCCCAGCCGCATCCTGTTCGAGAAGACGCTGGCCACCATGTACCAGTGGCACAACTACGGCAAGTCCACCATCGGCGCCCGCACCGACGTCGAGGGCGTCGACATCGGGCAGCTGCAGGCGTTCTACCGCCGCCATTACCAGCCGGACAACGCCACGCTCATCGTCTCGGGCAAATTTGATCCGGCCAAGGTGCTGGGGTGGGTGCAGGCGTCCTTCGGTCGCATCCCGAAGCCCACACGCACGCTGCTCAGCGACTACACGCTGGATCCGGTACAGGATGGCGAGCGGGCGGTCACCCTGCGGCGCGTTGGCGGCGTGCCGCTGGTGTACGCCGGCTACCACGTCATGCCGGGCGCGCATGCCGACTACGCTGCCATCGAGCTGCTGTCCATCATCCTGGGTGACACCCCCTCCGGCCGGCTGCACCGCGCACTGACCGAACAACAGCTGGCCGCCGGCGTGTTCGCGTTCTCCGAAGGGCTGAAGGACCCTGGCTTCATGCTGCTGGGCGCGCAACTGGGCCCCGAGCAGGACGTCGCCGCGGCACGTACCGCACTGACGCAGGCGGTCGAGTCCTTCCAGTCGCAACCCGTCACCGCCGAAGAGCTGGCCCGTGCCCGCGCCAAGTGGCTCAAGGCCTGGGATGCCGGCTTCTCCGACCCGCAGCACGTCGGCGTGGCCCTGTCCGAGGCGGTGGCCCAGGGCGACTGGCGCTTGTTCTTCCTGACGCGCGACCGGGTGAAGGCCATCTCGCTGGACGACGTGCAGCGTGTGGCGCGCAGCGTGTTCCTCACGTCCAACCGGACGCTGGGCGAGTACCACCCGACCGCCTCGCCCGAGCGGGCGCCGCAACCGGTTGCGGTCGACGTGGCCCGCGAGTTGCGAAGCTTCAAACCGCAGGTCGCCGAGGCCCAGGCAGAAGCCTTTGATGCCAGCCCGGCCAACATCAATGCCCGCACGCAGCGGTCCACGCTGCCTTCTGGCATGAAAGTGGCCCTGCTGCCCAAGTCGACCCGGGGGCAGGCGGTCAAGGCGAACCTGACGCTGCGCTTCGGCACGGCCGACACGCTGCGCGACTGGGATGTCACACCCGAGGCGCTGGCGGCCTTGCTCGACAAGGGCACTGCCGAACTGAGCCGCCAGCAGTTCCAGGACCGGCTCGATGCCCTGCAGGCTGAGGTCGGTTTCGCGGCCGGGCCCGGGCAGATCCAGGTCAGCATGTCGACCCGTCGCGAGCACCTCCCCGAACTGGTGAGGCTGGTGTCGCAGGCTTTGCGTCGCCCGTCCCTGCCTGCATCTTCGCTGGAAGAGGTGCGTCGCCAGGCGCTGGCTTCGGTCGCCGAACAGCGCAAGGAGCCCGAAGCGCTGTTGCAGGAGGCCCTGGCGCGCCACGGCAACCCTTATCCCAAGGGCGACGTCCGGTATGCGCCGACGTTTGCCGAAACCGAAAGCTGGTGGCGTGAACTGGCGCTCCAGCGTGTCCGGGATTTCCATGCGCGCTTTGTGTCGGCCAGCCACGCGCAATTTGCTGCGGTGGGGGATTTTGACGCGCAGGCGGTGTCGCAGGCGCTCGCAGAAGGATTCGGGGACTGGCGTGGCACAGAACCGTTCGAGCGCGTGCCCGATCCACTGGTGCCCCTGCCGGCCGCCAACCTGAAAATTGCCACGCCCGACAAGCAGAATGCCGCCATGTCCGTGCTGCTGCCCGTGCCGCTTCAGGATACCGATGCGGATTACCCGGCCTTCATGCTGGCCAATCACCTGCTCGGCTCGGGTGGCGATTCTCGGCTGTGGAACCGCATCCGCGAAAAGGATGGCCTGTCGTACAACGTCTACAGCGCGGTGCAATGGAACCCGCTGGAGCGCCATTCGGAATGGACCGCTGCCGCCATCTTCGCGCCGCAGAATCGCGACAAGGTGGAGGCGGCTTTCCGCGAAGAACTGAAGCGGGCCCTGGCGCAAGGCTTCACGCAGGCCGAATTCGAGGCCGGCAAGCGCGGCTTGCTGAATTTCCGTCGCCTCGCACGTGCCCAGGATGCGCGCCTGTCGGCCGCATTGGCGTCCAACCTGTATCTCTCTCGCGGATTTGATGTGGCCGCGCGGGTGGATGCGCAACTCGAAGCCTTGACGCTCGACCAGGTGAATGCGGCATTGCGGCGTTACTTGAAGCCGTCCGACTTCGTGATGGGTTGGGCCGGGGATTTCAAGGACGCTCGCCCGAAGCCCTGACCCCTGGCGTATCTCTGAACGAAAAAGCCGGCTGTTGAGCCGGCTTTTTCATAGGGGCGATGGAGGCCCAGGGCGTCAGATCGCGAAATCTTCGAGCTTCTTGCCCGAGGCAATGGCGGCCTGAATCCACTTCGGCTGCAGGCCCCGACCTGTCCAGGTTTCGCCGGTGCTGGCATTGCGGTACTTCGGGGCGACCTTGCGGCCCGCCGTCGACGACGTGCCATTGGCCTTGCCCGTCTTGCCACCCAGATCGGCCACCGTCAACTCGTGCTCGGCCATCAGCGACTTGATCTGCGCGATCACACCAGCGCGTTCGGCACGACGCGCTTCCTGCAACTGCTTTTCCAGTTCGGCGGCCTGGCGGGTCAGTTCATCACGTTTGGCGACGAGATCTTGGTAGGTGCTCATGAGGATTCCTTTGGTTTGGACGGGCGCTTTGATGAGTGCGGGGAGAGCGCTTGTGGCGTTCATTCTACCCACTCAACACCACCCGGGCGATATAAGGATAACGCGACCCTCATTATCCTCTGACCCACCTTCAGTAAATGAAGGTAATGTTCAGCGCGAACCGCGCTGACTCTCCAGTCGAACGGCCTGACCGAGCTGAATGACTGCAAGCGCGTAGTAGCTGGATTGGTTGTACCGTGTGACGGCATAGAAATTGTCCGTTCCCGCCACCAGGGTGGGTGCGTCGCGGCCATTCTGCAGCAGCACCATGGCCAGTGCGCCGGGGTGGGCCTGGCCTTCCGGCGGCAGCGCGGCCCCGAGTTCCCCCATTTCACGTGCCGAGAAAGTCGGCTTGATATCCGGTGCCAGCAGTTTGCCGAGGGCGTCCTGGTTTTCGGGGGGCTTCACGTCAAAATGGCTGGCCCAGCCGGGCTTCCATCCGTGTCGGGCGAGGTAATGGCCCACGCTGCCGATGGCGTCAGCAGGACTGCGCGACAGGTCGATGCGGCCATCCCCATCGAAATCCACAGCGTACCTTCGAATCGAGCCCGGCATGAATTGGGGCAGCCCGATTGCCCCGGCATAAGAGCCGAGCACCGTTTCCGGCGCGGTGCCCTGCTCCTCGCACAGTTTCAGGAACTGGCCCAGTTCGCTGCGGAAATAAGCGCTGCGATCGCTGCGTCCCTTGGGAAAATCGAGGCTGAGTGTGGCCAGCACGTCGAGCACGCGGAACTGCCCGGTCTGTCGGCCATAAATGGTTTCGACGCCGAGCACACCCGCAATGATTTCAGCCGGTACCCCGTACAGGGTCTCGGCGCGCTGCAGCGTCGCTTCGTGCTGGCGCCAGAACGCAACACCGGCGCGAATGCGAATCGGCTCCACGAAGCGGCTGCGATAGGCGGCCCAGTTCTTTGGCGTGCCGGCCTGGGGCGGCATCATCAGGCGTGCCACGGCGGCCCGGTATCGGGCGCCGGCCAGCGCCTGCGCCGTCCATGCCGGGTTCAGACCGTGTTCCAGTGCAATGCGCTCCGCAAGGGCGCGAGCGTCTGCCCGGTCTGCGTAGCTGGTTGCATCGCTGGGTGGCACGTCGGGCAAGGACGCCGGTGGGGCAGGGGGCGGAGGCGCGGCCGCCAACGCGGTGTCGGTCTGCTCGACGGAGGGGTCGGCGCCAGCCCGAGCAGGCTGTGAGGCGATGCTGGCATTCGGGATGGCTTGGGGCGCGGGGGCACGTGTGCCGCAGGCGGTGAGCGCCAGGCTCATCAGCAAGGCGGAAGCAGATCGGGCGCGCACGGCGGAAGACAGCAGGTCAGCGGGAAAGCGGGGCACGGGCAGGGCAGAGGACGAGTGACAGCGCGCAGTGTGCCTGATCAGCGTGGCGCTCCCGTGCCGCCGTGGCGCGGCGCATTGCGGCGACTGTCGCGCCATTGCCGGATCAGTCGGCGCAGGGCGCGCTGTTCGAGGCGCAGCCGGGCGGGGCGCTGTGGGGTCGCGCCATAGTGCGAGGCGTCCAGGGCGCGAAGGCGCTCGGCGAGCGCGCCCGCCGCGGCCCGCTCTGACTCGCTCGCCTGCCGGGGGGCCTGCAGGGTGGCCTCCACCAGGCTGGCCCACGTGAGTGGCGAGGGGGCCGCGGGGCTGCCAGCGGGCGGATGCAGACCTGCGCGCGCCAGGTTGCTCGCCAGCTGCTGCAAGGTGTGCTGCCATGCCGAGGCGCGCCGGGTCGGGTGCTGCCACAGTATCCAGGCCACGCCCGCCAGGCTGCCGACTGCCAGTGCCAGCCCGGCCAAACGCAGCAGGTCGGTGCTGTCCGGCGCGTCCCAGCCAGCGTTCTTCAGCAGGTCGAACTGCTTCTGGCGGTCGTAGCCTTGCACCCACATGTTCCAGCGGTGGCGTGCCGCGTCCATGGCGGCGCGGGCCTGGCGCACCCAGTCCGGTGCCATGGTGGCCAGCGGGCCGGCCTGGCCCACCGGCGTGTTCAACAGTCGGCGAGGGCGTTCCACGCGGTCGGGTGCCACGGCGGCGGTCGGGTCCACGCGGGTCCATCCCCGGCCGGGCCACCAGATCTCGGCCCACGCGTGTGCGTCCCGGTTGCGCACCTCGTACAGGCCGTCCACCGGGTTGCGCTCGGCCCCCTGAAAGCCTGTCACCACCCGTGCCGGCACGTCCATGGCGCGCATGACGACGACGAAAGCGGCGGCGAAATGCTCGCAGAAGCCGGCACGCCGGTTCAGCCAGAAGGTGTCCACCGGGTCGGGCAGGCGCCCCGCCGCGTCCGGTTCGTCCACGCCCGGTGCGAGCGTATAGCTGTAGCCACCCGTGCGAATGTGGCGCAGCACGGCCTGCACCCGTGCGGGCACACCCGCCTGCTGCAACTCCGGTCGACCTCGAAGGGCCTGTGCCCAGGCCACGGTCTGGCTTGCGTGGCCAGCCGGCAGCGCGAGCCAGGTGCGCAGCATCGGATCGTCGTCATCCAGCAGGGGTCGCCAGGCGGGGCGTGCCTGTGCGGCCACGGTGATGCGGTCTTTTGGCGCGCGGCCCAGGCTCCACTCCATGCCCAGGCGGCGAGGCTGCGGCAGCGTGGCCGGTGAGGTGATGCGGGCGTTCGCCGTGCCCTCGAGTAGGGGCAGCGTCGGCAGGCTCAGCGCCTCCAGCGTGATGCTGTAGGTCCACGCCGCGCGCGCATCGGCGGCCGGTCCCATCGAGGGCCGCCAGCGCTGCGGCGCTTCGGAGGGCAGGCTGCGCCATGTCTGGCCGTCGAACAGATCCAGCACCGGCCCGCGAAAGTACAGTGCGCGAGGCGGGGGCGGCTCGCCTTCGAAGCGCACGCGCATCGCAATGGTGTCGTCCTGCGCCAACTCCGCCACATGGCCCAACTCCATCTGCTCCGACAGGCCGGTTCGCGCGCCCGCGTCGTTTGGCAACGACCACAAAGGCCCGAACCGTGGGAAAAAGAGGTAGAGGACCACCGCCAGTGGCAGCCCCCACAGCAACGCCCGACCGGCTTCGCCCATCACCTCGCGGAGCGGGGGGCGGCCCAGTGGCCGCTGGGCCAGCACGAGGCTGGTCAGCAGCCCGAGCAGGGCCACGGTCATCAGCAGCGCATTCAGTGGACCCTGGTCATGCAGGAACTGCGTCAGAATCAGGAAGAAGCCCAGTGAGGTGACGACAAAGGCATCGCGCCGCGCCCGCAGCTCCAGTGTCTTCAGACCCGCCAGCAGCGTGACGAGCGTGACGCCCGCGGCGCGGCCCAGCAGCGACTGGAAGGTCAGCAAGGTGGCTCCCACACTGATTGCGAGGGCGAGCAACAACACCCAGCGTGGCGGCAGGGCAGCGTCACGCCATGCGATCCATGCGCGCCACCCGATGGCCCCCGCAGTGCCCGCCAGGCACCACACGGGCAGCCGCCCCACATGGGGCGCGATGGTGAGTGCCAGAACCGCCAGCAGCCACAGGGTGTCACGGCCCTCCCGGGTGAGGCCGCTGCGCGAGGGAAGGGCGCTCATGCCGGGCCCTCGCATTCGGCCAGCACATCCAGGCAGTGCCGCAGGTGAGCGGCGCTGCGCCCCGCTTCCACCCGCTGATCGGGCAGTTGAAGGCCGTACTGCAGGGCCAGGCCTTCCAGTGCTTCCGCCTCATGCAACCATGCCGCCAGGCGGCTCAGGCGCGCCTCGTGTGCCAGTCCGGCCAGACCCGGGCTGCGGGCGTAGTCCAGCCACAGGGTGTGGCTCCGCTCGGGCAGACGCTCGCGGCTCACCAACGTGTCGCCACCGCTCGATTTTTTCCAGGCAATCCAGTGCATGGGGTCGCCGCGCTGGTAGGCGCGCAAGCCCTCGGGCGTGGCTTGCTGGTCTACCTCACGCGCCGGGCCGCCACTGTCTGCGGCGCCCGCCATCATCTGGCTCTGTACCGGCGGTGCCTGGGTGTCGAGTGCCGGCCAGATCAGCACGGTGCTCGCGGGCCGCCACCATGCCCACACACGGAAGAGCCCCAGCGGGTAACGGCTTTCGATGCCGATGCGGGGCAGAGGGTGTCTTCCGCGCGCAGGCGCTGGCACATCCAGTTCAACCCACTGGGCCGCTCCCGGCGCCACTTCGACCTCCAGCGCCGGCGCGTCGCCTTCGGCGTCCTGGGCTTGCAGCCGCAGCCCGTGGCGTCCCCGGCGTTGTGCACCGCCGTCGAGCGTCACCGTCAGCGTCAGTGCTTCGCCGGCATGCGTGCTGGGCGGTGGGTGAAGCGTCAACGTCATGCCCTGCAAATTGCCGTGGGTCTGGTGGAGCCCGGCCAGCGCCGCGCCGGTCAGCGCAAAGGCCAACGCGTACCCCAGGTTGATCTGCTCGTTGACCGAGGCCAGCAGCAGCACCAGCGTGACGACGGCGAGCGACCAGCCCGCCCGGCTCGGCAGGATGTAGAGGTTGCGGTGCGTGAGCGTCAGCCGGTCGGTGCGCGGCAGGCGCGACACCCACCAGTGCGTCCAGCGCGTGCGCATGCGCGGCAGGGCCCCGGGCGCGGCGGGCCTCATGGCAGCGGCACGGCCTCCAGCAGGGCGCGCGCCTGGGCCGCGGCACTGCGCCCCGAGCGGGGCAAGGGCGTCAGCCGGTGCGCCACGGCGGGCACCCACAGCTGTTGAATGTCTTCCGGCGAGACGTGTCCGCGGCCCGACACAAGGGCCCGGGCGCGCGCCAGGCGCAGCAGCGACAAGCCGGCGCGCGGGCTGAGGCCCTGCGCACACCACTGGCCATCGCGGGTGGCGGCCAACAGAGCCTGCAGGTAGTCCAGCAGGCTGCCGGACACGTGCACGTCATGCACACGTGTCTGCCATTGCTGCCATTCCGACAGGCTCATGACGGGGGGCAGGTGCTGCAGCACCTCGCGGCGGTCCTCTCCGGCCAGCAGCGCGCGCTCGGCGGCCGGCGCCGGGTAGCCTAGCGACAGCCGCATGGCAAACCGATCCAGCTGCGACTCGGGCAGTGGGTGCGTGCCGAGTTGCTCGCCGGGGTTCTGCGTGGCGATCACGAAGAAGGGCGAGGGCAGGGCGCGGGTCACGCCGTCCACGGACACCTGGCGTTCCTCCATTGCTTCCAGCAGCGCACTTTGCGTACGCGGCCCGGCTCGGTTGATCTCGTCGGCCAGCAGCACCTGCGAGAACACCGGGCCCGGGTGGAATACGAAGCGATCCTGTTGCCGCTCGTACACGCTCACGCCGATCAGGTCGGAGGGCAGCAGGTCGGACGTGAACTGGACGCGGGCGAACTGCAGCCCCAGCGAGCGCGCCAGCGCATGAGACAGGGTCGTCTTGCCCACCCCCGGCACGTCCTCGATCAACAGGTGTCCCGAGGCCAGCAGACAGATGACGGCCAGCGTCACCTGTTCCCGTTTGCCGACAACGATCGTGCTAACCTGATCGATGAGGCCTGAGAGTGAAGAAGAGGACGGCGGCATGGCGGCGCCCGCGCCCGGCCGAGCAGCGGACAGTGTGTCGTTGCGGAGCATGCCCGGACCATACCCCAAAGCACGCAGGCTTGCAGACCGAGAGAGACCCATGGCAACCGGCTATTTTTCTCACCCCGACTGCCTGGCCCACGAGATGGGCACAGGCCACCCGGAGTGTCCGCAGCGCATCAGCGCCATCGAGGACCAGTTGCGTGCACAGGGCCTGGACGCCCTGCTGCAGCGGGAAGAGGTGCCCCTGGCCTCGAACAACGACCTCGCCCTGGCGCACGACCTCAATTACGTGCTGACGCTGGACGACTTCCTGCAGCAGCTCGAAGCCACCGGCGACACCCGCGCACTCGACCCTGACACCTGGGCCTGCCCGGGCACCCGGTCGGCGGCGTGGCGGGCAGCCGGCGCGGCCGTCGCCGCCACCGACGCTGTGCTCGACGGTCGACTGAGCAATGCCTTCTGCGCCGTGCGCCCGCCGGGCCACCACGCGATGCACAACCAGACCATGGGGTTCTGCTTCTTCAACAACGTGGCGGTGGCCGTACGGCACGCGCTCGATGTGCGCGGACTGCAGCGTGTGGCCGTGGTCGATTTCGACGTGCACCACGGCAACGGCACCGAGGACATCCTGACCGGCGACGACCGTGTGCTGATGGTCAGCTTCTTCCAGCACCCGTTCTACCCCTACAGCGGCGCCGACAGCCGGGCGGGCAACATGGTCAACGTGCCACTGCCCGCGCGCACCGATGGCGCCACCGTGCGCGACGTGGTCGATTCCTACTGGATGTACCGCCTGGAAGACTTCCGCCCCGAGATGATCTTCATCTCGGCGGGCTTCGACGGTCACCGGGAGGACGAAATGGGTGGCATGGGCCTGGTCGAGGCCGACTACGCCTGGATCACAGCCCGCATCCTCGACGTGGCCCGCCGCTTCTGTGAAGGACGTGTGGTGTCCTGTCTGGAGGGCGGCTACAACCTCAGTGCGCTGGGCCGCAGCGTGGCCGCGCACGTTCGCACCCTGATCGAAGAACGCTGACGCGCCGCCTGTCATCCCTCCTGTGTCCATCGTGTTCAACACCCTGACTGTCCAGACCCTCGCCGCCTCTTCCACCAGCGCCGCCGACCATGCCGCCCACCTCTGGCGCCCCGGCGAGTTCAACCAGCTCTGGTCGCAACTGAACCAGCCCACGGCGTTGGCCGAGCTGGCCGTGCTGTTCGGCTGCCTGGGCGTGTCCTGGCTGCTTGTGCGACTGTGGCGCGGCCGGCAGGTCGACCCGTCCTCGGTATGGTTCGGCCGCAAGGTGTTCGACGGCGTGCTGTTCCCCCTGCTCGCCTTGATCCTCGCTGTGGGCGTGCGCCGCATCCTGCAGGACGAGATGCCGCTGGCCGTGTTCCGCATTGCGGTGCCGGTGCTCGTGTCGCTTGCCGTGATTCGCCTCACGGTGAAGGTGCTGGGCGCTGCCTTTCCCACGTCGCAGACCGTGCGGGTGGTGGAGCGCACCGTGTCGTGGGTGGCCTGGCTCGGCATGGTGCTGTGGGTCACCGGCGTGCTGCCGCTGCTCATCGAAGAGATGGACCGCCTCACCTGGAAACTCGGCGGCAGCCGCGTCAGCCTGCTGAGCCTGGTGCAGGGGGTGCTCAGCGCCATCGTGGTGCTCATCCTTTCGCTGTCGCTGTCGGCGGCGATCGAGTCACGGTTGCTCAAGGGCGCCACCGACAACCTGTCGCTGCGCAAGATCGCGTCCAATGCCATCCGGGCCGTGCTGCTGGCGTGCGGTCTGCTGGTCGCGCTGTCGGCTGCGGGCATCGACCTCACCGCCTTGTCGGTGCTGGGCGGTGCCATCGGCGTCGGCCTCGGCTTCGGCCTGCAGAAGCTCGCGGCGAACTACGTCAGCGGCTTCGTCATCCTGGCCGAGCGCAGCCTGCGCATCGGTGACCTGGTGCGCGTGGACAACTTCGAGGGCCGCATCACCGACATCAACACCCGCTACACCGTGCTGCGAGCGGCAAACGGGCGCGAATCGATCGTGCCCAATGAACTGCTGATCACCCAGCGCGTCGAGAACGCCTCGCTGGCCGACCCGGATCTGATGCTCAGCACGGTGGTGCAGGTCGGCTATGGCACCGACCTCACCACGCTGATGCCCGACATCGTCGCCGCTGTGGCGGCCATCTCTCGCGTGCTCGACACCCCGCGGCCTCAGGTGTTCCTGACAGCCTTTGCCGCGGACGGGCTCGAGCTCACGATCAACTTCTGGGTGGGCGACCCGGAGAACGGGCAGATGAACCTGCGTTCCGAGGTGAATCTGGCCCTGCTGAGCCTGTTCAACCGCCTCGGCGTCGAGATCCCGTTCCCGCAACGGGTGGTTCACGCCGCGCCAGCGGCTTGAGTTATCCTCAACGGCAACCGCGGGCCTGGCCCGTCACCCCAGTTTCCCGACCCGAAGACACCAGCGTGCAGCCTGTTTCCAGCAAAGCGCAGCAGGGCGATTCCACCGCCCACGCCCAAGATCGCCACCTCGACGATGACGAGCCGCCGCGCCGTCCGCGCAAGGGCATCTACATCCTGCCCAACCTGTTCACGCTGGCCGCCCTGTTCGGCGGGTTCTACGGCATCGTCATGGCCATGAACGGCCAGTTCGAACAGGCGGCCGTGGGCATCTTCTGCGCCATGGTCCTCGACAGCCTGGATGGCCGCGTGGCTCGCATGACGAACACGCAAAGCAGCTTCGGCGAGCAGATGGACAGTCTGTCCGACATGGTCTCCTTCGGTGCCGCCCCGGCGCTGATCGCCTATGAATGGGCGCTGAAGGACCTGGGCAAGTACGGCTGGATCGCCGCCTTCGTGTACTGCTCGGGCGCCGCACTCCGACTGGCGCGCTTCAACACCAACATCGCCGTGGTCGACAAGCGCTTCTTCCAGGGTCTGCCCAGCCCGGCCGCCGCCGCCCTGGTCATGGGCCTGATCTGGGTCGTGACTGACCTGGGCGAGACCGCGTTCAGCCTGCCCGGCATGGTGTGGCTGACCTTTGCCATGACCCTGTACGCGGGCCTGACCATGGTCACCAACATCCCGTTCTACAGCTTCAAGGATGTGAACTTCCGGCGCTCGGTGCCTTTCATCGCCATCGTCGCGATTGCACTGGGCATCTCGGTCATCACCATCCACCCGCCCATCGTGCTGTTCGGCGTCTTCATGCTGTACGGCCTGTCGGGCTACGGTGTGTACGTCTGGAAGCGCATGAAGGGTCGCCCGGTCAGCGTCATCTCGACGTCCACCGACGAGCCGGATGAAGAAGGACTGCATCGCTGAGCGACGCCGTTGCCCTAGGCCTGCGTGCTATATTTTGAGACGCACCTGACACCCCACAGACCACGGCCCGCCAAGCGCTTCTTGCGGGCCGTTTCGTTTGGCGCCCCGGCCACGCGGCCCGCGATCCCCAGGTGCCCGACCCACGGAGAAGACCATGACCGACAAGCTGATCATTTTCGACACCACCCTGCGCGATGGCGAGCAGTCGCCCGGCGCCTCGATGACGCGGGATGAAAAGCTGCGCATCGCACGCCAGCTCGAGCGGCTGAAGGTCGACGTGATCGAAGCCGGTTTCGCGGCCTCTTCCAATGGCGATTTCGAGGCCATCAAGTCGATCGCCGACATCATCAAGGACTCCACCGTCTGCTCGCTGGCCCGGGCCAACGACCGCGACATCAGCCGTGCAGCCGAAGCGTTGAAGGGCGCCAATTCGTGGCGTATCCACACCTTCATCGCCACCAGCGCGCTGCACATGGAAAAGAAGCTGCGCATGTCGCCCGAGCAGGTGCTCGAGCAGGCGAAGCAGTCGGTGCGCTTCGCCCGCAACCTGACGTCGGACGTCGAGTTCTCGGCTGAAGACGGCTACCGCTCCGACCTTGATTTCCTCGCGCGCGTGTGCGAGGCCGTGATCAACGAGGGAGCCACCACGATCAACATCCCGGACACGGTGGGCTATGCCATCCCGGAGCTGTACGGCAACTTCATCCGCGATCTGCGCCAGAAGGTCCCGAACTCCGACAAGGCCATCTGGTCGGTGCATTGCCACAACGACCTGGGCATGGCGGTCGCGAACTCGCTGGCCGGCGTGAAGATCGGTGGCGCGCGCCAGGTCGAGTGCACGATCAACGGCCTGGGTGAACGTGCCGGCAACTGCGCCCTCGAAGAAGTGGTCATGGCCGTCAAGACGCGGCGTGATTACTTCGGCCTCGAGGTCGGCATCGAGACGCAGCAGATCATGCCGGCTTCGCGCTTGGTCTCGCAGACGACCGGTTTCGTCGTGCAGCCGAACAAGGCTGTGGTGGGCGCCAATGCGTTCGCGCACGCGTCCGGCATCCACCAGGACGGCGTGCTCAAGGCCCGAGACACCTACGAGATCATGCGCGCCGAAGACGTGGGGTGGGCCGCCAACAAGATCGTGCTCGGCAAGCTTTCGGGCCGCAACGCCTTCAAGCAGCGCCTGCAGGAGCTCGGCATCGACCTCGACTCCGAAGCCGAGATCAACGCGGCGTTCGCCAAGTTCAAGGAATTGGCCGACCGCAAGAGCGAAATCTTCGACGAGGACATCATCGCGCTGGTGGGCGACGAGAGCGTGACCAGCGAGCAGGAACACTATCGCCTGATCGCCCTGGCGCAGCGTTCCGAAATGGGTGAACGCCCGCATGCCAGCGTCGTGTTTGCCGCGGGTACGGCCGAGCACCGCAGCGAGGCCGAGGGCAACGGCCCGGTCGACGCGAGCCTCAAGGCAATCGAGGCTGTCGTGAAAAGTGGCGCTGAAATGCTCCTGTACTCGGTGAATGCGATCACCTCCGGAAGCACAGAATCGCAAGGCGAGGTGACGGTGCGCTTGCAGCACGGCGGTCGCGTTGTCAACGGCGTGGGCGCCGACCCCGACATCGTTGTGGCTTCGGCCAAGGCCTATATGGCGGCCCTCAACAAGCTGCACAGCAAGGCTGAACGCGTGGCCGCGCAGGGCTGACAGGTCTCCACGAGGGCCTGTTTCGCCAGGCCACTTGATAAAAGGCGCGTAAGTCTTTGATCTTGCGCGTTTTTTATTTACACTTCGTGGAGACGAAAGGGCGGTAACCGTGATCTGCTTCAAATGGAACAAAAACTGGCTGACAGCAGTGCTGGTGTCGATCTTCGCCATCGGTCTCTCGACGTCTGCGCTGGCGGCTGAAAAGTCTCGCAGCAGCAAGACGAAGGTGAGCGCGAAGTCCTCCGCGCGCGCCAAGGCCGATGCCCCGTCCCGTTCCAGCAAGGTCGCCAAGGCAGCGGCCCGGCCGGCAGCTGGCAAATCCACCAAAACGGTCCGCGCCGGCAAGGCGACGTCCCGCCAGGTGGCTGCCGCTGAGCCGCGCCGCAAGGGCGCCCGCGTCAGCCGTGAAGACACACGCCGTGGCAGCAAGCTGGCCAAGGCTTCTGCCCCGCAGCGCACCGCGGTCGCCCGTTCGGATGCCGTGGCTCCGGCGCGCGTCGTGCCGGTGTCCGTCCGCGCTTCGTCCCTCGTGCCCCGTGCGTTTCCCGGGGCCAGCATGGCGGCTGCGTCCGGCGCGTCGGGCGCTTCCTTCGGGCAACTGTACGGCCTGCACCAGACGCCCGATCCGCTGGAGCTGAAGTCCAGCGTCGCGCTCGTCATGGACCAGGACACCAACGAGGTGCTGTTGGCCAAGAATTCCGAAGCCGTGCTTCCTATCGCCTCGCTCACCAAGCTGATGACGGCCCTCGTGACGGTCGAGGCGCGCTTGTCGATGGACGAGCAGGTCACCATCACGGTCGACGACATCGACACCGAGAAGAACAGCAGCTCGCGCCTTGCCGTGGGCGCCACGCTGACGCGCGGCGAGCTGCTGCACCTGGCGCTGATGGCCTCCGAGAACCGTGCGGCGCACGCGCTCGGTCGCAGCTATCCAGGCGGGCTGCGCGCCTTCGTCAGTGCCATGAACACCAAGGCCCGCCTGCTGGGCATGGGCGACACCCGCTACGTCGAGCCGACCGGGCTCAGCAGCCAGAACCAGTCGAGCGCCAAGGATCTGGCCTCGTTGGCCAAGGCCGCTTACCAGCACCCGTTGATCCGTGATCTGTCCACCTCTCGCGAGTACGCTGCCCGCGTGGGCGCGCGCACGGTGCAGTTCCACAACACCAACGGGCTGATCCGCAACCCCAGCTGGGACATTGGCCTGCAGAAGACCGGCTACATCGTCGAAGCGGGCCGTTGTCTGGTGATGCAGGCCAGCATGGCGGGCCGCAAGCTGATCCTGGTGTTCCTGGACTCGGCCGGCCGTTACTCGCGTCTGGCGGATGCCGAGCGCGTGCGCCGCTGGCTGGAACGCGCCACGACCTCGTCGTCCGTCGGGCCTTCGCCGGAAGTCACGGCCCGGGCGCCCGGCAAGCTGACGTCCTGAGGTTTTTTCCTCGCGGCGCACAGACAAGAAAGCCTCCCGACGGGAGGCTTTTTGCTGGGCGGTGCGGCTTGTCCCGTCAGCGGTGGGTCCAGCCCAGGCTGGCCGAAATGCGGGCCGCGGTGTGCTTGAGGGCGTCCTGCCAATCTTGCCCGAAGCGGGCAACCGGCGCGTTGAGCACCAGCGCGGCGCACACCCGGCCCTGGTCGTCGTACACCGGTGCGGCGGCGAGTTGCAGCAAGGGGTCGGGGCTGTCGCTGTCAAGCGCCAGACCTTGCTGACGGATGGCGGCAAGCTCCGCCTGCAGCGACTCCAGCCGCAGGCCCTGGGCCGCGGCCAGCACCTGCAGCACCGTGGTCGAATCCTGCAGCATCAATAGTTTGCCGGCCGCGTGGCTGGCCAACGGCACGCGCAGGCCCATCACGCGGGTCACCTGCACGCCAGAGCGCTCCGACACCGTGCGCTCGACGCACAGGGCATCGTCTTCCTGGCGAACGAACAGCGACACCGTGTGCCCGGTCAGGCGGTGCAACTCCTGCATCGGGCGCACGGCGAGTTCGCGCACGTCGAGGCGCGCCCGCACGTGGTTGCCCAGAGCCAGCAGGCGCAGCCCCAGGCGGTAGGCCCCAGGGCCCGAGCGCTCGACCATCCCCCCCACGGCCAGGTCATTGAGAATGCGGTGCGCGGTGGAGGGATGCAGGCCCGTCTGCTCGCTGATGGACTTCAAGGAGACGGAGTCGCCCTCGTGGGCAAGGGTGTCGAGCAGGGAGAACATCCTGCTGAGCACCTGGATGGACGTGGACGCAGCACTCGATTCGCTCATGGGGTTTTCCTGTGCGGGAGGCCGTTTCGGTGAACGGGATGGCTGCTCAATCGGCGAAATAATCCTGCACTTGAGGGCATTTCCGGCCTCTGCCCCGTGACGAACCGGTATTTCATCTTGGTCATGCACTTTTCCTCGTTCTGGCGCACCTTGCCGTGTGCCGCCCTGGCCGCCTTCTGCGTGCTGACCACCTCGCCGTTGGCGGCGCGGGCCCAGGATTCGGCGCCCACCGCCGCCTCGCGTGTCACACCCACCGTCGCAGCCGCCGCGGCTTCTCGTGCCGCCCCGCCCGCCAGGCAGTGGTTCAAGGCGCCGCGCGTCTACGGTCGACTTACCGTCCGTGAAGTCGGCCTGGTGATCAACCTCGACGACCCTTACTCGGTTCAGGTTGGGGAGTACTACGCGAAGGCGCGCAAAATCCCGGACGATCAGATCCTGCGTGTGCGGCTTCCCGTGCGCGGTGAGTTGACAGTGGCCGAGTTCGACGCCTTCCGCCAACAGATCGATGCCTTCTTTGGCGAGCAGATCCAGGCGCTGGCGCTCGCCTGGCGCCTGCCGTATGCGGTGGGCTGCAACTCGCTGCCCGGCGCCCTGGCGTTGGGGTACGACGCCAAGCTATGCAGCCAGACCTGCGCACCCACCCGCCCGAGCCTCTACTTCGGCTCCGACACCACCCGGCCCTACACCGACTACCGGGTGCGCCTCAGCATGCTGCTGGCGTCACGCGACGTCAAAGGCGCAAAGGCCCTGATCGACCGCGGCGTGAAGGCCGACAACACGCTCGGCCTCAAAGGAGGCCCGACGGCCCACGTCCACTTCGTGACGACCGCCGATGCCATCCGCAGCCAGCGGCAACTGCTGTTTCCGCCGCCAGGCAAGCTGCCGCAGGCGGGCATCGAGGTCTTCCTGGACAAGACGGAGGCCTTGCGCCATGCCGAGCGTGTGCTCGTGTACCTCACGGGCCGCACGCACGTCGACTGGCTCGACACCGTCGACTTCCTGCCCGGCGCGCTGGGTGATCACCTCACCTCATTCGGCGGGGTGCTGGACCGTCCGCACGGGCAGATGACGGTGCTGTCGTGGATCGACGCCGGCGCGACGGCGAGCTACGGCACCACCAGCGAGCCCTGTGCGCACCTGCAGAAGTTCCCGAACCCCCAGGCCCTGGTGCTGTTCTATGCGCAGGGGGCCACCGCCATCGAGGCTTACTGGAAGAGTGTGGCGTGGCCTCAGCAGGGGCTGTTTGTGGGCGAGCCGCTGGCGGCGCCGTTCTCGCGCGATGAGCCGTGAGCGGTTGACCGCCTGATTCAGCTCAGCCAGCCCCAGCTGGCGCGAAGGGCGATCCAGCTCTTGCGCAGCGGCGTCAGCATGATGCGTTCGTGCAACACCCGATCGCCATGTGTGCGGACTTCGTCGATCAGCGCCAAGTGCATGTGGGCCAGCGCCACCAGCGGACGCAGTGCCCGGCGGTCGGCGGCCGGCAGCGCCCGCACCAGGGCGAGCCCCTGCTGCAGCGAGTCGGCCGCCTGGGCATGCAGGGCGGCCAGCAACCCGGGCCAGCCCGCGGGGAGTTGCGCGCCGGGCTTGGTCAGCTCGTGCGCGCGCACGGCGTGGGCCTGCAAGGTGTCGATGGGCACGTGCACCCAGCCGGCACGGGCGTCCTGCCCGAGGCGAGCCAGTTGGTGGGCCAGCCGCAGGCCGCGCCCGATCTGCCGGCCCGCCGCCCGGGTGGCGTCGGTGTCTGAGGCGCCGAGCACCAGCGCCGCGCCTTCGCACGCCCGGCCGGTGCTGCCGTCGATGTGTCGCAACATCGTCGCCTGATCAAGCCACCGCGTCTGCTGCAGCAACCCGAGCAGCGCATCGATCTGCCCCAGCCAGAGGGACCAGTCCTGCAGCCCCCGCTCTTCAAGAGGCAGGGCCAGCCACGCTTTCAGCAGCGGGTGTTCGGCCCGGGCGTGTTGCGCGGCCCCGTGGACCTGCTGTTGCCACCAGCGCAGCTTGGTTTCGGCGACACCCGGATCGCTGACCGCATACGGGATGGCGCTGACCTCGTGCCACCAGTTCAGCCAGATGGCCGAGGCGGCGCGGCGGCGGACCGGAACGAGCGCGAGGGCGGCCGCCAGGCTGCTGCCTGGGCGGGGAAAGGGGGAGGAGGGCGCGATGGAAGACATGGATCAGGGGCAGAGGGTCGCGTATTGTCGCCAAAGGCTTGATTGACAGTGCCCTGTTTCCTTGCCAACATTACTGACTCGCGGGTCAGTTATTGACAGGGAGGGCGGTTGCGCCTCGAACTGGCCCCACTGTTTTCCGATGCAGCGTCGCGGTCACGCCACCGCGCTCGCCATAACCACAACGCCAAGCACATGACCCTCTCTCGCCGCCCCGGGCCACGCCGTTCATTGCGCCTGCCCTTTGTCCTTGCCGTGTCGGCGTTGCTGGCTGCCTGTGGCAAGCCGGCTGAGAGCCCCGCCCCAGTGCGATCGGTCCGTACGCTGGTGGTGGCAGAAACGGGTGGACAGCTCGAGCGCGAGTTTGCCGGCGAGGTGCGCGCGCGCACCGAGTCGCGCCTGGGCTTCCAGGTCGGGGGCAAGGTGGTGCGTCGCATGGTGGATTCTGGCCAGACGGTGCGCAAGGGGCAGCCCTTGGCGCAGCTCGACGCGCAGGACCTGCGCTTGAGCCAGGATGCCGCCCGGGCGGGTGTGGCGGCTGCCGAAGCGCAGGCCACTCAAGCCGCGGCCGATCTGCGTCGCTTCACCGACCTGAAGGCGCAGGGCTTCATCAGCCAGGCACAGCTCGACCGCTACCAGGCGATGGCCACCGCCGCGGAAGCCAGCCTGCGCCAGGCGCGTGCCCAGGCCGGCGTGCAAGGCAATCAGGCGGCTTATGCCACCCTGGTGGCCGATGCCCCGGGCGTGATCACCGGTGTGGAACTCGAGCCCGGCCAGGTGGTGAGCCCCGGCCTGCCCGTGCTGACGCTGGCGCACGACGGCCCCCGCGACGTGCTCTTCCATGTGCCCGAGGACATGGGCCCGACACTGCGCGGCCTCAATGGGCGCACGGGCGGCGTGCAGGTGCGGCGCTGGGGGACCAGCGAGTGGGTGCCTGCCACCGTGCGCGAAGTGGCCGCCGCGGCGGACACCCTGACCCGCACCTACCTGGTCAAGGCCGATGTGGCGGGTGCCCGGGGCTTCGAGCTGGGGCAGACGGCCACCGTGCGCCTGATGGCCTCGGTGCGCGCCCAGGATGGCGTGCGTGTGCCGTTGCAGGCCCTGACGGAGCGCGAAGGTAAGTCGGTCGTCTGGGTGCTGGACGGCAACAGCATGACGGTCAAGCCGGTGCCCGTGGTGACCGCCGATGTCGTCGGCAACATGGTGTTGATCTCCCGTGGCGTCGCGCCGGGGCAGGAACTGGTGACCGCGGGCGCCCATGTGCTGAGCCCCGGCCAGAAAGTGCGCCGCTACGAGGGCCGCATCGGCGTGTCGCAGCCGGCTGCATCGTCCGCGGCCCCGGCCGCCTCCCGCTCGTGATCGCCGGAGGTCTGTGGTGAGCACTCCCCCCCGCGATCCCGGCGCGTCGCGCCAGCGTTTCAACATCTCCCGCTGGGCGCTCGAGCACCCCGCGCTCACGCGCTACCTCATGGTCGTGCTGATGGTGCTGGGCCTCGTGTCGTACTTCCAGCTGGGCCAGGACGAAGACCCGCCCTTTGCCTTTCGCGTGATGGTGGTGCGCGCCTACTGGCCGGGCGCCACCGCGCAGGAAGTCGCCGAGCAGGTCACCGACAAGATCGAGCGCACCCTGCAGGAGGTGCCCTATGCCGACAAGATCCAGTCCTACACCAAGCCCGGCGAGTCCTTCACGCTGATGCAGGTGAAGGACTCCTCGCCGCCGAAGGAAATCCCCAACCTCTGGTACCAGGTGCGCAAGAAGATCGGCGACATGCGGCACACGTTGCCGCCCGGCGTGCTGGGCCCCTTCTTCAACGACGAGTTCGGGGACGTTTACGGCTCGATCTACGCCCTGTCGGCTGACGGTTTCACCGAAGAGGAACTGCGCCAGTTCGCCGACCAGACGCGCTCGCAACTGCTGCGCGTGCCCGGTGTGGCCAAGGTCGAGCTGTTCGGCGTGCAAGCCGAAAAGATCTTCATCGAGGTGCCGCAGCGGCGTCTGGCCGAAATGCGCATCAACATGCAGGAGCTGCTGGCCCAGCTGAACGCGCAGAACGGCGTGGAGGGCGCGGGCTTCTACGCCGGTGAGGCCGCCAACATCCAGATGCGGGTGAACGGGGCGTTCCGCTCGGTCGACGACCTGCGGGCCATGCCCATCCGCGTGGTCGACCCGGCTACGGGCCGCGCGCGCTCGCTCAAGCTGGGCGACATCGCCACCGTGCGCCGTGGCTACGAAAACCCGCCGTCGACCCGCGTGCGCCACCAGGGCAAAAGCGTCATCGCGCTCGGTGTGTCCATGGCCAAGGGCGGTGACATCATCGCCCTGGGCAAGAACCTGACGGCCGCCACGGCGCGCATTCAGACCGAACTGCCCGTCGGCATCGAGATGACGCAGATCCAGAACCAGCCTCAGGCCGTGTCGACCTCGGTGGGCGAGTTCGTCAAGGTGCTGATCGAGGCCGTGATCGTGGTGCTGGGCGTGAGCTTTGTCAGCCTGGGCCTGCACACGAAGCCGCTTCGGCTCGACGTGTGGCCGGGCCTCGTGGTGGCCATCACCATCCCGCTGGTGCTCGCGGTCACCTTCCTCGTGATGTTCTACTGGGGAGTGGGCCTGCACAAGATCTCGCTGGGCGCGCTCATCATCGCGCTCGGCTTGCTGGTCGACGACGCCATCATTGCCGTCGAAATGATGGTGCACAAGCTCGAAGAGGGCTATGACAAGCTGACAGCGGCCACGGCGGCCTACGACATCACCGCCATGCCCATGTTGACCGGCACGCTGATCACCGCAGCCGGCTTCCTGCCCATCGGCATGGCGAACTCGTCGGTGGGCGAGTACACCTTCGCCATCTTCGCCGTCACGGCGGCAGCGCTGCTCATTTCCTGGATCGTGTCCGTCTACTTCGTGCCCTACCTCGGGCAGTGGCTGCTGCGCACCCGCCCCAAGGTGTCGCGGGCAGAGGAGGGCAGTGCGGACCTGTACGCCGGGCCGTTCTACGTGCGCTTTCGCGCCCTGGTGAACGCCTGCGTGCGGCACCGCTGGATCACCATTGCACTGACGCTGCTCGCTCTGGCGCTTGGCTTCGTCGGCATGGGCAAGGTGCAGCAGCAGTTCTTCCCGGACTCCAGTCGGCCAGAAATCCTGGTCGATATCTGGCAGCCGGAAGGCAGCAGCATCGAGTCCACCGAAGCCATCGCCCGCCGCTTCGAGGCGCGGATGATGAAGGAGCCGGGTGTGCAGTCCGTGAGCACCTGGATCGGCTCTGGCCTGCCGCGCTTCTACCTGCCGATGGACCAGATCTTTCCGCAGAGCAACGTCAGCCAGGCCGTCGTGCTGCCGGTCGACATGGAGGCGCGCGAACGTCTGCGCCGCGATCTGCCCCGCCTGTTGGCAGAGGAGTTCCCCGAAGTGCGTGGACGCGTCAAGCTCCTGCCCAACGGCCCGCCGGTGCCGTATCCGGTGCAGTTTCGCATCGTCGGGGATGACGTCGTGACACTCCGCCGCCTGGCAGAGGAAGCGAAGGCCGTGATGCGGGCCCACCCTGACATGCTGGGCGTCAACGACAACTGGAACGAATCGATCAAGGCCATGCGCCTGGAAGTCGATCAGGACAAGGCCCGTGCCCTGGGCGTCTCCACCCAGGCCATTGCGCAGGCCAGCCGACTGCAGACCCTGGGTGTCACCGTCGGGCAGTACCGCGAAGGCGACCGTCTGATCGACATCGACGTGCGCTCGCCACAGTCTGAGCGCCTGACGCTTGAGGCGCTCGACAACGCCTACGTTGCCACCGCCACGGGCCGCATGGTGCCGCTGCTGCAGGTTGCAAAGCCCCACCTGGTGTGGGAGCCGGGCGTGCTGTGGCGTGAGGGGCGACGCTTTGCCATCACCGTGCAGGGCGACGTGCGCGAAGGCATCCAGGGGCCGACCGTCAGCCAGGCCCTGTGGCCGAAGATGACGGATCTGCAGACCCGCATGCCGCCGGGCTACACCGTCCAGCTGGCCGGCACGGCCGAGGAAAGCAGCAAGGGGCAGGGCTCCATCCTGGCCCACGTGCCGGTGATGCTGTTCATCATCTTCACGCTGCTGATGCTGCAGCTGCAGAGCTTCTCCCGTGCGCTGCTGGTCTTCCTGACCGGACCAATGGGCATTGCCGGCGTGGCCGGGGCCCTCCTCGTTCTGAACCGTCCGTTCGGCTTTGTGGCCCTGCTCGGTGTCATCGCCCTGATGGGGATGATCATGCGCAACTCGGTGATCCTGATCGACCAGATCGAGCAGGACCGGGCCTGCGGCGTGCCCGCCTGGGACGCCATCGTCGGTGCCGCCGTGCGGCGGTTCCGTCCCATCGTGCTGACGGCGGCCGCGGCCGTGCTCGCCATGATCCCGCTGAGCCGCAGCGCGTTCTGGGGGCCGATGGCCGTGGCCATCATGGGCGGTCTCATCGTGGCCACCGCACTGACGCTGCTCGCGCTGCCGGCGATGTATGCCGCCTGGTTCAGGGTACGAGACCCCGGCGCCGTGGCAAAAACCGGTCCGCTCCCGCGCTAGAATCGCTGGTTCGGACCAAATCAGCCTGTCCGGCGGTCTGCGCCTGCGTTCCCGAGATCGGGGCGCGGCGTGACGGCTGGATGTTTCAGGTCGATGCGCGGGTGGCGAAATTGGTAGACGCACCAGGTTTAGGTCCTGACGCCAGCAATGGTGTGGGGGTTCGAGTCCCCCCCCGCGCACCAGCCCTCATTCCTTCTTACTCATACTGAGAGATCAAACATGGCGATCACCGTGGAGACCCTCGACAAGCTGGAGCGCCGCATCACGCTGTCGCTGGCAGCCGATGCCCTTCAGAACGAAGTCGATGCCCGCCTGAAGAAGCTGGCTCGCACCGTCAAGGCCGACGGCTTCCGCCCCGGCAAGGTGCCGATGAACGTCGTGGCCCAGCGCTACGGCTACTCCGTTCAATACGAAGTCGTCAACGACCAGCTCGGCGAAGCCTTCGCCAAGGCCGCCCAGGAAGCGCAACTGCGCGTGGCCGGCCAGCCCCGTATCTCCGAAAAGGAAGGCGGCCCGGTCGACGGCCAGCTGCAATTCGACGCCACCTTCGAGGTCTATCCTGAAGTCGCCATCGGCGACCTCTCGGCCGTCGAACTCGAGCGCGTGTCGGCTGAAGTGAACGAAGCCGCCATCGACCGCACCGTCGAGATCCTGCGCAAGCAGCGTCGCACCTTCGCCCAGCGTCCGGCCACCGAAGGCGCCGCCGACGGCGACCGCGTGACCATCGACTTCGAAGGCAAGATCGACGGCGTGCCGTTCGAAGGCGGCAAGGCCGAGGGCTTCCAGTTCCTGGTCGGCGAAGGCCAGATGCTTGAGGCATTCGAGAAGGCCGTGCGCGGCATGAAGACCGGCGAGTCCAAGACCTTCCCGCTGGCCTTCCCCGAGGACTACCACGGCAAGGACGTGGCCGGCAAGGAAGCCGACTTCCTGGTGACCGTCAAGAAGGTCGAAGCCCAGAACCTGCCCGAGATGACCGAAGAGTTCATCAAGAGCCTGGGCATCGCCGACGGCACCGTCGAGTCGCTGCGCGCCGACATCAAGAAGAACCTCGAGCGTGAGGTCAAGTTCCGCGTGCTGGCCCGCAACAAGGCTGCCGCCATGGAAGCCCTGCTGAAGGCCGTGGAGTTCGACCTGCCGAATTCGCTGGTGGCCGCTGAAAGCGATCGCCTGGTGGAAGGCGCCCGCGCCGACCTGAAGGCCCGCGGCATCAAGGACGCCGAGAAGGCCCCGATCCCTGCCGAAATGTTCAAGCCCCAGGCCGAGCGCCGCGTGCGCCTGGGCCTGACGGTGGCCGAGCTGGTCAAGGCCAACAACCTGCAAGCCAAGCCCGAGCAGATCCAGGCTCACATCGAAGAGCTGGCACAGAGCTACGAGCAGCCCGCCCAGGTCATCGCCTGGTACATGAGCGACCGTCAGCGCATGGCCGAAGTCGAAGCCGTGGTGATCGAATCCAACGTCTCCGAGTTCATCTTCTCGAAGGCCAAGGTGACTGACAAGGCTGTCGGCTTCGAAGAGCTGATGGGCCAGCAGGCCGGCGCCTGATCGCCCAGACCGGCGGCACCCGTGTGGTGCCGCCTGCACGGTGTGCCCCGAAGGCACCTGCAATCCCGAGCGGAGGCAGGTGCCTTTTATTTTGTGCAAACGTGACACGTCGGTTGATGCAACGTGGCCCGTCCGCAGCGAGGCTGTGCATGCAAACAACGGAAAGGGCCCCTGTGGGGCGGCTCGTTTTTTCCGTGAGCCGATGCAGCCTGCCGGCACGTCATAATGAATTCACAACTCATTTCCGGTTGCCCGTCAAGGGGTGGCCGTCACAAGAGGACGCACATGAGCGCACTGGACATCCAAAACCTGGGCATGGTGCCCATGGTGATCGAGCAATCGGGCCGTGGCGAGCGCGCCTATGACATCTACAGCCGCCTCCTGCGTGAGCGCGTGATCTTCCTGGTGGGCCCGGTCAACGACCAGAGCGCCAACCTGGTGGTGGCGCAGCTGCTCTTCCTGGAGAGCGAGAACCCGGACAAGGACATCTCGCTGTACATCAACTCGCCGGGCGGCAGCGTCAGTGCTGGCATGTCGATCTTCGACACCATGCAGTTCATCAAGCCCGATGTGTCGACGCTGTGCATGGGCATGGCGGCCTCCATGGGCGCCTTCCTGCTGGCCGCTGGCGCCAAGGGCAAGCGCTTCGCGCTGCCCAATAGCAAGATCATGATCCACCAGCCGCTGGGCGGCGCGCAGGGCCAGGCCACCGACATCGAAATCCACGCCCGCGAGATCCTCAAGACCCGCGAACAACTCAACAAGATCCTGGCGGACCGCTCCGGTCAACCTCTGGAGAAGATCCAGAACGACACCGAGCGCGACTACTACATGTCCGCCAGCGAGGCCGCCACCTACGGTCTCATCGACAAGGTCCTGGAAAAGCGTCAGTGATGCCTCGGGCCCGGCTGCAACGCCGGGCTGCCTCGTTTTGCGGGATGAAAAACCGCATCATGGCAGGGCAGTTCCACCCCATGGGCCCGGAATCATTTGACTTATCATCCTTGACATACCCCTTGCCGACTCCCTGACAGGCCTGCACCATGGCAGACAAAAAAGGCTCATCCAGCGAAAAAATCCTCTACTGCTCTTTCTGCGGAAAGAGCCAGCACGAGGTCAAGAAGCTCATTGCGGGCCCGTCGGTCTTCATCTGCGACGAGTGCATCGAGCTCTGTAACGACATCATCCGGGACGAAGTGGCGGCGGAGGCGGAGCAGTCGCGTCCGGCGCGCAGCGACCTGCCCACGCCGCACGAGATCAAATCGAGCCTCGACCAGTACGTGATCGGGCAGGACACGGCCAAGCGCACGCTGTCGGTGGCGGTCTACAACCACTACAAGCGGCTCAAGCACATGGGCTCGGGCGATGGCAAGAAGCCCGACGTCGAACTGGCCAAGAGCAACATCCTGCTGATCGGCCCGACCGGCTCCGGCAAGACGCTGCTGGCCCAGACGCTGGCCCGCCTGCTGAACGTGCCCTTCGTGATCGCCGACGCCACCACGCTGACCGAAGCCGGTTACGTGGGCGAAGACGTCGAAAACATCATCCAGAAGCTGCTGCAGAACTGCAACTACGAGGTGGAGAAGGCCCAGCGCGGCATTGTCTACATCGACGAGATCGACAAGATCTCGCGCAAGTCCGACAACCCGTCCATCACGCGTGACGTATCGGGTGAGGGCGTGCAGCAGGCGCTGCTGAAGCTGATCGAAGGCACGATGGCGTCGGTGCCCCCGCAGGGCGGCCGCAAGCACCCGAACCAGGATTTCCTACAGATCGACACGACGAACATCCTGTTCATCTGCGGTGGTGCGTTCGACGGCCTCGAAAAGGTCATCCAGAACCGCTCGGTCAAGTCCGGGATCGGTTTCGGCGCTTCCGTGCAAAGCAAGGAAGAGCGCAAGGTCGGCGAGGTGTTCCGCGAGGTCGAGCCCGAAGACATCATCAAGTTCGGCCTGATCCCCGAACTGGTGGGTCGCCTGCCGGTGGTGGCCACCCTGGGCGAGTTGACCGAAGACGCGCTGGTTCAGATCCTGACCGAGCCGAAGAACGCGCTGATCAAGCAGTACCAGCATCTCCTGAACATGGACGGCGTCGAGCTGGAAATCCGCCCGGCTGCGCTGGCCGCGATCGCCCGCAAGGCACTGGCCCGCAAGACCGGGGCACGTGGTTTGCGATCCATTCTTGAACAGTCGCTGCTCGACACGATGTTCGAGCTGCCCAACATGGAGGGTGTGGAGAAAGTCGTCCTGGACGAGTCGACGATCGAAGAGAACGCCAAGCCCCTGCTTGTGTACCGGGAACAGGCCAAGGCCAGTGCCTGAGCGACGCACCCGAGGATCGCTCTGACGGGCACCGCAGGCAGCCGGCAGCACCCCCCAGTGCCAGGCGGTTGTCTCGGTGCCCTTGTGATTTGTAGATGAGGCCCCACGTGGACCCCATCAGAAAGTGAGCCCCTATGTCTGGACACCCCATTCTTCCCTCCGATCCGATCACGCTGCCGCTGTTGCCGCTGCGCGATGTCGTGGTCTTTCCGC
The DNA here is from genome assembly GCF_947366995.1 of uncultured Aquabacterium sp. Classification (GTDB taxonomy): domain Bacteria; phylum Pseudomonadota; class Gammaproteobacteria; order Burkholderiales; family Burkholderiaceae_C; genus Aquabacterium. The sequence goes on along the minus strand of NZ_CANBCC010000034.1, from coordinate 2,799 downwards.
ACATGGTGATCCCGCTGTTCGTGGGGCGCCCAAAATCCATCAAAGCCCTCGAGGCTGCCATGGAAGCAGGACGGCAGATCATGCTGGTGGCCCAGAAGGCCGCGGGCAAGGACGAGCCGAAGGCGGAAGACATGTTCGACATCGGCTGCGTCTCCAGCATCCTGCAGATGCTGAAGCTGCCCGACGGCACCGTGAAGGTGCTGGTTGAGGGCGTGCAGCGTGCGAACACCAAGTCGATCTCTGACGAAGGCGAGTTCTTTACCGGCGAGGTCGTGCCGGTTCAGCCCGAGACCACGGTGACGCCCGAGGTGGAAGCGCTGCGCCGTGCGGTCACGCAGCAGTTCGACCAGTACGTCAAGCTCAACAAGAAGATCCCGCCCGAGATCCTCACGTCCATCTCCGGCATCGACGACGCCGGCCGTCTGGCCGACACGATCGCTGCGCACCTGCCGCTCAAACTCGAGTCGAAGCAGGCTGTGCTCGATTTGTTCTCGATCTCTGCGCGCCTTGAAAAGCTGCTCGAACAGCTTGAGCACGAAGTCGACATCCTGCAGGTCGAGAAGCGCATCCGTGGCCGCGTCAAGCGCCAGATGGAGAAGTCGCAGCGCGAGTACTACCTGAACGAGCAGGTCAAGGCCATCCAGAAGGAGTTGGGCGAGGGCGAGGAGGGCGCCGACCTCGAAGAGCTGGCCAAGAAGGTCGAAGGCGCGCGCATGCCCAAGGAAGCGCGCAAGAAGGCCGAGGCCGAGCTCAAGAAGCTGCGCCTGATGTCGCCCATGTCGGCCGAGGCCACCGTGGTGCGCAACTACATCGACACCCTGGTCAACCTGCCGTGGAGCAAGAAGTCCAAGGTCAAGCACGACCTGACCCACGCCGAGCACGTGCTCAATGAAGAGCACTATGGCCTCGACAAGGTCAAGGAACGCATCCTGGAGTACCTCGCGGTGCAACAGCGCGTCGACAAGGTCAAGGCCCCGATCCTCTGCCTGGTCGGCCCTCCGGGCGTCGGCAAGACCTCGCTGGGGCAGTCCATCGCCCGCGCGACCGGACGCAAGTTCGTGCGCATGGCGCTGGGTGGCGTGCGTGACGAGGCCGAGATCCGCGGTCACCGCCGCACCTACATCGGCTCAATGCCGGGCAAGGTGCTGCAGAGCCTGAGCAAGGTCGGCGTGCGCAACCCGCTGTTCCTGCTCGACGAGATCGACAAGCTGGGCATGGACTTCCGCGGCGACCCGTCTTCGGCGCTGCTGGAGGTGCTTGACCCCGAGCAGAACCACACCTTCGGTGACCATTACATCGAGGTCGACTTCGACCTGTCGGATGTGATGTTCGTCGCCACGTCGAACTCGCTGAACATCCCCCCGGCACTGCTGGACCGGATGGAAGTGATTCGCCTGGCCGGCTACACCGAAGACGAAAAGGTGCACATCGTCCAGACCTACCTGCTGCCCAAGCAGATCAAGAACAACGGCGTGAAGGACGGCGAGCTGGAGGTGGCGGAAAGTGCCATCCGCGGCATCATCCGCTACTACACCCGTGAGGCCGGTGTGCGTTCGCTGGAACGCGAGGTCTCCAAGATCTGCCGCAAGACCGTCAAGGGCTTTGCGCTGAAGCAGTACACCGACAAGGTCGTCGTCACCGACGAGAACCTGAACGACTTCCTGGGCGTGCGCAAGTACAGCTACGGCGAAGCCACGAAGGAGAACCAGGTCGGTCAGGTCGTCGGCCTGGCGTGGACGGAAGTGGGCGGCGATCTGCTGACCATCGAAGCCGCGATCATGCCGGGCAAGGGCAACATCATCCGCACCGGCCAGCTGGGCGACGTGATGAAGGAATCGGTCGAGGCCGCTCGCTCGGTGGTGCGTTCGCGCGCTCGCCGTCTGGGCATTGCCGACGAGTTGTTCGAGAAGCGCGACATCCACATCCACGTGCCGGATGGCGCCACACCGAAGGATGGTCCGTCCGCCGGTGCAGCCATGACGACCGCGTTCGTGTCGGCACTCACGGGCATCCCGGTACGCGCCGATGTCGCGATGACGGGCGAGATCACGCTGCGCGGCGAGGTCACGGCCATCGGCGGCTTGAAGGAGAAGCTCCTGGCGGCTCACCGTGGCGGCATCAAGACGGTGCTGATCCCGGAAGAGAACGTCAAGGACCTGGCTGAGATCCCGGAGAACGTGAAGAGCCAGATCGAGATCGTGCCGGTCAAGTGGATCGACAAGGTGCTGGAAGTGGCGCTGGAGCGTCAGCCGGAGGCCTTGCCGGAAGAAGAGGCGAAGGTGGAAGCCAAGCCCGAGACTCCGGCGGCAGCGCCTGCCTCGTCGAGCGATGTGATGAAGCACTGAGCTTGAAGGCACGGAGGGAGTTGAAAAAACGCGACGCCCGCCGAGAGGCTCGAAAAGTGGTGTATAGTTCAAGTCTTCGCTGAGCACTGCACCAAACAGTGGTCAACGCAGCAAAGCAGGTCGCAAGGCCAGAGCATCTGCGTAAGGCGGAGACAATGCGGGAATAGCTCAGTTGGTAGAGCGCAACCTTGCCAAGGTTGAGGTCGCGAGTTCGAGCCTCGTTTCCCGCTCCAGATTTTCTGAAAAAGGAAGCCCACAGCTTCCTTTTTTGTCAGACACGGCGCGGTAGCAAAGCGGTTATGCACCGGATTGCAAATCCGTGTAGGTCGGTTCGACTCCGGCCCGCGCCTCCAGAAGTTTGACCGCCTGGGTCACCAAGCCCGGGTTGGTGTGCAGTTGATGCGGGAATAGCTCAGTTGGTAGAGCGCAACCTTGCCAAGGTTGAGGTCGCGAG
>NZ_CANBCC010000033.1 GCF_947366995.1 uncultured Aquabacterium sp. | reverse complement strand
CGCGAAGGCAGCGCTGCCGCCATGCAGCGTGGCCACCTCGCGCACGATGGACAGGCCCAGGCCCGAGCCCCCTGCGGGGCTACCCGGGCACCGGTGAAAGCGTGCGCCCAGGTGGGGCAGCTCGGACACGGGCACGCCGGGACCGTTGTCTTCGATCTCGACACAGGCGTGGGCGCCATCCAGCCGCAGCCGCACCGTGACACGGGCGCCGCGCCCCGCGTAGCGCAGGGCGTTGTCGATCAGGTTCGAGACCGCTTCTTCCAGCAGCAGGGCGTCGCCCCGCACCGTCGCGTGCCCCAGCTCTTCGTAGCCCAGGTCGACGTCGGCCCGCAGCGCCATGGGCACGAACCGGGTCGTCACCTCGCGCAGCAAAGGGCCGAGCGACACGTCGCTGAACGCCACCCGGGTCAGGGCGCCCGGTTCAGCGCGGGCCAGGCCGAGGAGCTGATGCACCAGCCGCGCCAGTCGTTCCACGCCTTCGCCGAGCTGCTGCATGGCCAGGCGCCGCTGCTCCGGATCGGTTTCCCGCTCGGCATGGCTCAGCTCGACCTTCAGCGCGGCCAGGGGCGTGCGCAGCTGGTGGGCGGCGTCGGTGACGAAGCGCCGTTGCAGCCCCACGGCTTCGTCCAACTGGCGCAGCAGGTCATTGAGTGCCGAGGTGAAGACGCGCAGCTCGTCGGTCAGCCCGTCGCTGGAGACCGGCGTGAAGTCGTCGCGCTGGCGAGCGCGGATCGTCTTCGTCAGGAAGGCCAGCGGCCGCATGCCGCTGCGAATCACGTCGGCAGCCACCCACATGGTGACGAGGGCCAGCATCCCGATCAGCCCCATGACCGTGACCATGAGACGCGAGGTGAGGCGGTCTCGCTTGTGGAGGGTTTCGGCAACGCTGACAACCACCGGGTGGCCGGGAACGAGATCCAGGCGGGTGACCTGAACCAGTCGCATGGCCTGACCGTCGATGACCACGTCGTGGTACTGAACGGTGTGTCCTTCGGTGTGGGTGCCAGGCGGCAGGTTGGTCTGGCCGGCAATGAGCCCTTGCGTCGGGCTGTCGATGCGAAAGAGCACGCGGTCGTGTGCATCGAACACCACGGCATCGAGTGTGTTCGGCGCGAGGTCGGCGATGAGCAGGCCATTGTGGGGCCTGATGAGCTGAGCGATGGAGCGCGCGGTATCGAGCAGCCATTCATCGTACGCTTCCTCGCTGAAGCGGCTGGCCAGCTGGAAGACGATGACTGCGGCAGCGATTGCAAAGAGAACCAGCACCGCGCCCATCCGGCGCGCAAGCCGGCGTTGGAGTGTGCTACCTCTCACGCCTCGGGCTCCTGCTCCAGCAGATAGCCCAGCCCCCGCAGGGTGCGGATGCCCAGACCGCTGCCGGAGAGCTTCTTGCGCAGCCGATGTACCAGGATGTCCAGCGCATTGGCGCTCATGTCCTGCTCGAAGTCCGTCAGTCGGGCGATCAGCGCTTCCTTCGGCTGAATCTGGCCCGATCGCAGGACCAGCATGCGCAGCAAGGCGAACTCGCGCGCGGTCAGGCCCATGTCCTGCCCGTTCAAGGTGGCGCGGCGGGCGGCCGTGTCGAGCGACAGCGGGCCCAGCGCCGCAACGCTGCTGTCCCAGGCGCCCTGACTGCGACGGATGAGCACGCGCAGGCGGGCCTCGAGCTCCGGCAGGTCGAAGGGCTTGGTGAGGTAGTCGTCGGCACCCAGATCCAGCCCGGTGACGCGGTCCTCGACGGCATCGCGTGCAGACAGGATCAGCACCGGCAGCCGCACCCGACGATGCCGCCATTCCCTCAGCAATGTCAGGCCATCACCATCCGGCAGATTGAGGTCGAGGATCACCGCATCAAAGGGCTGCACCGCCACGGCGGCACGGGCATCGGCGGCCGTCGAGACCGGGTCGACCGCATAGCCGCCGAGCCGCAGCGTGGCGGCCAGCCCGGCGGCCAGGGGTGCGTCATCTTCAACAAGGAGCAGGCGCATGCAAGGCCGTGAAAGGTTCGTGAAAGGAAGCGGCAGGAGACTGCGCCCCGGTCAGTTTGCCACCGTCGGCGACTCGACCGGAAGTCATGCGATCTGGTCTTTGTGCTGTCATTCTCCTGATGTCCGGCGCCCTTGCGGCCCACGCTGCCCCGGCGGACGGGGCCCCGGCCGGCCCGCCGGGTGCGTCATGGACGCTGTCTGCCGCGATGGCACGGGCCGTGGAGGCGGGGCGCGATGTGTCGTCGGCCCGACGGGCGCTCGAAGGAGCCCGCGCCGACCTGGTCACGGCCGGTGTCACGCCGGCGATGCAGCTCAGCCTCAACACGCTGGCCATCAATCCCAGGCAGATGGGTCACGGCGGCCCCTGGTCCCGCCCGTTCGACACCATCCTGCGTCTTGAGCAGACCCTGGAACGGGGTGACAAGCGTGCCTGGCGCACAAAGGTGGCCGAGGCCGGCGTGGCCGCGGCGAGTCTGGACGTTCAGGCGACCGCCCGCTTGCAGTCGGCCGCGGCGGCCGAGGCCTACTGGCGCCTGAAGCTCGCCCAGGCCCAGACCGACATTGCCCGAGACAACGCGCGGCTGGCCGCGCAGGGCCGCGACATCGCGCTGGAGAGGCTGGCCCGTGGCGATCTCTCCAGGCTGGAAACCACCCGGCTGTCCGTCGAGGCCGACCGGGCGGCCAACGAGCAGGCTCAGAGCGAGCTGCAGTTGCAGCAGGCCCGCCAGCGCTTGCGCCAGGTGCTGGCGCTCGAGCGCGACGAGCGCGCAGCCGCACTGAGCGCGGACGATCCCTGGCCCGATGACCAACGGGCGATCCCGCTGGATCACGCCATGATCCAGGCCGCCGTGGCCCGTCGACCTGAAGTGCGCGCCGCTCAGGAGCGAATGGCCCAGGCAGAAGCGGCCGTGTCGCTGGCCGAAGCCCAGCGCAAGGCCGATGTCACGGTTGGCGTGCAGTTCGAGCACGATCCGCCCGTCGGGCAGCGCCTGTGGGGCATTGGCGTGTCGGTGCCGCTGGGGGTGGCAGACCGCCAGGCCGGCCCGCTGGCCAAGGCGCTGGTCCAGCTCGAAGACGCCCGTGCCGAGCACGAGCGCACGCTCGCAGTGGCCCAGGCGGAACTCGAGAACCTGCTTGCGGCATGGGAAACCGCCCGCACGCGATTGACGCGCATCGAGCGGCAGTTGCTGCCGCAGGCGCGCGAGGCGCTCAAAGCCAGCGAGTACGCCCGTACTCAGGGCGCGCTGGGCCTGCAGGACCTGCTGGATGCCCGCCGCACGCTGCACGCGGTGGAGCTCGAACACGTTGCCGCACAAGCCGACCACGCCATGGTCCGCTCCACCCTGGCTCTTCTCGTCGACGCCCCGGGCCTGCCCGGTGCCGACCTCTCTGCTGCTCACGTCGTTACCCCATGAACAAGACCTTCCAGCTGTACGCGGGGGCCGCGGCCGCCGTGGTCGGCCTCGCCGTGGCCGCCTCCCGCTTTGCTCCCGACCAGGCGGAGCCAGAGACCCCCGTCGCCTCGGCGACGACCCGGATCGCGCCGGACCAACTGCGCTATCCACCCGGTTCACCTCAACTGGCTCACCTGGCGATCCAGCCGGTGAAGCGCTCCATTCCGCCGCTGGTCGAGCCGCTGCCGGCACGCCTGGTGCCCGATGAAGACCACACCGTGCGCGTGTTCAGCCCCCTGCCCGGAAGGGTGGTGGAGGTGGTGGCCCGGCCCGGCCAGCTGGTGCGGGCGGGCGATGTCCTGGCCTGGGTCGTGGCCCCGGATGCCGCGGCGGCCGTGGCCGATGCGCGCAAGGCCGAGGCGGACCGTGACAGCCGTGAAGCGGCATGGCGGCGCGCGCAGGGCTTGAATGAGGCGGGGGTGATCGCCACGCGGGAGCTGGAAGCGGCTCGGGCCGAGGCCCGTGTGGCGCAGGCCGAGCTGGAGCGTGCCTCGGCCCGGCTGCGCAGCCTGGGCTCGGTGGCCTCCGACGGGCGCTTTGCGCTGAGGGCGCCGCTGGCCGGCGTGGTGGCGTCCCGGCAGCTCAACCCGGGGCAGGAGTTGCGCCCGGATGCGGCCGATCCGGCCTTTGTCGTCACCGACCCAGGTCGACTCGATGTGGTGGCGGATGTGCCGGAGGCCGACGCCAATGTCCTGCGCCTGGGGCAGACCGTGCGCATCGAGGACGATGGCCATTCGCTGGCGCCCATGAGCGGCCGCATCGTGCACGTGGGCAACATGCTGGACGCCGCGACCCGGCGCGTGGCGGTGCGTGCGCACATTGCCGAGCCGGTTCCGGGCGCGCGCCCCGAGCTGTTCGTGCGCCTTGTTCCGCTCGCAGACGGCGCCGAAGCCGCGGTGGAGGTGCCCAACAGCGCGCTCGTGACGGTCGGCGTTCAGGACTTCGTGTTCGTCGAGCGCGCGCCGGGGCTGCTGGCCCGCACGCCGGTCACCCTGGCCCACCGTGGCCGCCTGGTGAGCCATGTCCGCGCTGGCCTCAAGCCGGACGACCGCGTGGTGACGCAGGGCGCCATCCTGCTCGAAGCTGAACTGGCATCGGACGACTGACATGCTCGACAAGATGGTTCGTTTCGCGCTGAATCAGCGCGTCTTCGTGGTGCTCGTCATCGGGGCATTGCTTCTGGTGGGGGGCTACGCGGTGGGCAACCTGCCCGTCGAGGCCTTCCCCGACGTGCAGGACGTGCAGGTCCAGATCATCACGGCCTACCCGTCCGGTGCGCCGGAGGAGGTCGAGCGCATGGTCTCGCGGCCGATCGAGGCCGAGATGAGCGGCGTGCCGCGTATCACGCAGCTGCGCTCGGTCTCGATGACCGGCCTGTCGGTGGTGACCCTGCTGTTCTCGGATGGCACGGATGATTACTTCGCGCGCCAGCAGGTGCTCGAGAAGCTGCAGAACGTGAGCCTGCCTCCGGGCACCACGCCCCAGCTGGCCCCCCTCACCACCGCGGTGGGTGAGGTGTTCCGCTACACCCTGCGTGGTCCGGCCGGCATGCCGCTGTCCGAGCTGCGCACGCTGCAGGACACGGTGGTGCGGCCTGCACTGCGCCGCGTGCCCGGCATCGCCGACGTCGTCACCATCGGCGGCGCCCTGCTGGAGGTGCAAGTTCGGGCCCGGCCCGACGCGCTCACCAAGTTCGGCATCTCGTTGTCTGAACTGCAGGCCGCGCTGGCCAAGGGCAGTGCCAATGCCGGCGGCGGCGTGCTGGTGCGCGGCGACGAGGCGCTGGTGGTGCGTTCGCTGGGACTGTTCACCTCGCTGACCGATGTGCGACGCACCGTGGTCGCCGCGCGCAACGGCACGGCCATCACCGTGGACGATCTGGCCGAAGTGGCCTGGGGCGAGCGTGAGCGCTCCGGCATCGTGGCGCTCGACCGCGACAACGACGTCGTCGAAGGCATCGTGAACATGATCCGCGGCCAGGACCCGGCCAAGGTGATCGCCTCGCTGGCCGGTGGGCTCAAGGAGCTCGAATCACGGCTGCCCAAGGGCGTGCACATCGAACGCATCTACGACCGCCGCGACCTCATCGAACACACCGTGCACACGGTGGCCGAGAACATGCTTGTGGGTGCCGTGCTGGTGGTGGCCATTCTGGTGCTCTTCCTGCGCAACTGGGCGGTCGCGCTGATCGTGGCCAGCGTCATCCCGCTCTCATTGCTCACCGCGTTCACGCTGATGCACCTGAAGGGGATGTCGGCCAACCTGATCTCGCTGGGCGCTGTCGACTTCGGCATCATCATCGACTCGGCCGTGGTGCTGGTCGAAGCCTTGATGGTGCGGCTCACGCTGGATTCGGCGGAGGGCGCCGCGCGGTCCGACCCGGCGCACCGCCTGATCGCCTTGCGCCAGACGGCCACCGCCATGGGCCACCCGATCGTGTTCTCCAAGGGGATCATCGTCCTGGCCTTCCTGCCCATCTTCACGTTCCAGCGGGTCGAGGGCAAGATCTTCTCGCCGATGGCCTTCACGCTGTCGTTCGCGCTGGCCGGCGCCGTTGTCCTGACGCTGACCTGGGTGCCCACGATGCTGGCTTTTCTCCTGGGTCGCCGCACACTGCTCGAAAAGCACCTGCCGTGGATGGACAGGCTGAAGGATCAGTACATGCGCTCGCTGTTGTGGTGCCGCGAACGCAGCCGCATGGTGATCGTGGGTTCGGTGTCGGTGCTGGGTGCGGCCCTGCTGCTGGTGCCGCTGCTGGGCAGTGAGTTCTTGCCCAAGCTCGATGAAGGCAACCTGTGGATCACGCTCAGCCTGCCGCCTTCCAGCAGCATGGCCTCGACCCGCGCGGTGGAGTCCCGTCTGCGCGCCATCCTGCTGGAGACCCCCGAGGTCCGCAAGGTCGTGACGCACATTGGACGCCCCGACGACGGCACCGACCCCAAGGGACCGAACAGCATCGAGATGCTGGCCGACCTCAAGCCCCGGGGCACCTGGCGCTTTGCCGACAAGGAGGCGCTGATCGCCCATCTCGCCGGCCGCATGACTGTGATCCCGGGCGTGCACCCGAACTTCAGTCAGATCATCCAGGACAACGTGGAAGAGGCGCTGTCGGGCGGCAAGGGCGAACTGGCCATCAAGATCTTCGGTCCCGACCTCGAGGTGCTGAGCCAGAAGGCCGATCAGGTGGCGTCCGTGCTATCCGGCATCCGGGGCGCTGCCGACGTCGAGCCCATCCGCATCAGCGGGCTCAGCGAGGTGTCGGTGCTGCCCGACCGGGATCGCCTGGCGCGTTATGGCGTCACCATCGAAGACTTCAATGCGGTGGTCGAAACCGCGCTGGGGGGCCGCACGGTCAACACCTTCTACGAGGCCCGGCGCAACGCGAACGTCACCCTGCGTTTCGACCGACCCTATCGCGATGCCATCGAGGCCGTTGGACGCCTGCCAGTGGCCCTGCCCGGAGGCGGCAGCGTGCCCTTGTCCGAGCTGGCCTCGGTCTCGGTGCGACAAGGCCCGACGCGGATCTCGCGTGAGGCGGGCGGACGCATGGTGCACATCAAGGCCAACCTGCGTGGTCGAGATCAGGGCAGCTTCGTGGCCGAAGCCCAGGACAAGGTTGCTCGCACGGTGCACCTGCCCCAGGGTTATTCGATGACGTGGGGCGGCCAGTTCGAGAACCAGCAACGGGCGCTCAAGCGCCTGCTGGTGGTCGTGCCGCTGTCACTGGGCGGCATCTTCGTGCTGCTGTTCTGGGCGTTCCGCTCGGTGCTGCGTGCCACGCTCGTGCTTGCCATGGTGCCCTTCACCCTCATCGGCGGCTTCGTCGCCCTCGGCCTGGCCGGCATGCACCTGTCGATCTCGGCGGCAGTCGGCTTCATCGCCGTGGCCGGCATCTGCGTGCAAAACGGCGTGATCCTGGTCGAAGAGGTGCAGTCCAAGCTGGACAACGGGCTGAGCCGCAGCCAGGCCATCGTCCAGGGGGCAGTCGTGCGCTTGCGGCCCATCCTCATGACGGCGCTCATGGCCGGGCTTGGTCTCTTGCCGGCCGCCTTGTCGCACGGCATCGGCTCCGAAACACAGCGACCGTTTGCCCTTGTGATCGTCGGCGGCATCATTTCTGCCACCGTGTTCACGCTGCTGCTGCTGCCTACCCTGCTCGGCGTGTTCGAGCCGGAGTCCGAAGCATGATGCCCGTGACGGCCGAAACCGCCGTCCACTTCGACTACCGGGCGTTCTGGCAAGAAGCCGGTGGGACGCAGGGGGCCGACGCCCACTGGCAGCTGCCCCGGGCTTTGGAGCGTCGCCCGCTGGAAGAAGTGGACGCCCGCAAGCGTGCCATGTACCGACGCCGCTATCTGGCGCTTGACGGCATGGCACAGGCCATCCGGGCCGACTGGGACTGAGCAGGGCAGAGGCCCACCTGGCGCGGGGCCCGCGTTGACCTGCTATCGTTCGGTCCGTGCCCCCAGTCCGACCCATGAACGACGCCCTCCCCAAGCCCCTGAAGCGGGTGAACGTGCCCAGGCTCTCAGACGCCATCGTCCAGCAGATCGAATCGATGATTCTGGAGGGCAGCCTGAAGGCGGGCGATGCGCTGCCTCCCGAGCGGTCCCTGGCGGAGCAACTCGGCGTGTCGCGGCCTTCACTGCGCGAGGCGATCCAGAAGCTCGCCGCCCGCGGGCTCCTCATCAGCCGCCAGGGCGGCGGCACCTACGTGTCCGACCAGCTGGAAGCCAGCTTTTCCAGCCCCTGGCAGAGCATGGTGGCCAGCCACCCCGAACTGCGCCGTGACGTGCTGGAGTTTCGACGGATGCTGGAAGGCAGCACGGCGCGCTATGCCGCCGAGCGCGCCACCGAGGCCGACCTCACGCGCCTGCGAGCCGTGGTCACGACGCTGCAGACGGCGCACGCGGCCAAGGACCTCGGAGCCCTGTCCAAGGCCGATGCGGCCTTCCACCAGGCCATTGCCGATGCGGCGCACAACGCGATGTTCAGCCACCTGCTGGCCAGTCTGTTCACGATGATGCGCACCCACGTGCACGACAACATCGCGAACCTGTTCGCTGTCGGCACGGTGTCGAGCGATCTGCTGGCGCAGCACCTGGCGATCTTCCATGCCATCGAGGCGCACGACCCGCCCGCCGCGCAGGCAGCGGCCGAAGCCCACATCGACTTCGTGGACCGCACGCTGGTGCGCATGCGCGACGAGAGTGAGCGTGAGGCCCGCTCGGTGCGCCGCGCAGCCGTGCAGGGCGGCAGCCTGCCCGACCCCTGGCGCGAGCGGTGAAGCGGCGGCCGCCCGGCGGCGGCCCCTTCCTTACTTCGACGCCGGGTGGGGCACGCCGCGTGCATCGATGCGCACGGTCTCCATGCGCCATGACGCCACGCCCCGGCGGTTCACGTCCATCCATAGCAGGGCGCCCGTGTTATTGAGCGGCTTGGTGAAGCCGTCGAACACGAAGTTGCCCAGGCTGTAGATCACAGGCTTGCCGTCGATCATCTCCGTGTCCTGGACCAGGTGGGGGTGCGTGCCGACCACGGCCGCCGCACCCGCTTCGATCATGCGGCGTGCCAGCGCACGTTGCCGCGCATGCGCCTGCTCATTGTCTTCCTGGCCCCAGTGCATGAAGGGGATGACCACATCGGCCCGGGCCCGCGCCAGGCGGATGTCGTGCAGCACCTGTTCATCGTCGCTCCAGGCGATGCCGGCGTGGTCGTCGCCCGCTTCGAAGCGACGGGGGAACATCTCGTTGTAGGCGATCAGCGCGATGCGCACGCCCTTGCGCTCGATCACCTGGACCCGGTGTGCTTCGCGCAGATTGCGGCCGCCGCCCACATAGGGCAGGCCGGCACGGTCGAGGCGCGTCAGCATCTCCTCGAACGCCTCAGCGCCGTAATCGCCCGAGTGGTTGTTGGCCAGAGACACCACATCGACATGCTTCTGCAGCACCGGCAGCACGCGCGGATGCGCCCGGAAAGTCCAGGGCTTGGCCAGGGCCTTGCCGCCGCGGGCGATCACGCACTCGAGGTTGGCGATGCGGAGGTCGGCCGTGGCCAGCCGGGTGGCGACCGCCGCGAACGGGTCACCGCCGCGGCGGATGACCTGCCCCGGCCCGTCGGCCAGCATCACGTCGCCCATCCAGGCCAGCCGCACGGTGGGCCCGGCGTCGGTCATGCTGACCTGGGGCGCAGGCGAGGGCGCGGCCACCACGGATGGGACGGTGCCGTCCACATCGGCTGTCCCGCGCGGCGTGGCGCCTGAACGCACCAGAGCGCAGCCCCAGGTGAGCTCGCGCCCCAGGTAAGGCGAGTACACGCGCTGCCAGCCGCTGAGGCGGGGGGCCCACGCATCGGCGTCGGTGAGGAGGCCGACGGCGTCGGTGGACGGGGCCGGCCAGCTCACCTGCTGCAGCACTGCGGGGCCTTCCTCGGCTTCGGTGTCGGTGACGGTCACCGTCGCATGGGCAGCCTGCATGCTTTGGCCCAGCAGCACGGCCTTGAAACGGAAGCGTCCGCGCACGTCCGCGGCCCTGGGGGCGTACGGGTCGGCCGCGAGGGGCGATCGCACCAGCTGGGTGTGCCCCGCCACGCGCAGCGCGCACAGCAGTTCTGGAAAGGCCGAGGGCGTCGGTTCGGCAGCGGCGCTGTGCGCGACGCCACCCCACATCACCAGGGCCAGGGCGAGGGCGGGCCGCCGCGGGCGGGATGCGGACGGGCGGTGCGAGGCAGGAGCAGCGTGCATGGCAAGGAGCGCAGGGCGCGGGGTGCGAATTTGCGCGAGAGCATACGCCGGTCGGGCGCAGCGTCGGGAAAGGTTTCCACACCCCGAAATGCGGTGACGGCATGGATTTCACGGACAGCGATGAAGGGCCGGGCGGCCCATGCTCGTCACGTGAAACCTCCTGCCTTGCCATGCTGCGTGTCTCCTCCGTCAACCTGAAGATCCTTGCCCACACGCTGGAAGTGGAAGGCCAGGACTCGCGCGATCTGCTGCGCCGCTGCGGCCTGTGCGCGATGGAGGAGTTGCCCGAGGACGGCGAGTGGGCGCCGCTTGCGCAGTTCGACCACATGATGGCCGCTGCGGCTAATGCCGACGGCGAGAGCGCTTCCTAGCATGGCCACTCACTGAACCGCACACCAGAAAGGGATCCATGGCCAGCACCCGTCGTCAGTTCGGACAACAGCTTCTTGATGCCGCAGCGGCATGGGGCCTGCAGACCGTCGGTGCGACGGCCGGTCTGGGGCGCACGGTGGCCCTGGGTGGTGTCGCGGCGGCCGCGGCCCAGGCGGCGCAGGCCGCCGCCGGGGTGGACCACGTGCGGGCGCTCGTGGTGGGCACCGGCTATGGCGGCGCCGTCACGGCGATGCGGCTCGCGCAGGCCGGCGTGCCGGTCACGATGCTGGAGATGGGGCAGTTGTGGAACAAGCCGGGCGCCGACGGCAAGGTGTTCTGCAACAGCCTCAAGCCCGACGAGCGGGCCATGTGGTTCTCGACCCGCGCGGCCGCGGTGACGACCAGCCTGTTCAACATCCCCATCCACATCAAGGTGCCATACGGGGCCGGTGTTCTGGACGTGCTGCGAGCACCCAACGGGGCGATGGACGTCTACGGTGGCCGTGGCGTGGGCGGGGGCTCGCTCGTCAACATGGCCATCCTGATCACGCCGCAACGCGAGGTGCTGCGGACCCTGATGCCGGCCGGCTTCGATGTCGACGACTTCCTGCGCCGGCTCTGCCCCCGGGCGCTGGCACAGCTGAACCAGAACCGGATTCGACCGGCTTACTTCGAAGCAAGCCCCTATCACCGCTACGCGCGCGTGAACCGGGCGGCCCTTGCCAGGGCGGGCTACAGCACCGAGTTCCTCGATTGCGGCTACGACTTCCAGTACATGGAGCAGGAAGAAGCCGGTCTGGTGCCGAAGTCGGCGCTCGGCATGGAGGGCGGCTATGGCAACAACCATGGCAAGCGCGACCTCACGAAGAACTACCTGGCCGATGCGCTGGGCACGGGACGGGTGAGCATCCGCGCCCTGTCGTCCGTCAAGCGCATCGAGCAGGCCCCCGATGGACGCTACGTGGTCACGGTCGAAGAGATCGACGCGCTGGGCAACCTGCTGCGCCGCTATGCATTGAGCTGCGACCACCTGTTCCTGGCCGGCGGCAGCATGGGCACGTCGGAGATGCTGGTGCGCGCACGCGAGACCGGCACGCTGCCCAACCTCAACCGTGCCATCGGCACACAGTGGAGCGCCAACAGCGACATCTTCGTGGTGCGCGGCAACCCGGTGTGGAATCCCACCGGCACGAAGCAGTCGCTGGTGCCGGCCACGGGATTCCACGCCCGGGATCAGGATGGTCTGCCCGTGTTCTCGATGAACATTCCGCTCCCGCTGGGCGTGGAGTCCTGGACCAACATGAACATCGTCATGACGCAGAACCCCGAGCTCGGGACGTTCGCGTATGACCCGGCCACCGGCCGCGCCGTGCTGAACTGGAACGGACAGAACGCGCCGGCCGTGCGCAGCGCCCGGCACGTGTTCGACCGCGTGAACCAGGCGGCCGGCACCCACTACCGCACCGACCTGTTCAGCGGCAAGACCTTTGCCGACAGCACCACTTACCACCCGGTGGGCGGCTGCCCGCTGGGCAAGGCCACCGATCTGTTCGGCCGCGTGGCCGGCTACGAACGCCTGTACGTGATGGACGGCGCCCTCATCCCGGGCGCCCTGGTGGCCAACCCGGCCCTCACCGTTGCCGCACTGGCTGAACGCAACATCGAGCACATCCTGCTGCGCGATTTCTGACCCGCCCATTTCAAACCCCTTGGAGGAGCCATGATCCCATCTTCAACCCTTGACCGCCTCACCTCGGTGCCGGCCACCTTGCGTGCACTCAGCCTGGCTGCGGCCGCGCTGTGCCTGGCTGGCACCGCGACCGCGCAGACCACGACGCTGGGGACACGGGGCACCACGGCCCAGGCCCTCACACCGGTGACCAGCAACGCAGGCGCGGTGTGGAAGGCGTACTCGCGGGCTGAAGAGCACCCCGGCTCCATCACGCTGCCGCTGCAGTTCATCACCACCCGCAGTGGCCACAAGCTGGCGGTGCTGGTGTCGGTGCCGGCCGATGCGCAAGGCAGGCCCGTGCCAGGCGCCTTTCCGGCCATCCTGACCCAGACGGCGTATCGCATTGACGTCGGCCAGTTGCTTGGCTCGGTCTCTGGCACGGGCAACACCTTGCTGGTGGGCGGACAGGACCGCTTCATGAACCGGCGTGGCTACATCTCGGTGGCGGTCGACGTGCTCGGCTCCGGCATGTCGAGCGGCGAGGCGGCCCTGCTGGGTGAGGCCGAGCAGGCCGCGTACGCCGACGCCGTCGACTGGATCACGAAGCAGCCCTGGTTCAACGGCAACCTGGGCCTGGCGGGCACCTCGTTCCTGGGCATCACCAGCCTGCAGACCGCCAAGCAGCAGCATCCCGCGGTGAAGGCGGTGTTTGCGCAAGTGCCGATGGGCGACGCCTTCCGTGGCACCGTGGGCCCGGGCGGCCTGCTCAACGCCAACTTCATCAGCATCTGGCTGCCGCTGACCCATTCGCTGAGCGTGGCCAACGACCTCGCGATCAAGAGCAACCCGGCCTACGCGGCGCAGATCGAGGCGGCCAACCAGCAGCACATTGCGTCGATCGACAGCTGGTACCTGCCCACTGTGGGCAATGCGCTGGCGGGCAAGCCGGGCTATGCGACGGACGATGGCACATTCTGGTCGGTGCGCTCGCCCATCGAAGGTGCAAGCCGCATCAAGGTGCCGACCTTTCTCGTGGGCAGCTCAAACGACATCTTCCAGCGCGACGAGCCTCTGCTGTACGAGCAGATCAAGCAGAGCGCCACGACCAAGCTGGTGATCCTGAAGGGTGCCCACATCCAGGCGGTGCTGGCTGCCTCGAGTGGCGCCGACAACCTCACCGCCCGTGGCGCGCCGGGCTCGGCCTCGCTGATGCTGCAGTGGTTCGACCAGTACCTGCGCGGCATGGACACTGGCGCCGCCGCGCTGCCCAACGTCACGCAGTTCGTGGAAGGCTACGGTGTGCTGGGCAGCACCCGGTACGCGCGGGCCACCGACTGGCCGCATCCGCAAATGAGCCCGCAGCGCATGTACCTGCGCGGCAGCGCAAAGCTGAGCGCACTGAAGCCCACCACGGTGGAGGCCGCCCGCACGGTGAGAGAACCGGCCGCCCCCGTCATCACCTACGAGAAGAGCGAGGACGGCACGACGGTGAAGGCCAAGGTCCAGATCAACGATGGCAGCGACTGCTCGAGCAGCTTCGTGCAGTGGTCGCTGGGCTTGCCGGGCCTGCTGCCAAAGGCCTGCTACACGAACAGCGCCGTGGTCGAGCGGGCGCAGGGCGCGGTGATCTATGAGACCGAGCCGCTGCAGAGCGACCTCTACCTGAACGGGCCCATCCAGGCTGACATCTGGATGTCGACCACGCGGTCCGACGCCGCCCTGGCCGTGCGGGTTGACGATGTGGATGTGTTCGGCAAGGCCACCCCCATCAGCACGGGCCTGCAGTCGGCCGCCTTCCGGGCGGTCGACCCGATGCGATCGCGGCATGTCAACGGCGTCATGATCCAGCCCTGGCATCCGTTTACCGAGGCTTCGCGGCTGGCCGTGATCCCGGGCCAGCCGATGCTGGTGCCGGTGGAGGTGTTCCCGGCTGCGGCCCTGGTGCGCAAGGGTCACAAGCTGCGCATCGCCATCAGCGCGAGCAACCAGGCCATGGGTGTGTGGCCCGCGCCCCAGCAGTCCGGGGCGCTGGGCAACGTCACCACGATCTACAGCGACCCGGCTCGCCCCTCCAGCGTGGTGCTGCCCGTGGTGCCGACCAGTGCCCTGAACTGAGGACGCTTTCTCAGCGCCCGCCGCCGTGCTTACTTGGCGGTATGGCGGCGGCCCGTTCCTCAAGAAGGTCTGTTCCTGCCCGAAATACCTGGGAGATCACCAGGAGACGAGCGTCATGAAGGCACTGAACAACTTGAAGATGGGCCGGCGGCTGGGGCTCGGCTTTGCGGTGGTGCTGACGCTGGTGGTGTGGATCTGCGCGCTTGGCTGGTTCAAGCTGCAGTCCACCCGCGAAGGGGGCGACCGCGTGGCGGCGGTGAGCGCCGTGGCCGAGATGGCCGAGCACTGGCACAGCCTCACCACCTTGAACGTGACCCGCACACTGGCCATCGCCAAGTCGGGCAACAACGACGCGGTGCAGGCGCAGTTCGGCAGCCAGATCAAGCAGACTTCGGCCGAGATCTCCAAACTGCAGAAGGCGCTGGAAGAGGGCGCGAACACCGACGAGGAGCGGGCCACGTTCAAGGCCATTGCGGAACACCGCAAGGCCTACGTGGCGTCCCGGGACGAGGCGTTCAAGCGGCTGAAGGCCGGCGAACCCGAAGCCGCGGCCTTCATCGACCGCGAGATGATGCCGCTGGCCGAACGTTATCTGGCCGCCATCGCGGATGTGGGCGCCAGGAAGCAGGCCAGCGCAGAAGCCATTCAGAAGTCCGTGGACGATGAGGTAAGCGCAGCACAGATGTTCATCCTGACGCTGGGCGGCGCGTGTCTGCTCATCGGTGTCCTGGTGGCGCGCGCCATCACCGTGTCCGTTACGGGCCCGCTGGCCCATGTGGTGAAGGTGACCAAGGCGATTGCCGACGGTGACCTGACCCGCTCGTCGCGCATCGAAGGGCAGGACGAGGTGTCCGAGGTGCTGCGCTCGCTGCAGGCCATGCGCCAGTCGCTGGGCGGCATCGTGCAGGAGGTGCGCTACTCCACCGATTCCATCCGCGTGGCCAGCAGCGAGGTGGCCTCCGGTGGCATGGACCTGTCGAACCGCACCGAGCAGACGGCTTCAAGCCTGCAGGGCGCCGCCTCGTCCATGGAACAGGTGGCCACCGGCGTGCTGCAGACCGCCGAGTCGGCCAGCACCGCAGCCGATCTGGCCCGTCAGGCGGCGGGTGCCGCCCAGCGCGGCGGCGCCGTGGTGTCGCAGGTGGTCACGACCATGGGCGAGATCAACCAGCGCTCGCAGAAGATTGTCGACATCATCTCGGTGATCGACGGCATCGCGTTCCAGACGAACATCCTGGCGTTGAACGCCGCCGTGGAAGCTGCGCGAGCGGGTGAGCAGGGTCGCGGCTTTGCCGTCGTGGCCGGTGAAGTGCGTCTGCTGGCGCAGCGCTCGGCCGAGGCCGCCAAGGAAATCAAGTCGCTGATCGGCGCGTCGGTCGAGTCGGTCGAGGCCGGCGCACGGCTGGTGGAAGAGGCCGGCACGTCGATGGGCCACATCGTGACCGCGGTGGAGCAGGTCAACCACATCATCAACGAGATCACCGAGGCAACCAAAGAGCAGTCGGCCGGCATCTCGCAGGTCAACCGCACCGTGGGCGAACTCGACGGCATGACGCAGCAGAACGCTGCCCTGGTCGAGGAGTCCGCCGCGGCGGCGGCCAGCATGAAGGACCAGGCAGCGCGGCTGGCTGAACTGGTGTCGGTGTTCCGGGTGGAAGCATCCCGGGCCACGACGGTGTAAGTAGCACGCGGGGGCCATCGAGAGGCCCCCGCTTGTTCACGCCTTGCTGGGGCGGCCCTTCTTGATGGGCGCCAGTGCGGCCAGCGTCTCCTTCAGGCGGGCGTCACTCAGGCCCATCAGCGCGTGCAGGGCGGCGCGCAGCACCTCGCTCTTCTTGACCGGCATGCGCCATTCCAGCGCGCGCAACTTCACGCGGTCGATCAGTGCCCATTCGTCGCTGGGCATGGTGAACGAATCGCGCACCATTTTGATCTTGGCGGCCTTGGGGGGTTTGGCCGGCTTGTCGGCCTTGACGCCCTTGCCGGGCTTGGCCGGCTTCTCCACCTTGGTGGCACTCGGGGCGGGAACGGGGGCGGCGGAAGCCTTCGGCGCGGTCTTCCGCGCGCGCACCGACGTGCCGGTCGACTTCTTCGCCACCTTCGCCGGCGTGCGCGCGGGTGCCTTGGCGGGCGATGCCTTCTTTGCCGGGGCCGGCGTGACCGCGGGCACTTCGGCGGGCACAGCTGAGGCGGCCGGCGCCGGCTCGACAGCCTTGACCTTCGTGGTGCGCACGCGCTTCGGGGGCGCCGCAGGGGCCACCACGGCAGGCGTCGGCGTCACCACCGCATCGGCGGGCTTCTGTTCAGGCGATTCGGCCTTCTTGTCGGGTGCAGCGGCGGGCGTGGTCATGGAAATCCTCTTCGTGTGACTACTTGATGAAATCGTATAAATATTATAGGTAATTCATCGGAATGCACGGTGGACGCCCATCCTGGGGGGTGCCACGGCCTCGTCATACTTCGTGCCCAGACTTCCGACGTGCAACCACGTCAGGAGGGCGGCATGTTGAAGAAGCAGGCAGTGGCATCGCTGGGGCATCGGGGGCTGCTGATGCCGGTCTGGGTGAAGGCCGCGCTGGCGGCCAACGATCGGCTGAAGGTCTACCTCACCGTGCTGCAGGCATCTGCCACGCGGGCGGCCCACCCCGACCAGGAGCCGCCCGACCTGTCGAGCGAGCTGCGTGCGGCCGGGCTGGAGACGGCCGGCTGGCTGCATGACATGCCCGCGGGCGCCAGCGCCGTCGACGGTGCCCTGCTCCTGCCCGAGTTGCCCGCGCTCGTCACGGCGCTGAGCGAAGACCTCGCCGTGATGGCGCGCCCCGTGCTGGAGGCCTGCACCGACGACGTCGAGCCCCATGCCCGTGTCCGCCAGTGGCAGGACTGGCTTGCGGGGCTGAAAGGCGAGCAGCTCGACCGGGCGCACCTGCGCAGCCTCACGCACGGACAGCGGCATGGCGACGACAGCCTGCACCTGCTGGTCATGGACCTGCACAAGGCCATCAACCGCCTGTCTGCCGAGCTGGCCAGCGAGGTCATCGAGGGCGCGCATGTCTGGCAGATCGACGAGGCTGACCGTGCCTGCATCCGCGCTTTCATGCGGGGCCTCAATCGCACCGCGCCATTGAAGTTCGACCACCCTGGCCTGGACACGGCAGCGACGCGCGACGGCGCCCGGCTGCTGCTGCAGAACGACATCGGCACGAACGACGCGCATGTGCTCGTCATCCAGGTCGAGGGACGGCACATCAGCCTGCCCTATTCGGATCTTCACCGCAGCCGATTTGCGTTCTTCCAGGCCATGCTGGGCCCCCTGGGCGGCATCTGGTCGGGGGTCGAATCGCGGCAGACCGCCGAGTTGAACGAGGGCAAGGCCTACACGGTCGGCACCGTGCGTTTCGAGCCCGAGACCGATGCGGCGCTGGAGGCCACGCTGGAGGGCATCGGCGCACGCATCGTCTACCTGATCGATTGGAACCGGGCGCGCAAACGGCTGCTGCACTTCGTGGACAAGGTGGGTGCCGTGGCGGTGCTCACCGCGGCGGCCGAGGCCGAAGCAGGCCACATGGGCTGGCTGAAGGCGGGTGGCGAGCACCTGGTCTGGCAGGCCATGCAGGATGTCGACCAGGGCGCCTTCCGCATCGGCGACCGCCTGGACGAGGTGCTGGGCGCAGAGGGCGCACGCCATTTCCTGGTGGACGTGCTGGTCCGGTCGAGCGAAGCCCTGCGCCGCGGTGAGCCTGCGGCCCTGCTGGCCGACGAGGCCCGCATGCTGCTGTCGCGCATGGTGCACCAGCGCGGCGCCGGCTTCGACCTGCTGGAAGAACACGCCGCCTGGTGCCATGCACTGGCTCAGGGTGTGAGCGATGTACTGCTGCAGGGACACGACGGCCTGCGTGATGCCGCCGCCGACCTGGCCGCCCGGGCCAAGGCCTGGGAGCGTCGTGCCGACCATCTGGTGATGCAGGCGCGGCAGGAGGCGGAGCGCCGGCCGCGCCTGGCGCCGGTGGTTCAACTGTTGAGCCTGTCTGACGACGTGGCGGATGCGCTCGAAGAAGCTGCCTTTCTGATAGGCCTGGTGGCCGACCACCACCAGCACGGTTGGAACGTCGAGGTGCGGCAGGCCCTGTCCCGGCTGGCGCAGACGGTGCTGCAGGCGGTGCAGGAGCATGTGAAGGCGCTCGCCATTGCGCGCACACTGGATCACGCCAGCGAGACCAACGACACCGACGCGTTTCTTGCCGCCACCTGGAATGTGGTGCGCGCCGAAAAGCAGTGCGACGAACTGCTGCGCCACGCGCGGCGCGAGATCCTGCGCAACGTGCAGGATGCGCCCGCGCTGATGCTGGCCAACGACCTGGCCCTGAGCCTCGAGCTCGCATCGGACCGCCTTCTCGCCGCCGGCTATGCCCTGCGCGCCCTCGTGCTCGATCAGTCCGTCAAGGGGGCCTGAGATGGCAGCCGATCTGCACGACACCTACTTCATCGGCTGCTTGCCCAAGACGTCGGCGGCCCGCCCGACCCGCTCTGAGCCGGGCCCCGCCACCATGGGGTTCAAGGCGTGGAACCTGCTGAGGATGGCCGACATGGGCCTCCCGGTGCCGCCGGCCTTTGTGCTGGGAACGGGGTGGTGCCACGATGCGGCATCCCGTGCTGCCGCGGCGCAGCCGGCCACCTGGCAGGCCGGGCTGGCCGCGCTGGAGTCGCGCACCGGGCTCAGGCTGGGCCATGGGGGCCGCCCGCTGTTGCTGTCGGTGCGATCGGGTGCGCCGGTGTCGATGCCCGGCATGATGGAAACGCTGCTCAACATCGGCTTGTGCGAAGCCACCGTGCCGGGGTTGCTGCGGCAGACCGGGCACCCCCGGCTCGTCTGGGACGCCTACCGCCGGCTGGTGGCCACGTATGGCGAGGTGGTGGCCGGCATCGACGCCCGCCACTTCGAAGACGCCACGCAGGCGCTGGCGGGCGGCCGCAATGAGCGCGATCTGGATTTCGCCGAACTGAGAGACCTCACCCACCGGCACCTGGCGGTGTACCACCAACACGCCGGGCGCGCGTTCCCGCAGGACCCGCGGATGCAGCTGTCGGAGGCCATCACGGCCGTGCTCGCCTCCTGGCAGTCCGCGCGCGCGCAGGCTTACCGCACCTCGCACGGTATCGCCGATGACATCGGCACCGCCGTGACCGTGCAGACCATGGTGTTCGGCAATGCGGGCGGGCGCTCGGGCGCGGGCGTGGGCTTCACGCGCAACCCCGCCACCGGCGAGCCAGGGCTGTGGGTCGACTTCCTGTTCAATGCGCAGGGCGAAGACGTCGTCTCTGGCCGCCACAGCGCGCACGGCCACGCCCTGCTGGCGAGCGTGCTGCCGCTGACCTGGCAGGCCTTGCAGGAGGCGACCCAGCACCTCGAGCGTGAACTGGGCGACATGCAGGACTTCGAGTTCACCGTGCAGGACGGGACGCTGTGGATGCTGCAGACGCGCAGCGGCAAGCGCACCCCGCGCGCGACGGCCCGCATTGCGCTGGACCTGCTGGATGAAGGCCTCATCACACGGGCCGAAGCGCTGGCGCGTGTACACCACTTGACGCAGGCTCACCTGACCTCGCGGCGTGTGGTGGGGGAGGATGGCGCCCCGCTGGTGCCGCTGGCCGAAGCCGTGGCAGCCTGTGACGGCGTGGCCAGCGGCGAGATCGCGCTGGATGAGGCCCGTGTGCGGGCGCGCCAGGCGCAGGGCGTGCCGACCGTACTGCTGCGGGTGGATGCCGAAACCAGCGACATCGCCGCGCTGGAGCAGGCCGAGGGCCTGCTGACCCAGCGCGGCGCACGGACCTCCCATGCCGCGGTGGTGGCCCGGCAGCTTGGCAAGGTCTGCCTGGTGGGTTGCGACGCTTTGCGCATCGACCTGGCTGCCCGCCGCGTGGAACTGGGCGGCCAGACTTTCCAGGAGGGCGAGACCCTCACCCTGGATGGCCACGCCGGCCGCATCTACCGCGGGGTGGCACGCACCGAGGCCGATGTGCCCGCCGACCTCTGTGCCCGCCTGGTGGCCCTGCAGGGCGATGCGATGCCCTGAGAGGGCTACCGTTTAGCGCGGTCCGCCCATGCGCGCCATGGCCTGACCGGCCAGGCCCGCCGGTGTGCCGATGGCGCCGGTCACGGCGTGCGCCTTGCATTTGCCGAACACGTAATCCGCCTCCTTCACCGAGCGGGTCTCCAGCCAGTAACGCCACGTCGATTTCGGCCAGATCGCGAAGTTGATGCCATCGGCCGTCTGGTACCAGCTCTTGCAGCCCGAGCTCCACACCGTGCCCTTGAGGCTTTGCGTCATCTCGCCCAGGAAGCGCTGCATGGCCTGCGGCTTCACGTCGATCCAGTCGGCGTTCTTGCGCTTGACCAGCTTGATGCACTCGATGATGTAGTTCACCTGCGCCTCGATCATGAAGATGATGGAGTTGTGCCCCAGGCCCGTGTGCGGCCCGACCAGCTGGTACATGTTCGGGTAGTTTGCGGTGGTGATGCCGTAGTAGCTGGTGGGGCTGACCTTCCAGTCCTCCTGCACGGTGTGGCCGTTCAGGCCGCGCAGCTCGAAGCTCTTCATGTAGATGCGCGGGTCGACCACGAAGCCGGTGCCGAGGATCACGCAGTCGAGCTTGCGCTCCCGGCCGTCCTTCGTGACGATGCCGGTTTCGGTGAAGTGCGAGATCGCGTCGGTCACCAGCTCGACGTTGGGCCGGTTGAAGGCCGGGTACCACTTGTTCGAAATCAGGATGCGCTTGCAGCCCAGCGTGTAGTCGGGCGTGAGCTTCTTGACCAGCGCCGGGTCCTTCACCTGGTAGGCGATGAACTTCTTGAGCAGGCCTTCGCCGATGCGGGCCATCCAGGGGTTCAGGATGGGCCACAGGCGCGATTCGTTCGTCCAGTAGCAACGCCAGCGGTGCAGCGTCTGCGTGAAGGGCAGGGCCTTGAACATCGCCTTGCGCAGGCCCGAGTAGCTGCGCTCGTCACGCGGGATGACCCACGCCGGCGTGCGCTGGAACACATGCAGCTGGCCCACCTTCGGCGCGATTTCGGGCACGTACTGGATGGCCGAGCCGCCAGTGCCGAGCGAGGCCACGCGCTTGCCCTTGAGGTCGTAGCCGTGGTCCCACTGCGCCGAGTGCATCACCTTGCCCTGGAAGGTGTCCAGGCCCTGGATGTCGGGGAAGGCCGGCACATGCAGCGGGCCTGAGGCCAGCACCCAGTGGCGCGCCATGATGGTTTCACCGCCTGCGGTCTTGATCACCCAGCGGCCCGTGCCTTCGTTGAACACGGCGCTCACCACCTCCTGGTTGAAGTGGATCTTCGGGCGCAGGTTGTGCTTCTTGACGGTGTCGAGGATGTACTGCTGGATCTCGTGCCAGGGGGCATAGCGCTTGGTCCAGTCCGACTTCTTCTCGAACGAGTACGAGTACATGTGCGACTGCACGTCGCATGCGGCGCCGGGGTAATGGTTGTCGCGCCAGGCCCCGCCGACTTCGCCCGCCTTCTCCAGGATCAGAAAGTCGTTCATGCCGTGCTTCTGCAGCTGGATGGCCATGGCCAGGCCGCCGAAGCCAGCGCCGGCAATGGCCACTTCGACCTGGTAAACGACGGGGGCGGCAGCGTGTGCGGTAGTCATGTCTTGTCCCTCGGGATCTGGGTTGTGGAGGCCACCTGTGCGCGCCGTGCAATTCAGGGGCGTGTCTCCGAACATGGCGCGATGGTGGGCGCCCGCAGTCCGAGGGGCCATGCTAGATTCGACCGACAAATTGATCGTTTCGGCCAGAACGGGCCGTTTCCCGGGTTAACCCCGCCTGTCAAATTGATCTGAATCAACATGAGCACCCGATCGATCCTGGGCCTGATCTACATGGTTCAGGGCCTCAAGCAGCTCGGCGAAGACCCCGAGCCGGTGCTGCAGCGGCACGGCCTGACCCTGGAGCAGCTGGATCCGAGCACGCGCATCGAGCGCTCGCGCGAATTGCGCATCTACGCCGATCTGGCCGAAGGGCTGCACGATCCGCTTGTCGGTCTGCGACTGGGGGGCTTCTATGGGCTGGCCGGTTACGGCCCACTGGTGATGCTGCTGATGACCTGCGCCAATGCGTACGAGGCCTTCCAGATGGGCATCCGCTATCAGAAGCTGACATATCTGTTCGGCACGCTGCGCATGGAGCCCGGCGAGCGCCTGAGCGCCCTGGTGCTGCAACCCATGCCCATGCCGCCCCAGGCCTTCCGCTTCCGCGTGGACGGCGAGGTATCGGGCACCTACAAGATGGTGCGCGACATGCAGGCCACGCTGGGCATGGACATCCACGCCGAGCGCATCGACATGCCGTATCCCCGCCCGGCAGAGGCGGCGGCGTACGAGACCTACTTCGGCTGCCCGGTGCGCTTTGGCGAGCATGAGGCGCGGTTCTGGTTGCGCAACGAGCACCTGCAGGTGCGCTTTCCGACAGCCGATGCCTCGGGCCATGCGATGTACCGGGCGATGTGCGACCAGCAACTGCAAGCGCAGGAACGCACCGACGACACGCTGTCGGAGAAGGTGCTGGCGCACCTGGGCCTGTTCAGCGGGGCGTTCCCGACGGTGGAAGCCGTGGCCCGTACGTTCGACCTCAGCGAGCGCAGCCTGCGGCGCGCGCTCAGTGAAGAAGGGCGCAGCTTTCGAGACCTGCTGGCCGAGGCGCGCTACGTGAAAGCCCGTCATCTGTTGAAGCACAGCAGCCTGTCGGTGGAGGACATCGCGCACCAGCTGGGTTATGCGGAGTCTGCTGCGTTCATCCATGCCTTTCAGAGGTGGGCTGGGCAAAGTCCGGCTGTGTACCGGGGGCGCTGACAGAATTCAACTAACCGCAAAGAAGGCCGGCCTAGTCAAGATGCTCGCGCTTGCGTAGCGTTTGATTTAGAGTGGTGGCCTCTCTACGGTTAGTTGAAATCCATCGATGCCAGCTCGCCTGTTCCAAGCCTCCGGCGCGCGCCCAGTGGTGCAGCCCGTCCAGTCCACCGTGGAAACGCTCATGGCGGTGTTGCACACACAGGCCTATGCGGCTACCAGCCGCGCACGCACGCGAGGCCCCAACACCTTGTCCGCCGAGGCTGTGGCGGTCTACCGCACCATGGTGTCCGCCTATGCGCAGTGGGCGCACTCCGCTGGCATCGACATGTTCGCCGAACCCCAACGGGCCATCAATGGGTTTCTGGCCGAGCGCTGCACAGGGCCCCGGCCGTGGTCAGCGGCCACCCATCGCAGATATGCGCGTTTGCTGACCCGCCTGCACTGGGCGCACGGCGGCGGGGCGCTCGTGGTAATCGAAGGACAAACCGAAAGACCCCCCGCAGCGGCCGTTCGCAACGACGTCGATCATGAATGGATGGGAGGTGCAACGGCCTGGATATCGCGCGGTGAGGTCGACCGATTGATTGCGCCGCTGATTGCGCAACTGCCCGCAGATCTGTTGCAGGTGCTTTCCCGGCTCCCCGTCACCGGCCCGGCCATCGAGGTGCCGCAAACGCCAGCGGCCTCGTGGAAAATCGCGCGCGACTTGGTGATGCTTTCCATGGGGCTCGATATTGGCGTGCGCTTTCAGGAAATCCGCCTGCTCCGGCAAGGTTCTGTCGAGATCGACCGAGTGCGCGCCCAGCTGGTGGTGCACCGGGACGAAACCGCTCGCACGGCAAAACACCGCACGATCGCGTCGCCACGAAACGACGGTGGGCCGCGACAACTCGGCCTGTGGCGTGCGCAGATTCTTCTGAAGTGGTGGCTGGCGACCATGCCGGCCGCACTGCGAGGCGCTGACAACGTCCTTTTCCCATCCACGGCGAAGGGCGGTCCGCTTACTGCCTCGACGGCTTACCGGATACTGGAGCGCCTCGGCGAGGCATCGCCCGATCCCGTGCACTGGCTTTTCACCGGAGGCATCCAATCCCTCCGGAGGGCCCACATCCAAATGGCGCTCTCCGAGGGCGTGTCGCCCCATCTGCTGCAGGCTCAGTTGGGGCTGCATCGGCTGGAGTCGGTGCAGCGCTATCTGGAGGATTCAGAAGCTGCGCTGGGCATGGTGGTGCAATCCATAGAGGAGAGGGCACACAGCGTGCATGGAGGGGGCGCCCGCACGGCCAATTCGTGATGCGAAATCTAACGAATATTGCGGAGCGTGAACATTTCTTTATGGCTGCCGGTTGGTGGCACTGGGCGCAGGCGGGCGGCGCATCGCAAAACCACCGTTCCGTGTATCATCCGTGCGAATATCTTTTGCATCACCGGAGACGAGTATGAATTACCAAGAACTGTCCGCCAAGAAGGCCGATCTGCTGCGTCAGGCACAGGAACTCGAGAAACAGATCGAGGAAGCGAAAAAGGCCGAGCGCTCTGCCGTCATCGTCAAGATTCGCCAAATGCTGGCTGACAACGGCCTGACCGTGGCCGACCTGGCTTCCGTGAAAACTGGCAAGACCGGCGCAGGCGCGGGCTCGAAAGTGGCCCCGAAATACCAGGATCCGAACAGCGGCGCCACCTGGAGCGGCCGCGGTCTGAAGCCGAAGTGGGTGCAGGCCGCGCTGGCCGCCGGCAAATCGCTGGACGACCTGAAGGTCTGAGTTTCGACCCGGTCATCTGCACCGGGCCCGGGCGCATTGCATTGCGCCCCTAAATTGCCGGCAACGACTGCCGCAGTTTGTTCAATTGCGGCAATTTGCCGTATCGGCCGGCGCAGCAAGCGCCGAGCCTGTTCAGCTACCCCCTGTCTCCGGGGGGCAGGCATCCTGGCTGCTCTAGGCCGGGCATGACACGCCTTTCCTCCTTCCTTTTCCGTCCATGGTAACGGGCACGTTCGCCCGGCAAGTGGGCTTTGTCATCGGCGCGCTCGGCGTCATCCTGCTCGCCTGGCGGCTCAGCGATGTGCTGGTGCTCGCCTTCGGGGCCACCGTGCTGGCCACCGCACTGCTTGCGGGTTCGACGCGGCTCGAGCGCCTGTTCGGGTTACCGCCAAGAACCGCCGTGGTCGTCACCCTGCTGCTGGTGACGCTGGCACTCGCGTTTGGCGGCTGGCTGGTGGGCGATCGGTTCGCAGAGCAGATGGAGCGGTTGCGCGAGCGCCTGCCCGCGGCCATCGAGGCGGCCACCACCTGGTTGCGGCAACAGACCTTCGGGCAGAGCGTGCTGCAATGGTGGCGCAATGGCATGAAGGGCGATGCGGTGTCGTGGGCGCCGGTGGTGAACGCAGCCGGTCTGACCTTCGGCGCACTGGGCAGTGCAGCGCTGATGGTGGTCCTGGCCATCTACCTTGCGCTGGACCCGGAGCTGTACCGACGTGGCGTGCTGAGACTGGTGCCGCAGGCGCTGCGCCCCCGCATGGCCGCCGCGTTCGAGGCAAGCTCAGAGGGCCTGCAACGTTGGCTTCTGGGGCAGGGCATCTCGATGCTCTTTGTGGGCTGTGCCACCGCCATCGGTCTCGCCGTACTCGGCATGCCGATGGCCTTGTCCATTGGCGTGATCGCCGGGCTCATGGACTTCGTTCCCTACTTCGGCCCCATCGCATCTGGCTTGCTGGCGGTGCTGTTTGCCTTCACCGAAGGCCCCGAGAAAGCGCTGTATGTGGGCCTGCTCGCTATCGCGATCCAGCAGTTCGAGGGCAATGTGTTGATGCCTGTGGTGCAGCGACGCGCGGTCGAGCTGCCCCCGGTGCTGGGCCTGCTGTCTGTGGTCGTGTTCGGGCTGCTGTTCGGCGTCGCTGGCGTGGTGTTCGCCACGCCGTTGATGGTGGTGACGATGATCCTGGTGCAGAAGCTCTACGTGCAGGAGGTGCTGCACGACCCGATGCCCGCAACGGTCGAACCCACCGGCGACGCCACGCCCCCTCACATGCCCGTTGCAGAGCGCCGCGACACCTGAGAGGATTTGCGGCACCGCAGCATCGCAAGGGCGTGAGATGTTTTCTTTACAAGGCAAGAAGGGCCTCGTCGTGGGCGTGGCCAACGAGCACAGCATTGCGTGGGGTGCCGCACGGTCCTTTCGGGAGGCGGGCGCCGATCTGGCCCTGACCTGGTTCAACGACAAGGCCAGGCCGTACGTCGAACCGCTGGCCCGTTCGGTGGACGCACAGATTCTGATGCCGCTCGATGTGGAAGTGCCCGGGCAACTGGAAGCCGTGTTCGAGGCGATCATGACGCAGTGGGGCCGCCTGGATTTCGTGCTGCACTCCATTGCCTTCGCGCCGCGCTCCGACCTGCATGGCCGCGTTACCGACGCATCCAGAGAAGGCTTCGCCCGTGCGATGGACATCTCGTGCCACTCATTTGCCCGCATGGCGCACCTGGCGGAGCCGCTTATGGCGCACGGAGGCAGCCTGCTCACCATGAGCTACGTCGGCGCGGAAGAGGTGATACCGGGCTATGGCGTGATGGGGCCGGTGAAGGCCGCGCTGGAGGCCAGCACGCGCTACATGGCGTGCGAACTGGGCCCGAAAGGCATTCGCGTCAACGCGGTCTCACCCGGGCCGCTGGCCACGCGTGCGGCCTCCGGTATCCCTGATTTCGACGCGTTGATGGCCGATGCCATTGCACGGGCACCGTTGCGCCGGCTGGTGGACCTGGACGATGTCGGGGCGCTGTGCACTTTCCTGGTCAGCGACGCGGCCAAGTCCATCACAGGCAACACGCTGTTTGTGGACGCCGGCTTTCACGTGCTGTGACGGCGGCGCGGCTGGTCAGCGGGCGTCGGATGCGGGGCGCTGGCGGGCCTTGGCCAGGCGCTCGGCGTAGGTGGCCTGGGCGTTTTCCAGCGTCACGCGGCCTGCCTGCACAAAGGGCTCGTTTTCCTGGAAGACATCGAGCAAGCCCTTGTTCTCGTAGCGGGCCAACAGCTCGTGGCCCAGTGCCGCCAGGGTGGCGTTGTCTGCGCGGCAGGACGCCAGGCTCTGGCCTTGGGCGGTGAGCTGTTGTTGGGCGCGTTGCTCGGCCTGTTGTGCGGCAGAACGGGCCTGGCGGCTGGCGTCGTTCACGCGGGTCACCTCATCACGGGCCTGCTGCAACTCACCCTCCAGCCGTGCGCGGTCTGCACGCAAGCCGTTGGCTTCGTCCTGCAAGGCCTGCAGCTTGCGGGCCACGGCGCTCTGACCGGCTCGGGCTGCAGCCAGCGCGCTGTCGAACTCGTTCTTCTGGCGGGCCGCTGCCGCCTGGGCAGCCTGTTGCCCCGCCTGCAACTCGGACTGCACCTGCTGTTGCTGGCGCAGCTGCTCTCTCAGGCGGCGAATCTGCTCGCGTTCCCGGTCGGACTGCGCCTGCACCGGCAGCGCGACGGCCAGTGCCAGGCCGAGCCACAACCAGCGTCGCGCGGTCCTTGGGTGAGATACCGCTTGGCGACGGACATCAGAAGCGCACATTGAGATCCACCTGCAGCGTGTTGACCTGGTACTTCGCCTTGCTCTGAGCGTTGGTCAGGTTGTTGAGCGGAGAGTCGATCGTGCGGCCTGCCAGGTAGCGCACGCCCAGCATCGTCTGGCGGGCCAGCCCGAGGTTGAAGCCGAGCGTGTAGCCCTCAAGGTTGGTGCCGCCAAGGCCGAGATCGCTGTCGTTGAAGGCGTCGAGCACCGCGTCCGAGCCGATGTGGCGGTACGACGTCGTGAGCTGCCAGTGGCCCAGGTCGGTCACCTCGGGCCAGCCGAAGGCGGCCTTCATGATGTAGCCGTCGTCCTTGCCACCCGGGTTGACGCCGGCAAAGGCGCTGCCCGCGCGGCGGCGGAAGTCAGCAGCATCGAAGCCCAGGTTCTTCGCGTACTCGGCCGACACCATCAGGCTGAAGGGCGCAAAGTGCATGAACTCTGCCGACGCGGTCAACACCATCGGCTCGAACTTGTAGGCCAGGCCCCAGACCGGCGTCAGGTCGGCCGGGTTGGTCTGAAACAGGGTGTTGCCCTTCTGACGCAGGTTGCGGCCGTACTCGTGGCGTCCGTACACGATCGGGTCGGCCACACTGCCGCCGTTGGACTCGACGTAGTAGCCGTTGTCTTCCCGGCCTTCCAGATTCTGGTAGCGGTAGTAGGCCAGGCCCAGCTTGACCTTGGTGCGTGAGGTCGGCTCGAGCTGCGCGCCAACCTGCGCGCCGATCAGGGATCGCCCGCCGCGCTCGCCCGGCCGTTGCTCGCGAATCGGGAACCAGCCCACCGTGGCGAACGGAACGGCGGTGCGGTCTTCGTTGAACCACCGCGCGCTGGCCGCCACGCCTTCGAAGTTGAGGTTTTCCGACCAGACCATTTCGGTGCCGAACCACGGGTTGGGAATGCGCCCCGCCTGCAGGGTCACGTACTCGTTGGGATCCAGCCGCAGGAAAGCCCGGTCGAGAAACACCTGGTACTTGTTGAAGTCCTGGCCCAGCGTCTGGTTGGTGGAGACGCGGTCCGTGGCGCTGCCGGTGGTCAGGCGGAAGCCGGCTCCGACTTCGTCGCTGACCTTGGCCGAGACCGCCAGGCGCGCACGGAGCCGCTCGCGGCTGCGGGCCTTCTGCGTGTTGCCCGACGCAAGCGCGTAATCCGCGCCATCGATGGTCACGGCTTCGTAGCCCATGAAATCCGCCGCACGGGTCAGGCCGCCGGTGCCGCTGAACAGCGCGGCCACGTAGTCGTCGGCCGGGGTGTTGTCGCTGGAAGGGCGGTCCTTCTGATAGCGGTAGCGGATGTCGCCCTCGATGCGCACCCGGTCGATCCAGGACGGTGCGTTGGGCACCCCCCAGCGTTCCTGTCGGGCCTGGGCCAGCACTTCTTCTCGCACCTCGTTGCGCAGCTGGGTGCGCGCCGCCTCACTGAGGTAGGGCACCCGTATCACGGGGCGCGCGCCGGTGCCGGTGCCGCCGGTCTCATGGGTTGCCTGCAAGGTGCCCGCGCCAGCCGGTTTCGCTGCGACGGCCTGAGCCGCCCGCTGCTCGGCCTGCTTGAGGATGGCATCGGCCTTGTCCCGCGTCAGCACGCCGGATTCCACCAGCACTTCGATCAGGCTCAGCGTGGTCTGGCGCGCCGCTTCGATGGAGGCTGCCTGGTCGGCCCGGGCCGACGGTGCCGCAAGAACAGCCAGCACGGACAGCGCCATCAAGGTGGGCCGAACGGGAACAGAGGTGAACTTCATGATGGGAGGAGGTCAGCCTGTCACGCGGTTGGTGATGCGCATGGACAGGGGTTGAGGCAGATTGGAAGGAACCTGATCGATGGCGGGCAGGCGGGTCAACGCCTCCTGCAGAAGGCGGTCGGTCTGCGGGTCGCCGGACGACGAGGCCAGCTCGATGCGGTGCAGTTGGCCGTCGTCCGCCAGCCAGACGCGCACGTTGACGCGGTAGTCGCTGCCTTTGAGTTCGGCGCGACGGGCCAGCTCGGTCTGGATGTGGCGCAGCAGGCGGTTGGTGAAGAACGCAAACTGCATGCGGTTGCCGCCGCCCGGACCGTTTCCGATGGCGCCGCCCTTGTAGTCCTGCGAAACGGCGCCGGCGGCAAAGGCACTGGGCCCATCGCCTGCCGGGCCGTCCATCTTCAGCTGCTGCGGCTCAGGCGGCGCTTCCATTGGCTTGGGCTGCTGCATGGGCACGGGCTCGGCCTGCTGCGTCTGCTTGTCGGGCTCGGGCTTCTTCTCTTCCTTGGGCGGAGGCGGGGGGGGCGGCGTATCGGGCAGCACCGCGATCTTCACCGTCTGGCGCCGGGGCGGGGCAGGGCTGTCCCCCAGGGTCGAAAACAGCCATCCCGCACCGCAGACGAGCAACACGGTGATGACAGCAGGCGCCAGCCAGCGTGGCTTGCCACCCTCGGCAGCGCCACCGTCCGGAGTCGGGTTCAGTGCCAGCTCGGCCATGTCGTTTCCTCAGGTCCCGATGCGCGAAGTGACAAGGCCCATGCCCACCTCGAGCTTGTTGCACAGGTCGATCACGGCCACCACCTTGGCGTAGTGCGTGCGTGCATCGCCCTTGATGGCGACGCTCATCTTCGGGTCGCGTGCACGGGCGTCCGTGAGCTGGCGTTCCAGGTCGGCCATGCTGATGGCCGCGCCGTTGAGCAGCAACGCGCCATCGGCCATCACCTGCACAACCTTCAACTCGTGCTTCTCGGTGCTCGGCTTGTTGCTGGGCTTGGGCATGTTGACCGTGAGGCCCTGCACCGACGCCGTCGTCATGAGGATGAACACGACGAGCAGCACGTACGCCAGGTCGAGCATGGGCGTGACGTTGATGCTGTCGTAGGGGCGGGTGTCGTCCTGAACCTGCATGTGGCCCTCACTGCGCCCGTTTGGTCGCCAGACCGATTTCGGTGATGTCCAGGCGCTTCGCGATCTCGAGCACCGCCATCACCTTGTCGTACTGCGCCGCGGCGTCGGCCTTCAGGATCACGGGCAGAGCGGGGTTGGCGGCCTTGTACTGCGCCAGCGTGGACTGCAGCTCCTCCAGGCTCACCGGGTAGGCGTCGAGGTACACCTGTCCGTCGGCGGTGATCGTGATGCCCTTGGTCTGCGGCTTGGCCAGGTTGTTGGCCGCCAGCGTCTGCGGGCTCTCGACCTTCACGCCCTGCACGGAAGCGGTCGTCATGATGATGAAGACGACGAGCAGCACGTAGGCCAGGTCCAGCATGGGCGTGACGTTGATGTCGTCGTACGCCTGCAGATCGCCTTTGACGTCACCGGCCATGACCGCCCCGCTCAGCGTGCGCCGTGGTTTTCGGCCACGCGCGTCACGAACTCGTCAACAAAGATGCTCATGTCGGCCGAGATCGACTTGATGCGCGACGCGAGGTAGTTGTAGCCGAACAGCGCCGGGATGGCGACGCCGAGGCCTGCCACCGTCGCCAGCAGCGCGGCCGCAATGCCCGGGGCGATGGCGTTTACGTTGACGTCACCCGCTGCGGCGATGGCCGCAAAGGTGATCATGACGCCGACGACGGTGCCCAGCAGCCCCAGAAAGGGCCCACCAGAGATCGCGATGGTGAGCAGCACGATGCGGCTGTTGAGGGTGTGTCCCTCGCGCACCAGGTCGGCGTCGATGGCGGCCTTCACCGCGTCGATCGACGCGCCACTCAGGGGCGCTGCGCCGGGTGCACCGACATCCCGCTTGCGCAACTCGCGCAGGCCAGCCTGGTACAGCCGCGCCAGCTGCGAGTGCGGCATGCCTTGCGCCGCCACGGACATTACGTCCTTGCTGTCGCGGAACGCGGCCAGAAAGCGGCGGTTGTCCTTGTCGGCCCGGCCCACCAGCACGGCCTTGTCGTACATGACCCAGATGGCGATGACGAACATGATGGCCAGGATCACGATCACGACCCAGGCGTCGGTGGTGAGGTTGTCGACCAGGATGGCAAAGTGGCCGGCCTCACCGGCTTCCGCTTCGGACTCGGCGGTCTCGGGCGTCTGCGTCACCGACAGAACCAGCTTGGCTTCGGCGCCCTGCGCCGCGTGGGCGAACTTCACCCAGTCGCTGCTGCGCACGGTGTTGGCCACCTCCAGCTGATCGACCTGACCGGTCAGGCCGGCACCGACCGAGATCTCGCCGGCAATGGGCGCCTGCCCGCCCGCGAGCTCGGCTTGCGCCGCCTGTGCGCCGTTCACATACAGCGTCAGCTTGCCCGCCCCCACCGTGACGGCGAGGTGCGCCCACGAAGACACGGGCAGCGTGCCGCCCGCGGCCTGCGCCGTACCGAGCGTGGCCTTGAGCGATCCGCCCGCCACAACCAGCTTGAGCGCCCCCTGCTCGAACACCGTGCCATCCAGCGTGGCGGGCTTCAGCCACAGGCTCACGCTGTGAGGCCCTTGCGGCTCGCCCTTCAGCGTGTCGCCTTTCCAGGTCAGCGCCTGCCCCTGAAGCTGGGCCGCTGCACCGATCAGACCGTTCGCTTCCTGCGCCACCGGCCCGGCAGCCTGCAGGCCATTGAGGAGCTCTTCGCCGGCCTTGCCGCCGAAGGGGACTACGGCCCGCATGGCGGCGTCGAAGAGCTTCGGCGAGGTCGTCTCGGCAGCCGCCTTGTCGTGGCCGGCGTACACGTACACGGCGTTCTTGTCCGTGCCCGGTGCCACGTTCGGCAGCTGCACCCACAGCACGGCCAGTTCATTGGCGCCATCGAAGCGCTCGACCCAGAACTTCAGCGGGGTCTTGTCGTCTGCGGCGACGACGCGCAGGTCGCTGCCATCTTCACGTGCACCGACAAAGTCAAAGTTGCCCGAATGCAGGCGCACCGGAATGACGGGGCCCGCGAGCGCCTCCTGCGTGGTCACGCCATCGCTGGACGTGTTCAGCGTCACACGGGTGCGCTGTTTGTAGTCGGTATCCCACCAGGCACGCGCAGGCGCACTGGCGAAGGCAGACAACATGGCAATCAGGCAGACAGCTTTCCGGACGGCATTCATGGCAACAGGTGTTCAGGACAGGTGAGCGATTGTCAGAAGGGGGTGTGTCCCCCTTGGTAAAGCCGATGGTCCGATCGGACCAGCGCCCCCCTGGACAGGTGGTGCAGATCGGACCATCGGAGGGAGCGCCGCGTGTTGTCAGCGCGCGCAGTCGCGCTCGTTCGGTGGGCAGGGCGAGGCCGGGCCCGCCTGGGGCGCGCCGCTTCGGGTCACGCTGTCATCGCCCAGGCTCAGCAACTCCACCGTGAGGATGCCGTTGGCTTCCTTGCGACGCGCGGCCTGGCTGGCTTCGGCCATCTGCGTGGCGCCCGAGGTGACCTCTCCGGGCATCTTCGTGCCGACCTTCACCGACGGACGGGAGACGGTGGGCGCACCGCCCTTGACGTTGCCCTTGAGGTTGTCGCCGCCCTTGACCGGCCCGGCCACGCGGATGTCGCCACCCGACTCGTTGCGGATGAAGGTGTCGAGCGCCAGCACACCGCCGATGGGCGCGAAGAGGTCCACGGTGCCGCGGGACGTGCCGTCCGCCTTCTTCAGCAGGCCGATGCCGCTGCCGGTGGTGACGGCGGGTGAGCGGAACACCACCGCCCCCGTGAGGGGATCGACCACCGGTACGGGCGCAGGCACCGTCACGTCCGTGTTCGAGCCGCGGCCGGAGTCGATGGCTCCGCGCCGGCTGTACAGGACGAGGTCACCTTCACCGACCACAAAGGCCTTCTGGGTGTTGACCTGGAAGTCGGCATCGGCCAACGCGCGGATGCTGCCGCCGTTGTAGGCCACCAGGCCGCGCGTGGCCGCGTTGTCCCGGTCGGTCGGCGTCGAGGACGAGTAGCCCACCAGAATCTGCCCACCAGGCGCGAAGAGGTCGGCGCCTCCCGACAACAGGTTGCCATTTGCCAGGGTGTGGATCTTGCTCGAAGCGAGGTTGATGTCGCCATCGAAATGGAAGCCTGCCCCCAGGCCGGCGAGGCTGGTGACTTCATCGACCTGGGCCCACAGCGCGTTGCGTTGTGCCTGGCGGCGCTGGTTCTCGGCCGGGTCGGTCGAGTCGGCCAGTTCGACCGCCTGCTGGCCCAGCCGGCGCACCTCACCTATCAGGACTTCGTCCTTGAACTGCTGGAAGGCCGTTCCCTCGGTGCGGGCCGGGTCGAGACCGAGCGCGCTGGCACGGGCTGCCCATGCGACGGCGTACGCCTGGCCCGGGGCCACGTAGCGGGCCACAAACGCGCGGTCGACCACTGCCTCGGCGAAGCTCAGTTGGTGAGCCTGGCTGAACTGCCTGTAGTACTGCAGCGCGGCCGGGAAGGCCGATGCCAGCGCCGTCTGCAACTCGGCGCCCACAAGGCCGCTCAGGTCGGGCATCTGGCTCGCGGGCAGGGCCAGCACGCCGCGCACGTGGTTCACGAGCGCCACCTGTGCCTGCGGATCCTGCGCGAGGTAGCGTTGCATCAGGGTGTCCACGTCGACACGTCGGTTCATACCCGCGCTGACGCGCACGCTGGCCCCGGTGTCCGGCAAGGCAGCGTTGCCGACGTTGAAGGCCGAGATGCCGTAGTAGCTGCCCGGCAGGTTGCCGATGGTCTGGATGCCGCCTGCCGTGCGGAGGTCGAGGTCGGTCCCCGCTTCCACCTGCAGTTCACCCGGCCCGGCCAGCTGGATCATGCCGCTGTCGCGGTCGCTAAGCGTGTTGTCGCGTCCCACGATGCGGCCGCCCGCCTTGATCAGCGTGACGTCGGTCTCGTGGAAATGCTGCCCGGCAAAGCTCAGGTCCATGATGTCGCCACCGGCTTCCACCACCGCCGCCTTGGGCACGGTCAGTCTCGTGTCGGTGGTGATGCTGCCGCCCGCATACAGCGTGGCAGGCAAGGCATCGTTCTGGTGCAGGGTGCTGCTGTAGAGCGTGTCGACCGACAGCTTGCGGTTCTCCCCGGCCAGGCCAAGCTCTGCCGGGCGCAAGGTGGCGTAGACGCCGTCCGTCCAGCCGGTTTCCAGCGCAGGGCGGCTCACGCTGGGCCAGCGTCCCGGATCGCCGTCCAGCATCACCACGCCGCGACTGCCGCCTTGAATCGACAGGTCATGTCCGGCATAGACGCTCAGGTTGCCCGTGGCCGACGGGAAAAGCCACAGTGCGTACAGCTCCGAAGTCAGCAGTTTGACCGCCCCATCCAGGGCGCTGACCTGCACGGTGGGCGGCGCCACTTGCGCCAGGCGGTTGCTCACCGCCAGCGCCCGCGTCACGCGGTCTGCGGCCGGCATGAGTTGACCACTGCCATGCAGGTAGTTGAAGTAGCCCTGTACCGTGGTGGGCCGGGTGGGCGTGCCCACCAGCGTCTCGAAAGACGAGAAGGCGCCTTCGGCATTCCACACCACATCGCCCGCGGCGCTGGACAGCCGCACGCCGCTGTCGCTGCCGTACGTGAAGAAGGACGCCGCGCTTTCTGCGGGCACCCGCGTGGTCGAGGGCGAAGACAGCGCCGTGGGGTTGTAGACCGCGGCGATCTCCAGACCGGTGCGAGCCTGCAGCGACCAGTGGCCATCCATCAGGGCGAGGATGGCGCCCTGGGCAGGCACGTCGGCCTTGACATTGCTGCCCGTCGTGAGCGCGCCGCCCGCTTCCAGCCGGCCCTCACCGCGGCCCAGCAGGTAGACACCGCCCCGGATGTCGCCCGCCGCCTGCACGGTCACGTCACCGCCGTTGCGCACGTCCAGTGCCGGCGTGCCGAGCACCGCGTCTCCGTCGGTGTTGGTCGTCCACGTCTGGACGTGGCGGGCCGAGGTGGGTGCCACGACCCCGAGGTCGAGGATGTCGCGCCCGGCCGAGACATGCACGTTGCCCCCGCCAAAAGAGCCCAGCCCCTGCCGGAAGCCGGCGAGGTAGCTGGCCCACGCGCCGAGACCCACGCTGCCGTCGTCGGCCATCACGCCCGCGTGCAGCAGCCAGTTGCTCGGCAGTTGCACCGGCGCGGCCGAGCGAACGTCACGCCCTGCGTGCACCTCCAGCCGCCCACCGCGCTCGGTGTAGCTCAGGGCGTTCACGTCGGGTGCGGCCGCTACCTGGTCGGCCTGCAACTCGACCGGGCGACCTGCAACGTACACCAGACCCTGGACGGGATTGGTGCCGCTTCCCGGTGCCAGCACCACGTCGCGTGCCGCTGCCATCTCGATCGAGCCCGTCGTCGTGCGCACCACCTTGCCGGCGGCCACCGTGAGGTCGGCTTCGGCAGCGGTCTGCTGCACGGCGAGCAGATCGGATGCGCTCAGGTCAGCCCCTGCGGTGAGGCGGAAAGACGCCGCATCGCCCGGTGCGACGCTGCCCGTGGCGGCGGCGGTGGTGAAACCGTCACTGAGCGTGCCATTGACGCGCAGGTGTCCGCCGGCGCGCAGGGTCAGCATGAGCGGTGCGAGGGTGGGGTCGTCCGCCCGGTCGGCACGCCAGAGGTTCCAGTCGTTCGACACCGTGAAGTCGCCCGTCGTACGCACTTCGACGCCTGCACGGAGCTGTGCCCGACCGAGCAGGCCCAGCGAGCCCATCAGCACATCGCGCGCCGCCAGGAACTCAGCTGCATGGGTGGCCAGATCGCGCTGCCCCAGCAGCGTGCCACTGCTGGCCGCCGTGCGGATGCCGGTGTAGGCCTCACCATCGTCATTGCGCTCGTACACGCGGGCCGATTCCACCAGCACCTCGCGTGCGTTCAGGGTCGCCTGCACTGGCGCCATGCGGAGCCCGCGCGCCAGCGCCGCGGCATCCAGCACTGGATCCCGTCCGTCGGCGGCTTGTGCCGCGGCATCCGCTGCGAGGGCCATTGCTGCGGCGAGCTCGTTGTCGTCCCGCTCGGCGCGCAGCACGATGCGGCCGGTTCCTGCATCCACGGTGGCGCCGGCACGCAGGTCCAGCACGCCGGGATCCGACTCCGTGCTCACGGTGGTTTCGCCCGTGTCAGCGTCGACCGTCGTCACGATGCGCACGCCCGTGGTGGCCGAGAGCAGGACGTCGCCGCCCTGAGCGCCGTCGCGGCTGGAGGCCGCCTCGATGCGCGCGCCGTCCTCGAGCGTCAAGCCGCGCGCCGCCAATTGCACCATCCCACCTTGCGGCGCGCGTGCATCGATGAGCGCGTCACGGCCCAGTGTGAGGCTGCGCTGGTCCACCGAAATGCGCGTGCGCACGGCCTTCATGGCCGTGTGGAGGCTCTGATCCTCAGTGCCGCGCAAGCGGACCGTGACCGCGCCGTGCAGCCCCCCTTCGTTGCTCAGCTCGGCCAGGCGGTCCAGCGTGCCGCGCACGCCAGCCGCGGCGCTGGCCTGGGCCGCCTCGGCAACACGGCCCGCGTCGACAACCAGCTGGCCGCTGAGCGTGTCGGTGCTGGCCCGGCCCAGCAGGGAGGCCTCTGCGCCGAACACCACGCGACCGCTTTCGGTGGGTGCGCTGAGTTCGATCGTGCCGGCGGCCTTGGCGCTGTCGGAAGCAGAGGCTGTCTTCCAGCCCACCACCTTGCCGGTGCCGTCGTACACGGGTACCCCACCAGCAGACACATCGATCTGGCCCAAGACCTCGATGTCGCCCGAAGCCGCGCGGATGCGCACCTCGCCGCCTGCCGAACTGGCCGCCCACGTGCGGCCTGCCTGGACGACGGTCCCCGCGGCACGGGTGACGGAGCCCTCGCCCAGCACCACCGTCCGGGCGCTGTCGGTCGCACCGCGGCCTTCGATCTCCAGTTTGCCCGAAGCCACCTCGACACGGCCTTGCTGTTCAACCCGCGTGCCGGACAGGGCGAGCGTCGCGCCCAACCCGGCGGTCTCACCCAGTGTGCGCGAGCC
Organism: uncultured Aquabacterium sp.; assembly: GCF_947366995.1. GTDB lineage: Bacteria > Pseudomonadota > Gammaproteobacteria > Burkholderiales > Burkholderiaceae_C > Aquabacterium. The sequence continues at coordinate 4,779 of NZ_CANBCC010000033.1, read as the reverse complement.
CGCTGCCTTCTCCACGCGCAGAACGCCATCGGCCCGGGCCTGATGCGCTCCACCCGACAGGGCCGTCACCCGTGCTGCACTCAGCGTCAGGTCGCCCTGTGAGGACAGGGTGTTGGTCTGCTTGCCGCGGCCATCGAACACCAGATCGCCCTGGCTCGCCAGCGTCACCGACTCGGCCGCCAAGCGCACCGGCCCGACGCCCACAATGAGGCCGCCCGTTCGGACATCCGACAAGGCCGGGTTGGCCTCGATGCGAAGTCGTCCGGCGCCGGTCAGGTCGGTCGGCGCGGCGCGCCCGGTGGTGTTGCGGAGCACCACCTCGCCGGCGCGCACGGTGATGTCACCCCCCTGGCCGACGAGGGCGGGGGCATCGAGTGTCAACTGGGCTGTCTTCACGCTGCCCAGGCTTGCATTCGCCGCAAACTGCATGGCCCCGTAGCTGCGCAGCTGCACGCGCTCGGCGGCGTTGACGCTCTCCAGCAGGCCACCGGCCAGCACCAGGGCCGAGTCTGCGGTGGTGTCTCCGATGGCGATCTGCCCGGCGGCCACGCTCATGGCCCGGGCCTGGATGGCCGTGTCCGGGTTCACCGACAGTGCACCCGCCGCGTCCATCACCACATGCGCCGCCTTCAGCGCACTCGGTGCGGCCGGGGACGAGGCGATGCTCAGCTGGCCTGCCAGCGGGGTACCCGGCGCCACCGAAGCGAGGTCGCGCTGCACGTCCAGGCCCTTGTTGTGACTGACGGCCAGCGTAGCCCCATCACCCTGGACACGGACCACGCGCTGCACGTCCGTGTCGGCGTGCTTGTCCTCGTCGACGGTGAGGCTCACCCCTTGAGCCACATCGATGCCGCGCTGGGCCACCGCGATCAGCTCACCGGTCGACACATCGCCATCGAACCGGATGTGCTCGGCCTTGGCGGTGACGACGGTTTCGCCCTTCACCTCCTCGCGCTGGCCCCCCAGCAGAATGCTGTCGGCTTCTGTGCGAGACAAGGCCTCTGCCGACACCAGCACTTCGCCCTCCTCCAGCCGGGTGGTGCCGGCCAGGCCCACCACCAGGGAACGGCCCATGCTGAGATCGAGCTCGCCGCCCTTGAGCTGGTAGCTGGCGGTCCAGTCGAACGCCTGGGTCGAGAGCAGGGAAACGCGCCCGCCCGTTGCAGGTCGCGTGCCCTCCTGCGTGCTCAGGAAATCGTTGATCGACACCCGGTCGACCCGCGACTGCGCGGCCGCCGTCGCAGCCGGCTCCAGCAGCAGCGCGAGGTTGCGGCGGTTGCCGCCGTTGATGTCGGTGCCCACGGCAGTCTCGACGCCCGAGACCAGCACACTGCCATCGGGTCGTGTCAGCCCGGTCGCCAGCGGCTGGTCCGACGCCAGCGTCCGGGCCGACACCAGCACCGCGCCTGGCAGGATCCCATAGCGTGCGGGCAACAGCGTGTAGGTGCCCGGTGGCAGGGCCCCGTTGGCACTCGTGATCCGGACCTGCGCACCGACAGACAGGGGTTGCCCGTTGGCCGCTGCAGTCAGCGCCGTCTGTGTGTCGTAGGGGGCAAACTCGTATGTGTGGCTCGGAACAATGGCATAGACGCCGGCGCGGTTGAAGGTGTCCTTCGTGCCGCCCACGCCTTCCACGAACTCCCACGCCAGCAGGTCACCACCGGCCTGGGCCTGGATACGTGAGCTGGACGCCACCGTCAGGTTCGGCGATTCGACCGTGACGTCCTTGTGCAGGTCCACCAGATCCAGCACGGCCTTGGCATCCGCAGAAGAGGCAACGCCGGCCTCGCTCGTGCCATACAGCCAGCGCTGCCCGTTCAGCATGAAGCCCACCGGCACCACCAGCCCCTCGCCGCTGACGGAAAGCCGGCTGCCGTCCTGCAGCGCCACCTGGGTTCCGGTGATCCGGATGTCGCCGAACGGCTGGTCGATCGTGCCGGCGTGGCTCACCGTGCCGGCGTCCAGCGTGAGGCGCCCCAGGGCAGACAGTGGCGACGCGCTGCTGGAGCCCTTCTCGGGATTCAGGGTCTGCAGGGTGGACGTCGCGGTACCCTCGATCCGGGCATCGGTCAGCGTGCTGGCGTACAGGTTGCCCGCCTGCAGTTCGAGGTGGCCATCGAACAACAGGGCCGCGGTCGGCCGCGTCGTACCAGCGCCCAGGCCGTTGAGGCGGATCTCGCCATTGCGGCGCGCGCCCACCTCGTGCTTGGCAGACAACGTGGCCCGCAACGCGACGTTGGCGAACCCTTGGAAGGCGTGTGTGCCATACCAGTCGATCAGCCCTGCGTTCACCGTCAGCGCGGCCGTGCCCGTCGTGGCTGCGCCCGGCGGCTGCATGCCCAACGCCGGGTCGGCCGATCGGGCCGAGCCGATGCTGACATGGTGGGCCTGTACCGTCACGGCGTTCGGCGTGCCTGAAGCACTGGCCTCTGCGGCGATGACCGGCGCGTCCAGCACCACCGAGCGCAGTGGCACATGGCCCGCGCGGTCGGCCGGTCTGGCGACCAGGTTGGCATCGCGCCCCAGCACCACCCGCTCGCTGGCCGTGAAGGACAGGCGATCAAAGCCGCTGTCCAGCAGCCCCGAGGCCGAGACCTGGCTCTCACCAAAGGTTCGCGCGGCGGCGTCCGTTGAAACCGCCTGCCCCTCGCCCACCACGCGGATGCGCCCCACCTCAGACAGCGCCGTCACCGGGAAGGCCGTGCCCGGCACGGTGTCGGGCTGCAGTTGGAAATCACGGATGCTGCCTGCCACCGAGCGCGCGTTGAACTGCCCGCCGGACACGCTGGCGTCCGGGCGGTGGGCGATCAGGGTGCCGCCCAGGTAGAAGCCATACAGAGAGGAGACGTTGAGCGTGCCCGCTGCGGCGCTCACGGTCGTGGCCTGACGCGACACCCCCGTATGCAGCGCGGCCTGTGCACCGCTCAGGTTGATGACCGCCCCTTCGTCCATCAGCACCCAGCCGCGTTGGGCATCCGGGTTGAGGCTGACCGTGCCGCCGCCCAGCACGTCGCCGACAAGTCGCGTCTGGCCGGCCACCGTGGTGGCACGCACCCTGGCCGCACCCGATACGTCGATCAGGCTGGTGTCGTGCAGCTGAACGGCCTGGTCGGGCAGGTAGCCCACCGGGTCGAGTTCGAGCGCGTTGGTGGGCGACGAGCCCACCCGGTGCAACACCGTGTCGGTGCCGAGTCCCACCGTCACGTCGCCGCCCCGCGCCAGCAGCGCACCGTGAACGTCCACGCGGTAGCTGCCACGCAGCGTGAGGCTGCCGCCGAGCCCGGCGTCCATCACCGCGCCCACGCCCAGCGTGACGCTGCCCCCCCGGTTCAACCCGGTTGGCTGGATCGACATCGCCACATCGGCCTTCAAGGCCGATGCATCCAGCGTGATCGAAACCGGCTGCCGCAGCGCATCGTCCAGCACCACGCGCTCGGTCTCTGCGGCCATCGCCGTGCCCGTCGGGCCGGCGCGGCCCACATTGATCTGCGACGAGTTCACCGGCTCGCTCAGGTTGACGAGCCTGGGCACGATGCGGGTGTGGTCCGCCACCACGATGTCGCCCTTGGTCTGAAGCGTGAACGTGCCGAATCCGCCTTCGGAGAAGAAGGTCGGTGCGATCTGCAGTCCGCTTTGCAGTGCCTGCGGAACCTGGGCCGTCGGCTCACCGATCCAGAGGCTCCGCAGGCCACCGATCGCCAGCTTGCCGCCTCGGTTGAAATCGAAGCCACGCAAGGTGCCCGCCAGGATCAACTTTCCTGAGACGGTGTCTTCCGGCACGCCTGCCGGCACGGCGGTGTTGACCTGGAGGTTGATGCCGCCGGCCTCGCCTTTCACCGTGCCCGACGGCGCGCCACGCAGCAGCGCGGCCGACACGTTGAGCAAGGCCCCCCCGGCCACCGACACGCTGTGGCCGGCCTTGATCGCAATCTGCCCGCCATCGGCCTCGGCGCCGCGGGCACTCGCCCCGCCCGACACATCCAGCACGGCCGTCGACGCGACAATGACATTCCCCGGGCCAGCGCCAATGGCGTTGCCTTCGCCGGTGCCACTGGCGCGGGCCTGACCGGCTTCCAGCGCAATGGTGCCGCCTGCAGCGCGCACCTGCCCCGCCATCGTCACCGTGCCGCCGCCCTGGCTTGCCGCCAGGAACGAACCCGACGCGCCCAGATCCAGTCTCACGTCGGCATCCACGTTCACGTCGTGCGGCACCGTGTCGCTGGTGTGGGTCGCCTTCAGGGCCACGGCCGAGGCCCCGCTGTTCTGCAGCATGGTGGCCGACACGCGGGTCTCGGTCGCCAAGCCGGCCAACCAGTTCGACGCAGCACCCCCATCCTCATCGGGCAGCGTCGGCATGGCGCCCGCGGTGTCCGCCTGCAACCGCACCGAGCCCTGGGTGTTCTCGATGTCGACGCGCCCCCCGAGCGGCCGCACAGCGGCATACAGGTGTGGCTTGTCGATGAGTGTGGCAAGCCGCCCCAGCTCGGTCGACACCTTGGTGTTGAGGCGCACCGTCGTGTCCGCGGCCGAGACCGTCGTTCCGCTGGGGTTGCCCCACAGCTGCAGCGGCCCCACCACGGCGCCGGCCTGGATCTCGGCGCCGATGTAGAGCGTGCTGCCCTTCAGGCTGAGCCAGCCGGCATCTGCGCCCTCCACATAGCTCGTCTCGCGCGGCTGTGTCGCGGTCGACGCCAGCGAAGAAGGGGCGGCCTCGCCACTCAGCTGGCCCGGGCTGATGAGATCGGAAGAGCACACGTCTGAACTCCAGTCACCGGATAA